>CACZCN010000014.1:0-66721 GCA_902779665.1 uncultured Prevotellaceae bacterium | reverse complement strand
GGCTTTTGCCCCTTCAGGGCGTTGAATCCCCCATTTAACCTATACCACAGGGCGTTGCCCTGGGCTATTGGCTCGTTGCCCCTTCGGGGCGCAAACCGACTAGCAATTTTACGCTAAGCTCATCAAGCTAAAGCAAATTCCCAATCTACGCAATCTTAATCCAATAAGAAACACTGGGCTTGCGCCTCTGATTTAGAAAGTAAATTAAAAGAAAATTAAACCTGTAAATTAATTTAACGTGAGTTCGATGAATTCGTCTACTTGTATATTATTGAATATCATGTAGTTGAAAGAGCTCTGAAGGAGCGATACCTAAAAGGATGAGGTCTGTAGGACCGACACCTATTGTATTTATCTATGTTTTTAGGTGTCGCACTTACAGCGCTCCTTTAATCACACATATACCGAATAACAGCCCTCACGGACTGCCCTATTAGGTGTCGTCCTTTCAGGACTCGTCCGCATAAATTTGCTGAACTGACGTTATAATATGTAAATGATTATCTGCAATCACCTAATTGCGGATAATCATTATAAATAAAAGCCGCCTAAGGATAATCCTTAAGCGGCAATGCAAACTGTATTATTCTTTATACATTATACTTTACTCTTTACACTTTACTCTTTCCACTAAATCAGAACTCAATCTTGTAGCTGATATTAGGCAGAGAGAGTGTGAAGGTTGACTCCTTGAATTCATCTTTGTGATAGTCGTAGGTGTAACCATACTGGCTCTTGGTGCCTGTGCAGTTGATGTGCTTGATGCTGAACTCGTGTGACAGCTTCTTCTTGTTGATGCGATAGCTGATGGTATAGTGGATAATCAGCATAGGGTCATACTGCTTAGAGAAACACTCGTCCTCAAAGTATTGCACTTCATAATTAGGGTGCTTTTTGGTACTTTCCTTATCAAGAGGGGTGTCTCTGTCACCACCCTGAAGCGTTGCCTTTACGTTGATGCTAAGCATGTTGTTGTTGTTGCGTCCAAGCATCCATTCCTTACCGCCAAGCACGTTGATGATATAGTTGCGGTCGAAGAGAGTGTGACGCCATTTGCCATCGCCACCCTTATACTTACTGCTGAAGAATGAGCCGTTAGCCATTCCGTACCAGCCGTTGTGCATATATCGCTCAAGAGTGATATCAACACCGTAGTTGCGGCCCTTACCCTTGTTTACCAATGCCTTGTCGAGATAGAAGCTCTGACGGTTGAGCACAGAAAAAGGCTTGCCATCCTCTACCGGAACATTGAACAGATACTGATAGAAAGGCTCTACCTTGAGGTTCCAATGGTCAGAGAGTTTCCAACCGAAGGTAGCCATGAGGTGATGGCTCTTGGTGAATCCGAGCTTCTTGTTTACAAGTTCATCGCTGTTTGGATCAACCGTAGGGTTCCAGTTGTTACTCTCATCAGGCTGTGGGATATTGCGTGTGAAATAGATATCGGTTTTCTCCGCACGGCTGTGAAGTCCGTAGGCTAAAGCGAGGCTTATGTCATCGCTCAGCTTGTGTGACATGCTCGCACGAGGCTCGAAGGTTGTAGCACCATTGAGAAGAAGGTGCTGTACGTTGAATCCTGCGTTGAGGGTAGTCTTTGGGTTGAGCGTGAACGAATGTGCCGTGAAGCCAGAGAAAAGCGTTGTGCTGCCGTCGTTATCACATATAGTATGAAGCTTATCGTGGAGAACGTATGCTGTCCTGATATTCATATCGAAGAGCATAGCTGTAGCTACGGCACCATACTGAGCCAGCCAGCGGTTGGAATGACGGTGTGTATAGGTGGTACGGGCTGTAATGTTTGTAAAGCTTCTTGCCTCTGCGAAGAAAGGTTCACGTTCCAGTCCGTCGGTATTGTCTCTTGTATAGATGTCGTCAGGAAGGTTTTTATATACATCCTGTGTGAACTCGTCCTTGTTGTATGTCACACCAATGCTGCTCTTCAACTGTCCGTGCTTCATAGGCAGAACGTGTCCTACGCCCATAGCACCCATCCATTGGTCGCTGAACGCATAGCACTCGTCAAACATTGATTCCCAGTCCTTTGGAGAAGACTCGCGATGGAAGTGGTCGAAGAATCCTGTTCCCCATACGGTGAATGTGCCTGCCTTTCGTGTTGGGATGTTGAACTTGAAGTTAAGGTCCTGATAGTCCATTACCTGCCCCTGCATGTCAATAAGCTTCATTCTGCTGGCAAGACCAGTCATTGAGTATCTGTAGTTTACGAGATAGGAAGCACCCGTCTTTCTGTTCAACGGACCTTCAGAAGCCACATCGATACCTGCCACACCAATCTGGAAAGCATGCTCGTACTTATTGTCGTTACCATTGCGCATCTTCATATCGAACACACCAGAAACTGCATTTCCGTATTCTGCAGGGAAGGCAGAGGTGAGGAAGTCGGAGTTTCCGATACACATAGCTGAGAGTGAGGAGAAAATACCGCCACCGAGTACCGAGATGTCAGAGAAATGGTTAGGGTTAGGAATCTCGATGTCCTCCAATCGCCAAGAGAGTAGGTGAGGGGCATTACCGTGGATAGAAATACCGTTTGTAGCACCACTTGTAGCAACTCCAGAGAAAGAGCTTGCCAGACGTGCGGGGTCATCGAAACCGCCTGCATATCGGCTTGCCTCCTCGATGCTGAACATACGTCCGCCTGTGAGTACCATCTTATTTAAGGTGTTCTCCTTTGCGAGATTAGGACGAACCACAACATCCTGAAGGGTGGTCTGATCTTCCTGAAGTCGGATATCAATATTGGTTTCCTTAGCAGAGGTAACGAGCACATCGCTGAGGTCAACGGTTTGGAAACCTACATAGTTACAACGCACGGTGTGACGTCCTACGGTAATGCCTGTAATCTGAAATTTTCCGACGCTATCGGTGATGCATACCTTATCTTTGGAGTTATCGACCTGAACGGTTGCGAATGGGAGAGGTTCACGTGTTACGGCATCAGTTACGACGCCTCTAATGGTCTGGGTGATTTGTGCGTGGGATGTCAAGCAGAGGCTTGCCAACGCAATTACCAAGAATACAATTCTTTTTGTCATAGTATTTGTCTTACTTTTTACTTTTTGTTGAATTTGCGAGTGCAAAGTTACGATACAAAGCATAAACATACAAGAAAATAATGTGACAATAATGTGACAATATGTTTCAGTCACGTGAAAGTCACGCAAAATAACCGATTTTTGGGCGTTTTTTCGCAAAAGTTATCGATTTTATCGGTTTTTTTATGCGTTTTCTTCCTTTTATGATATATATAGGTACACGCATTTTTTTGTGTTTATAAGTAAATTTTAGGGATGATATTGAAAGGTTTCGCCAATAACATCCATAGAACAAAATGAAAATTTTTAAGTCATTTCCCTTACATTTCATTAAAGATTTTATTCCGGCAAAAAGCAGTTTGCTACTTAAATGACGGAAAACCGAAAACCGCAAATGAACAGAAAACTATTGCACATTACAATAATGGTGTGCGCAAAAATGTATGTGGCAATCTATAATTTATTTTAAAAAATGGGTATTTCAGAGAAAATAATGCTATTTTATTATAAATATTTTCGTACTTTTGTCATGCATTTGCTAGAACAAAACAAAAGTTATGCTTGAACAATTTATGAAAAAAACGGAGTTCTCCTCTTACGAGGACTTCCTGCAAAATTTCAAAATCAATATACCCGAGGATTTCAATTTCGGATATGATGTAATCGACCGGTATGCCCAGCAGATGCCTGACAAGGAGGCAATCATCTGGGTAAACGATAAAGGTGAGCAGAAACACATCACTTATCGCGCTTTTAAGAACACAAGCGACAGATGCGCTTCATTCCTTCAGGAAATGGGTGTTAAGAAAGGTGACAGGGTGATGCTTATACTGAAGCGAAGGATAGAGTGGTGGTACACCATGGTTGCCCTTCACAAGCTCGGTGCCGTTGCTATTCCTGCAACTCACATGCTCACCGATAAGGATATCATCTACCGCTGCCACATGGCTGGTATCGGCTATATCGTGGCTTGCGGAGACCAGAACGTGCTTTGTAACGTACAGAAGGCAAAGCGCTACTGCCCAACCTTGCGCCATTGCATTTCAATAGGTCCTACTATTCCTAACGGCTGGTATGACTTCTGGCGCGGACTTCAGGAGGCAGAGCCTTTCGAGGCTCCTGAGAGAAACAAGGTGACAGATGACTTCCTTCTCTATTTCACAAGTGGAACGACGGGCGAGCCTAAGATGGTGATGCACGACTACTCTTATCCGCTTGCGCATATCCTCACAGCCAAGTACTGGCATAACGTGCATGAGGGATCACTTCACTTCACACTTGCCGACACAGGATGGGGCAAGGCTGTATGGGGTAAGTTCTATGGTCAGATGATAGCCGGAGCAACAGTCTTTGTGTATGACTATGAAGGTCAGTTCAAACCTGCTGACCTCCTCCATATAATGCAGAACTACCATATCACTTCGTTCTGCGCACCTCCTACGATATATCGTTTCCTTATTCGCGAGGATCTGTCGGCTTACGACCTCTCATCCCTCGAATACTGCACCACAGCAGGTGAGGCTCTTAATCCGAGTGTGTTCGACGAATGGCAGCAGAAGACAGGCATTATGATATATGAGTCATACGGTCAGACTGAGACGACACTCGTTGTAGGTACCTATCCTTGGGTTAAGCCAAAGCCAGGAGCTATGGGCGTTAGGAATCCGCAATATGATATTGACATCGTAGATGGCGAACAGAAGAGCGTAGGACCAATGGAGCACGGAGAACTTGTGATACGTGTGGATAAGGGCAAGCCTCTCGGACTCTTCAAGGGCTACTATCGTGATGAGGATATGACTAAGGAGAGAATCCAGAACGGACTCTATTATACAGGTGATATCGTATATCGTGATGAGGATGGATATCTTTGGTTTGTATCTCGTTCGGACGATGTTATCAAGACATCAGGCTATCGTGTAGGACCATTCGAGGTAGAGTCCGCACTTATGACTCATCCTGCTGTTGTGGAATGTGCTATTACCGCTGTTCCTGATGATATTCGCGGTCAGATAGTAAAGGCTACCATCGTTCTTGCCGATGAATACAAGGACAAGGCTGGCGATGCTTTGGCAAAGGAGTTGCAGAATCACGTAAAGCATGAGACTGCTCCGTATAAATACCCTCGTGTCGTGGAATTCGTTGATGAGCTTCCTAAGACCATAAGCGGTAAGATTCAGAGGTTTAAGCTGAAGAAGTAGAAGCCCCCCTCTGACTCCCCCGAGGGGGAGGAAGTTTATATAGTAAAATCCCCTATTCAGTTCCTTGTTTGGATTGAATAGGGGATTTTTGTTATGTATTTATTACTATCAAACATCCTTCCCTTTGGGAAGGCTTGGTTAGGCTATTTCGCCATCTGATAAATCTTGATGACATCAGCTTTCTTGAGGACCTTGAGCCCGCCAACGGTTGTTGTATCGCCGTTGGTGCATTTGTCTGCCATATCCTCAATCTCTGCATCGCTAATCTCCTTGCCTATGAGGGTGTGGATGTCAGTAGGCATACCGATAGAGTTGAAGAACTTCTCCATAGCCTGAATACCAGCCTCGGCAGCTTCAAGGTCGCTCATACCTGTTGTATCGATACACATCACATTACGTGCGAAACGTGCAAAGCGTGGCATATTCTCCTCACGTGTATAGCGTGCCCAAGAGCCCCACATAGCTGCAAGACCAGCACCATGACTTACATCGAACATACCTGAGAGTTCATGTTCAATACAATGTGTTGCCCAGTCGCCCGTTGTTCCGCAACCGGTAAGGTCGTTATGTGCAAGTGAACCTGCCCACATTACGTTGGCACGACTCTTATAGTCGGTAGGATTGTCGAGTGCCTTTCTGCCTTCTTTCATACAAGTGCGAAGAACAGCCTCTGCGATTGCGTCGGTTATCTCCATATCGTCATCCTTGCTGAAATAACGCTCCATAGTGTGCATCATCATATCTGTGATGCCACAAGCGGTCTGCCATGCTGGTAGGGTGAAGGTCAGTTCCGGATTCATAATAGCGAACTTGCAGCGGAAATCATCCACGCAATAGTCTTTCTTCAACCATCCCTTAACCTCATCATTTGTAATAACAGAGCCGTCGCTCATCTCGCTTCCTGCTGCTGGTATGGTAAGGATACAACCTATTGGAAGGTACTTCGTTGCGTGATCCTTATGTTCGTAGAGTGTCCATACATCGCCATCGTAGAAACGGCCGGAAGAGATAGCTTTACAAGAGTCGATAACAGAACCGCCACCTACAGCCAAGAGGAAGTCGATGTTCTCGGCCTTACAAAGCTCTATGCCTTTTCTTACGAGAGACAGACGTGGATTAGGCTTAACGCCTCCAAGTTTCACATATTCTATCCCGGCATCAGAGAGTTGCTTCTCAACTGTTGCTAAAAGACCGGATTTAATGGCACTCTGGCCACCATAGTGTAAAAGGACTTTCTTACCTCCGTATTTCTTTACGAGAGAGGCAACTTCTTTCTCTGTGTCACGACCAAACACAACGTGTGTTGGTGCGTAGTACTTGAAATTTTGCATGATTTTTTAGTAGATAATTTAATTTTTTGCAAATCATTTAGTTTATGGGATTTGAGCGTCTTTTGATAAAAGAGCGGCGTAAGCCTAGATTCATAAAGGCTGGCGCACGTCCTTCGGCTTGACAAGTGACAACGTGCTTTGCACCTCGTACGTAGTCAAGAGTGCGTGTCAGCCCTTCGGCTTGACAAGTGACAACGTGCTTTGCACCTCGTACGTAGTCAAGAGTGCGTGTCAGCCCCAAAGGCTGGCGCACGTCCTTCGGCTTGACAAGTGCAAAGTTAGGCATTATTTAGCAGAAATCCAAATTTTTCACCTACAAACTTTACATCAAATCACATCTTGTCACATACTCCGATGTAATCAACATCGGACTACCCATTTGGGAAGGCTTGGTTAGGCTTCAGAATCTTGTTTCTCACAGATTTCACAGCAGCTGTATAGAAATCCATCTCCAGAGCCTTGAGGGTAACAATAAGTTCGTTCATAAGCTCTGGATAGAACTTGCACATACGATAGGCAAGTTTCATGGCAAGAGACTGAATGCCAGGAGGTTCATCAATGGCTGTCATCTTCTCAAGACAGAAATCGAGGAAATCAGAACGCAGGTCGTCTTCTTCCATTTTCAGTCGTTCTATGATGTTGAGAGTTAGACGGCATACGGAAGAGTTACTGGCTTTCATGGCAAGGTCTATCAACTCGTTATATATTGGCTGAAGCTGCGAGAGTTCGCTATCTGTAGCCTTTGTCATAGACCACAGGGCATTTCTGGCCACATGATAATCTTCGTCGTGCATATACAGCCTCATGAAGTTCACGAAATCGTTATGTTTCTTAACCTCATTATATAGGGTAAGAGCATCATTTTCTCTGTATGTGCCGATAAGCGGTAAGGAATGGTATGATTTTTCTTCCATTATTGTTCCAACATTCTTTCCAAGGTTTCTACGGCATCAAGCAATTCCTCCGCAAAGGTGGTGTGGCTATGCAGAAAGTGCGGCTTTCCCTTTGCGAGACTTGAGTATAGTTCCTTGTTCATATTATCAACATAGTCGCCAATGGCGTATTCTATATCATCCTTCTGCCAATCCAGCGTAGAATACTGGTATATACGTTGTTTCTGATGAAAGAAACAGAAAGCAGATTCTATTGCGTCTTTTGTAATCATGAATTAAAAGACCCACCCCCCAGCCCCTGACACATACTCCGATGTTATCAACATCGGACTTCCCATAAAGGGAGGGGAGTGGATAGTAACGAAACTTTAATGTAATTACTCGTGATGATAAAAGGTAATTATTCCCCTCCCTTTATGGGAGGGGGCAGGGGTGGGTCTTATCATACCCCACCGGCCTGAATTGCTTCTGCTCCTCGCTATACACATATTCATTCTGAAGCAGGTAATCCTTTATCTCTTCAGGTTCACGACTAAAACTATAGCATAGAGATTCGAGGGTATCGAATTCCTCATCACGCAAAAGCATGTTTATGCTAGAAACCAATATTGCCGGGTCTTTTGGTAGATATTCCATAATGATTATGCTACAAAGAGTAGCATGATTGATTTGTTATTTTATTTATTAATTAGAAAGGAATCCATAAAATATATTTACTTTTGACCTTATGAAGTGGTTCATTCTCTACGTTTGAAACCATTGCAGGAGTGTATTTTGGCAATAATCTTGCCAGTCTCAATGCTTCTTCCTTCATTTCGTTAGTAGCGGAAGTCCAATCATCTATTATCTCAAAATCAGAAATTGAACCATCAATATCTACAAAGCACTCTATGGCCACACTTCCATTATGGGATTCTGGAATACGACGATTTTCTTTTATGAGTTTATACTCGTCATGGAAATCTGCTTGTTTTGCCCGAAGAGAATTGTCTAATTGAATTTTTGTGAATATATGATTTTCAGGCTCAAAGCTCTTCTTTACCTGTACTATATATTTTGTAAATTCTTCATCTACCTTTTCTGATGTTACAATCCTGTTTGGGAATATCTTTTCCAGTTTTTCCTTAACCCCGTCATTGTTCTTTGAAACTTCAAGCTTAATTCTGTCAATTCTCAGATTACCAAACCAATCAGGAAACTTGATGTCGTCTTTTAAAAGTGTTAGGGAAATAGATGGTTCATACTCGATGCTTTGCAGTAAATCGGGAATCTCATGTACTTGAATTGTATTCTCTGTTATAGCTTCCAACTCAAGCTGTATGTTTTTCTCGCATACCATCCACCCTAATTTGGGACGCATGGTATTGGTCGTAGAATCAACCTCAATACCCACGAAACCGCACAGCATCTCCATTGGAGTTGTTGTGCTCTTTTGTGTGTTTTTATACTGGAAATCAATACTTAGCATCTGTGCAGGCATATCGGAATCACATAGAATCTCTTTGGGGGTTCTCTCTCCTTTCTTAGTGTATGGCATCAATTTAAGAAACCAACCATCAAGTTTTGTTCCATTTTTAGAACCGCAACTGCTTCTTCTAAGTTCATCTACACGTTTTTGCTTGACTATACTCTGCCAGAATGCCTTTTCAACCTTTCCCTCGGAAGCCTTTACAAATTCATTAAGAATAGGTACGAGATCATCCACCCACCAGTCGAGGTCGTATTTTCTCAGTTGCTCGGTTTTCTTCAATACCTTTTGCCAGTCCTCTGGAGTACCTTCAATTGTAATACTTGGAATACCACATTTATAATGGATTTCATAATTTAAGAAAGACTTGACCGAACTCATCAATGTCATCTGTGATACTATGCGTGCTGTCTTGTCAGTTGTGCTGAAATCTGCTCGCATCACATCAGCAAGATTGTCCTTGGTGTTTTCGGTAATCTGTTTCTCGAAAGTATCAAGAAGTTCGTCCCATTTCACGTTAGGTGAATGCAAATCCTCCTTGGTTATCACAGAAAGGGTAATCTTGCCTTTCTCGTGATATACAATTCTGTCACGCAAAGCCTCTGGATTATTGTTGACGTGCTGACTGAATCCCTGTGCTATGACATTCCAGATAATATCAGGCGACAGAATAACAGAATGATGGCCGGCATAAGCTTGAACCATACATTTGAAGAAATTATCTTGTCCGAGATTACATAGATCTTCGTTTTCAAAGCTATACGCAATGGTTTTGTTTACCTTATTCTCGCTAGCCCATTGTTTGGCAATAAGTTCACCAGATAGTATTTCAAAGTTTTTTTCGGGGGCTGGGAGGTTCTCGTCAACTACGAATGTATGCTTATTGTCAGTCTGCTGTGAAACGCCTTGTTTCGCAGAACAAGATAAAGTCACGGCTAAAAACAAAAGGACGAAGTAATGTCTCATATAGATTTGATTATTATTATTGCGTTGGCAAAAGTACAAAATAATTATGATATTACAAAAGGAAACGTGTGAAAAGTTTTTGTGAGTCCCCTATAATCTGTATGTAAAGACGTTGATTCATACCTCATCCTCCGTAGATGCTCCATCGATACTCCATCGATGGTCCATCGTTTCGATGGAGAATCGATGGAGGAACGATGGACTTACGATGGAGTATCATAAGCAAAATTATATACCCAAGGTGCTTTTTTCTTTGAAACAAGGATGAAAATTTGGCGATTTGATATTTTTATTATACTTTTGCTGGTGAAAATCAAAAAATAAGAATCATAATGAAATATATATCACTAACAATTTTGATGTTGCTAACGACATTATTCGGAAAAGCTAATGATGGCGTATATTATGCTTCAGGTTCAGGTTTGGTTCCTGTTCAAGAAACCGACATATCAGTTGCAAAGGAAATTCTGACAATTACGATTGGAAAAGATAGCTTCGCAATTGTTGATGTATATTATGAGTTTATGAATAACAGTGATACTAAGACTGTTAAAATGGCATTTGAAGCTCCCGGTCCTGATGAAGATTTGGCTCCTCTGAATAATAATGGTATTCATCCGTTTATTCATGACTTTACAGTAATGATGAATGGCGAAAAATTAAGTCATGAGAATGCTGTTATTGCTGATACTTTGTCGCCGAAGCCTGAGTTGCTTGTTGAATATTCATACGCTTATTACTTTGATGCCACCTTTAAAAAAGGCAAAAATATTGTGCATCATACATATAGGTATCACATGGGCTATACATCAGAAAAGAAATTTCTTATAATGTATAGGTTGAGTCCTGCAACACGTTGGGCAAACCATCAGATTGATGATTTTACATTAAGGATAAAGACTGAAGATCATACGAGTTATTTTCTTCCAGGAGAACTATGGAAAGGTTCTTCGTTTGTTATGTATCCTGATGGACAAGATAAAATATTTTGTTATGGCGAAGGTAGTTGTGTTTTTGTTGATTTTCAGGCTCCATCTCAGTATATGGAATGGCATTCAGAAAATTTCCGTCCAGAAATGGATTTAGCTATTACTTCTCCAGAGGGAGTTAGCCCTGTTGAAGGTATTTATCCTAATTGTGCATGGGTGGTAGAAAACGATAAAGGAGAGGTTGTTGGTCGTTTTATGGGTGATTGTGGTGATTCTTATTTTATAGTAGCACAGGATTATGGAAGAGTTCCAAAGAATGGTCACAGGGCGGTAGAATATAGAGCGAAAGATGGAAAGGGCTGTGTCTGGATATCTTCTGAAGTTAAATATACGATAAAGAATGGGGAAAAGAAAAAAATCGTAAATGTGAGAGCATTGCCAAGTATGAAAAGTCGTGTAATTGGCACTATATGTGAATTGTATGGAGATATGCCAAGTCCTGTAGATTGTCTGGGATATGTTCCTTCTCAGGACGATTATAGTACAGATGATTGGTTTAAAGTGAAAGTTGATGGAAAAATCGGGTATGTTAGAGATGATCTTATGTATTGGGATTGTATAAATACATTCTAAGCCCTGAGATATGTCATATATTCATCGTATGTGATATGTCTGCCACCCATAGTTAGGAGATGGGGAGTTTCAAACTGGCAGTCGATTATGCCGCCAAAAGGCTTGAGTTGCTCGGCAAGATATATGAGAGCAAGTTTTGATGCGCTTGGAACGAGGGAGAACATACTCTCGCCAAAGAAGTTGTAGTTGATGTTGATGCCATACAAACCTCCAACGAGATTACCTTCCTTATCCCATACCTCAACGGAGACAGCAAGCCCGAGTTCGTACATCTTTTTATAGGCATTTATCATGTCGTTGCCAAGCCAAGCTCCAACCTGTTCGTTGCGCTTGTCTGTCTTGCTGCAATTCTCGATTACCTTTTCAAATGCTTGATTTATTGTCGTTTTGTATGTGCCTTTCTTAATCAGTTGGCGCATGGAATGGCTGATGTGGATTTCCTTGGGGAAGATGACAAAGCGGTCGAGAGGACACCACCACATGATTTCCTCGTTTTCCTTGTAACCATACCAAGGGAATATACCGTTGTTGTATGCGGTAATGAGACGCTCAGGAGACAAGTCGCCTCCTATGGCTATCAATCCGTCATCCTCACCATAATGAGGGTCGGGAAATATGTTGGGTTTATCATCGAGAAGACGAAAAAGCATCTATGGAATTTACTATTTAACTATGTACCATTTACTATTTTAAGGGCAAAATTACGATTTTTTCTGTGCTTGTACAAGTAAAAACATATTGAATTTAAGGGAAATGGTTAATTATTGCTATTAGTCTTGTGTATATGACGATTTATTTGTATTTTTGTAGGCAAATATAATATGAAACGTATAGGACTTCTTTCTGATACCCATTCACATTGGGATGAGCGTTACGCAAAGCATTTTGCCGAGTGTGACGAGATATGGCATGTAGGTGATATGGGAACGCTTGAGATTGCTGATAAACTAAGGGCAGTTGCACCTCTTCGTGCTGTATATGGCAATATAGACGGTACGGATGTAAGACGCGAGTTTCCTGAGATACAGCGATTTATGTGCGAGGAAGTAGATGTCCTGATGAAGCATATCGGTGGATATCCGGGAAAATATGACCGTAGTATCTTTCACGAGATAATGACAAATCCGCCACGACTTTTCATTTCCGGACATTCGCATATCCTGAAGGTTATGATGGATAAGAGACTCGGTTGTCTGCATATCAATCCCGGAGCAGCAGGATTATACGGACAACAGCCAGTTCGGACTCTCATCCGCTTTGTAATAGACAAAGATACAATAAAGGATTTAGAGATAATAGAATTGAATGAACAAGTTTAATGTACTATTGGAAGATATTAATAATTTTCGCAAAGCGCAAATAGTAAATGCCTGTGGCGAAAGTAAATAGTAAATAAATAGTACATAGTAAATAGTAAATATCATTTATGAAAAGAACAATAATATCTTTAATGTCGTTTCTTATGTGCTCAGCAGCATTTAGTCAGAGTAAACTTGTGGCATTGAGCTTTGATGATGGTCCTAATACCACGACCACCGTACAGATGCTCGATGTATTGAAAAAGCATAATGTCAAGGCTTCATTCTTCGTCATTGGCAAGAATATCAACGAAGAGAGTGCAAAGGTGATGGTTCGTGCTCATAACGAAGGGCATGACATAGAGAATCACAGCAAGACACACTCTAATATGCCTACGCTAAGTGCTGATTCCATTAAGTCTGAGATTGAATTCACATCAGCATTGGTCGCAAAATACATTGGTGAGCGTCCTCAGTTGTTCCGTCCGCCTTATATTGCGTTAAACCAAACTATGTATGATAATATCGACCTTACCTTCATCTGTGGTGAGGGTTCAAATGACTGGGAAGACAACGTATCTGCGGATCAGCGTGTAGAGAAGATCCTCGCTGCCGCTAAGGATGGTCTTATATATCTTCTGCATGATTTTGAAGGTAATTCCAAGACTGTAGAGGCTGTTGACCGTATTATCCCGATTCTTAAGGAACGTGGCTATACATTCGTTACTGTTCGTGAACTTATGAAGCAGAAGAAGTTAAAACCGCAACGAGGCGTTATCTACACCCATATTCAATAAAAGAACAAGCAGAGCCCAAATAGTTTGAGCTCTGCTTTTTTATTAATCCAATCTGTTATATTCCAAGTTTCTTTGCCGGCCATCCAAAATCCTGATACATAGAGACCTTGAGGTTATGTTTCTTGACATAGGATTTAAGAACATCAGCTCTTAATCTCTCACGTTTCTGCTCATCGCTATGAATAGCTTGAAATGCTCTAAACTTCTCACCAAATATCTTCTTGGCTGTCGGCAAGTTCCTTGAACCGTCTTCTACTTGCTCGAAGGCTGTTACTTTGAAGCCATTATCTGTTTGGCAGATATGCATAAGTCCGGGATGATTGCCTCCTGACACACATTTCAAAGTGTCGCCAACCTGATTGTAATTGAATACCCAGAAATCACCCCATACGAGGATGTCCTCTGCATTACTTTCATCTACTCTCACGATGCTGTGGAAAGGAACGCTATGTTCGCCTTTGGCATATTGGCTGCCTATTTGCTCTGTAAGATAGTGGTCAATAGCAGGGAAATATGTTGTTTCCTGGTTATTTGCGAGTATAATAGTTTTATTCTCGTATTTCTTGTCAAGGATGATTATAGAAACTGGCTGAATGCTATATGATTGCTTCTCACCTTTCTTTATCTCGTATGAATAGAGTAGGGAATCCCCCTTTTCTTCAACCTTCACGGGATTTATTTCAGTTTCAATATCCGTTACAGGCAAAACAACGGCTATTACAAACTGTTTGCTGAAATCAATAGCTGTAGGTTTGCCATCCTTACCCATAGTAGTAGCCATACCGAAGAACTTATTAAATTCTTCTTCCGTGGTTATTTTGGGATTATCAGGTAATATGCCCGGATTATTCTTGAAGAAATAGTTTCTGGCAACTTCAAACGGCACATCTTTACTTTCTATTTCATTCCCAATAGTAGCAGTTCGCTTTTCGCTACATGCAACAATAGTCAAAAGCATTACCAAGATGAATGTGATTTTCTTCATTTTGTCTCTAATTTGGGTTTAACAGGGTCGGTAAGGCGTATGATATGGTCGTATTCTACATTCGTCACCCCTTTTACCTTCTTGAAATACTGCATAGTCTCCTCAAGAGTCTTATCTTCTGGCTTTTTCAAGGCCATGCCGTTAATGGTGCCATAATCGTATATGATCTCACACTTGTATTCTTTTATGGCTTCAAGCAAGGGTTCTTTTCCTATTTTGGCATCATACATTATAAGGAAAACATCAGGATAATGCTCTGGAACGATTTTCTCTTTCGATAGAATCGGGGTAGAGAATTCCTCATATTGTTTTGTCCTGCATGAAGTCGATAGGATTAGAACTAATGAGACAAATATAATCGGATTTTTGTGCACGATATTAGTATTACGCCACACCAAGAAGTTCTATTTCGAAGATGAGAGTTGATCCACCAGGAATGCCTGGCTGATAGAATTTACCATAGCCGAGTTCTGCAGGGATATATACTTCCCATTTGTCACCAATGTGCATCTGTTGGATTGCTATTATCCATCCCTCGATAAGTTCGCTAAGGCGGAAAGCAGGAGGAGTACCTCCGCGGCTTGAATCAAATTTCTTGCCGTTGATAGTCTTGCCTGTATAGTGAACAGTCACGATACTACGGCGTGTTGGCTGAAGACTATTCTTATCGCCTTCAGCCAACACCTTGTAATATACGCCCTTGGGAAGAGCCTTTACGCCTTCTTCCTTAGCTTTTTCAGCAAGCCAGTCTTTATTGGCCTGTATATACGATTGCTTTGCCACTTATTCTTGATTAAAGTTACAAGTTAATAATCGTAAGCTAATGAGTTGCTTATAAATAAATTAATCAATCTCTTCATCGGCTTCGTAACCACCCATTTCACGAATCGCATTCTTCAGCATCGTGTATTGCTGATACAGATGGTTTACAGCCTCTTCACCCTTGGTATAGTCGTGCATAGGTGACTTTAGGAAGAAACTTAAGAAACGCTGTATTCCATATTTTCCTGCGCGAGCTGCAAGGTCTGACAACAGACAAAGGTCAAGGCAGAGTGGGGCAGCGAGGATAGAGTCACGACAAAGGAAGTTAATCTTTATCTGCATAGGATAGCCCATCCATCCGAATATGTCGATATTATCCCATCCTTCCTTATTGTCGTTGCGAGGTGGATAATAATTGATGCGGACCTTGTGATAATAATCAGTATATAGGTCTGGCTGATCTTCAGGCTTAAGAATTGTCTCAAGTGTAGAAAGCTTTGAAACCTCCTTAGTACGGAAGTTTGCAGGTTCGTCAAGTACAAGTCCGTCACGATTGCCAAGAATATTGGTTGAGAACCAACCGCTAAGTCCGAGGCAGCGAGTACCGATAATAGGGGAGAAACCAGACTTCACGAGTGTCTGTCCGGTCTTGAAATCCTTACCAGCGATAGGCATCTTTGTCTTTTCTGACATTTCCCACATAGCAGGAATATCAACGGTGGTGTTAGGAGCTCCCATGATGAAAGGTGCTCCTTCTGCAAGAGCTGCATACGCATAGCACATAGAAGGGGCGATATTTTCAGTATCGTTTGCCTTCATAGCAGCCTCCAAGTGCTCCAAAGTATCGTGTACCTCCATATTTACAGGTACATAGATTTCTGTGGAGGCAGCCCAGAGTACAACAATACGTGCACATCCTTTTTCTGTCTTGAAATCACGTATATCCTTACGAAGCGCCTCGACCATGTCCCAACGTGTCTTACAGTCTTTCACGTTGTCGCCTTCAAGTCGTTTTGCAAAGTTCTTGTCGAATGCAGCCTTCATAGGAACAATCTGCTCCAGTTCGTCCTTCACAGGGTTGATGTCCTTTTCCTTGAGGACTTCACAATACATAGCACTTTGGTATGCATTCTGAGGATATACATCCCAGCAGCCGAATACTATGTCTTTCAGATCCGTCATAGGGACAATATCCTTGTAATGGAGGTATTTCTTGTCTGCACCCTTGCCAACACGAATCTTATCATATTGAGTCATTGAACCAATTGGCTTTGTAAGTCCCTTGCGGGTCATAAGCACGCCAGTCATGAAGGTTGTTGCCACGGCTCCGTTTCCGACAACAAGAATTCCCAATTTGCCTTCTGCAGGCTTTACATTATTTTGTTTCATTATTTTAGGTTTTTGATATCTTTGATTAAGATGCAACGTGCAAATCACCTCGCGTGAAGCTAAAAGTGCATGTCAGCCCAAAGGCTGGCGCACGTTTCATTTAGCGAGCGCAACGTGCGAATCACCTCGCGTGAAGCTAAAAGTGCATGTCAGCCCGAAGGCTGGTGCACGTTTCATTTAGCGAGCGCAACGTGCGAATCACCTCGCGTGAAGCTAAAAGTGCATGTCAGCCCGAAGGCTGGCGCACGTTTCATTTAGCGAGCGCAAAGTTAAGAAAAAAAAGCCAACCTAAGAAAACTTTTAGCCTTAGGTTGGTTTTTCTAACATAATTTAACTGATGATTCTGACATATAAATCATATAATCAGAACAATCAGACATTCTGCATTTTTTATTGTCGGTTTTATCATGTTTATTGATTATTTGAAAATCTTCTGGGCAAACTCTGTAAGGTAGATTCGCCAGTTACGCCAGATGTGACCACCATCGGTTTCAAGGTACTCATACGGATAATTCTTTGTATCCCAGTATGCACGGAGGTCAACACAACTCTGATATAGGAAGTCTGTCTTACCCATGGCTATCCAATAGAGTTTTGGCTTACTTCCAAAGAGAGTGGCGGACTGCTTCTCAAAATCTGGATCAGCCTTTATCTGCTCAGAGAATGGTTGATTCATATTGAAGTCCTTGCCCAAATGTAGGCCTGCAGAGAAAAGTCCGTAATAGTCGAACGTAGTAGGGTAGGTAAGGCTTATGCCGAATGTATGACCTCCGCCCATTGACAGCCCGCATACTGCACGACCTGCACGGCTCTTGATAGTACGATAGTTCTTATCCACATAGTTCACTATATCCATGAAACTGGCAGGAATCGTTGCTACGGCAGGTTCTGTTGGACCTGTGCCTCCATCACGGAAACCTGGGGTGTACATTCCAAATGACCATTCTCCTGGGGCTGCCTGACAGTTCGGATTACCATTAGGCATCACCACAATCATTGGTTTTGCCTTACCTGTGGCAATCAGGTTGTCGAGAATCTGTGCTGCACGTCCCAATTCGCTCCATGCATTCTCATCACCACCAGAGCCATGCAACAGGTAGAGTACTGGGTATTTGCCACCCATGTCATAGCCAGCAGGAGTATAGATTGTCATACGGCGTTGCATCTTCAGAGTAGGACTATCGTACCATACTTTCGAGAGATTGCCGTGAGGAACTTCATTGACCTTATACAAATCGCCTTTATCACCCTTCTTTTCACTTACTATAAAAATATTAGTGAATGAAACGATATCACGGTTTACATAGATGTTGGATGGATCCTTCACACCTGTCATTCCGTCAATGTTAAAGGTATAGCTATACATTTCAGGAGCGAGTTTACCTGTAGTATATGACCATACTCCATTCTTGCCCTCTGTCAGAGCTGCTACCCCAGGAGCGTCGTATGTGCCATAGCCCTCGACTTTTATGGGCTGGGTTGGCAGGAAATCACCTGTAACCTCGACTTTAACAGCCTTAGGAGCATAGAGATTAAAGGTTACGGTGCCGTCAGGATTGACAATAGGAGATTGTACACTTGCACTATTGAATAGCTTCTCCTGTGCAAAACCACCGAGACTGCATAGCATCAAGGATACTGTCAGAATTGAAAATTTATTTATATGTCTCATATTTGTTAAAGTTTCGCAAGCTCAACTTATAGGTTATAAGGTTTTGAGGTTATAAGGTCAGCATCGTTAATAAGCATTCCGACCTGAAAACCTAAAACCGTATAACCTTAAAAACTGCAACTTGAGCTATGCGAAAGTTGTATACATTTATTGTCTCTTAAGAAGGTTTAACTTCACATTCGGCTTCAATACATTATTAGCCTTTGTCTGCTGAGCCTGAGCAGTAGCTTTGAGGGTAGCCTTAATATCCTTGGCAGAAGCAGCTACAATAAATTCATATTCGCCCTTGGCAACAACCCATGCAGAATTGACCTCGTCGAATGAGGCAAGGTCAGCAGCCTTTACATTGAGAGTGACGGTCTCGCTCTCACCAGGTTTCAACGACTTTGTCTTGGCAAACGCCTTCAACTCTTTCACAGGCTTGTTGGCTGCCTTATTGTCGGGAGCAGAAACATAAAGTTCCACAACTTCCTTACCCTCGTATGAACCTGTGTTCTTGATAGTAACGTTCACCTCATAGCCACCATCCTTTTCTGCAATCTTCGCATCTGAGTATTCGAATGTAGTATAGCTGAGTCCGAAACCAAATGGATAGCTTACAGGCACATTAAACGAATCAAAGTACCGATAACCTACATAGATGTCCTCTTCATAATCGGTATAGTCAACATTCTTCACATTTCCTTTCTGACCTTGGTTCAACATGTCAATACGTGGATCCTGGTCGATAGGGAAGTTCTTTGACGAATAGGCATCGGTGAACTTAACAGGCCATGTCATTGTGAACTTACCAGAAGGAGACTGCTTGCCGCTGAGAACATCTACAACGCTATTGCCACCTTCCTGTCCTGCTTGCCAAGCACAGAGAATAGCATCGGGAAGTTCCTTCCAAGAAGCAGTCTCGATAACACCACCGATGTTAAGCAATACAATCACCTGCTTGCCAACCTTATGATATACATCGCATACCTGCTTGATGAGCTTTGTCTCAGAGTCGTTAAGATTGAAGTTTGACACATTACGGTCCAAAAACTCACCTGAGATGCGTCCTATTGTAATCACAGCCACATCAGACGTCTTTGCCTGTTTGGTCAGTTCGTCAACAGTAAACTGCTTCTCTGTAGGTAGGGTACCAGGAAGGAACTTTACAAGTGAGGCATTCTTAGGGTCTTTCTTCGCCATCTCCTCGAGAGCAGCCTCTGCTTTCTTCTTGCTGTCGGCAATATAGGTCTCGTATGCGCTCTTCAACTCATCAGAGATGATATAACCGCCATTCTTCAAACCATCAACAAGTGAAACAACGTATGCATGGTTTACATTACCTGAACCTGTACCACCGGCAATGAAATCGTATGAGGTACAGCCATATAGTGCCACATTCTTAATGTCTTTATTGAATGGCAACGCTTTGTTGTTCTTCATGAGCACCATACCCTCTGCAGCAGACTGTCGTGTTACAGCAGCATGAGTCTTCAAGTCTGGTTTGTTAGAATATTGATAACCTTGAAAGCGCGGACTTTTTTCTACGAGGTTCAGCACGCGCTTTACATTACGGTCAAGGTCTGCGACGTCAAGTTTACCACTCTTAACGCCAGATATGATGCTGTCGAATTGCTCGTTCTTGCCAGGTTGCAGCATATCATTACCAGCCCACATCTGTTTTGCACCATCTTTACCACCGAACCAGTCTGTCATTACAGTACCCTCATATCCCCATTCACCTCTCAGAATAGTGGTGACGAGATCCTTGCTTTCAGAAGCGTATGTACCGTTGATATAGTTGTAGGATGTCATCACCGTCCAAGGTTTTGACTCCTTGATAGCGATCTCAAATCCCTTCAGATAGATTTCACGCAGAGCACGTTGAGAGATCTGTGCATCGGTGTTCATTCGATTGGTCTCCTGATTGTTTGCAGCAAAGTGCTTGATACTCGTACCAACATCATTCTTCTGTACGCCAAGTATATAGGCTGCTGCCGTCTTACCTGCCACAACAGGATCCTCGGAATAGTACTCGAAGTTACGTCCGCATAACGGATTACGCATAATGTTAAGGGCTGGAGCCAAGAGAACGTCGGCACCATACTCCTTCACCTCCTCGCCAATAGCTTGACCTACCTCTTCTACAAGTTGAGTGTTCCATGTTGAAGCTAAGAGCGTTCCGATAGGGAAGTGGGTGCAATAGTAAGATGCAGAGTCGCCTTCACGTTTTGCGTCTATACGCAATCCTGCAGGACCATCAGCCAATACCACAGCAGGAATACCTAACGAATCGAGAGGATAGGTAGTACCTGCAGCGCCAGGCACAAGACTCTGCGTGGCGCCTATAACAGCATCATTGCCTGAGAAACCTTTCATACCCACACCAATCACGAAGTGTGCTTTGTCTTCGAGTGACAGCTTTGACATCACCTCTTCCTGATTTATGGTGTTCTTAGTCTCTTTGTCGGCAGACATACACCCCATCATCAAGGTGGTCATGCCGAGGGCGAAAAACATGGTCTTTTTCATACGCTTTTATTTTTTAAAAAGTAGTGGTGTATATTCTGTGAGATAGATTCGCCAGTTGCGCCAGATGTGACCGCCGTCGGTCTCCAGATAGGTGTATTTGTGTTTCTTGGAGTCGAGGTAAGCACGCAGGTCATTGTTATTCTTTATTAGGAAGTCTGTCTTACCGATACCGATCCAGAAGAGTTTAGGATTCTTGCTAAACAGATTGTCAATCTTCGCGTTGCGGTCGGCATAAATTTCGGGATGCCCATCGCTATTTCCGTTTTGCTGCTGATCAACGGCTGCAGAGAACAAACCTACATAATCAAAGAGATCTGGATTGTTGATACTTATGAAGAGACTATGGAAACCACCCATTGACAGACCTGCAATAGCACGATGTGCCTTGTCCTTCTTCACGCGGTATGTCTTCTCTATAAACTTCACAACATCAGGGAAAGCAGTCTCAAAACTTCCCTCCATTGTCTTAGGAAGCATCATCGTTGGCACCTTGAACCCCTCAGATGTCTCTCCCGGACAAGCCTCCTGCGAGATATTGCCGTTGGTCATCACAAGAATCATAGGTTCTGCCTTGCCCTGTGCAATCAGGTTATCCATAATCTGTGCAGCACGTCCGAGTTCGCTCCATGCGTTCTCGTCGCCACCTATGCCATGTAAAAGATAGAATACAGGATAATCCTTTCCGCTGGTCTCATAGCCGGTAGGGGTATAGACTGTCAGACGACGGGTAATACCAGCCGTAGGACTCTCGTACCACACCTTGCTAACAGTACCGTGTGCAACCTTGTTTACCTTGTAGAGGTCTGTGCGTGCATCACCGTCAATAAGCAGAACGCTGAACAGATTATTGATATCACGGATGTTATAAACATTTAGAGGGTCGATAATCTTCACGCCGTCAACTATCATGTTATAGGTATAGAGTTCTGGTTTCAAAGCATTGGAAGTAAAACTCCATACGCCCTTTTCGTCTTTTACAAGATCTGCAACTCCTGGAGTTTCATAGCTGTTGCCTTGATATTCCACTTTATTCGAAGGCAGGAAGTCGCCTGTAATCTGCACTTTCTGAGCTTCGGGAGCAATTAGGTTGAAAGTAACGGATTTATCTGCATTTACTACAGGCGAAGCTACTTGAGGACCCTGGCCCCAATTAAGGTTCTGTTGTGCTTTTGCTGCCATACAACCAAGGCAGAGAACAGTCATAATTAATGTTTTCTTCATATAATGTTTAGTTAATAGTTAATTATGTTGCAAATATACAAATTATAATTGAAACAACGTTCAAATATCACAAAAAAGTATCACAAAATTATGCAAATGTTATATGCTCTCTGTTTTGCATATAGAAAAACGAAAATTCAAACCGAAAAAAAAAACAAAAAGATTTCCTATGAAAAAGTAAAGTGTGCAATATGCGAAGCCTATTCACATATTGCACACTGAATATAAAACTTATCTTGAAATAACGTAATTATTCTGTTGCCTGCTTCTTTGTAATAGTCAGAACACCAGCAGATAGGGCAGGGACGGAGAGAATGACATCATTACCCTCGGTCTTTGGTGTCGCTTTTTGAAGGACAACGGCATTCTTGTTGTCCATGCTGTTTGCCACAGTTAGCGAACCTGGTGCATAATACTCGAAGGCGGTATCCTTAACACCCTTCCAATCGCCTTTGATACGCAGGGTAGCAGGCTCTTCTGTTGGGTTCACTACCTTTACTATCACACCAGAACCATTCTCCTCCATAGTGGTGCTAACACTAAGATTACCAGTTTCACCGCTGAATGCCAGGCGATACTTAGAGAAATGGTCGTACCAAAGCTCCGTCACCTGACAGTTTGGTGCCTTGAACATATCCTTGTAGTCAAAGTTTATGAAGGCATTGTTCCAATCTGGAGCATCAGTTCGACGTATGAACAGAGCTGCAGCACCCATTGCCACCACGTCACGAGCCTCACACGTATTAAGGAAGCCTCCTGCAAACAGACCTGTACGCCAGTCTATGCTGTTCAGATTCCACTCTGATATGAACAGCTTGATATTAGGATTAGGACCTTCAGAAATAATCTTGGCATAGTTATCGTACTGCTCTCCAAGACGTACAGGACCTGTTGCATATCCGCCTTGTTGCTCATAGTGATGCAGACTCAGATAGTCGAAATAATTGCCGCTACGCTTGATGAAATCCTCATCCTCCCTGAATCCACCGCAAGCAATGATCTTGATTGTCGGGTCTATCTTGCGCATCGCGGTACTGAAATCGCGAACACATTTCTCATAACGCTCAATACCCATTTCCCACATCTCATTGTCTATCTCCCAATATTTCACATTGTAAGGCTCTGGATGTCCGTTGGCAGCACGCTTTGCTCCCCATTCGTCTGTAGCAGGAGCATTACAGTAGCGCAGCCAGTTCAACGCATCCTGAAGTATGCTTTCATACTCACTTTCCGGACGTTCAAACTTGACGCTCACAACAATTACAGGCTCAGAGTTTACCTCACGGCAGAAACGTATGAATTCATCAGTACCGAAGCAGTTCTGATCATAGTCCATCCACATCCAGTGTGCCCAGCGTTCACGGTTTTCCTGTGGACCGATGCCCCATTGCCAGTCATACTGAGCAACATATCCACCGCCAGGCCAACGTAGGCAGGTAGGGTGCAGTTCCTTTACGGCTTTCAGAATGTCGGGACGGAAACCTCCCAAGTTTATACCTGTCTGCGTTGTCATAGTAGCCATGTCAACCTGTACCGTACCATCTTTAACTGCAATCGCAAAATCGCCATCACAATTTACTTGAGGTTCAAGTGTAAACCCATATTTCTTCCAATCCTGATCCACTTTGCCAAGTGACTTCCGTGCTACGAACTTGCCTTCAGAATTGCGCAGTCCCACAATCAGTTCTCCCTTGCCCTTGGCATATATAGAACCTACATATGTCTCTCCAGAGATAATGTTCTGTGGTCCTTGGAAAATACCAGCTTCAGCCTTTCCTGCTGCAATTTCCTGCGAATAGCACATATTGACGGCATCATCCTTTACAAGACGATACTTGCCTCCATCGCCAAATGCTGTCCATTGCTGTGCAATAGCCGGAGTCCTGACATCCCCCGGAGTACCCTCAAACAGTACTGTTCCGTCTGTTGCTGTGAGCTTTATATTTCGGTATGTAGCCTCGGTATAATTTACCCAGAATGCCAGGAAATTACGATCAGCCTTCTCCAATCCGTCGTAGCTTAATACCTCTTTGTCGTCCCAGAACACCGTTACCTTACTGCCACGGCTCACAATACGCAGTTTATGCCATTTTTGCTCCTCATTAACCTGCTCCTTAGAAGCAGGAGCCGATATCAATGGAGTTAGCATATTCACACGGCGTGCAGGCCGGCCTCCGAAGCCTGGCATCTCACGTTCTTCCATCTGACAGATAGAGAAATCGGCTGTAGCATTCTGTTTCTGAAGAGCTGCGCGTGCAGCAGTTTCGTTTGCAGCGTCAATCTGCGACTGTGTCTGCGCAGGAGTAAAAGTACGACTTTCATAATAAGGATCGTGTATGCGGACAAAATAAGGCGAACCATCGGCCTTGTTACGAATAGCAAAACGGATATCCATCAAACCACCACTCCAAGCACGTCGAGCCAACTTGTATGAACGCCAGTTCACATCCATGGTAAGATCGAAGTCGCAGGTATTTATGCTGTCAATCTTGAGTGGCTGTTCATATCGGGTAGGTGAATGCAGCACCATGTTGTCGTCCATAAACCATCCGTCGAAATAGCCGTCACGAGGATGAATGCCGGGATACTGCTCAGGCTCAAAGGAGCGTTCTTGTATGAGTTCCTGCCAGACACCATTGTTGGCGCTGAAATAGATATGCTCGAAAAGCTGTCCGTAGAGCATCTCATCGATGATTCCAGATGGCTTTTTGCTCTCAACCGTGATAGTATACTCACTTTGGGCTTTGGCAAATGTTCCTATCGCCAAGAATGCAAACAATAATATTTTTTTCATTTTTATCATATTAAACGTTTAATTCATTCTAATATCCGTTAGTCGTAATATTCAATTTCCAATTCTTCGCTGACAATGAAGTCATCGTGAAAACCATCGTTGTACTTGTAAACAAGGCTTAGACCACGATAAGTAGAGGGTATCTTTAATGTATCTAACAGATGCCATCTGGGACGGCCGAAATCGTAGGATTCCCTATCGAGTATGATGCGGTTTGAAACGAAATCGAGGCTATAGTAACCGCCACCAATACATTGCTCACCGTGCTTCAGCAAATCCTTGTGCTGATTGACCATACCGAGACGGAAATACCCGTTCATAGTGATAATAAACTTAGGTAGATTCATGCATTTATCTTCATGTTGATTATAACATCATGGATTAAAACTCCAACCATTGTCTCCGTGGTATATCATCTGATGAGTCATGCCACCGTCAATGCAGATATTCTCACCTGTGATGAAACCTGCCTTTTCAGAGCAGAGATAGAGCACCATGTTAGCAATATCCAAAGGATTTCCAACACGTCCGACTGGCTGTTGTACGGCATCAGGACCTTCATATACGGTATAGGCGGTATCTATCCAACCTGGTGAAATACTGTTTACTCGCACCTTTCCCGCCAGACTTACAGCAAGTGCATGAGTTAATGCTGCAATGCCTCCTTTTGCCGCTGTATAGCTCTCTGTCTGTGGCATACTCATACGGTCTCGTGAGGATGATATATTCACAATGGCAGCATTTGGGGCGAAATATGGAGCAAAGAGTTTAGTGAGATAGAATGGAGCCGTCACGCCAACGCTCAAAGCGTATTGAAACTCCTCATAGCTGCACTCGTTGATTCCCCTCATCTGTGGCAGGGCATTATTGATGAGAAAATCTACATGTCCATGTATCTTTATTACGTCATTGGCAAAATCCTCCAGCACTTGTTTGTCCGCAATATCGCCTACATTATGGTCACCTTGCTGCTTATCTATAACGCAAACCACAGCTCCTGCTTTCTGAAACTCCTCCGCAATGCACAGTCCTATACCCTGTGCGCCACCTGTTATGACTGCAACTTTATTTTTGAAAACCATATTTTTTTGCTTATTGTTTAGTTTTTATGATGATGACAACATTCATAAGTATTTGTTTCAATCCTCGCTCAGACATGTTTCGGCACGTGTTTTGTCAAACCTCTGAATCCTGTTTCTCTTGTGTCCCTTGATTGCTCAATAGCCAGCAGAACTACCTTGCAAACTCCGTATTGGGAGGGTGGGGGGATTTTATATCTTCGAAATAGAGAACGGACTTGAAACGGACTTGAAAAGCCCCTCTAAATCTGAACATACTAGGGAGCTTCCCTGCGTAGGGGACTTTGTAATTGCTATCACCCAACACCCATCACCAACTTGTGTCAATTCTATTTTCTTTTGATATTCACGACTATATACTCGGAGATACATCCTGTCTTGAAGTCTATTGCCCAGTCACCAATGCCGGAAGATACGATGAAATCGGTATTCTTCCTACGCTCATAGCCATAGTATGCATCATTTGCTCCCATCCATACGCAAATATTACCCAGTCCCCAGAACTGGCCTCCGTGAGTATGTCCGGACAATACAAGATCCATCTTGCTGTCTGCCTCCTCTGCATAGTCATTTGGCTGATGGTCAAGGCATATAACATACTTTCCTTTTGCATTTGCCATAAGGGAGAATGCGTTTTTACGTCCTGGCTTGTTATGATTAGCGTATGATTTGTCGAGCCTTCCGCAAAGAAGTATGTTTCCGGCAATTGCAACAGTCTCGTCACGGAGAATCCTTACATTGTTCTGTTCAAGGCAACGGTCAACATCCTCGATTGTATAACCGCGCCTGATACTTGACCAATAGCCTTCATCGTGATTTCCATAAACGTAATACACACCATATTTAGTCTTTATTTTTTTCAGAGCCTCACAGCTTCGCTCCATATCCTCCTTCGATGTGTCGTCATCCACATAGTCGCCAATAATGACTACAATGTCGGGATTCTCCTTATTGATACGCTCTATATACTGCTCAAACTCCTGCCAATGGAAAGTTGCGCCAACGTGTGAGTCAGAAAATCCCACAACCTTGAGACTTTCAATACCGAGTGATTTTTCTGTCTCAAGGTTATATTCCGTTCTCTTTACATCATGGGCATTATACCATCCAATGCTAAGCCATACGAATGTAAATGATATGGCAAATATTCCAGCATAGTAATGTTTTTCTTGTCTTTGGTTTTTCTTTCTTACAATCCATGCAATGACATCGCTTATCATCCATATTATTAGCAGATGAAGGAATATGATAACCATATTGATGAATCCCATAGTGAAATGGAACGCCACCATTACGCAGATGACAATCAAGAGACCTATAAGCATACGCTTCCACCATTTGCGAGAAACAAATCTAGAAATACTATGAAATCTGCAAACAGCGAATGCTATCCACAGAAGTCCCGCAATAACAGCGATGTTTACTAACAAGAATATTATCTGCCACATAATCAGTTTAAGAACAAGATATATAATAAATTTCAACTCAAAGGCACAAAAAGATGCTAAGAGGTCTGATTATCCCCCCCAAAAGACTTTGCGTCTCTGTGTCTTTGCGTTTAAATTATAATTTAGGACAAGTTATCTCATCCAAGAGTATGATATCACCTATTACTTATTGATGCTCAAACCAAGCTTGTAGGCTTGTTCCATGTAAGGAGTACCCGATACTGCTCCCGGACGCCCCATGGAAGTAGCACTCACGGAACCGCGCTCTGTCGGGTTCGGCAAACACATTACAAAGCCTCTGAAACCGTTAAGGCACCATTCTGCCGTTTCCGTCGATTCCTGAGCACATGCGGTGATGTAATAGTATTCCTTATTTCCCATGCGCTCATCTCCCCATGCAAGATAGGTTGCATCGATGAATGCTTTCATTCTGTCATTCACATTCATATAATATGTAGGGGATGCAAGACATACCACATCTGCAGCAAGGAACTTATCGACAAGTATGCCAGTCTCGGTGTTACGTGGAACGTCATGAGGCTTGTTTGCTCCTTGCTCTGAAAGGAACTCAAGGTTAAGGTCGGCAAGGAACACCTTTTCTACCTTACCACCAGCTTCCTTCGCGCCACGTACAAACTCATCTGCGAGAAGGTCTGTGTTTCCGCCACGACGAGGACTTGAACTTATCACAAGTACATTCTTACCATCTTTCTTGTTGACAGTTGTCTCACTATAAGGTATGCCCGACACCTTTGCCAAAGAAGCACCACCAACCGGCTTTTCCTCTGCTTCCTGTTTCTTATCTCCACTACATGCAGTCATAATGCAAAGCATTGATACTACAAGGATTGTAACTATTTTGTTCATGTTATTCTACGTATTTAATCATGTCTTCCTTTCTTGGTTTTGCATCAGGATTCTCATTAGGATATCCCATGGCAATACAGTAAAGCAGGTTGTATCCAGCGCTGAACCCCAGTTTCTGGATAAGTGGAGCGCAAGACTCGCTCTCCTTCATCAGTCGGATAGGGAAGCCCATACAGCATGAACCGATACCCTTTTCCCATGCAGAGAGCATGATGTTCTCACCAAGAAGTCCGCAATCTATCTGCGACATATCATAACTTGTGTCATTACCGATAAACACTACAGTTGTTGCCCCGAAGAAGATATTGTCAGCTCCCGGCTTTAGACTCATATCCTTATTGTCCTTAATAACTGCATCGGAAATATCCTTCAGTATTTGCGGGTTATTGACTACACGTATCTCATACGCCTGTCTGTTCTGACCATTAGGCGCATTGATGCCGCACTTGATAATTTGGTCAAGGGTGTCACGACTTATTGTCTGCTTTGTATATTGGCGAATACTGCGTCTTGCCATTATTACATTTTCCACAGACTCGGAATCTTTTGGCGACTCCTTCGTTACATCACTTTGTGAGCATGAGGCAAAAGCCATCATGCAAAGAATTAGAAATGATAATTTTCTCATTTAAACGATAAATTAGTTAATATTATATGATTAATTAGCACGTAACAAACGCTCTTGTACATACCGCACGCTGGCAACGTATTCCTCATCGGTGGTGAGGTGTTCGATGATCATTGGCATGTTTGGGTTCTCGGCGTTGGCCAGTTGAGCATAGAGATTGATATCTAACGTACCCTCGCCACAAGCACACTCCTGAAGTTGGAATGTGTATTCTGGCTTAAGCAGAATGTCCTTCAGATGACAACTGACGATGGTACCGTGAAGTTTCTCGAAACATTCCCTGAGAAACTCATCATTGTAAAAATATCTCTGAGGTGTGGTAATCATATTGACTACATCGAGATGGGTTCCGAACTCCGTGCGGTCGACATCCTCTATCAGACGCAGATACTCATCGGGACTGCTAGGGATCATCCAAGGCATAGACTCTATACTGAATTTAGTATGCTTTGGTCGGGCGGTATCAATAATCTGACGGATCATCTTGACGGCCATATCCCACAACTCACGACTAAAATTCTCGCGATAGCCGCCATCCCATCGAGGACCATAAGGCGTACCCACCACATTCACACAGCAGGTTGCACCGATGGCATCGGCCATGCGAAGTTGGCGGACAGCATAGTCAATCCATTGCTGGCGCTCAACGGGATCTGCTGCTAATGTATTGCGCCAAACCCCCACTTCTGCGATAGTCAATCCTACCTCGTCTGCAGCCTTCTTATAGGCCATAAACGCATTCTCCCCATCATCACAAGTGACAGGAAAATTAACAGTTTCAAGCCCTAAGGCTTTATGCTTGGCAGCCCATTCTTCTGGTGAACTATGCTGCAACGATGATGATATACCCAGATACATCAGAATGTCCTCCTATGAATAATGGTAGCATCCATCTTATCCAATGCACTCACACCGGTCCTTGCCATCACACCTGCAAGTTCGGCTGTCATATCATTAATGCGTTGGGCAACGGCATCAGCACCGTTTTTAAGCAACGGCATCAGGTGACGCCCAACAGAGACAGCCTTGGCACCTAGGGCAAGACATTTGTATGCATCCATACCACTCTCGATTCCACAATCCACAAATACAGGGATGCTGTCGCCTGTGACAGATATAATATCCTGTAGCACCATCAATGGGGGGACGGCATATTGAATCATACCATGATGATGAGACACTACGATGCCCGCACATCCGGCCTTCAGACACTTTTCTGCATCGTGGGGACTAAGCACACCCTTCGCAATAAAAGGCACACCCGCAGCCTGGACAAACTCAGACAGTTCTTCTGTAGATTTTGCCTTCATAGGCAGTCCGAACACATTGTCGTAGCCACCATCGGAATTGAAAGCATGGTCGATATCCATACCCACGGCTATACAGCCAGTCTTGACGGCATGTTCAATTTTACGCAACACCTCACGGTTGTCGGCATGTGGTTTGATGATCTTGATGGTTCGGGCGCCTGTTGCAACTATTTCCTCAAGTTCCTCGTCGCTGCCCATACCTATCCAATGTACAGCTCCACTCTGAGCAGCCGCCTGAGCATAGATTGTCATGCCGTTTTGGGCAGAATTGTGCAGATGCGACAAAGCTGCCGTCATAATCGGTGTGCGGAAGGTTTCGCCAAACAGCGTCATCTCGGTGGTCGGAAGGACTGCGTCAAGATAACGAGTCTCAATCAACAGAGAGTCGAAATAGTCTCTCGTAATTTTGTCGGAATTCGATGTAAATTGCATATTTTAGCGTTTTTGTTTTATACTTACGGCGGCATTCAGCTCATCCATCTTTTCATCAGAAAGCTCGTATTTGCCAATCACGTAGATAGCCAGAACAAATAGGACTGCTGGTATCAGCGTGACGAGCCAAAGTATGCCTTGTTTGGCCATCGGTGTCTGTGTTGGTTCGCCTGCTTGGAAACCTACCCAGGCAAGAACAAGTCCAGGGATAACGCCACCAAGCGCCATACCAGCCTTCATGAAGATACAGATGAGGGAATTCACTATACCTGCTATCCGTCTGCCTGAAGCGAACTCGCTATAAGTTACCACCTCTGGCACAAGTGCCCACATATAGCCAGTGGCTACAACCACTCCCGTACTTTTCACAAACTGAACTACAAAGAGCAATGGATAAGATTTTAAGCTTTCAATAGACATCATTAGATACATCAGTATCATAGCTACGATTGCGATGCCGAGGAACATACGGAACATGCCATTTTTGCCTATTCTGTGCTTGATGGCAGGCACCATAGGCATGAAAATGAATGCAGGAATAGTGCCGAGCCACATGAACACCGTTGTCATCAGAGGGGTAGCGCCCATATTGAAGGTCATGAAATAAGAGTCTGCGGCGTTGCTGATGCTCATGGTGGTGAAGGCGATGACAAAGAATATCGATAATACACGAAGGGGACGGTTGCGAACCAACTCCATCCAGAGGTCGCTCACCTTGACCTGCGCACTCTCGCTCTTGTCCATCACTATGCGCTCCTTACTCTCGAAGAAGGTGGCGATGAGCAGCATCAGTCCCACCAATGCGAATATGCTCATGGTGATAAACCAAGCCTGTCCAGCTTCAGGCGTGTTATATACAGCCTCCATCTCACCCGTCTGCGGATTAAGCACCTTTGGGGCGAAGAGAACAATCACCAAGGGCAGGGTTTTGATGATGAGTCCTGCCAGATTGGCCATAAACATACGTACGCTGGTGAGTATGGTTATTTCGTTTGTATCGCGAGTGAGCGACGAGCCCAAAGCAGAGTAGGGGACATTGACAAACGTAAAACTCATGCTCATACCCACATAGGTAATATATGCGTAGAGCAACGATCCGCTGAAGCCGTTCCAGAAACAGAGCATCGCAAAGGTAGCTAACAGAACGGCACCCAATAGTAGCCATGAACGGTATTTGCCCCAACGTGGGTGCGACTTATCGACCATAGCCCCTACCATTGGGTCCCATATCACATCGATGATACGGACTACGAGAAACATAACCGCCACAGTAGCCGAATCAAGTCCATAGACATTATTATAATAAAAAAGCAACCAGATGCTGACAGTCTGGTAAATCAGATTCTGTGCCATGTCACCAGAACAGAACCCGATGCGCTCTCGCCAAGAGAGTTTGTAACAGCCATTGATAACGTTGTCCATGTGTAGGTATAGGTTTTATTCCGGCACAAAGATACAACAAATAGAATAAATTACCAAATTTTAAAGACCTTAATTTAAATGCCCTTACTCTTCTTTTTGCAGATATGTCAGAATTGATATAAATTCAACACTTCGGTGATATTTTGAATGATTTGCCCCCATGCAAAATCTACTTTCCCACGCAAAATTTACTAAAGATATTTCCGAGGACTTCTTCTGTGTCTATTGTGCCGCCTGTGATTTCAGCGAGATGGTGGAGACATTGGCGGAGGTCTTCGGCAATGAGGTCACCGGGGAGATTCTGTTCTAGGGCATCAAGGGTGCGCTGGATGTCGAGGAGGGAAATATCAAGGGCTTGCTTATGGCGGATGTTGGTGATAAGGACTTCATCTTTGTTGGCGGTAGGGATGCTGTTAAGAAGTTGTTGCTCTAACCAATCCATGCCTTTTCCTGTAAGTGCCTGAAATCGATCCGATTTGTTGTGAACCTTGATAACAATCTGGTCATCACGCAAATCAAGGGTAGGGTAGTCCATATCATTATCGCGCATCAGAATTATAATCTGCGCACGTTCTGCAGCCTTACGTGAGCGTTCTATGCCCATTTTCTCAATAGTATCTTCCGTATGACGGATGCCAGCGGTATCTATGATGCGGAAGAGAATGCCTGAGATATTGATACAATCCTCGATTGTATCGCGTGTAGTGCCTTGAATATCTGAGACAATTGCTTTGTCCTCATGGAGAAGGGCATTGAGAAGGGTGGATTTGCCTACGTTTGGCGCACCTATAATAGCGACTGGTATGCCGTTCTTTATTGCATTTCCTGCGGAGAATGAAGATGATAAACGCGTGATTTCATCGCGAACCTCTCGCGCTATGTTGATGAGAGTCTCGCGTGATGCAAACTCTACATCTTCTTCGGAGAAATCGAGTTCAAGTTCGAGAAGGGAGGTGAGTTTTAGCAACTGGGCACGGAGGTCAGAGAGCTTTTGCGAGATACCACCACGCATCTGCTGCATAGCCACACGATGCTGAGAGGCATTCTGAGAGGCGATAAGGTCGGCTACGGCCTCTGCCTGTGTGAGGTCGAGTTTTCCGTTTAAGAAGGCGCGTTGGGTGTATTCCCCAGGTGCTGCCGGCTGACAGCCTTTCTGAATCAAGAGCGAGCAGATAGACTGGAGAATATACGGAGAACCGTGGGCGCTGATCTCCACGCTATCCTCGCCTGTATAGGAATGAGGGGCGCGGAAAAGTGAGAGGAGAACCTGATCAACAATTACATCCGAGTTTACTATCGAGCCGTAATGAATAGAATAGCCTGGGGCATCAATTAGGGAATGACGACCTCTGAAAATGCTATCGACTATTGATATGGAATCAGGACCAGAAACACGGATAATGCCGATTGCACCTCCCTGTGCTGTTGCTATTGCGCAAATGGTGGATTGGTTTATCATATATGAAAATTGAGACTAAGCCTGTTCCTTCTTGCCGAATGACGGATCTATCTTGAGAAGGGAGGTTACGGCGAATGTGACGCTACAGAATGCAATGACGATAAGGAAGAACGTCCTGTAACCTACGGCTTCCTGCAATGCTCCTGCGAAAAGTCCCGGAATCATCATAGAAAGTGCCATGAATGCCGTACAAAGTGCATAGTGGGATGTCTTGTAGTTGCCACGGCTATAGTATATGAGATAAAGCATATACGCGGTGAAGCCGAAGCCATAGCCGAACTGCTCGATGAATACGCCGATATTGACGATAAGGAAGTTTGAGGGCAGCTCATAGGCGAAATATACATATACAAGGTCGGGCAATGTAATGGCGCATACCATTGGCCAGAGCCATTTCCTAAGTCCATCCTTACCAGCACACATTCCTCCGAGAATACCGCCGAGAGTGAGACCTATAACACCCACTGTGCCTTGCACAAGACCATATTCCTGTGGTGAGAGTCCGAGACCTCCATTATGCGCGTTATCTATGAGGAAAAGCGATGAAACCTTTGCAAGAAGTCCCTCAGGCATACGATAGAAGAGCATGAAGAGTATGCCTGCAATTACCTGTTCCTTCTGGAAGAAGGTCTTTATCGTGGATTTGAGGTCGCGTAAAATGCTGTTTGATGATACGGTCTTTACTTCGCCCTCAACATGGGTATTCTTTTCATCCTCCGATGGATGCGGCAAAACGTATGAATGCCAAAGCCATAGGGCAATAAAAAGTCCTGCAACGCCATAGAACATAAGGCTCCATGAAAATGCGATGGAATTGCGGAAAACCACCTGAAGGTTGCCGGCTATCATCACGAGTACACCTTGTCCAAAGATTGTGGCAAAGCGGTAGAACGTGCTTCTGATGCCCACAAACCATGCCTGATCGTGCTGGTCAAGTCCGAGCATATAGAATCCATCGGCTGCAATATCGTGTGTGGCACTTGCGAATGCCATAAGCCAGAAGAAGCACAACGTGCCTTGCAACCAGAAGTCGGATGGAATGGTGAAGGCGATACCTCCGAATGCCGCACCTATAAGCAGTTGCATGGTGGTTATCCACCAGCGTTTTGTCTTAACAATGTCGATAAAAGGACTCCAAAGCGGTTTTATAACCCAAGGGAGATAAAGCCATGAGGTATAGAATGTTATATCGGTATTTGAAAGACCGAGATATTTGTAGAGGATGAGCGATATTGTCATCACAGCTACGTATGGTAGCCCCTCTGCAAAATAGAGGGAAGGAATCCAGGACCAAGGAGATTTCATTGTTGTAAAGGGGTAAAATTAATATGCTTTCTTTATCTCTGCATTCTGATAGTAATGCAGGAGAATGTCATTATATTTGAAGCCTTGCTCGCCCATAACTGCAGCACCAATCTGACAGAGGCCTACACCGTGTCCCCAGCCTCGTCCATCAAGGATGAAGCGCGATGGAATGGTCTTGCTGTCGGTGTCGGGAATCTGATTGCCGTCTGCATCAAGGCGCATAAGGGTGAACGCTGAACTATAAAGATGTGACTTTGATAGGGTTTTACGGATTTCAAGTTCCTTACCAATAGTAAAAGTGCGCTCTGTGCCTATAATCTTCAGCAAGGATATTCTACCGCTCGGACCACGTTCTATAGCCTTTAAATTGACGATTTTACCGAAGTCCATCTTAGTCTTATCTGCTATGAGTTCGCTGATTTCTCGTTGTGAGTATTCCACTCTCCATGTGTAGAAATCATGCGTTTCCTGATCATAGTCGTTGAGCACCTGAGAAATGATATGCGCATCTTGTGTGTTGCAATATGGATCCTTAACAGACTTGAGGTAGGGCAGAGGCGTGTCTTCCCAACAATACTGATATTCCTCTGTAATACCTCCACAGCACTTTGAGAAACGTGTATCGCAAATCTCGCCACCGTATGTGAGAATCTGTCCGCGAGTGGCCTTTATTGCCTCAATTACGTGCGGATTAGCCGCATGTGTAATGCCCTGATAGCGTTGGCAATGGTCATCGGCACAAACATCGAATATAGTGTGATCTTCACGGTCATACCAACGGATAAGCATATCATCTTTCTTAGTGAATGAGAAGAAAGAGTTGGCTGACTTCTGAAGTCTGTTACGCTTTTCTATCTGGGCAAGAAGCCATGAACGTGAGATAACGGCATGAGCCTTTAGAAGTTCAAGACTTGATGTTGCCGACATCTCGCTTGAAATAACGCTTTCAAGGTATCGCTCAACAGGCAACACGTTGATAGCACATATCTTATCCTCTTCAACAACCAGTCTCAGAGTACCGACGAAAGTCTGTGTCTGCTTGCGCTCCCAATGGAAGTTCACACCGATGATTACGTCGGAAATTGAGAAATTAGGTGTCGGGTGTTGGGTGTTAGGTGTTGGGCGGAAGGTAAGATGCTGATACTGATTGCCATTCCATAGAATGCCACCCTCCGAGAACTCCACTACCTGCGGACCTGTGATTTCCTTGCCCTTTGCTGTATATGGTGTGTTGAGTGTGAATTCTATCTTCGTAGCACTTATAATGCCCACCTTAACCTCAGGCTGCTGGGTGTTGGGTGTTAGGTGTTGGCTATTGTCAGGAGATGCGATTTCATCGGCAAGTTTCTTTGCGAAATCAGCCGTTACACCGACTTCCTGAAGAATGCCATAGGCAGTATCCTGCGTCATACGGTCAAAGTCCTCCTGTCGTGGAGTTATGATGAGACCTGCCATATCCAGGGCTCCAGGAGATACGATGAACTGGGCATTTCCCTCAGCCGTATAGCAATCAGGACGATGCTTTGCACGAGGAATGATAACTGATACATAATCCTTGTCCTCACGCCAAGCCAGAATGTTCATCATCGGTTCTTCACCATCTTGATTCTGAGAAAGATATGCGAATGCCTTATAGAAACGCTTGAATAGCTTCTTATCTCCCTCTACACTCTGGCTTCTAATTACGAATGCCGGACAAACATAGTCCGTCACAAGACTGATGCTCTCTGTTTCGGAGAGTTGCTGCACGGGTGTAAGGTTATGTGATATTCGCTTCCATTGTGTCTGTAGAGGCACTATTCCTGAAGTGCCTGCCTGAAGATGAAGATGGTCGGGAGCAGAAGCACCACACTTAGGACCATTATAGAATACCATTAACTCCGGGTATTTTGTCAATACACGATGTATCTCGCCATATCGTGCGGCTATTGCCTGTGGCTCGTGCTCCGTGCTTGCAAGGGTGAAATGCTGCGGAAGGATAGGGAATGGATTTACGAGAAGCTCAAGCACAGGTGCGCCCTGAGAATTCCTTATTGTATGCACCATCTGTTGCTTTGGACGGTTCTCACGACAAAGGAAGCAAGGGCGTTTCTCAAGTGATGCCTTGTCAATCTTTGCGCCCGTTGAAACCATCCTCGCAGGATTGAACTGCACCTTAACATCGCCTAAAGCCTTAACCTTCACGTTTCTGAGGTCGTTATAGCGTTTCTCTGCATCGCTCCATACTATAAGCTGACGTTCGAAGAAGCGGTTCAATGCGCTATCTGCATCCGTCACCTTGCCTTGATTCATAGCCTGACGCGCTATAATCTCCATAGTACGTAATCTGTCCTTGTATAGGTTGTTTGCGTTGATTCTATCGATGGAAAGGGCAGCGTCCGAGTTTCCTCCCCAGCGACGGCAAAGGTACAACTCATCATAGATACGACCTATGCGATATATACGTGAGAAAGCAAGTCCGAGGGCATAGTCCTCGCCATAACTTGTATTAGGGAATCCGATATGGCGGAGTATTGGAGTAAAGAATGCACGAGGCGCACCTAATCCGTTGATACGTAAAGCGTTGTTTGGTCCGTTTTCATCGGTCCATTCCTTGTGATCGATAATGCCTGGAGGGAGGGTGTTAAGGTCGAAATCGCACATTCGATATGCACCTATAACCATTGCTGCCTGTTGCTGATAGAAGGCATCTACAACCTTCTGAAGCGTGTTAGGACTTGAATACAGGTCGTCAGAATCAAGCTGTACGGCAAAGCGTCCGCAACGTGGATCATTCACAGCAAGATTCCAACAACCGCCTATTCCGAGGTCTGTACGCTCAGGAATGATATGTACAAGCTGATGGTTTGAAGACAATTCACTCAAAATCTCCGTGGTTCCATCGGTAGAATGATTGTCAACAACAATTATATTGTACTTGAACTTTGCAGTCTGCGACAAAGCACTCTTCACAGCATCAGCCACGGTCTTTGCACGATTGAAAACAGGTATAATGACAGACGCCTCTGTCTCGAACTCCTGTTCATCGAAGTCGGGGATTATACGCTTTGAGGTATCTACCTTTGCACCAATAGCCTCAAGGTGCTCGGTAGCAGCACGTTCCATCTCTATCTGCACCTCACGGTTGCGAGGGTTCACATAGTCAAACTGCTTCTCGCCACTCTTGCGGGTGTCAAGTTCCTCCTCACGATACAGATACTCGTTCAGGTGGAATATCTCACCCTTGCGTGAAAGGAACAGGCGGAGGGCATAGAGAGCTGCAAACTTATATTCCGTCTTGGCTTCTGAAACGAACTCATGGAGTAGGGATGTGCGGATGAGAAGGAGCTGTCCGAAGTCGAAGTCATCACGAATAGAACCAATGAAATAGTCGATTGCAGGATGTTTCTCCGTCTTGCCTTCCGTAACGGTATAGTGGTCGGCATATACCATAGCCGCACCTGTGTTATCGGCAGCAGAGATAAGTCGGTGCAAGGCGTCAGACTCGATGGATACAGGTGTTTCCTTTTGTGAAAGGAGTACATAGGCGGCAGTAGCGAGAGAGCTGATCTTGGATATAGTTTCGGAAGAAGCCATTCCACCGACCAAGGGCATGACGGCTACGGCATCGTCAGAGGAAAAGAATTTGTCTATTCTATTTTGCATAATTGTCTTTAGTTCAAATTTAGGATTATATTTGGCAAAGGTACGAAATTAATGTTGAATATGCTAATTTTTTACATATTTTAGCACTTACCCCCCCATGACTCTGCATTGCCCAAGGACACAGGAGGCTTTCGCTCTGCTAATCCTCTGCTATAATAGCAGAGCCATAGCGGAGGCATGGCGAAGGCACATCGGACTTTCGTTATATTTATGCAACCGCTAACACTTAACACCCATAACCCCAGCAGCTATCACCTCATCCCGAATGCAAAGGTAATAATTTTTTCTCACTCATGCAATAGTTGTCCGCTGAGTCGTGAATTCTTACAGTTCTTACAGATTACAGTTGTTGCAGAAGCGCCATTCCACACGAACAATAACGAACTTATATTGTTTCTTTTCTAATCATTTTTACCTTTCTTTTATAAAAAATACGAAAAAATGTCGCCAAGGCTTGTCAATTTGGCAGATTTTTTGTAACTTTGCACTTGCAAAATTGAAACGTGCGCCTGCATTGATAGCAGACACGCACTTTTACTGCGTGCGAGGATGCCTCGCTCGTTGCAATCGATTCGAATTTGTGTGCTGGGCAAAACAAAAAAGATATGAAGACTCCATTACTCGGAATGACACTTGCAGAACTCAAGGAAGTTGCTCGCTCCCTTGGAATGCCTGCTTTCACCGGAGGACAGATTGCGAAGTGGATTTACGTCTCCCATGTTCGTGATATTGAAGAGATGACGAATATCTCAAAGGCAAATCGCGAAAAGCTTGCAGAGCAGTATTGCATCGGTGTAATGGAGCATATTGATGCCCAGTATTCGGTTGACGGTACTATCAAGTATCTGTTTCCTGTTGCTTCAGGGAAGTTCGTGGAAACCGTCTTCATTCCCGACAAGGACCGCGCAACTTTGTGTGTATCGTGTCAGGTGGGCTGTAAGATGAACTGCCTCTTCTGTCAGACAGGCAAGCAGGGATTTGAAGGCTCGCTTACTGCGGCTGACATTCTCAACCAGATATACTCACTTCCAGAGGCAGAACGCCTGACAAACATCGTTTTCATGGGACAGGGCGAGCCGATGGACAACCTCGACAACGTGCTTCGTGCAACGGAGGTGTTGACGGCAGATTGGGGATATGCCTGGAGCCCTAAGAGAATAACGGTGAGCAGCGTGGGGGTGCGCAACAAACTGAAGCGATTCCTCGATGAAAGCGAATGTCACGTTGCAATTAGTCTGCATTCACCGATTTCCGAACAGCGTGCCACGCTGATGCCGGCACAAAAGGGTATGGGCATTGAGGAGATAGTGGAATTGCTAAGACAATATGACTTCTCACATCAGAGAAGACTGTCATTCGAGTACATCGTATTTGACGGTTTGAACGATTCCATGACTCATGCACGTGCAATTGTCAATCTGCTGAAGGGCTTGGATTGCAGAATCAATCTGATAAGGTTCCACCAGATTCCTGATGTGCCTTTGAAGACATCCGACGAGAAGAAAATGGAGGTGCTGCGCGACTATCTCACACAGCATGGCATCTTTACAACAATAAGAGCATCCCGAGGACAGGATATATTTGCTGCATGCGGGTTGCTTAGTACCAAGAAGATATATGAACGAACTTAACAAGAAAATTCGCATAGCGATAGTGCTTGACGACAATAGCACCCATGCATACGATCTCATACTTGAGACATTTCTCGAGCCTGAGATTTTGGAGATATTCACTCCTGTGGTGTATGGTTCCCTGCACATGCTCAAGCAGAAAAGCAGTCGCTTGCAGATAAGATATAACGCATTGATCGTAGGCAACGCATCACAGGCTGACCCTGACGCCCTCAATTTTGTCGATCTCAACGGTCGTAATGCTGTAGAGGTGGTAAAGAGAGAGTTTGAGGCAGACCTGCTGGATGCCTTTGTCGTTGTGCCTATATCAAGGGAGATAACGAACCAACTCCGTAATGCTGTGATACCGAATCCTGTCGTAAAACGTCAGGAGAACGATATAAAGGCAATACCTCTGATGTGTACCAATCAGTTGCGTGTGGCATACGTGGTTGCCGGAAACAACGAGACATCAGGCATTACGGCTGACAATATCGAGAACAAGGCTCGTATCTTGCATAGTACATTGAGGCGTGACCTTCGTCAGGACAATCCACGTGTGGCAATTCTGTCGCTTAATCCTGAGATAAAGCCTGACGAGAACTCCATAGAGCTTCAGGTCATCGCTCCTGCCGTAAGCAAACTCGTAAATACCGGCATTCCAGTCTTCGGACCATACTCTTATGCCGATTTCTTCGAGACAGGCAAGCATCTTAGCTTTGATGCCGTTCTTACAATGACACGCGAACAGGCTCAGGCTCCATTCCTTTCCATGTATGAAGGTAATGGAATAGTATTGGCTGCGGGCATAGCACCTCTGGTTGTTTCGCCAGTAAAACTTGACGGCGACAACAATGCCACGGTTGATTCTTTCCGTGAGGCCATCTACACATGTATAGATGTATATCGCAGTCGCTATTTCTTCGACCTGCCATACGTTGATCCTCTGCCAAAGTTGTACCACGAGCGCCGTGAGGACGGTGAAAAGGTACGCTTTGCCGTGAAGAAACATCCTGTGGATGATGAGCAGAAGGATGAAGATGTCTCTCTGTCAGCTAATGAGGAGGTTGCAAATAGCGAAGCCTCTGGTAATAATGAATAAAAGGTTAGAGTTGAGGGGTTAGAGGTTTGAGAAATAAAACTCAACACTAAACTCTAAACATATCCCCTAAACGTCCAAACAAAAAAGATATGAAGACCGTAGAGCTTCAGGACATAAAGCGCAGATATAACATCGTGGGCAACTGCGATGCTCTTAACCGTGCTTTGGATGTTGCCATTCAGGTTGCATCCACAGATCTCTCCGTTCTCATCGAGGGCGAGAGTGGCGTGGGTAAGGAAATCATTCCGCGTGTAATTCATGATTTGTCACCACGACAACACGAGCGTTACTTCGCCGTAAACTGCGGTTCCATTCCAGAAGGCACTATCGACTCCGAACTCTTCGGACACGAAAAAGGCGCTTTCACCGGTGCGATTGGCGAGAGCGAAGGCTATTTCGGCATTGCTAACAAGGGAACGATTTTCCTTGATGAGGTAGGCGAACTCCCGATGGCTACTCAGGCAAGACTGCTTCGTGTGCTGGAAACTGGCGAATATATTCGCGTGGGCGGTCAAGCAATAAGAAAAACGGATGTGCGTATAGTGGCAGCTACAAACGTTAATGTACGCAAGGCTATCAGCGAGGGACGTTTCCGTGAGGATTTGTATTACCGTCTTAATACCATTCCTATCCAGATGCCACCATTGCGTGACCGTGGCAACGATATAGTATTGTTGTTCCGCTTGTTTGCCATGCAGATGGCAGAGAAATACCGTCTGCCTCGCATAGAGCTTACAGATGGGGCAAAACTCATGCTGATGAAGTATAAATGGCCGGGAAACATACGTCAGCTCAAGCATATCACAGAGCAGATGTCGGTGTTGTGTCGTGAGAGGATGGTGGATGAAGAAGAACTGAAGAAGTTTATTCCTGTTGACCCAGAGAGCACTATGCTTGCTCCGCTTTCATCGGGCGACAGCCATTCATACGAGAGTGAGCGCGAACTTCTGTATAAGATACTCTACGACCTGAAGGGTAACGTTAGTGACCTTCGTCGTGAGCTCAACGGACTTCGGGACAAGCTCGACAATCCATCGGCTATGCCACAGCAGATGTCAGGCTATTCGGGTAATACGCAGCAGATTCCACAGGGATATGTTCCGAATATGCAGCAGGGACAGCCATATTCTCCTAGTGCACAGCAAATGGAATATGCCGTTGCGGAGGAAGTGCAGGAGCCGGAAGTTCTTAACATTACCGATGTACGCCGTACCCTTTTGCAGAAGGCATTGGAACGTAATGGCGGTAACAGAAAAAAGGCGGCAGCAGAGTTAGGTATCTCAGACCGTACTCTTTACAGACAAATAAAACAGTATGGACTCAATGAAGATTAAGACTCCTTATTATATATTCTGTCTTGCAGCATGCGCAATCGTAATGTTTGCAACCATAGTATCTTGTAAGGTGTCATACGATTTCAATGGTTCAAGCATTGACTATACAAAGACAAAGACCATACAGATAGCAGACTTCCCAATACGCTCATCATACGTATGGGGAGAAATGGGACCTATATTCAATAATGAATTGAAGGACAAGTTTGCCAACCACACCCGATTGATACAGGTGCGTCGTAACGGCGACCTGAAGATTGAAGGCGAGATAACGCAGTATCAGTTGAGGAACAAAGGAGCTACTCATGAAGGATACTCTGCTATGGCAGAACTTTCAATGACCGTAAATGTTCGCTTTACTAACAAGGTGAACCATTCAGAGGACTTTGAGAAACAGTTTACCGCCTCACGTTCTTACGAAAGTAGTCAATCCCTAAACTCCGTTCAAGCAGAACTTGTAAATGAGATGTGTAAGGATATCTGTGACCAGATATTTAATGCGACGGTAGCGAATTGGTAGAAAGTTGAAAGTATAAAGTATAAAGTTGAAAGTGTAAAGAGTAAAGCATATAGGTAATTAGTAATTAACAATAAGATTGAACTTAACAGAACTTATAAAACATCCAGAGCAGCTCAATAAGGAGACCCTTTACGACCTGCGAAGTCTGATAGCACTTTATCCGTACTATCAGACGGCTCGTCTGCTTATGCTCAAGAATCTCTATCTGCTTCACGATCCTACTTTCGATGAGGAACTGCGCCGTGCTGCTGTTTACATCACAGACCGCAGGGTTATATTCAATCTTGTAGAGGCAGCACACTACAAACTCAAGCGCCCACAGATACAGGTACCCGAGGGCAACCGTACTATGTCGCTCATCGACAACTTCCTTTCGTCCATTCCTGCCGATATGGAGGAAAATGACGGCCAGAAGACCGAGGAGAAGGGAAATCTCAGAAAGCCGACTGCAGTTGATGCGACCGTAGATTATATGGCATACCTTCTAGCTGTCGACTTTGAGGAAGAATCAAGTAAGGTAGAGACAAAGAAACCAGAGATGAAAGGACAGGAACTTATTGACACCTTCATCAAAGGCGACGGATTCGAATTGCAAGAGGAACTTGAGTATAAACCCGAGATTTCATCGGAGCCTGAAGATAGTGAAAAACTGCCCGAAGATGAGTATCTGACCGAGACTTTGGCTGGAATTTACATAAAACAGGGCAGATATTTGAAGGCTTTAGAGATTATTAAGCGTTTAAATTTGAATATTCCAAAAAAAAATGCTTACTTTGCAGACCAAATCCGCTTTCTCGAGAAACTTATCGTCAACAGCGGACAGAAAAAATAAAAAGGAAATAACAATAACATTAAATTATAATTTAAATTAAAGATGTACACTTTATTCGTAATTCTGATTGTCCTGGTATCATTCTGTATGATTGGTATCGTACTAATCCAGGAATCAAAGGGCGGCGGTCTCGCCAGCGCTTTCAGTAGCGCAAACTCTTCTTTTGGCGTTCGCCAGACAACAAACTTCATCGAGAAGACCACTTGGACTCTCGCTGCTGCTATGGTTATCATCAGCGTTATCTGTGCATACGTTGCACCTAATGCTGTTTCTGAAAGTAGCGTTATCGAGAAGGCTGCTACAGAGCAGAGCACAACAAACCCTAACAACGTTCAGGGCTTCGGTGCAGCTCCTGCACCTGCAGCTGATGCTCAGCAGGCTACTCCTGCATCTCCTGCAGAGGAGAAGAAGTAAGAGACCGACTCTCAAAAGAAACATTGGGCGCAATGTTGTGAGGAAATCGCGATTCCTTATGACATTGCGCCTTTTTCTGAAAGAAATCAAGAGATTAAGAAGTTAAACCTTGCCTTTTCGCAATCCGGCTCCCTCCCTAAGGGGGAGGGCGGGGAAAAGGCCACACTATTTTCTATTAAACATGACATCAACAATTATTATCATCGCAGCTGTAGTGATCATCGCCTTGATCCTCATCAGCATGTACAACAACCTTGTAAAACTTCGTAATAACCGCGAGAACGCATTTGCAAATATAGACGTTCAGCTCAAGCAGCGTTATGACCTAGTACCACAGTTGGTTGCTACCGTAAAAGGATATGCAGCCCACGAGCGCGAACTTCTTGAGAAGGTAACAGCTGCTCGTTCTGCTTGCATGAATGCAACATCTATCAACGACCGTGTACAGGCTGACAATGCTCTCGGTGCTGCTCTTTCTGGTCTTCGTGTTGCTGTGGAGGCATATCCAGACCTCAAGGCGAACCAGAATTTCCTTCAGTTACAGAACGAACTTTCTGACATCGAGAACAAACTCGCTTCTGTTCGTCGTTTCTTCAATTCTGCCACAAAAGAGTTGAATACAGCTGTTCAGAGCTTCCCAAGCAACATCATTGCCGGTATGTTCGGTTTCAAGAAAGAGCCTATGTTCGAGATTCCTGTAAGCGACCGTGCCGCACACGAGAAGGCTCCAGAGATTAATTTCTAATGAGATACGTAGGACTACAGACACAGATAACGCGCAACAATCAGCTCAGTATATTGTTGCTAATCGCCTTCCCATGTATACTCATGGCCATGCTGTGGGTATTTCTTGCTGCCTTGAACTATTTTGGTAACGGCACATACAATCAGTATGGAGAGGTACAGCATTTCATGGAGCCGGAAGTTGTCAATATGTCGTTCACACAAGCTGCACCTTGGCTTGTTGGTGGAGTGGGAGTGTGGTTTACCATAGCCTATTTCTGCAATACATCCATGGTGAAGCGTGCAACTGGTGCCCATTCCCTATTGCGAAAAGACAATCCACGTGTATATAATATCGTGGAGAATCTTACTATGGTGTGTGGTATGGATATGCCCAAAATCAACATTATTGACGACCCTCAGTTGAATGCCTTTGCTTCTGGCATTGACAAGAATTCATATACTGTCACCGTAACGACAGGACTTCTGGATCTCCTTGACGACGAGGAACTTGCAGGCGTTATCGGTCATGAGCTTACACATATTAGAAACCGCGACACCCGACTTTTGATTACGAGTATCGTATTCGTGGGTATTCTGGCCACTCTTTCCTCTCTCGTATGGAATATGTTCCAGCGTAATCTTCTTTGGGGCTCTCTGTCAAACAGAAGCCGAAACGGAAAGAACAACGGTCTTGGTATTGTTGCCATACTCGGTATTGCTGCTGTAGTATGCTTCGTGGGATATTTCTTCACGATGGTTACCCGCTTTGCCATTTCTCGCAAGCGAGAGTATATGGCAGATGCAGGAGGTGCAGAGTTATGCGGCAATCCTCTTGCCCTTGCCTCTGCCTTGCGTAAGATAAGCGGTAATCCCGGTCTTCAGAACGTGAAGCGAGATGATGTAGCACAGCTCTTTATCATTCATCCCCAGTCGTTTGCGGAAGGCTTGTCAAGTTTCTTCTCCGGACTTTTTGCCACGCATCCAGATACAGCAAAGAGAATCGCTATTCTGGAGCAGTTCTAATAGTAAATGAAAAGTGAAAAAATAAACAAATGAGAAAATACAGATTCTGAAATTAGTATTATCCATTGTTTATTTTTCACTTTTCATTTTTTTATTTAATTGTTTATTGCAAATGATAGTTTATACATGTATGGTTTTTCTTGGCTCCGGCCTTGGAGGTGTCTGTCGTTGGGCACTAAGCAGTTGGTTAAACGTTCTGCATCCTTATGGCACATTGATTTGTAATCTTCTTGGATGCTTTCTTCTTGGATTGCTAACAAAGCTTTCTCCTGGAGATACGCAGATGAAACTATTGCTAACTACTGGTTTCTGTGGAGGCTTCACCACGTTCTCTACATTCATGAACGAGAGTTTCTTCATGCTGAGGGGTGGACAGCTATTTGTTGCGCTTTCATATATGGTTGTAAGTCTTGTACTTGGACTTGCATGTGTGTGGATTGGGTATAATGTTGTTCGATAATCTGCGATATGTCTAAAAAACAGATATTCAAGATGTTCATATTCATCTTACTTGCCATTCTCCTTGTCTTGGGAATATATCGATATTGGAACAGATATAAGTTGGTTCATTCTACGCTTTATCCAAAGATGCAGGGATTATACGAATTGGTGCCGGATTTGTCGTCAATAGATAGATTTTATGAAATTTCTAGATTGTGTGGGTATATGCAAATATATCAAAATAGAATACACCTCCCGTCTTTAGGGTCAATAGATTTTCAATATAATACTGATTTGAATTTAATATTTGGTGACGCTTTCCCTGATAAAAATATTTGGAATGTCATTTCTAATAATCCAGATTCTATTTATATTGATGCTCCCTCACACCCTCTACATGGAAAATATCAAGTGACATTTAAGGAATGTCCAAGTGGGACTTTAGGTTATACAACCGCACATTTTATGTGTCTTGACAATGATTCTACCCATTTATGCCTGATGAGAATAAAATAGAGACATTTTTCCTATTTCTCTCATACACTCAAATAAATACCGTTGTAAGTCCGTTGCTAATCCGTTGTAAGTCCCATTTCTAATAAGAGCACCACCGAGTTTGGTTAAGAGCAACATAAGAGCTTCGTAGGAGTATAGGTTCATTTTTAATGTTATTTTAGAAATCTTTTAGGCATTTTCTCTTTGTTTTCCAGATATTTTTTATTATCTTTGCATCGTTTTTTGAAAAGTAACAATAACAATATAACTTAAACAAAAAGGAAAATCGAATGAGTTTGAAAATTGTTGTACTTGCAAAGCAGGTACCTGACACTCACAACGTAGGACCGGATGCGATGACTCCAGAAGGAACCATCAACCGTTCTGCCTTGCCAGCTGTCTTCAACCCAGAGGACCTCAACGCTCTTGAGCAGGCTCTTCGCCTTAAGGAGCAATTCCCTGGTTCTACTATCTCTGTCGTAACAATGGGACTTCCTAAGTCTGCTGAGGTGATCCGTGAGGCTCTCTACCGTGGTGCAGACAAAGGTTATGTAGTAACTGACCGCCCTCTCGGTGGTGCTGATACACTTGCTACATCATACACCCTCGCACAGGCAATCAAGAAGATTGGTGAGTTTGATATTATCCTCGGTGGTCGTCAAGCTATTGATGGTGATACCGCTCAGGTAGGTCCACAGATTGCAGAGAAACTCGGTCTTACTCAGGTTACATACGCTGAGGAAATCATTTCTCTCGATGAGACCGCAAGAAAAATTGTCATCAAGCGTCATATCGACGGTGGTGTTGAGACCGTAGAGGCTCCACTTCCACTTGTTGTTACAGTAAACGGTAGTGCTGCTCCTTGTCGACCACGTAATGCTAAGCGCGTTATGAAGTACAAGAAGGCAACTGTTGCTGCTGAGCGTAGCGCAGAAGAGCAGGAGGCATATGCAGAGCTTATCGCTCGCAAGCCATACCTCGACATCACACAGTGGGGTGCTGCAGATATTGACTGCGATCCAAAGCAGATTGGTAAGGCAGGTTCTCCAACCAATGTGAAGGCTGTTAAGAACATCGTGTTCAAGGCTAAAGAGTCACGTACACTTACTGGTTCTGACGAGGACATCAACAACCTTATTGTTGAACTTATTAACGAGAAGATTATTGGTTAATTATGAATAACGTATTTGTATATTGCGAAATTGAAGGCACAACCGTAAAGGATGTTGCTCTTGAACTCCTTACTAAGGGTCGCAAGCTTGCCAATACTCTTGGCGTTCAGTTGGAATGTATTATTGCTGGTTCTGGCCTTGACGGCGTTGAGAATCAGGTTATTAAATATGGTGTTGATAAGGTTCACGTATTTGATGCAGAGGGCCTTTTCCCATACACATCAAACCCTCACACAGCTCTCGTAGTTAATCTCTTCAAGGAGGAGAAGCCACAGATCTGCCTTATGGGTGCTACCGTTATCGGTCGTGACCTCGGTCCTCGTGTTAGCTCTGCTCTTTTCAGCGGTCTTACTGCCGACTGTACAGAACTTGAGATTGGCGACTTCGACATGAAGGTGAAGAATGAGGCTGGTGAGCTTGTAAACAAGCACTATGAGCAGCAGCTTTACCAAATTCGTCCAGCTTTCGGTGGTAACATCGTTGCTACTATCGTAAACCCAGAGCATCGCCCACAGATGGCAACTGTTCGTGAGGGCGTGATGAAGAAGGAAGTTCTTGATGAAAACTACAAGGCTGAGGTTATCCGTCACGACGTTGCAAAGTACGTGCCAGAGACTGAGTATGTAGTAAAGGTTCTCGACCGTCACGTTGAGCAGGCAAAGCATAACCTAAAGGGCGCATCTATCGTTGTAGCAGGAGGTTATGGCGTTGGTTCAAAGGAAGGCTTTAATATGCTTTTCGAACTTGCAAAGGAACTTCACGCAGAAGTAGGCGCTTCTCGTGCAGCTGTTGATGCAGGCTGGATTGACCACGATCGTCAGATTGGTCAGACAGGTGTTACAGTTCGTCCAAAGGTTTATATCGCTTGCGGTATCTCTGGTCAGATTCAGCATATTGCCGGTATGCAGGACGCAGGTATCATCATCTCTGTAAACAGCGATCCTGATGCACCAATCAACACAATCGCTGACTATGTAATCAATGGCACAGTGGAAGAGGTAGTTCCAAAGCTGATTAAGTATTATAAGGAGAATAATAAGTAAAATGGCAAATTTCTATACAGACAATCCAAATATCAAGTTCTACCTCACTCATCCGCTGATTAAGCATATTGTAGAACTGAAAGAACGTAATTTCGCCGACAAGGATAAGTATGACTATGCTCCTGAGAACTTCGAGGATGCAATGGACAACTACGAGCGCGTGCTCGAACTTGCAGGTGACGTAATGGCTAATGTCGTAGCACCTAATGCAGAGGCTGTTGATGCAGAAGGTCCTCATCTTGAGAACAACCGCATGATCTACGCTTCAAAGACCTATGAAAACCTTGACGCGACAATCAAGGCTGGTCTTAACGGTGTTACAATGCCACGTCGTTACGGCGGTCTTAACTTCCCAATGTCAGTATATGGCGCTATCAATGAGATGGTTGCAACAGCTGATACAGGTTTCGAGAATATCTGGTCACTTCAGGACTGTATCGAGACTCTCTATGAGTTCGGTAACGAGGATCAGCGTCAGCGTTTCGTTCCACGTGTCTGCGAGGGACAGACAATGTCAATGGACCTCACAGAGCCAGACGCAGGTTCTGACCTCCAGAGCGTTATGCTCAAGGCTACATACGACGAAAAGGAGGACTGCTGGCGTCTGAATGGCTGTAAGCGCTTCATCACCAACGGTGACTCAGACATCCACCTCGTACTTGCTCGTTCAGAGGAAGGCACACGCGACGGTCGTGGTCTTTCTATGTTCATCTATGACAAGAACCAGGGTGGTGTAGATGTTCGTCGTCTTGAGAACAAGCTCGGTATTCACGGTTCTCCAACCTGTGAGCTTGTTTATAAGAACGCAAAGGCAGAGCTTTGCGGTGATCGTAAGATGGGACTTATCAAGTACGTTATGGGCTTGATGAACGGTGCTCGTCTTGGTATCGCTGGTCAGAGCACAGGTGTATCTCAGATGGCATATAACGAGGCTCTTGCATACGCTAAAGAGCGTAAGCAGTTCGGTAAGGCAATCATCGAGTTCCCTGCTGTTTATGATATGCTTTCAATCATGAAAGCAAAGCTTGATGCAGGACGTTCATTGCTCTATGCTACAAGCCGTTACGTTGACGTATATAAGATTCTTGAGGACATCGAGCGCGAGCGTAAGGCTGTTGGCGACAAGCTCACTCCAGAGGAGCGCAATGAGTGCAAGACATTCTCTAAGCTTGCTGACGCCTTCACACCAGTTGCCAAGGGTATGACTTCTGAGTATGCTAACCAGAATACATACGATGGCATTCAGGTTCATGGCGGTTCTGGCTTCATGCTTGAGTATGCTTGTCAGCGTCTGTATCGTGATGCTCGTATCCTTTCTATCTATGAGGGTACAACACAGCTTCAGACTGTTGCTGCCGGCCGTTATATCACAAACGGTTTCTATGGAACTGTTATAGCTGATATGCTCCAGAGCGGTCAGGCTCCTGCAAACATCGGTTCTGACGACTGGTGCGCAGCTGAGTATCTCCCACTCAAGGAGAAGTGCGCTAAGATGGCAGAGAAGTACAACGAGGCTGTTGCTTACGTAAACGCTCAGAAGAACGATGAATTCAAGGATTTCGTTATCCGCCACCTCTACGAGATGGCTGCTGACATCATCATGTCACTTCTTCTCATCGGTGATGCAAGCAGAGCTCCAGAGCTCTTCAATGAGTCTGCTAAGGTATATAATCGTTATGCAGCATCAGAGATTGAGCGTCATTACAGTTTCGTAATGAGTGCTTCTGCTGATGATCTGGCTGACTATCGCAAGTAAATCCAACCAATTTAAGAAATAGACAATAGTAGAGGCTCGTCATCATAATGGTGACGGGCTTTTACATTGTGAATAAATAGATGTTTAGAAGATTACCCAATACCAATCTATCCGCTTTCCTATGGCGATTATGGGGTGAGTCGTATATAGCTCAGTCTATAATAAAACTTGGTATTCCTATCATCATAGGGCAGTTAGGCTCTATAGCACAGCAGTTTGCTGATACTATAATGGTAGGGCAGTATGGGACAATGGAACTTGCCGCTGCCGGGTTTGTGAACAATGTCTTCAACTTTGTCATCTATTTCATGCTTGGTATCTCGTATGCCTCAACACCTGTTATCGGAGCATCATACGGTCAAAAAGGCTATAAGGCAGTTGCTCAGTCGCTTGTTGATAGCATCGTTGTCAATTTTCTGTTTAGCCTCGTCATCGTGGCTTTGCTATTGTTGCTCTATCATAACATCGGCATTCTGCAACAACCAGAGGAGATAATGCCATATGCTCTGCCTTATTTCCTCCTCATCACAGCCTCAATGCCTTTTATGGCTGTATTCAACGCGCTAAAGCAATATTCAGATGCAGTAGGAGAAACGAAAATCCCAATGTGGATAATGCTTGGTGCAAATGCATTCAATATTCTTCTCAACTTGTCATTGATCTTCGGTCTTGAATTATCAATTTTCAATTATCAATTCTCAATTGATGCCTTAGGTCTCTTTGGTGCAGGTATTGCAACACTCGTTTCACGTATTCTTGCCGTTGTCGCACTTCTCATAGCTATTGCAAGGATGAAGAAATACAAAGAATTAAAGCCTTCTGTCAATACACGCCCAGAAATGCACAGGATGAAACACTTGCTGTTGCTCGGATTCCCGATCAGCATACAACTCGGTTTGGAAGCATCTTCATTTAATATCTGTGCTATATTTATGGGGTGGCTTGGTGCAATACCACTTGCTGCTCATCAAATAATGTGTACGATTTCAACGCTCTGTTTTCAGATTGTTTATGGCATTGGAGCTGCAGCAAGTGTGTTGATAAGCCAATTTCGTGGAGTTGGTGATTGGCATAATGTTCGTAGAACGGCAAATACGGCATTCATTATCGGTATAACGCTAATCCTTATGATGATAGGGATGATACAGATATTCCGTTATCCGCTTGTTTCATGCTTCACGACAAGCGAGGATGTCGTTTCTGTGGTAATATCACTCATACCGTGCTTCTTCATATATCAGTTTGGTGACTGTATGCAGATAACCTTTGCCAATGCTCTCAGAGGTATAGAGGAAGTGAAGAAACTGATGCTTTACGCTTTCATCTCGTATGTTATAGTCGGTATTCCACTCAGCTATATCTTCGCCTTCATATTCGGTTGGGGGGGAGTAGGAGTGTGGATGGGAATGCCATTCGGACTCACTACGGCAGGTTTCCTTTTCTATTTCGAATTCCGTTCAAAAGTTAGCAGATTATAAATGATAAATACTATATTATCAAAGGGCAAAGACCCGATGGGTGCGGCTATTCTCGACTTCCTGACCACAGGTAAGGCAGATACCTTGCGCATACTGTCTTCCATGTTCGAGGAAGATGAAATGCCAGTCTCACATCTTTTCCGCAGCCTGCGTGAGATGCCAAAGCTTGAGAGAAAGGCACTTGATTTGTCAAGAGGAAAGATTCTGGATGTCGGAGCTGGGGCTGGATGTCATGCCCTTGTCTTACAAAAACAGAAAAAGGATGTTACAGCTATCGACATCTCGCCTCTGAGCTGTGAGGCAATGATTAAACGTGGTATAAGTAAAGTACAATGTGTCAATCTCTTTGACGAGAGAATCAAAGGAAAGTTTGATACCATTCTATTGCTGATGAATGGCACAGGAATAGCTGGAAAAATATGTAACCTTCCAAAGCTTTTCAAACGACAAAAAGAACTCCTTGCATCTGATGGACAGATACTTATAGACTCTTCTGATCTCAAATATATCTACGAGAATGAGGATGGCTCTTTCGATATCGACCTTAACGGAAACTATTACGGAGAAGTTGACTATCAGATGATATATAAGGATATTGAAGGAGAACCTTTCGACTGGCTCTATGTTGACTATCCTTTACTTTCTGCAATAGCCGAAGCCAACGGACTTCATGCTGAGTTGATAGCAGAAGGGGAACATTATGATTATTTGGCAAGGCTAACCAATTCCTAAATCAAAACTTATCCCTTCCACCGTCAGGAGGGGGAAGGGATAGCTGATTACGAGAAAGATTGTAGAAAAAAATGTCCAAAGAGTATGAAAAGGTAGCTCTAATGTATTGCTATCTTATAGCTAACCTCAAACTTACCATAGCCATCAAGGTGCTGTATCCAGTCTTTTTCTTCAAAACAACCGTTGAAATAGGCGCGATCTGCACGTCCATACCAAGGTTCAATGCAAACAAATGGTGCATTCTTGCCTGGAGGTGACCAAAGCCCGACTAAAGGAGCATCCCATGAGAGGGTGAGATAAGGCTTCTTGTCATTGTCACAAAGGGTAATCTCATGCACCTGATCATGTTCAAGAACAAGGGCGTCATGATTAAAAGTCTCGGTGATAAGAGGCAAATAACCGTCCTCCACCTTGATGCTCTGTTTCTTTTCTATATCTACACATCCACCTTCGGTAATTAGTGTGCGAACAATCTCCGCAGGTTTCTCAGGAAAATAGAAAAATCCCCTTTCATCGCTCTTTATAAGTTCAGCCTTCATAGCCTCTACGCCATTTTCAACCGTTTCATCGGAGAGAAAGGGCCAATAGAATGCTGGATGTGCACCGATTTGGAAATACATGTCTTTTCCCGATGGATTCTCGACTTTCCATATCACACTAATAGTTTTGTCTTCAATCCTGTATCCAATATGCAAGGTAAAAGGGTAGGGGTATTTCCTTAGGGTTTCCTCCGATGAAATCAGCTCATATTCCAGATAATCAGTTTCTTCCCTCACAAGTGCAAAGTCCATATCGCGTGCAAGACCATGCTGTCCCATCTGAAACGTCTCCCCATGAGATATGTACTGACCATTCCATACGCTACCAACAATAGGGAACAGGATAGGAGAGTGGCGTTTCCAGAATTCAGGATATGCTCCCCACAAATATTCTCTTCCGTTGCACCTGATACTCGAAAGTTCAGCACCATGCTCTTCTACGGAAATCTCCAATATACTATTTGAAATTTTCTTCATCTTTTTCTAAAAACATATAAAAAGCCCGACACCGCAATATATTGCAGATGCCGGGCACGCGGTTTTATAGTTTGTTTTATGATGGTTACAAACCAAGGTCCTTCTTGATTTCCTCTACACGGGCATCAGCCTTAGCAGTTGCAGCAACATAGTCGCCATCGAACTTGCCTGGTACTGGTACCTCGCAGTAGAACTTAATCTTAGGCTCTGTACCTGATGGGCGTACGCTCACTTTCAGACCGTCCTCTGTGAACCACTGAAGTACGTTGCTTGTTGTTGGCATCTCGAAGTCTGTCACGACACCGTTGTCTGTACGCTTCAATACCTTGTAGTCCTTGATAGTAACAACCTTGCTGCCAGCAATTGTCTGAGGTGGGTTCTGACGGAAGTTCTCCATCATAGCCTTGATTTCATCGGCACCAGACTTACCTGGCTTAACAACATTGATTGTTGTTTCCTTCTGGAAACCATACTCCTTATAAATATCGAGAAGAAGGTCAAACAATGTCTTGCCCTGATCCTTTGCCCATGCAGCAATCTCACAAATCAAGCAGATAGAAGCAGGAGCGTCCTTATCACGAACCTTGTCATATGGAAGATAGCCGAATGACTCTTCGCCACCACCGATATACTGACGCTTACCCTCGTTTACACGGATGCGGTATGCAATCCACTTGAAACCTGTGTATTCATCGAAGCACTCAACGCCGTTTGCCTTTGCAATCTTAGCAATAAGCTCTGATGTCACGATTGTCTTAACCATGAAGTCGGTTGGCTTGAGCTGTCCGAGAGCCTTCTTGTTCTTGATAGTGTACCAATAGAACATACAAGCAGTCTGGTTACCGTTAAGAATCTGCCACTCACCCTTTCCATTACGACATACAATAGCAAGACGGTCAGCATCAGGGTCGGTAGCAACCACGAGATCAGCATTTAGCTTTGTTCCGAGCTTGATGCCGAGTGTCATAGCCTCTGGGTTCTCCGGGTTTGGAGAAACTACAGTTGGGAAGTTGCCGTCAACAACCATCTGCTCAGGTACAACGTTTATATTCTGGAAGCCCCAAGAGCGGAGACACAGAGGAACGAGCACACGACCTGTGCCGTGCATAGCTGAATATACGATGTTCAGGTCCTTGTTGCGGAGGATTACATCCTGATCAACCATACCTTCCTTTACAGCCTGCATATAGTCGAAGTCCATCTCACCACCGATAATCTGGAGAAGGTCAGGGTTAAGATCCCACTTCACGTCTTCGATCTTCACCTTCTTCACCTCTTCAACGATAGCGGTATCGTGAGGCATGAGCACCTGCGCACCATCCTCCCAGTAAGCCTTATATCCATTGTATTCCTTAGGGTTGTGAGAAGCTGTCACGTTAACACCACACTGTGCACCAAGCTGACGGATAGCGAATGAAATCTCTGGGGTAGGGCGGAGACTCTCGAAAAGATATGCCTTGATGCCATTGGCTGTGAAGATAGCTGCAACGGTCTCTGCATAGTCACGTCCGTTATTACGACAGTCATGACCAACTACAGCAGCAAGATTCTTACGTCCAGGGAATTGCTTCAGCACATAGTTTGCGAAGCCCTGTGTAGCCATTGCCACGATATATTTGTTCATACGGTTTGTACCTACTCCCATAGTACCACGGAGGCCACCAGTACCAAACTCAAGATTCTGATAGAATGCATCTACGAGTTCACTTGGGTCTTCATTATCAAGGAGAGCCTGTACTTCTGCGCGTGTCTTCTCATCGAAAGAAGGGGATAACCACTCTTGTGCCTTTGCGCGGCACTGAGCTACGAGTTCTGCGTTATTTGCCATTTTCTGTTTTTTATTGTATGATTATTTAATTACAAAATTACATGACTACAAAAGTAGAAAAAAGATTTTTAAAATGAAAGAAAAGGACACTTTTTTTAATAAATATCAACGAAATTTCTAATTTATATTGGTAATACACAAATTTTTTACTATATTTGCATTTCGAAAAGTTTAGAGCTTGGTGTCTAGAGGATTATACTCCACCCCCAACACTAATCACTAAACTCTAATCACTCAATTATAAATATGAAGACAGAGCTCATATTAATCGGTAAAACTAACGACAAGCATTTTCAGGCAGGAATAGACGACTATACATCGAGAATCGGCCATTATATGCCATTCTCGATAACTGTTATTCCCGAACTGAAGAACACGAAAGCCCTTTCTGAAGCACAACAGAAGGAACGCGAGGGAGAAATGTTGCTTGCCAAGTTACAGCCTTCCGACCATGTTGTCTTACTTGACGAGCATGGTAAGGAGTTCCGTTCTGTGGAGTTCGCGAAATGGATAGAACAGAAGAATGCTTCTGTACGCCGTCTTGTCTTCGTTATAGGCGGTCCATACGGGTTCTCCGATTCTATGTATCAGAGGGCAAACGAGAAGATAAGCCTGTCAAAAATGACTTTCTCACATCAGATGGTACGACTTGTGTTCACAGAGCAGATATACAGGGCTTGCACCATTATCAAAGGTGAGCCATATCATCATGAGTAAAACGACACCACTACACCTAAACAATTAAATATAATGTCTTTTTTTATAAACTCTATAAAACATCCTTCCTTTAGAGAAGGTTTGGCCTGCTTTTTCGCTTTTCTCCTTTCCTCTTCAGCTTTTGCTCAGGTAACGCCTCCAAGCACAAAGACGACAAAACCAGGTGCAAGATGGTGGTGGATGGGCTCTGCTATCGACAAAGAGAACATCTCATGGAGCATGAAACAGTATGCGGATTGTGGAATAGGCGCACTTGAGATTACACCTATATATGGTGTGCTCAACAATGAGCAGAAGAACATAGAGTTTCTGTCTCCTAAATGGATGGAAATGCTCCGTTTCGTACAGTCTGAGGGGAGGAAATACAATATCCAAATCGATATGGCAACAGGAACAGGATGGCCGTTTGGCGGTCCTTGGGTGCCTATGGAAGAGAGTGCCTCAAAGCTCCTCGTATGCGATACAACCATACATTCTTCGCTCATAAGCCGCTATAAGCCTGAACCTCCCAAACCTCTGCCTGTACAGATTGACGACTCCACTTTCGTAGAAATCCCCGACACGCTCGATGACAAGCGCCTTATCGGCATCTATGCCTATCGTAAGTCGGGAAGCAAGGGCGACTCTTTTGCACGCTTGACTATTAATAAAAAAGGACGTCTTGTTCCACTTGACAAGAAGCAAAAGATAGCAAAGGGCGATTGGCGAATCATCACCCTATGGAAGCAGATGGGAGTTATGATGGTAAAACGTGCCGCTCCTGGCGGTACTGGCTTTGTCGTTGACCATTTCAACAAACAGGCCGTACTCAACTATCTAAAGCATATCAGCGATGCCTTCGAGAAGACAAATACACCATATCCTCATACCTTCTTCAACGACTCGTATGAGGTAAGTGAGGCTGACTATACCCCAAATCTCTTCCCTGAGTTCGAGAAACGAAGAGGGTACAAACTTGAGGATAACATCGAGAAACTTATTGACGGCGATGTAAAGGTCGTGTCCGACTACCGCGAAACCCTCGGCGAGCTCATTTTCGAGAACTTCACACAAACATGGACAGAATGGGCGCATAATCATGGAGTTATAACCCGAAATCAGGCTCACGGCTCACCTGCAAACCTAATCGACTGCTATTCTGCTGTGGATATACCAGAGATTGAAGGATTCGGGCTTACCGACTTCGGTATCAAAGGATTACGTAAGGACGTTAAGCACACGAGAAAGAACGATTCAGATTTCTCAATGCTCAAGTATGCTCCTTCGGCTGCACATATCAACGGCAAGAAACTCGCATCAAGCGAGACCTTCACTTGGCTTACAGAGCATTTCCGTACATCCCTTTCACAGATGAAGCCTGATCTCGATCTTATGTTCTGTGCCGGCGTAAACAATGTTTATATCCACGGAACATGCTATTCTCCGAAGGATGATTCCTGGCCAGGATGGAAGTTCTATGCGTCTGTTGACATGAGTCCGACAAACAGCATCTGGCGTGATGCCCCAGAGCTCATGAAGTACATTGAACGCTGCCAGTCATACCTACAATGGGGGAAACCTGATAATGACTTCCTTGTTCTCCTGCCAGTAAGGGATATGTGGACGAAAGAGACTCATGACAATCGTCTCATGCAGTTCTCCATTCATAAAATGGGTGAACTTGCACCTGAGTTTGTCGAAACGATAAACCAGATTGACAAGGCAGGCTATGACTGCGACTATATAAGCGAGAAATTCCTTCTTTCCACCTCATACAAAGACGGAAAACTTGTTACCGCTTCGGGACAGCCATACTCTGGACTCATCATCCCAAGCGACAATACAATTATGACGGAGGATGTAAGGAATCATATCGCCCAACTCAAGGCGCAAGGGGCATGTATCTTGACAGGCGTAAAACGCGAGGATATGGAAAGTTGCTGTAATCCTGAGCCTATGCGCAATCAACTCGGACTTAAGCTCATCCGCAGAAAGAACGAGGCCGGCTACCATTATTTCATAGCCAACCTAACACCTAATGATATTAATGCAAAAGTGCATCTGATCGTAGGATTCACAGAAGCGATGTGGATTGATCCCCTCACAGGCAAACAATATACTGCAGAAATACAGGGTGGGGGAAAGGTACATATCACACTTCGCTCTGGCCAATCAATGATTCTCCAGACGTTCAATGAGCCGCAGGAACTATCCTTACCGTCACTAGAGTTCCATAATCTGAATGAATCTCAAACAGATACAGTAAAATTAGAAGATAACTGGAAACTGTCTTTTATCGAGGAAGCACCAAAGGTTAACGAAACATTTAATATTGGTAAACTCCGCACTTGGGAGACTCTTGACAACGAATCTGCAAAAGTCACAATGGGAACAGGTGTATATGAGATTTCTTTCGATTCACCGCTCAGAAAAGATGATGCAAGACGAGTTGATCCTAGCAAATGGGCGATAGACCTTGGAGATGTACGTGAATCCGCACGTGTCTATATAAACGATGTATATGTAGGATGCGCTTGGTGTGTACCTTATATCCTGACCTTTGACAACTCAATTCTCAAGCAGAAAGGCAACTCTCTGCGTATTGAGGTAACCAACCTTCCTGCCAACCGAATCGCAGATATGGATAAAAGGGGGGTGAAATGGAGAAAGTTTGATGATATCAACATTGTTGACATCAACTATAAACATCGCAAATACAACCGTTGGAAACCTATGCCATCCGGTCTTAACAGTCCTGTCAGAATCTATCGTATAGATTAGTTATTTACAATCATAAATTCCTTACGATTCCCCATACCAAAAGCGCTATGAGGGCAAGGAAAATGATTTTGTCGCGTAAACAAAATCGGACTATACTATTGGTCTTCTGCAGGTTAGGGAAGATTGTACCGACAAGAACTACCAACAAATAAGGAGAGAACAGAAAGAAGCCTGGGTTAAGACTCCAGGCTTCTTTCATATTTCCGTGTAACAATTCATGAATGGCTCTCTGCATTCCGCATAATGGACATTGAAGACCTGTAATTTGATATAACGGACACTTCAAAGGCCACGAAAGGCTATGTGGATTACCCAATGCCAATATGATACATGCTACAACAAGGATGCTTATCGACAATATTACTGTCTTATTGCACTTCATCATTCTCCAAAGATTCAGGAGCTAAATTCTCTTGAACGAGTTCCTTATATACAACTCCCATGAATACGTATGCCAATGGCTCTGTGAATAAAACACCTACACAACAGAGCAATAAACCGGCTAATACAATAATGCATGCCACGATACCATATCCTAACAACTGCCAGAATCTACCTTTTGTCAGATTCATTGACTTAGAGAATGTCTCGCTAACGCTAAGCTCTGGCTCATTGGCAGCTATATATTGCACAAATGTCAGTCTTACCGCAAGATATATTCCAGGCAACACACAGAGCATAAGTCCAAGTCCAACAGCAAGATATAACAGAAGATTTTTTACAAAAAACATGCCATACACCTTTGCTGATGAATTTATCAATTCCTTAAAATCAACATCTTCATCATCAACAATCTTCTTAACATAGCGATATAAAGCAATAGTGACATATATTGTTAGGAGTACACTTATTATTATTAGTGTTATATCAAGAAAAGATAAGTTTTTCGCAAGTTCCTGTAAAGCCTCTGCAAATTGCATATCTCCTTCAGCAACTTTTTTCATTATTTTTTCCGAGTTCTGGTCGTTTGGTCTGCTTGTAAGCGAACTACATATTGACAAAACCAACCCGAAAGCAATTAAGAAGCCGCAATTCTTTTTACCTATCTCCCATGCGTCTTTGTAAACATTCTCTAGTGTCATAGTTTTTTAAGTTTTAGGTGTTAAAAATTATTTTTTTGCATTACGCAAATGCAAAATTACGAAAAAAATGCATTGCACCCAAATTTTTTGCTGTTTTTTTTCAATTATGAGATATTCCTATTTAAGATGATTTCTATACTATAGTTCGATGCTCCTTCGCTCATCCTTCGTTCTACCTTCGCTCTTCCTCCGTACCAAAGTCGGTGCAAAGTCGGTGGAGAAGCGAAGAATCACCGAGTATGGTACAGAGGAGTAAGGGAGGATTATGGGAAGCACTACGGTAGAAATTCAAAGTTTCTTTATATACATATTCCTTGTATATCCACGTCTTTCAAACACCTTAAGCAAGTTAAAATCTGCTTTTATGATAAGGTGATTGCTGACGTTATCGGGATGGGCAGTAGCAAGAAGGTAGTCAAGGCGGCTACTATGAATATAGGTTTGAAGAGCATCCAGCAGTTGGTTCATCAATCCGTTTCTACGAAAATCCGGAAGTACCATAGCCTCTCCAATCTCAGCCCCTTTGAGAGTAAGGTAATTGTTTGGCAGTTCGTAGGCATAGTCGCGGATGTCATGAAAAAGACCAAGTGTAGCCACAAGTTTTTCGTCAATGAAAGCACCTAATACAATATCCTCACTATCATCACGAAATGTGGCATCTGCTTCTTCCTTTGACATTGGAATAAGGTAATCCTTATTTTCCAACGCCTCTACGACAGTATTTGTGAGTTCAAAGAAAGAATCTCTATCAGAAGGTGTCAGTTTTCTTATTTTCATTTTCATGAATAAATACAGTTATGTTATTTTACAGGCTCGATATGCAGCATAATATGTGTTCCAGAGCCAAATTCATCCCTTAGCGCACGCTCGATAGCGGTAGCGTGACGATGGGATTCCTCAAGACTAATATCGCCAGGAAGACGAAGATGCATTTCTATGGCTATGATACTTCCAATCCTGCGGGTATGAAGATTATGTATGTCGCTGACGAGCGAATCTTGATAAACGATAGCCTCAATCTTATCCTCCGTTTCCTTTGGAAGACTTTCCTCAAGAAGTTCACCTGAAGCTTGACGAAGAAGTCGGAAGGCTGTGATGAAGATAAGGACGCTCACGATGACTGCGGCGATAGGGTCGAGGACAACCCATTTATTACCTAAGAGTACCGCTCCACCAATGCCTATAGCCGTACCTATTGACGAGAACGCATCGCTTCTGTGGTGCCAGGCATTGGCTTCTAAGGCTTGCGAATTCACTTCAAGTGCTACTTTCTTCGTAACGCGGAACACCCACTCCTTCAACAAGATACTTACAACAGCTGCGACAAAGGCAATCATACATGGAGATTCTATCTCTCCACCTTTTATTACGAAAATGATTTTCTCAATTCCATTCCAAGCAAGCATGACGGCAACTACGACAAGTGCCATACCGATAATGGACGTAGCAATGGTCTCGTACTTCCCGTGACCATAGTCATGATCTTTGTCGGCAGGCTTGCTACTAAGCTTTACGAGTGCAATGACGACAATATCTGTGAGGAAATCACTAAGTGAATGTACAGCGTCGGCAATCATTGCAGCAGAGTTTCCGAGTATTCCCGCCACAAACTTCATCACGAGCAGTATCATGTTCACAATACTGCCTGTCAATGTCACTCTGTATATTTTCTGGTCACGTGAGATCATCTGCAATTTCAATTCTTATTTATTCACCATATCGACTATAGTTCCTGCAAGCAGAATCACGACTATGATGACGAGGATTGCAAGGAGTATGCATATCCATTTGAGCCATTTGAGCAGTCTGTCAACCTTTCCATTGGCATTAACACCAAACTGCTGAAGGCAGTTGAGAGCTGCTGATGAAGTGACGAGCATATCATCAAGCCACCCGACAAATGGGATGTCGGGAATGAAATCTGCCGGAATCACATCATATATTATTGATGCTCCAAGCAATAGTAGCGATGTTATCTGCTTTCGTGTCATACTTTTACTTTATATACAATTCTAAAACTTCCATCATTATAGCTTGTACTCGTTATTTTGAAGGATTCAATCTCCTTTGAGCTCTTTACATGACTTCCGATACAGGCACAGATATCATAGTCACCTATGCGGACAATACGCAAAGTTTCACTTGCATCTTCTGGCAGTTTGTCGAGCACAACACCTTCAGGAATGTTATCACGAGTAACAAACTCAAAGGTGACAGGTAAATCCTGTTGTATAAGCTCATTCATCCTACGTTCAATCTCTGCCACTTGTTCTGGGGTAGGGCAGGAGCTGAGATTATAGTTTATCTTCGACTTCTTACGCTCGATATGCGCATTCCTTGAACGCTCGCATCCGAACATCCTTATCATCGTTTGATTAAGAAGGTGCTCGGCTGTATGTGCAGGTGGGAACTCGTCTTTGTTGTGAGTGTTTAAAAAGAGTTCTTTTTCCATATTATTGGTGGTCGTTTTTATCAAAATGTATTCTACAGTTTGGGAGCAAATTTTGCAAATGCTGCTTATATTCGTCGGAGAAACGTTTTGACGATGGTTGCCAATTATCTATATGCAGTTCCTGTAGTTTGGTGAGGTTTTTTATTTCTTCAGGAAGACAGTCTATGGGATTATCCCCTATATCAAGGTACATTAAATTCTTTAGGTTGCCTATTTCCTTGGGAAGACTGTGAAGATGATTCATATTGATGATGAGCACCCTCAAATTGGTCATTTCTCCGATTTCAGAGCCTATGTACTTCATTTTGTTTGAACAGAGGCTGAGATAGAATACATTCTTCATTTGTGCCAGTATTGGCGGAAAAGTGTCTATCATATTTCCCAATAGATTGACAGACTTCAGTTTTGAAAGTTCTGCCATTTCTGCAGGTAGTGAAGTCCAACCTCGGTTTTCAAAGTCAACACGAAGAACCTTGTCCCTGTGACGGAGGGCATCTTTCAAGTCTGTATATGAAACACAGCTCTCCTTTTTACGGATATAGTCCCAATAACTTTTGCCAAAGACAACAGATGCCTTAAACCTATATTCTTTTTGATTGTTTATATCTGTTCTTGTTCCTTCTATAGTCTTTCCTCCGTCATTTTTTGTGCCTTTCCAAATAAATGATAGATTGCCGTTTCTAAATTCACCCATATCAAAGGTCTTGTCTTGGTTCGCTTTTCCTCCAAGACTATATGTGACACTTGACAACGTATCGAAATAATACGAACCTACCAAAGTAGAATCCAACAAGGTCATTAATGAGATACTGACATTCGAGGATGTTCCATCATGATCAACAAGTTGACCTTCATACAGAAATGTCGGACAATATCCATCATTTTTTGCCAACTTGTTCCGAGAAGCACATCCTGTGAAGAATATTAATGCCGTAAAAATGAGAACACGAAAGACATCCCAATACTTTAAGGGCGTGTTAGTTCCTCTCGTATGCGCAGGTTCATATTCCTGCTTGTTATGTTCGTTTAAGACTGGTTCTTGTTCCATGTGTTTATTACTTGAGAGTACGGATATAGTGGGTTTCTACAAGTTGTTCCTCGATTTTGGGAGAGCCGAATTGCTCCAAACCAAGACGTAGGCTTTTTATCATAAACGCCATGTTTAATCCTAACTGTCGCATTGTCTGCATACCTTCCTCGTCCTGAACGACCTCTCCTGGCTCTGTACCATGAGCTATACTCCAATATTGCGACGGAACGACAGGCATGTTGGTCTTGAGGAAGTATTTGTTGAGCACATCCATTGTAGCTGTTGCACCGCCACGACGAGCTACGGCAACGGAAGCACCAACCTTCATCGTCCAATTCTTGTGAAGGGTGGAGTAGAAGAGACGGTCGAGAAGTGAGAGTAGGGTGCCTGATGCCGAAGCGAAATACACGGGAGAACCGATAAGGAGACCGTCGGCAGCATCCATTTTCTCTGAAATCTCATTAACAATGTCGTGGAAACAACATTCGTTTGTGTCCCAGCATTTATTACACGCAATACAGCCGTGTATCTGCCGATGCCCAACGTGTATCCATTCCGTCTCAATACCCTGTTGGTTAAGGGTACGCTCAACCTCATGTAATGCTGTGGCAGTATTGCCTTCAGCCTTAGGACTTCCATTTAGTATGATGACTTTCATATATCTTTGTTAAGGTTCAGAATAATGATTTACATGTGTATCTACAAATGGGGTAGGGGGTATTATTATAATTTATTCGCAAACTCATCAAGCTATTCAAGTACCAAATTCGTGATTGTAGAAAAACACATTGAACAAGTGAACTTGTGTAGCTTTATGAACTTTGCGAATAAACCGTACTTATAGAATTGTTGTCTTATTAAGCAGATACGCATCGAGGATAACGGACGCAGCCATAGCCTCTACGATAGGTACAGCACGAGGCAACACACAAGGGTCATGACGTCCACGAGCCTTTAGAACTGTGGCATTACCTTCCATATCTACGGTGTCCTGTTCCATAAGGATTGTAGCCACAGGCTTGAAGGCTACTCGGAAGTAGATGTCCTCGCCATTTGACAAACCACCTTGTATGCCGCCGCTATGATTGGTCTTGGTACATATATTGCCGTTGGCATCTGTTGTGAACACATCATTCTGCTGAGAACCACGCTGATTGACACCGGCAAATCCTTCGCCGTATTCAAAGCCCTTGACAGCATTGATGCTGAGCATAGCATGACCGAGAACTGCATGGAGCTTGTCAAATTCCGGTTCGCCAAGTCCTACGGGGCATCCCTTTATGACACAGGTGATTACACCTCCGATAGTGTCGCCATTTTCCTTGACTTCAGATATGAGAGTCTCCATCTGAGCAGCCTTTTCCGGATCGGGACAACGCACGGCATTTGTCTCTGTGATGCTGAGGTCGTATTTCATATAGTCACGATCAAGACATATATCTCCAACCTGTGAGGTGTAAGCCTGTACGCTAATGCCTAACTGCTTGAGAGCGAGTTTGGCAAGTGCACCTGCCACACAACGGCCGATGGTGATTCTTGCAGAAGTGCGACCGCCACCGCGATGATCACGGATGCCGTATTTCGTCTGGTATGTGTAGTCGGCATGAGAGGGACGGAATGTGCATCGCATATTCTCGTAATCCTGTGAATGCTGATTGGTGTTGCGTACAATGAAACCGATAGGGCAGCCGGTTGACTTTCCTTCGAATACGCCAGAGAGGAGTTCCACCTGATCAGCCTCGTTACGTGACGTGGTTATCTTGCTCTGACCAGGACGACGACGGGACAGTTCTGCCTGTATGAAATCGAGGTCGATGTCGATACCAGCAGGCATTCCGTCAACAACGCCACCGACAGCAGCACCATGACTCTCACCGTAAGTCGTAACCGTGAATATTTTTCCGAATGTGTTCATCTTTAAACAATTAACAATTAAAAATTAACAATTAAGAGAGAAGAAACCGTTAACTGTTAATTGTATTTATACACTTATTTTTTACAGTCGCAATCACCATTCTCGCAATCGCAGCCACCGCAGCCGCCGTTGCAACCGCCTCCGCAGCCGCCACAACCGCCAACTCCGGTCATGTGGTTTATCATTGCCTGAATCTCACCATTAGTAGCCTCACGGGATTCAACGACAGAACCAACAAAGTTCAGTTCCTTGCCAGCGAGAGGATGATTGAGATCCATTTTTACGGTATTGTCTGTAATCTCAAGAACGTGCCCCATAAAACGATTTCCATCCTGATTCTGCAATGGTACGATAGCATCTACATAGATATGCTCGTCATCAAACTTACCATCGATACAGAACATATCCTTAGCGAGATCAAGGACACGCTCAGCGTAGTAATCACCATAGGCATCATCCTTAGAAAGTGTGAAATCGAATGTGTCACCAACAGCCAAAGGAGCAATGGCATTCTCAAAGCCTGGTATTGTCATTCCAAAGCCGCTGAGGAAACGGAATGGATTTCCTGCTGATGTTTCTTCCTGAAGAGATTTCTCACCATTCTCAATTACGTAGAGCTTATAATCTACTGCAATGCTTTTGTATTCTTTATTGTCCATTTTTATTTATATTGTATATTTTGGTGCAAAGATACTAAAAAATTATTACAAAATAGCATTCTAATAAAAAAAAGTGATGCGCTGAG
>CACZCN010000013.1:28959-181943 GCA_902779665.1 uncultured Prevotellaceae bacterium | reverse complement strand
GCATGTACTCGATGCAAATACTGCGCTTTAAGGCGCGACTGAATTTTTGTCTACTCATAATTCTTAAATGATATTAAAATTTTAACATTTAAGCCTTTAAGGGAGTCAACCTATTTCAGTACAAGACACAAGTATATCTGCGCACAACACAGAGTATTGATAATCAATTACTTAAACACGCAAGTTGTCATTTTGATTTACAAAAAAATGGTTCACTATTTTCTGTCATTATACCTTTTCAGCTGAGAAACAGGTAAAATCAAACTATATTCACACCTGATGACGAAATGCGTGCATAAATATCAAAAACATTAGCATCCAAGTCTCGCCCAATAATGAAATGAAAGAAGAGCAGAAAAAGGTTCAGTATATTGTGAACCTTTTTATACAGACACCCTATCCCCCCGATTCTGTATTTTAACCTCAGTTCGACGAAAATAATCGCTGCGCTTGGCTACATGAATTAACCGTGAATTATCATGAATTAATCATTAATTTTATCTTCATTCCATATAAATTTATGAAAAATTCGTGGCAATTAATGATAAATTATTCGCAAAGCTCAGGCGCTACGCGGAGTCCTTTCCAAGCATCTCCTACGCAATTGGGATTTTACTTTCTTTCAGTCTTTCGCAAAAACAATCAGGGAGTGGCAAAATGCCACCCCCTGCATCGTTTATATATCGTAAGAATATTTATTCCGGACGCATGATAACCTCGGCATGATTGCCACTCTTGAGAATCACATTCTTGATATAAGAAGAGATGTCCTCTGGTTTTACGTTCTCGATAAGCTTCTTATAGTCGGTGTAGTTGTCCTTACCATAGAGCTTCCAGTCAATAATGGCATTAGTCCAGAAACTATTGGTCTTGAAGGAGATTTCAGCCTCTTTGAGCATATTCTCCCTAACCTTATTAACCTTGTCTGGATCAACCTTCTCTGCAGCCTCTACGACAATCTTTTTCATGAGTTCAGCTGCCATATCCAGCTTTGAAGGATCAGAGATTGGAGCGGAGGTGTTGAGTCTTACTCTTGGGCTTGCGCCTGTAAGGTCTATTCCGCATGAAGCGCTGCAATGGTAGGCAGCAGAAGCATCCTCACGAACCTGCTTAAGCATCTCATTGCTAAGTACCTCGCCGGTGTATCTCATAAGCACGTCATTCTTGCGGGTGTTCTCTGCCGGAGCATAGTACATGTTTGCGAGCTGTGGCTTAGGACTTTCCATCTTGCGATTGAAATAGAGTTTCTTCTCACCCTTGAATAATGTGCTCACATCCTTCATAGCCACGTTGTCAGCCTTCTTTGCAGGAAGAGAGGCGATATACTGCTCGATAAGAGGAAGTAGGGTAGCCTCGTCATAGTTACCTACGAATACGAATGTGTAGTTGGCAGCATTGGCGGTACGCTCCTTGATAATCTCGAGACAACGGTCGTATGATATCTTGTTTATATCAGCTTCACCCAGAAGCTTGTAACGTGGGTTTCCGCTATTGACAATGGTGCCTAGTGAGTCCTCAAAGGCATACTCTGGCTGTAGGCCCTGATTAGGAAGAACGAGCTTCAGTTGTCCCATGAATGATTCAAACGACAGAGAATCCTTTGCTATAGCCGTGAAATTGAGATAGACAAGCTGCATGAATGTCTCAATATCCTTTGGAGTGGTATGTCCGCTCACATTGCTGCGAGTAACGCTCATGCTAAAGCCTGCGTTGCATTGCTTTCCGGCAAGAGCCTTTCCAAGTTCGTTGTTGCTGAAGTTGCCAAGGCCTGAGAGACTAGCCATGTAATTCATGACCTTCAGGTTAGAGTAGTCTTTCTCTCCATAGAGGCATGAACCTCCCTTCGAGAACGCGTTGAGCTGAATCTCGTCAGTCTTGTAGTCGGTCTTCTTCAGAATAACGGTAGCGCCATTGCTAAGTGTGAGTTCCTTATAGCCAAGGGCTGCGTTATCAGTAGTCTTCTTTATGCTGCCCTTCTTTGGAAGCTCAGAGATAAGTGGCTCGTTCTTTGTATTATCCACCCAAGGCTCAAGTTTCTCGGCACGTGCAGCCTCGTATGTCTTGCGAAGCTCGTCGGCAGTAGGAACGAAACGTCCCTCTTTTTCCTGAGCAAACTCATATACTACAAGGTTTGTATCGCTTACGCTGATTACCTGATTTGCATACTGGTTTACCATCTCTAGTGTCACCATCTGCGAAATCATATTCCAGAACTGATGCTCGTCCTCAATGCTTGGGATAGGTTCATTATTGGTGAAATGTTGACAATATTGACTGCCGAACATATCATTGTCACGCTTGTCACGATTGAGGAACTCTTTTTCTATCCAAGACATGAAGCCGTCTTTTGAACGTATAAGCTCTGAAGCTGTGAAACCATGCTGCTTCACACGCATTATCTCGCGCACAGCATCGCGAAGGGCTTCAAGGTCTTTGTTCTCCTTTGGAACGACGCTAAGCTGGAAGGCATCCTTCGTATTCGCATACACATACTGGCCTACCGAGCCATATGCAGCCACGAAATTACATTCCGGTTTCTGTGCCAGTTCGTTGAAACGTGACTCAAGCATGCCTCTCAGCATCATCTTTATATAATGGTTTACGAGATATACCATTGTGCTCTTCAGACTGTCAGGCATGGCATCAATCTTCATGCAGACGCTAATCTGATTGTTTCTCATCTCCTTGTCTGTGTCCACAATGTAGATAGGCTCATAGTTGTCAGGCACAGGATATTTCTCCACCTTTGCAGCATTAGGATCAAGAGGGATAGAGCTGAAGAGTTCCTTGATAACCTTCTCCGTATGGTCAACGTCCACGTCACCAACTACGATGATAGCCTGATTGTCCGGACGGTACCATTTCTTATAGTATTTGCGAAGAGCATCGTATGAAAAACTATCCACCACGCTCATCAAGCCGATAGGAAGTCGTACGCCCCACTTTGAGTTTGGATAGAGCTTTGGAAGGTTTCTCTCCATCAGTCGCTGTGAAGGGTTGTTTCTCATAGCCCACTCACCATGAATCACGCCACGCTCCTTGTCTATCTCCTTGTCTTCAAGCAGAAGACCGTTGCTCCAGTCCTTAATGATATAGAGACAGGAATCAAGGGCAGATTGACGAGTTGTAGGAACGTTATTCACGTTATACACCGTCTCATTGATGCTTGTATAGGCATTAAGGTCACGGCCGAAAGCCACACCGAGTGAACGGCAGAACTCCACGATGCCATTCTCCTTGAAGTGCTCAGAACCATTGAATGCCATGTGCTCAAGGAAGTGAGCCAAGCCACGCTGATCCTCTTCTTCCTGAAGAGAACCTACACGCTGGGCGATGTAGAAGTTAGCCACATGCTCAGGCCATTCGTTGTGTCGGATGTAATAGGTAAGACCATTGTGGAGTTTACCGATGCGCACGCCTGTGTCAACAGGAACAGGGGGCAACTGCTGTGCGTTTGCAACTGCTGTAAGTGCAAATACGAACAGCAAAAGTAGTTTTCTTAGTTTCATTTTTGTTTTAATTGAACTGTTTGTTTAGTTATGTGTGATTTGTTATTTGTATATTTGAGTTTGTTAAAAGCTACACAGGTTTATATTTCATACAAAGGTAATATCATATTTTCAATTAACAAAAAATCCCTAGGTAAATTAATTTTAATTAACATCACACGCGCTTGCCTTATCGCAGATTTAGTGTTTGGAGGTTAGAGATTAGAGATTAGAGATTAGGGTTAAGCCTAAGAGATTATCTTTTAGTTTTTCATCTTGATTATTGCATGGATTTTAAAATCTAAACTAAGGAAAAGACATAGAAAACGGATTTATCTCTTTGATTTATCTGAAAACAATTAATGCGATATTAATGTGTTATTTTTGACGATTAATGTTATCTCGCAGAGCGAAACGTATTATGTTCGTCAATATCACATTAATACCGCATTAATTTCTGAGTTTAATTTGCTTAGTCACTCGCGTAAGCGAGCCTTTCAGATGAAACTCTACATATCGAATCCGCCGCCGTCACCGCCGATGGCGTTGTTATTCTGATTAGGGGCGTCGTCATCATCATCATCCTCGCCTGGACGGCCCTTCTTCTTGTTGCCACCGTTGCCGAAGTTCCATGTGAGGTTGAAGTTCACCTTACGTCCGCCGCGACGGAAGAGCTGGTGAATCTCGTAGTCTTCGCCAGTTCTGAAGTTCTCGCCATGACGTGAGTTGAGCACGTCGCGGCAGTTGATTGAGACGGTGAAGAGGCGGTTGAAGAAGTTCTTCCTTATACCGAAGTCAACCTGATAGGATGAAGGACGGTAACCCTGGGTGATTACGGCACGTGAGTTGTAGCGGCCGGAGGTCTGGATGGAGATGTCGTATGGCAGACGGATTGAAGCCGTCATGCGGGCATTCCATGTGAAGTTGTCGTTGGATGGACCGTAAACAGTAAGGATGCCTGCGCCAGGACCGCTTGCTACAGGATTGCCTTCGTTATCGACGTTGATATCGCGCGAGAAGCTGTCGAGTTTATAGTAGTATGCATTGATGTTGGTGTTGAGGTCGACAATCTTGAAGATTTTGTTCTTTGCAGTAAGCTCAATACCTGATGACTGGCTCTTTGCAACGTTCAATGATGTGGAGTACATTGTTTTCTTGTCTATGCCAAGATAGCTGACGCGCTGAATCACGTCGGTTGTAGGACGATAGTATGCACTTACGAGGAGTGAGTGCTGGTCCCATGTCTTGAGGTAGTTAAGAGAGAATGAGTTAGAGAACTCCGGTGTCAGCTCTGGATAACCGAATGAGATCATGGATGCATCGCTTGTGTTGCGGAATGAGTTGAGCTGTCCGCCCCAAGGACGACGGAGACGGCGTGTGTAGTTGAGCTGCAACTGCTGTGACTCCGTGAGTTGATATGACATGAAGAGAGATGGGAAGAGCTGGAAGAAATCCTTCTTGTAAGGCTTTATCGCCTTACCGTCGTGCTCATGCCACCAGTCACGGCTCTCTGTATCCACCTTCCAATACTCGCCACGAAGTCCTGCCATAATACCGAACTTGCCGAGTGTGAGGTTTGCCGTTGCATAGCCTGCATGGATGGTGTTCTTGTAGATGAACTTGTTGTAGTAGGTAGAGTCGATACCTCTGTCCTCGCCGTTCCAGTTATCTGCACGCCACATCTCGTTAGGAGTATTCTCATGTGAGAAAGTGCCGTTGTAGCCTGTCTCGAGTTTGAAGTTGTCGCTTATCTTGTTCTCGTAGTCGAGTTTCACCTCATAGCGGCGGTTCTTTCCGTTTGCAGGACGATACTGATATCCGAAAGCTGTTGCTGTGCCATCATAGTATGTGGTAGAGTCCTGATAAACATCGCTGTTCTCGCTCTTGAACTTGTTTGCGCTTACTGTGAAATCGATGGAATGGGTGTTAGAGAAGTTATGGCGGTAGTTGAACATTCCGTTTATCATGTCCATAGGTCCCTTGCCTGTGGTTCGGCGGAACAAAAGCTTTGTTGGGTCGTCAACTCCGTTTATGATGTTGCCATAATAGTATGGTGTGCTGCTCCATGACTTGTTCTTTCCGTGCATCATCATACCTGTGAGGGCGATGTCGTCCTTGTCTGTCAGGTGGAATGTTATTCCGGCACGTGAGAAGAGGTTGTTACGCATATTTGTTGTGCGTGTGTTGTGTCGGGCATATCTGCTTGGATTGCCTGATTCATCGAAGAATGTCTGGTCGCTGTTCTGCTTTCCTACGTTCTCGTTATGACGCAAGCCGAGGTTCACGAAGAAGTCAACATAACGGGAGTTATAGTTGAAGTTGATGCCTCCGCGAGCTCCGTTTCGAGTATCGACACCAGCCGATACAGAGCCGTAGTAGCCAGCCTTGCGGTCTTTCTTCAGAATGATGTTGATGATGCCGGCACCGCCCTCGGCTGAGAACTTTGCTGATGGGTTGTCCATAACCTCCACCCTGTCGATGCTCTCGGCAGGAATCTGCTGGAGAATCTGTCCCATGTTGTCGGAGGTGAGTCCGGCGCTACGGCCGTTGATCCACACCTCTACGGATGCGTTTCCGCGAAGTGACACATTACCGTCGTTATCGACCTCAACGCTTGGGATGTTGTCGAGGACCTCGGATGCAGACTCGCCCACGTTGGCAAGGTTGCTTGACACGTCGAATGTCTTTCGGTCAACTTCGAGCTTCATTGTAGATTTCTGACCAACAACCTTGACCTCGTTAAGCATATTGGCATCCTCAGCCATGTGGATACCCGCATAGCTGACGGTCTTGTTGGTGGCAGAAAGCTGGAATTCCTTTGTTACAGTTTTGTAGCCGACGAAGGAGAGGGTCATTGTGTAAGAGCCATACGGCAGGTCCTTGATGAGGAATTTACCATCAAGGTCGGTTGTTGCACCGCCAGAGATTTTCTTGCTACCTTTTGGCGATATTGCAATGTTTACGAATCCAAGAGCCTCGTCGTTGCTCTTGTCTAATACTTTTCCCTTTACCGTGCCTTGCGCCATTATTGTGAGTGCACAAAACATCATAAGGGAAATTGTCAATAGTCTTTTTGTCATTACCTGAATTTATTAATCATTTAAACGATGTGCAAGTGTAAAAAAGTCCCTCGACCCCTTTTCTGCATTCGGGCATCCCTTCCCCGTGAGGGGGCAGGGAGAAAGTTACCTTTTTCGCTAAAAGGATTCTCCCATATTGAGCTGCCCTCCCTTCCCCCTTCATAGGGAAGGGGGAAGGGTAGGAGTCTTTATTTTATTTTTTTGAAATTTTCCAAGATCTTATTAGCAGCAGCCTTAAACTCATCCTCTGAGAGCTTGAGCTTCTCGTTTGCGAAGTTGGCATCCTTCTCACTCTGCATTGGGATGAGATGGATGTGTGCATGTGGAACCTCAAGACCGAGTACAATCTGAGCTACCTTGATGCAAGGGAAAGCTTCCTTGATGGCCTTGGCAACCTTCTTTGCGAACACCTGATAACGGGCGATTTCATCATCGTCCATATCAAAGATGTAGTCAACCTCACGACGTGGGATTACGAGAGTATGACCTACGACAAGAGGATTGATGTCAAGAAATGCGTAGAACTCATCGTTCTCTGCACATTTATAGCTTGGGATTTCGCCAGCAGCGATTTTTGAAAAGATATCCATACTTATTCCTAATTATATATAGCTATATTTTGTTCTTTAGACGATGCAAAGTTCGAAAAGTCAAAACACATCGTGAAAATTTTTTAAAAATAGCCAAATAGTAGATATTTACTCGATAGTTATAGAATCAATTCTGAGTTTTATCTTACCGCGAGGAATAGTAATCTCTACCTCGTCGCCAACCTTATGATTGAGAAGACCCTGTGCAATAGGAGTCTTGACAGAGATTTTACCAGCACGTAGGTCTGCCTCATTCTCTGCAACGATAGTATAGGTCATCTTTGACTTTGTGGTGAGGTTGGTCATCTCAACCTTTGACAAAAGCTGAACCGCATCTGTAGAGAGACGGCTCTTATCTATGATCTTTGCATCAGCAAGAGTGAGTTTCATCTGATTGATTTTCTCCATGAGCTTTGCCTGTGCTTCCTTTGCAGCATCGTATTCGGCATTCTCAGAGAGATCTCCCTTATCACGAGCTTCGGCTATTGCTGCTGAAGCCTTAGGACTTTCCACCGCCTCCAGACGATGGAGTTCTGCTACGAGTGCCTCGTAGCCTTCTTTTGACATGTATGCCATATTGTTAACTGTTTTATAATTTACTAAATTACTATTTAGCTGCATCCATCATGTTTAGGTCGACTGTCTGCAGACTAAAAAATAAGAACCCCGACATCACTTAATCTTTCAGCGATACCGGAATCCTGTTTCCTCATTATGTGTTTTCCGAAAAGACCTTTGATTTTTATTTCGTCGTGTCTTTACGTTTTCGGTGCAAAAGTACACACATTTTCTGAGAAAACCAAATTTTTCTCTGAAAAAATGCAGTTCAGGTTCCTTAAGTTGTAGAATTTGTGCTATTTATTGAACGCTTCGCGTATATCGCTTGCGGTTATTTCCGACAGTTGCTTGGTTGTCGGGTTCTTTTCGCTTGACAGTCGGTTTGCCTGCCGTTGTATGCTCTTCTCGAATATGTTTCGGGCATAGCGCGCGTTTCCGAAGTTACGGTCCTTGTGCTTTACGGCGCTGTCAAGGCGGGTCTTAAGGCATCGCTCGGCATCAGGTGTCAGGGAGTACTGGTTTTTCCTGACGTACATATTGAAGATCTGGCATAGCTCGCCCGATGTATAGTCGGGGAAATTGATATAGCGGTTGAAGCGCGATTTTAATCCGGGGTTGGAGTCAATGAACCGGTTCATCTCTTTTGGATATCCGGTTACAATCACCACAAGTTTGTCGCGATCGTCTTCCATACGTTTGAGTAGGGTAGAGATAGCCTCCTGTCCGTAGTCGTTATTCTTGTTGGCAGTAGGAACGAGAGCGTAGGCCTCGTCGATGAAGAGCACGCCGTTAAGTGCTGAATCAACGATGGCATTAGTCTTTGTGGCTGTCTGTCCCACATAGTTGGCGACAAGTCCTGAGCGGTCGGTTTCCACCGTGTGTCCTTTCTTCAGAACACCCAGATCCTTGTATATCCTTGCCACGATACGCGCAACGGTAGTCTTACCAGTACCAGGACTGCCGGTAAACACGAGGTGGAGCGACATCTTTGGAATCTTCAGCCCTTTCTTCTCGCGTTGTTTCTGTATCTTTACGAAGTTGGCGAGCGAGTGAACCTCTTCCTTCACCTGCTCAAGACCTATCAGTTCGTCAAGTTCCTTGTATGGGTCACCTTCCAATGGGGCATTGACTACTACGCTGTCTTTCTTCTCTACCTGCTCAGTCTTCTGCTCTTCCTTCTTCTCATCGGTCGTTTCCTCGTCATCCACACAGATGCCGATAACAATTACAAGGATGAACATCAGTACTATGCCGATAGATATACAGCCACAGCCCTTGAAAATCTTTCCGCCTAAACCTTCTGGTATTTCTATCATATTGTTTACAATTTATTCTTCCAAAAACAACGATTTCGTGAACCATTTCTGAGCTTCGTGACTGAAGGATATATCCGTTAGCTTCAGTTCCTTATGAGTCGTAGGATTAGCCCACCCGCCACTCCAATTCTCGTCTTTGTCGCATTTCAGGCAGATATAGCCTGTTGTGGTTCCGTCGTCCAGACGTTCACGGAGATCGTAGGTGCCATTATCGTAGATTCCCTTGATCATGATTGGTGCTGGATTCTTGGCACGAGGGTAGTAGATGTAGCCTGCCACGATATCCTTTTCGTCTTTCTGAAAGGCGATTATGACAGGAGTCCTTCCGTTCAGTTTCGCTTCAAGGGTGTAGAGGGGAAAATTGAGCATTCCGCTGAAATCTATGACCTTATCATCCTCGATTTTAGCAGTCTCGCAGAGATATTCCACGAGTTTGTTGCCATTCCATCGGTAGTAGGTCTTGGTGACATCGGTATAGCTGTTGATAACCGTAAAGACAACTTTATTCTTGGTATCAAGCTGCGGTTCGCCAATATCGTTGTAACCATCAGTCTTTACGAAGGTATGCTGCTGCTGATTCCAGAGAAGAGCCTCATGCTGTATGTTATTCGCACTTCCAGCACCTCGATAGCCGAGATTGATATCAATATCGGGATAGCCGTCAAAGTTGATATCCTCTTCCGAGACAGCTCCAATGGCATCAGAAGGGTCTTCTGGAAGAGGCGAAGGCACCTTGAAAGAGTAATTGGCTATGAGTTGAGAACCAACGTATGTGCTAAGCTTCACGATATTGACATAGCCCTCTGCGTCTTTCTCCTTGGTTATCTTGAAGGAGAAGTCCTTTCTCTCATATTGTTTGGTATTCTCTGCCTTTGCTCCTGTTATGAGACAGAGACAGAGAACAACGAGAAATGATATCTTTTTCATCTTACTCTTTACTCTTTCAACTTTCTACTTTCCACTATCAAGGTATCCCCGCATCCTGTCAGCCATGCTATTCTCGTCTTCAGGATCATTTTTCCAATCATCGATACGCCATTCACCATTGGCATATACCAGATGCCACCACATCTTTACAACATCCTCCTTGTCTCTCATTTCATAGAAAACCTCGGCGGTGTTGTCGGTAAGCATGTCGGCCTTGATGTCGGTAATGGTGATAGGAACGATAAGACCTTGGGTGAAAGGCATATACTCAACAAAACACATATTGTCGAATGATTTGCCTTCCTCAGCCTTTCGCACCTTCTGATACAGCTCGGTATAGCTTGGGGCGAAGAATGAGCTGTCAAGAACAGAGGTGTTAACCACCTGTTGCGACATTACCTCATTCACCTTTTTATATACGCTTTTTACGAAATCGGGAATATCTTTCGCTGATGCGCGCTTTTGGTCGTTCCTTTCTACAGATGCCGTTGCGGAATCATTTTCCGATGCCGGTTTCTGTGTCTGACCGCCACAGGCACACATAAGTAGTATGACGGATATTGATAGTATTGCCTTTCTCATTTATTTCTTGTTTTCAGAGATGTAATTGCGTGCATGTTCCTGTTCGCTAAGTTCCTTTGCGACACTATTCTCCACGTATGTGGTGAGGATATCGTCAACGAACCAGTCTCCGCGCTCATACAATAGCTTTAGCTTTACCTTATGATCTGAGAAGTTATGGATGGACATTTCTGCCCAAGCTATTGAATCACTCTCAATATTGATATTACTAACCTTATAGTTCCAATTAGGGTCGATGTCCTGTCCCACTACCCAATGGTCACAGTCGATATAGAGATCTTCCAATTCATCTGCTATCTTACACGCTTGATTTGTGAGTTCATTATAGCGGTTGGAACAACATACGGCATCATCCCTATATTTATATATGGTATCAATACGCTGGGTGATATATTCTTTAGTATGCTTGACGGCCTCCCCTTCCGCACTCTCCTGTATAGAGGTATTTGGAGAGTGAGGGAGGCTGTCAGCATCGCCAACGTTCTTGCTCGTCTTGTCTCCGCAGGCAACGAGCATCATAATGGCAAGAAATGCCAGGGATATTTTCTTCTGCATCTTTTTATTTCTTTGTCTTTGCAGCCAGTTCTTTCAGCTTATCCTTGCCCTTGAAAGCAAATACCCATGTGAGGAATCCGGCTATGACAAGTAATGTGATGCCGAGTATAGGACGATAGAAAAGCCATGCTATTGCGATGATGATAAGCGACCATACAAGGCCTAATATCGTGCAGACAGCACCGACACCCCATCCGAAGATGTTTGCTATGAATGGAACGACCTTCAGAACTGTCTCTAAGAAACCGAAGATGCCCTTAAGACCGCCGATTACCAACATGACTCCGAAAATACGGAATACCCAGAGAAGCATATTGTTTGTTTCCTTCTCTATGTCGATAATCTCGTCACCACTCTTCTTGCCCATTACGAGCCTCTGGAAACGCTTGCCGTTCTTTGCCTTGAATGACTTGAAGCTATCGCCATCAACAACGGCCATGACTGTAACCTTTGCCGGAACGACCTTCTCGAATGTCACACGAACATCACCTATCTCTGGTGAGCCAGGCACACGACCGAAATACAACACGTTGCCTGCCTGATGGACATATTCAAAGTCTTTCTTGTTTACCGCATTCTTGATAATACTATCATTAACGGCTTTTAGAGAGTCGGCTACAGCCTTTGCGGAATCAGAGAGAACGGTTGTTTCTGCCAGTTGCTCAACCGTCTGTTTTGCAGATTTCTTCACGCCATAGAAACGCTCGTAGGCTGTCTGTGCGCTCTTATCGAGCTGGTTAAGCATATCCTCGCTTATGTTAAGGTCAAGACCTTCACGTGATGAAATCATATGTATCAAGGACTCGTTGAGCTGGTATGCACCGAATTTTACATTCTCGGCATACTGCTCAGACTCCTCAACGGTTGTGAGCACCATATTCTTGTTCTGATAGGCAGGATCCTTGAACTCGGAAGACTCAATAGGTTGGCTAACCCATTTCTTGGAATATGTATATGTGGTGGTAGTAACTTCCTTACCGCCCAGTTTGTCTTCGCTACTTTCCTTAGAATCCTCTACCCATTGGTAGTATTCTACTCGGCGATGAAGAGCGATAGCCTTTGCGCCAACGCCAAACTGATTGTCGCTAAGAGAGTCCTCGGTTGTTGCTAATGCTGATCCGCAGATAAGTTCTCCGTCAAGAGAGGCATCCTTCTTGTTAGGATTTTCCATCTCAACATAAGAACCGCCTACTTCTTCGAGCATTTTCTCTGTCTTTACTGTTCGTCCTTCATTCCACCAAAGGAGAGCTGTTCCGATACAGAACAGAATGAATCCTGTACCGATAGCCTTAAATGAATTACCTACACGAGTTCCGTAACCCGTTGTTCTTTGTTCTTGATAAGCCATAATATTGTTATTGTTTAGGTTTTTAGTTTTCTTTGTTTTACATTACCTTGATAATTACGAATTACTAATTACAGATTACTTAGTTACGATGGAAAACAAGTAATTCGCAATTAGTAATTCGTCATTATTGTTTACATTCTCTCCGGAACCTCAATTCCGAGGAGAGCCATACCGTTCTTCAGGGTCTTTGCCACGTTCTTTGCAAGGAGCAAGCGGAACTGCTTCTTCTTTGCATCTTCCTCGCCGAGGATAGAGTAGTCGTGATAGAACTGGTTGAATGCCTTTGTAAGCTCGTAGCAGTAGTTTGCGATACCTGAAGGAGAGTAGTCCTTACCTGCCTGTGCAACGGCAGCTGCATACTCAGATGTCTTCTGGATAAGCTCAATCTCCTTCTCTGCAAGTTCTACGCCACCTGCCATCTGCTCAACCTTCAAGCCCTGTTCCTCTGCCTTGCGGAGAATAGAGCGGATACGAGCGTAGGTATATTGGATGAACGGACCTGTGTTCCCGTTGAAATCAATAGATTCTGCTGGGTTGAAGAGCATATTCTTACGAGCGTCAACCTTGAGGATGAAATACTTCAGAGCACCCATACCCACGATACGAGCTACCTCGCGGCTTTCTTCCTCGGTCATATCCACTTTCTTTGCGTGGTCGCGGGAAACCTCGTAGGCATCGTTAATCATACTTGCGATAAGGTCGTCGGCATCTACCACAGTTCCCTCACGAGACTTCATCTTACCGTTAGGCAATTCCACCATACCGTAAGAGAAGTGAACGAGGTCCTTACCCCACTTGAAGCCGAGCTTGTCGAGAAGGATAGAGAGAACCTGGAAGTGATAGTTCTGCTCGTTACCTACTACATAGATCATCTGGTCGATAGGGTAGTCCTGGAAACGGAGCTTTGCTGTACCGATATCCTGAGTCATATAAACAGATGTGCCGTCTGAACGCAGAAGAAGCTTCTCGTCAAGCCCCTCGCTTGTGAGGTCAGCCCATACAGAGTTGTCCGGACGACGGTAGAAGAAGCCCTTTGCAAGACCTTCGTCCACCTTTTCCTTACCCTCAAGATATGTATTTGACTCGTAGTAAATCTTATCGAAGCTAACGCCGAGAGCCTTGTAAGTCTCGTTGAATCCGGCATAAACCCACTCGTTCATCTTTGCCCAGAGAGCGCGAATCTCAGGGTCGTTGTTCTCCCATTTCACGAGCATATCGTGAGCCTCCTTGATAAGCGGAGCCTCCTGCTTTGCCTTCTCCTTAGCTGCATCCTCAGCCATACCCTCGGCAACGTACTTCTTTGTAAGTTCGTCACACTCAGCCTTATAGTGCTTGTCGAAAGCCACATAGTAGTCGCCAATGAGATGGTCGCCCTTCTTGCCAGAAGTCTCAGGAGTCTCGCCGTTACCCCACTTCTGCCAAGCAAGCATAGACTTACAGATGTGAATACCGCGGTCGTTCACGATGTTTGTCTTCACAACCTTATGGCCGTTAGCTGCCATAATCTGTGCAAGAGACCAGCCAAGGAGGTTGTTACGCACATGACCGAGGTGCAGAGGCTTGTTGGTGTTAGGAGATGAATACTCAATCATCACGAGGTCAGAATCCTCTGTCGCCTTCTTCTCGCCATAGTGCTCATCAGCATCAATAGCGTTGAGAAGAGATACCCATGCCTCTGGGGCAATAACGAGGTTAAGGAATCCCTTTACCACGTTGTATGCAGCAACCGAATTGCTGTTCTTTACGAGGTATTCGCCAATCTCGGCAGCAACCTCTTCCGGCTTCTTACGAGCCATCTTAACGAATGGGAATACCACGAGAGTGAGGTTGCCCTCAAACTCTGCGCGTGTCTTTTGCAGTTGTGCCATCTTCTCTGGCACTTCCTGTCCGTATAGTTCCTTGACAGCCTTCAAGACTGCAAGAGTTATTTCTTGTTCTATCATAAATTAACGACCCACCCCCGAGCCCCTCCCTTAAAGGGAGGGGAGTAGTATGTATTAATCCTACAGAGGTGATTATTTCTTTGTATTAAAAATTGCTATGATGAAATAGACCTTCCCCTTGAAGTGTATCTACTCCCCGCCCTTTATGGGAGGGGCAAGGGGGTGGGTCTCATTTTTAGCTTACTATTGATCCTGCCTTAACTTCCTTGCTCGTTGTCGTAACAGAGAGTGAACCGTCGAAGTTAACGGCTGAGAGAATCATGCCCTGGCTCTCTTCGCCCATCATCTTGCGTGGCTCGAAGTTAGCAACGAAGAGAACCTGCTTGCCAACAAGCTCCTGTGGATCCTCATAGTAGGCTGCTATGCCTGAGAGGATTGTGCGACCGTCCTTTGTTCCGTCGTCGATATGGAACTTGAGAAGCTTCTTTGATTTCTTCACCTTCTCGCAAGATGTTACGAGACCTACGCGGATGTCAAGTTTCTCGAATGTATCAAAATCAACATTCTCCTTGAATGGCTCTGGCTCGAAGTTCTCTGCCTCGTTAGCCTTCTTTGTGTCCTCAAGTTTCTGAAGCTGAGCCTCAATGGTAGCATCCTCAATCTTCTCAAAGAGAAGTGAAGGCTCACCAAGCTGATGACCTGCCTTGAGGATATCCATAGAACCGAGCTGCTCCCAGTCGAATGAACTGAGGTTGAGCATCTCTCTGAGCTTCTTGCTTGAGAATGGAAGGAATGGCTCAAATGCGATAGCGAGGTTAGCTGTGAGCTGCAGACAAACGTGAAGGATTGTCTCAACGCGCTTTGGATCTGTCTTCCAGAGCTTCCAAGGCTCACATTCTGTGATATAGCGGTTGCCTATGCGGGCAAGGTTCATAGCCTCTTTCTGAGCCTCACGGAACTTGAACTGGTCGAGAAGTTCCTCTACGTTCTTCTTCACGTCCTTGAACTCGTTGATTGCCTGATTGTCAACATCCTGAAGCTCACCCATAGCAGGAACAACGCCCTCGAAATACTTCTTAGTGAGCTGAAGTGCGCGGTTCACGAAGTTACCGTAGATAGCCACAAGCTCAGAGTTGTTGCGCTCCTGGAAATCCTTCCAAGTGAAGTTGTTATCCTTTGTCTCAGGGGCATTTGCCGTAAGAACATAACGGAGAACATCCTGCTTTCCCGGGAGGTCAACGAGATATTCGTGGAGCCATACAGCCCAGTTGCGTGATGTTGAGATCTTGTCGTTCTCAAGGTTCAAGAACTCATTTGCAGGAACGTTATCTGGCATGATATAGCCACCATGAGCCTTCATCATTACAGGGAAGATAAGGCAATGGAACACGATGTTGTCCTTACCGATGAAGTGAACGAGACGTGTGTCCTCATCCTGCCACCATTTCTGCCATGTTCCCCATTTCTCAGGGTTCTTCTCGCAAAGCTCCTTTGTGTTTGAGATATAGCCGATGGGGGCATCAAACCAAACATAGAGCACCTTGCCTTCTGCTCCCTCAACAGGAACAGGAATACCCCAATCCAAGTCGCGGGTCATAGCACGTGGCTGAAGATCCATATCCAGCCAGCTCTTACATTGGCCATATACGTTTGAACGCCATTCCTTATGACCGTCAAGAATCCATTCCTTCAGCCAGTTCTGATACTCGCCAAGTGGTAGGTACCAGTTCTTTGTAGGCTTCTTCACAAGTCCGTGTCCCGGATTGTTCTTGTTCGTTGGGTTGATAAGCTCGTCTGGAGAAAGGGTAGCTCCACACTTCTCGCATTGGTCGCCGTAAGCTCCCTCAGCACCACAACGTGGACAAGTACCCACGATGTTTCGGTCGGTAAGGAACTCACCTGTAACCTCATCACAATACTGCTCTTCAACAATCTCCTGAAGCTTGCCGTCGTCGTAAAGCTTACGGAAGAAATCAGAAGCGAACTTATGATGAGTCTCGCTTGTTGTGCGAGAATAGATATCGAAAGAGATGCCGAAATCCTCGAAAGACTTCTTGATCATCTCGTGATAGCGGTCAACAACCTCCTGTACTGTGATGCCCTCCTTGCGGGCACGGATTGTAACAGGCACACCATGCTCATCAGATCCTCCGATGAACACAACATCTTTCTTCTTCAGTCGAAGATAGCGCACATAGATATCGGCTGGTACATAAACACCTGCCAGATGACCGATATGCACACCACCGTTTGCGTATGGCAGAGCGGCAGTTACGGTAGTACGTTTATATTGTTTTTGTTCCATTAGTTGGGATTATTTTAAACTTTCTGGGCAACAAAGTTCATCTTCGTGCGATGAAAATAGTGCGTGTCAGCCCAAAGGCTGGCGCACGTTTATAATTTTCGAGCGCAAAGTTAGTAAAAAAAATGTAGAAAGAAGAAAAAACGTCGAAGAATATTTAATAAAGAGGTGTAATCGTCCGTTTTCCTTCGCAAAACTTGAATTTTAGAAAGTAAATCCCACTTACGTGGGAGAGTTTGGAAAGTAAATTATCAGTAAATTAAACCAGTAAATTAATTCAGTAAATTTTTTAAGCCTTATAATTTCCAAGCGGCGGATGCCGCATAGTAATTTAACGTGAGTTCGACGAATTCAAAATTCTTTAATAAACGCAACTTTGTTGCTTGGTTTTACAGAAAATTATTCACGATGACCAGAAAATTTAGCCCAGAAAATTTAAATTTTCTGGTAATTTTCTAAAAATTTTTGTTCCGTCAACAGCAGCTTGCTGCTAAAACAACATAGCTATAATTCGTCGAACTGACGTTAATTTACTGGTTTAATTTACTTCCAATTTGCTTTCCAAAATCCTCTGCGTAAGCGGAGCATTTAATCTAATTTACTTTCTATTGCTTCTCGGATGGTGCAACTGGATTTCTTGTCGGAGCGTGCTCATGTCGATATGGGTATAGATTTCGGTTGTGGCTATCTTCTCATGACCGAGAAGTGCCTGGATAACTCTCAAATCTGCTCCTCCCTCAAGCAAGGCTGTTGCGAAACTGTGCCTTAGAGTATGGGGAGAAATTGTCTTTTTGATACCCGCCTCTATTGCCTGTTGCTTTATCATGATGAGAATCATGGTACGGGTGAGATGAGCCCCACGACGATTAAGGAAAACATAGTCTTCCTCACCCTTCTTTATGTTTGTCATCATGTTTCTGTCTATGAACCAGTTGCGCAGTTCTTGTATGACCTTTTCTGATATTGGTACGAGCCTTTCCTTAGAGCCTTTTCCTACAACCCTCACATATTGCTCGTCAAGGTACAGATGTGATAGTGTGAGATTGACAAGTTCTGATACTCGCAAACCACAAGAGAACAATACCTCTATTATAGCCTTGTTCCGTTGTCCTTCCCACTTGCTTAGGTCTATGCTTGCCTCAAGCATATCAACCTCTTTAAGCGACAGAACCTCAGGCAGATGCTTGTCCTGCGTGGGCGATTCCAACAGCTCGCTCGGATCATTATCGATATATCCGTCAAGTTCAAGGAAACGGTAGAAACTCCTCACGCCAGATAGTATTCTTGCCTGAGAACGAGTAGAGATACCAAGGTCGAACAAAGCTCCACAGAATTCCTCCAGATCGTGAAGGGATGCGCTTTCTGGAGCCACACCCTTGTCGTGAAGGAAAGTGAGGAGTTTGTCAAGATCGAGCATATATGCCTCCAGAGTGTTCTCTGAAAGTCCTCGCTCCAATCTCAGATAGCGTTGATATTTCTTTCTTATGTCCTTGTCCATAGATGGATGCAAACTTTGGTTCGCACGAAGAAAATAGTATGTGTCAGCCTAAAAGGCTGGTGTACGTCTCCGATTTTCGAGTGCAAAAGTAATAAAAATTGCAAATATAAAAGAGAAAAAGCGGAAAAATGTTGTGGAAACTTTACAGCAAGCTGTTTCATAGAAAGTAAATTATCGGTAAATTTTTATAAACCACAGATTTCATAGATAACACAGATGTCAATCACGAGTGCAAGCGGAAAAATCTCTTTAATCTGTGCAATCTGTGTTCAAAAGAAGAAGAATTTATCTGGTTTATCTGAATTTCCGTTCTGAAAAGGAAGTAATTCCCATTAAAAAACCTTTAATTTACCTTTAAATTACCATAATATTACCATAGTTTATGGTATTATTATGGTATTATAATGGTATTATAATGGTAATATTATGGTATTATAATGGTATTATCATCGGAGGAAGAGCGTTGTTAAGAGGATTTTGCAACTAAGGGAAAAATATAGAGATTTATGGTGGAAAACTATTTTTCTCGTAAATATTTGGAGTTGTCAGATGTTTTGTGTATTTTTGCATCCATCAAAATAACAATATAAAATTCCACGATATGAGACATATAGGAATAATAACAACTGTCATGTTGATGCAGACATTGTTTTTCTCTTCATGTATTAATCAGGCAGAGAATCGCCAAGAAATGGCAAGCAATCCCAAAAGTCAGAAAATACGCGATAGGAATCTAACAGAAGAGGATGTGCAAAACGCTAAAGGAGTGAATGATTCGATGCAGCCAAACATAGAAAGAAAAAACTTTAAGTATGAGAATGATGAAAGCTATTTGTCTGTCTATAAAAAGCCTTTGGATAATGGTAATTATTGTGAATTCTTTATCATAAATGCTGAGAATGGATATGTATTCATGACATACAACTCTGCAAAGAACGAGTATCGTCGTGTCAAATTTGGTGATGAATATATGGATTACGGTGTGCCAGAACTGAAAGGGTTTTCAAGTCCTGATGGAAAATATGTGTATGCTATTGGTAACATCAAGGCAAATAGTACGGGGTGGATTAATACGTTCCAGATATATCAAATTGATACAAGTACGCAAAGAACCAAGTTTGTAAAAGGTGTTGCTGCATGGAGAATGGAAAAGGATGGATTTACCGTTGCATCTGAAACTCGTTGTATCACTCCTGATGCACAATTTTCAGCAGAAATGGATTTCGCTTTTGAGGATATAACCTATGATTTTGACGGTAAGGTTCAGTTTCGCAGCAAAGAATATCCATCAAAAGAAATTAAGAAGAGATACAAAGTCCCCGAGCAAAGGAGCGTTTGAGTTTGTCTGTAGTGGTAACAAATCCCTATATTAATATATTGAGCATTCTCTGAAGACGCTTTTTTCATGCTAATATTTGGAAGTATCAGATGTTTTGTCTATTTTTGCACGCAGTTAGTGTTTACAAGAATATCAACCCATAAAAACAACTATTTCATGGAAACAAAAAACTTAGGAAAGTCTATTGCAATTTACATCTGTGCGATAATTTCTATTTTGACGACTTTTTCTGGAAATGCATCGGCAATTATTGTATTTCCGTTAATCATAATTATGAATGTTATAGGGTATCTCCTTGTAAAGAAGAAATATGGAAAACACCCAGAATTGAGCGTTTTAATGAGTACAAATGACACTTGCTTGTTGTACCTCTGCAAGCTTGGAGGTTGTTATGGTATTGCTTTTTTTCTAACCGTTATTATTGCTGGTTTTGCAGGTTATGCTAATGCAGATTCTTTTAAAAGTCTGTTGTTGGTGGGCACTTTTTTGTTGTTTTATTTATCTCCTAGTGTGGATGATGGAGTAAAAAGGGTTCAAGAGAAATATCGTGAATAATTAGATGTAAAATCACATGAATCTAAAGATTAGGGATGTTACAACTTTGCATCTTTAAAAAACAAATAATATGTTTAAGGACTATTATTCTATTTTAGGAATTTCTTTTCCATCAAATGATGAAGAAATCAAAAGGGCATATAATGCAAAAATAGAGAAATTAGGCTCTGATTCTATTGATGTTTCCAATCCAAACTATCAGAATCGTGAGGATGTCGAAGAAGCTTATATGGTATTGGGTACATCATATAGTTTGAAAATAGCTTATGATGAAGAGTATCAAAAGGCGATAAAGGAAGGATTTGACAGCTACGAAATAAAGGACGATTGGATATTGTCGAGAATAGAACATGAACGATGTTTTATTAAAAACAGGAGATTAAAGCAAAAAACTCCTACATCTCGCAAAACAGGTAATATGGGGAAGAAGGCGCTTGGCTGTCTTGGCCTAATATTTCTCGTGTATATTGGTACGTATCTATTTGCTATTGCAACAAAAAGTTTATTGGACGGAGAAAAAGAATCTTATACGTCATCGACTATTTCTGATTTCAAGTCATCAACGATTCCTGACTTAAAGTCGTCAACTACTTCTGAATTCAAGGAGAGTGCAGAACTGAAATTGAAACATTTTGCTGAGGATGTAAATGTAGTTCTTCCTAGGGATTTAGATGAGAATGTTACTACTCAGGCTGTTTTAATAGAAGATGATGCTCTAGTTTATGTTTATAAAGTAGATGATACGTTCTTTGCTGAATTTAAAGACCAGGCCGTTTCAAGAGAAATCCAATTGGGTAATCTCAAAATGGTTTGTAATGAAATTAAGCCAATTATTGATTTGCTTATAGAAACGCATAGGGGAATTGGTTGGCGGTATATATGTAGAGAATCGGGAGAAATTACGGAATACAAGATGCCTTATACAGACTTGGTTAATTTGAAGTAGATACCCTTTTCCTCAACAACGTAGTTGCATTTGTTGTAAATTTTGAAATTGTTGAATTTGGTCAAAATATATAATTTTTCTTGCAAAAAGCGTGGACTTTCAAAATAATTATGTATATTTGCAACCATATAACTATGATGGTAAATTATCCGTCTGCTAAAACCTTTTGAAAATTATGATAAAACAAGTAAAAATACGTTGTAAGAATTCCGGTCAGACCATTAAGGTTGACGTGGGAAGTACTCTTGCTGAGATATATGACATTCTTAATAAGGAGCAGTCTATCAATCTTGTTACGCCTCCTGTTTGCGTGAAGGTGAATAACAAGACTGAGGGCCTGAATTTCCGTGTGTATAATGCCAAGACGATAGAGTATATGGACCTCACTTCTTCTACAGGAATGAGAGTATATACCCGCACGCTTTTCCTTGTGCTCTGTAAGGCTATACACGATCTTTATCCTGACGGAAGCGTGGTGATTGACATCCCTGTGAGCAACGGTTTCTTCTGCGATTTGAAGATTGGTCGAGAGGTTACTCCTGATGATGCGTCTGCTCTTCGTGATAGGATGCGCGAGATAATCGATGCAGGAATGCCGATTGAGCGTCGTGAGTGCCTTACGGAAGAGGCTATCGAGATGTTCGAGAAACTGGGCGACCAGACAAAGGTGGAGCTTCTGAAGACCACGGGTAAGATCTATACCGTCTATTATGAATTGGATGGTTATAAGGACTATTACTATGGTTCGATGATGACAAATACCAGTCAGTTGTATTTGTTCGGACTTGAGCCTTACTATGATGGATTGTTGCTCAGAATCCCGTCTCTCTCTAATCCTTCAAAGCTTGGGGAGTTCGTTCGTCAGAATAAGATGTTCGACATATTCCGTGAGCATCATCAATGGCAGAACATCCTTGGTATCAGTACGATAGGTACTCTTAACAAGGCAATAATGTTAGGGCATTCGGCAGAACTGATAAATCTTTCTGAGGCCCTTCAGGAGAAGAAGATAAGCCGTATTGCTGATGAGATAGCCTCTCGCCGAGGTGTCAAACTTGTTCTTATCGCTGGTCCTTCTTCCTCTGGAAAGACTACCACTTGCAAGCGATTGAGCATACAGTTGCTGACTAATGGTATTCATCCGATAGGCATATCTCTGGATGACTATTTCCTTGACAGGGAAAATACTCCGAAGGACGAGAAGGGCGACTACGACTTTGAGTCAATACATGCCCTTAACCTTGAGCTTTTTAACCAACAGCTAGAGGCTCTCTTCAAGGGGGAGGAGGTGGAATTGCCTCGCTATGATTTCACGTCGGGTAAGAGTTTGAAGAGTGGCAAGAAACTTCGTATGAACCCAAACGATGTGCTTGTTATTGAAGGTATTCATGCGCTAAACCCAGAGCTTACGGCTAATATTCCGCAGGAGTATATTTTCCGAGTATATGCTTCGGCTCTCACAACCGTTCTTCTCGATAATCACAATTATATCCCTACAACAGATAACCGTCTGTTACGCAGGATAATACGTGACTATAAGTATCGCGGATGTTCTGCTCAAGAAACCATTCGCAGATGGCCAAGTGTAAGGGCTGGAGAGAACAAGTGGATTTTCCCTTATCAGGAGAATGCGGATGCTATGTTCAATACTGCTATGCTCTTTGAGCTTGCTGTTATCAAGACACAGGCAGAACCGCTTCTTGAGCAGGTTCCAGAGTCGGCTGACGAGTATAACGAGGCATACAGATTGCTGAAGTTCCTCAAGTATATCAAGCCACTCTCAGAGAGCCAGATTCCACCGGCAAGTCTGTTGCGAGAGTTCCTCGGAGGAAGCTCGTTCGTTTACTAAGTAATGAAAGTAGTAAAGACATCGGTATTTCCGGCATCTAAAGAAGAGGTGTTTGGCAAATTGCAGAAGCTTAGACTTTTGCAATATATAGCAAAGCCATACGCAACGTTTACTCCTATAGGGGAACATATATCTGTATGGAAAGCAGGTACAAGTTCGGAATATAGGCTCAGACTTTTCGGTGTCTTTCCTTTTGGAACGCATAAGATCAACGTGATATCTTTTGATATAGACAATGGGATATATACGCATGAAGGGAATGAGTATGTTCCTGTATGGAATCATAGGATTGAGTTAAAAGAAATAGATGATAAACAATGTCTTTACTCGGATATCGTTGAGATAGATGCGGGTTGGAAGACATTGTTTGTCTATCTATGGGCAAAGTGTTTTTATGCCCATAGACAAAGAAGATGGATTAAGCTCTTGAAGAGCAAGAAAGAATAGCAAGGCTCTTATGTAGCATTGATAGCTTATAAAGAAAAGAAACGGATTTATCCGATTTATCTGATGTTAATTGCAGACGCATTACTGCGCAAGATATCAGCAAAATCAGATGAATCCGTTTCCCTTTTTTGTCGGACTTACCTATTATTCGGTATATTCTGGTAAAAAATGTTGAAACATTTTGTGGTTCGAGAAAAAAGTTGTAATTTTGCACCCTAAAAATATAAGGTGGTTTCTATAAATTACCACCGTAAAATATTAAAATTGCTGTGGGGCGCGTTTTGTTATCTTTTGGCCTCTTTTCGGATTAATTTGCAAGTTCGCTCAGTCGTTATGCCCGCATAACTCCTTCGTTCACTTGCAAATAACTCTCGAAAATAGTCTCAAAATCTTAACAAAGCTAATTTATAGAACCCACCTTTAAGGTACAAAATAATATGTCATATCTTTTCTCTTCAGAATCAGTTTCAGAAGGCCACCCAGATAAGGTGTCCGATCAGATTAGTGATGCTCTCCTTGACCAGTTCCTTGCATACGACGAGAATGCCCGTTGTGCTATCGAGTCATTCTGCACCACAGGTCAGGTATGTATCATGGGTGAGGTGTCATCTACTGAGTATATCGACCTTCAGGCAATAGCTCGCCGTACAATCAATAAGATTGGCTATACCAAGGCAGAGTATATGTTTGATGGTAATTCTTGCGGCATACTTACGGCTATCCACGAGCAGAGTGGTGATATCAACCGTGGTGTGGATCGTAAGAAGGCAGCCCTTACTGATGCTGAGCGTCAGGAGATGGAGGACAATCAAGGTGCAGGCGACCAAGGCATGATGTTCGGTTATGCCGTGAACGAGACCGACAACTATATGCCTATCAGCCTTGAGCTTAGTCACATGCTCGTGAAGACTCTTGCTGACATCCGTCGTGAGGGAGAGGTAATGACATATCTTCGTCCTGACTCAAAGTCACAGGTAACTGTTGAGTATAGCGACGAGGGTATTCCACAGCGTATTGACACAATCGTTGTCTCAACCCAGCATGATGAGTTTATCAAACCGGGAGTTCCAAGCATCACAACTCAGGAAGATGCCGACAAGCTCATGCTTGCAAAGATTCGTGAGGATGTAATCAATATCCTTATTCCTCGCGTCAAGGCACAGATTACATCAGAGAAGGTTCTCGCACTCTTCAATGATGACATTATATATCATGTAAACCCAACAGGCAAATTCGTAATCGGCGGTCCTCACGGAGATACTGGTCTTACTGGCCGTAAGATCATCGTTGATACCTACGGAGGCAAGGGCGCTCATGGTGGTGGCGCTTTCTCTGGAAAGGATTCATCAAAGGTTGACCGTTCTGCAGCATACGCAGCACGTTATATTGCAAAGAACATGGTCGCTGCCGGTGTTGCTGATGAGATGCTCGTGCAGGTGGCATACGCTATTGGTGTTGCTGAGCCAGTTAGCGTGTATGTAAATACATACGGCCGTTCAAACGTGAAGATGAGCGACGGCGAGATAGCTGCAAAGATTAAGGAGATGTTTGACCTCCGTCCGAAGGCAATAGAGCGTCAGCTGAAACTCCGTCAGCCAATGTATCTTGAGACAGCTGCATACGGTCACATGGGCAGGAAGAACGAGGTGGTGAAGAAGACATTCACAAGCCTCTATCATGAGACAAAGGAGATAGAGGTAGAGCTCTTCACTTGGGAGAAGCTTGACAAGGTAGAGGATATCAAGAAGGCATTTTGCATTTAAGCGACTCGATACAGACACAGCACGCCGTTTCTTCCGGAGAGGAAAACGGCGAGATGCTGATGAAGGTGGATAGTACGGTTGTAAAGTTTCGACATCCGTATCAGATTCTTCGTACCTTGCCAAAGGATGCTACACCTGCCCAGCAGGATTCTGCCATTCAGGCGGCATTCCATCCGGGAGAGATACATTATTCCTCTCGTCCGGATACTCTCCGACTTCCGGGAGAGCCTTTGGGAAAAAGTGTGTATGAGGTCTCCATACCACAATATTATAAGGAGACGTATTTCACGAGCGACTCACTTATGCATCCGGAGATAAACGGAGGACGAATGGGCATAGCCGGTGATCCTATCCCGTATCTGGTATCTAACGACAGTTTGATGACGAGTGTTCTGCTCGCTTTCTTCATCCTTACGATATTGGTGGTGTCGCGCTCTATGCGATTCATTATATACCAGTTCAAGAGCTTTGTATATCCGGGAAGTTCCTTTGACTCTATCGAGTATAAGGAAACTGCGGGAGAGGTGAATTATCAGTTCTTCTTGTGTTTCCAAACAGGGGCGTTGTTGTCGCTCTCATGTTACTATTGTTTGGTGGATACTACGACGGAGACATACACTATAGGAACGTATCAATTACTGGGACTTTTCTTGCTCGCTGTATTCGGGATTTTTCTTTTGAAAGAACTGTTCTATGTATGGGCAAACTGGACTTTCTTTTCTGCTCATCAGATAGGAGAGTCGGTAAGAACAAGATTGTTCCTTACGTCTTTCGAAGGGGTGCTGTTATTGCCAGTTGTTTTGGTCTATACTTTCTTCGCTTTGCCGACCAAAATACTGTTAATTTCTACCGTTTTGATCATTGTTTTTATCAAATTATTATCATTTTATAAGGTTTATCGCATCTTTTTTCAAAGAAAAACGTATTTTTTGCAGTTTTTTTTGTACTTTTGCACCCTCGAAATCGTACCTCTTGCAACATTGGGGGGAGTTTTAATGCTCATAGATAAATTACTGAAGATAACATATTAAACAAATTTTCAATAAAAAAGAAATGGTAAAGAAGATTCTGATATCACAACCAAAGCCGGCAAGCGACAAGTCTCCGTACTATGATATTGCCGAGGACTTTGATGTGGAACTGGTCTTTCGTCCGTTCATCAAGGTGGAAGGGATATCAACACGCGAGTTCCGTGACCAGAGGGTCAATATTGCTGACTATACCGCTATTGTATTCACTTCCCGCCACGCTATAGACAACTTCTTCAAGCTCGCGAAGGAGACGCGTGTCACCATTCCTGAGGATCTCAAGTATTTCTGCGTGACAGAGACTATCGCTCTCTATATCCAGAAGTATGTTCAGTATCGCAAGCGCAAGGTGTTCTTCGGTACAACCGGTAAGATTGACGATTTGCTTCCAGCAATGATAAAGCATAAGAACGAGAAGTATCTCGTACCTTTGAGTGACGTTGCTAACGATACTGTTACCAAGCTTCTTGACTCAAAGGAACTCGACCACAAGGAGTGCTATATGTACCGCACCGTGAGCAATAACTTCACGGAAGAGGAAATAGCAAACTTTGACTATGATATGCTCGTGTTCTTCTCTCCTGCTGGTTTGAAGTCACTACACGAGAACTTCCCGAATATGAAGCCAGGTGAGGTTAAGATTGCAGCTTTCGGTCCTGCAACTGCCAAGGCTGTAAGGGATCTCGGTCTCACGCTCGATCTCGAGGCTCCTACGGAGAAGTACCCATCTATGACAGGTGCTCTTCGCAGGTATCTTATAGATAATGAGGAATAACTTTTCGTTTCCAAAGAAGGAGAAGTTGGTGAGCCGTAAACTCATTGACCGTCTCTTCGTCGGAGGTGGAAGCAAATCAATGTCCTGCTTCCCTCTCCGTCTTGTCTTTATGATACTTGACCATAATGACGAGGCTTTGGAAAACAACGGAAGTTATGCAGAGGAGGCTGATGCGCAGATGCTTGTCTCCGTCCCTAAGAGATGTTTTAAGCATGCCGTTGACCGTAATAGGGTGAAGCGACAGGTAAGGGAGGCGTACAGACGCCATCGCGACCTGTATGAGATTCCTGAGGGAAAATACCTCGCAATAGCATTTATCTGGCTTGACCATCAGCATTATGATTCCGCAGAGGTAGAGGAAAAGGTTGCAAATCTCCTGCGAAGGTTGGGTGAGAAACTTGCAAGATGAGAAAGATAATCATGTCCCTGCTCCTTGCACCTATATGGGTGTATCAGCATCTCATAAGCCCTTATACTCCGTCTTCGTGCAGGTTCACTCCCACGTGCTCTGAGTATATGCGTCAGGCCATCGTTAAGCATGGTCCGCTCAAGGGATTGTGGCTCGGAACAAAACGCTTGCTCAGATGCCACCCTTGGGGAGGTTCGGGATATGATCCTGTTCCTTAACGCCCCTCACCTGTCACGTTGTGACACCCTCTCCCCAAGGGGCGAGGGAAAAGTTACATTCTTCTCGTTATAGGCTTTAGATAAAGAAAATACTAACATCCCCCTCGCCCCTTGGGGAGAGGATGCCGCAAGGCAGGTGAGGGGCTATTATTTATATTTAATATGAAGAATTTTATTGAAGAACTGAAATGGCGCGGTATGCTCGCACAAGTTATGCCGGGTGCAGAGGAACTTCTCCAGAAGGAGATGGTAACTGCATATCTTGGTACAGACCCTACCGCTGATTCTCTCCATATAGGCCACCTCTGTGGCATTATGATGCTCCGTCACCTCCAGCGTTGCGGACACAAGCCTATCATTCTCGTTGGTGGTGCAACTGGTATGATAGGTGATCCTTCTGGCAAGTCACAGGAGCGTAACCTCCTTGATGCAGAGACTCTCTATCACAATCAGGAATGCATCAAGAAGCAGGTTTCTAAGTTCCTTGATTTCGAGGCAGAAGGTCCTAATGCTGCTGAGATGGTGAACAACTACGACTGGATGAAGGATTTCACATTCCTTGATTTCGCCCGTACTGTCGGTAAGCACATCACAGTAAACTATATGATGGCTAAGGATTCTGTTCAAAAGCGTCTTAATGGTGAGGCTCGTGACGGTCTTTCTTTCACAGAGTTCACATACCAGCTCCTTCAGGGCTATGACTTCCTTCACCTCTACCAGACAAAGAACTGTAAGATGCAGCTTGGAGGTAATGACCAGTGGGGTAATATGACTACTGGTACAGAGCTTATCCGTCGTACCCTCGGTAATGATCAGGAGGCATACGCACTAACTTGTCCGCTTATCACAAAGGCTGACGGTAAGAAGTTCGGTAAGACTGAGTCTGGCAATATCTGGCTTGATCGCAAGCGCACATCTCCATATAAGTTCTATCAGTTCTGGTTGAACGTGAGCGATGATGATGCTGAGAAGTATATCAAGATCTTCACATCACTTGAGAAGGATGTTATTGATGCTCTCATCGAGGAACATAAGCAGGATCCGGGTCTTCGCGTACTTCAGAAGCGTCTCGCTCAGGAGGTAACAGTAATGGTACACTCACAGGAGGATTATGATATGGCTGTTGAGGCTTCTGGCATTCTCTTTGGCAAGAGCACAAAGGAAGGTCTTGAGAAACTTGACGAGCAGACATTCCTCGATGTTTTCGATGGTGTTCCTTCATTCACATTGACAAAGGATCAGCTTGGTCAGGGCATCATTGAAGTCCTTACTTCTGCAACTCCTGTTAATGAAGAGCAGAAAGATAAAGTTATATTCCCTTCAAAGGGCGAGTGTCGTAAGATGATTCAGGGTGGTGGAGTATCACTCAACAAGGAGAAGGTTAGCGACCTCAATCAGGTTGTAACAGAGTCTGACCTCATTGATGGTAAGTATCTCCTCGCTCAGCGTGGCAAGAAAAATTACTATCTGATTACAGTTAAGTAGCGGAAAATTTGGTAATGTCATAAAAAAGCATTACCTTTGCATCCGCAATTGGACAATTGACTAATTAATTATCAATTGGTCATTATCAATTAGCATAGCTCTGTCCCATGGTGTAATGGTAGCACAACAGGTTTTGGTTCTGTTTGATAAGGTTCGAGTCCTTATGGGACAACGCAAGGAGATTGCAACCATAATTTATGATGGTTGCAATCTTTTTGTTTTTATTCTACGTTTACATTACAAATTCCTAAAGACTCAAGTATGTATATGAGAAAAAATAATGATAGTTTAATGTTGTTTGTGACAAAGACATTGTTATTTGTTTTTGTAGGTATGATTGTTTCTTGTTCTGGTAAAAGCAATAATGAGTCGAATCATTTACTTGAGGACTCTGCGGAAAATCAGCAGTTAATGAAGGGAGAAGATTTTACTACATTTATTGACCGATTTCATTCTGACTCTGTTTTTGCGGTTTCTCGTATATCAGAAAGTGTGACGGGCATAAATACTGAAGCTGAGAAATATGATAGTATTGCTGATAAGTATAGCTATGATTATGTATGGCCATTAGAAGAAATCAAAGATGATTTATCATGGTTTCAGGAAATGCGTAAGGACAACGAATATAAATGTGAGAAAACAGTAAAAGATGATAATGCAGAGGAACACATATATATGCCAGATTCTTGTATTAGAGTTTTCTTGAGATTTAGACTTAAAAATGGAAAGTGGTATCTTTATGGCTATGATATGTATATGGTATAGTTTGCTGTTTCCAGCTTTTATTCACAATAAATAGTGTGAACTCGATGAATCTATGTTAAAACACCTTTGGAATCTGGGTGAATTGTGGGGTAACTATACCTTGTTCTTCCTCTTCAGAGATACTTGTGTCTATCCCAATTATAAATGGGACTTACATGGGATTTGCTTAGGATTTGAAAGGGATTTGCTAAGAGTGAATAAATAAAATACCTCCGAAGGGTTTTTCTTAGAATTCACATGAAATATATGTTTTCTTTTGTGAATATTTGGTAGTCTTAAAAAGAAAAACTATATTTGCAGTAAAATTATTAATAATCAATATCAATTATATTAGAATATGAGAAGAATTTTATTCATATCTTCATTCATTCTTCTTTCTGTACTTTCTTCAGCACAGGCAACTCAGTATGTGGAAAAACTTGATAGCATCATGAGTGATAATGGGGAGATTGCCAAATTCAAATACGATGAGCAGTTTAGGGTTGTTGAGAAAAACGTTTTCAAAAATAAGATACTTATCCATAAGGAAGTAACGGAGTATTCAGAGGACGGAGAGTTTTCGGACTTTTGTGTCTATGAAGAGAGGAAGCGCAATGATGAAATAGTCTTTGTGCCAGTTTATAGGAAAGTTCGAACTGTTAGGGATAATGGCAGTTGTATAGAAATTAAAGATTCTGTAGAGGTGGAAGGACAAGAGAAACTTGTTATATCTACCCTTGAGATATTTGATTACGATGAGAATGATAAACTCATTACTTGCTCCACGAGTACGTATGACCAGAAAAGTGGTGGTGCTTCCTATAATAGGCATCAAATAAATTATGATGCGGAGGGCAATAAAACCAATGAGGCTTTTATATATCCTGACTATGCGTATATTATGGAATATAAGGACGGAAGGTTGTACGTGCAGACCAAGAGTGTGAATAAAGATGGTCGAATGAGTATCGTGGAAAGCACGGTAAGGGAATATTACGAAAGTGGAGCCTTGAAATGTAAATATTCATACGATTATTCCGGTATTATCTTCTATATGAAGAACTATGTCCTCTATAATGAGAACGGCGAAAAGGTGAAGTCTCAGGAGGAACAACAGGTATATAGCTATAAATATATTCGTGACGAGAAGGGTAGGGTGAAGGAAATAGAGAAATCGAATTTAGATAGTGGCGAAATTGTCAGTCGTGAGGTGTTTTATTATGACCAGTTGCCTATAGACAGCACATACTATACTCTTATTTATGCTTCCGATGCTACAGAGCCATACGCCAAATATTATTATATTCCTAACAAGATTGTCGATGGAAAAGTGGAAGGCGACTATTATGTGTATGAAAAATCTGATGGCTCTTGGAGGGATTTAATGGCAAACGGTAATGAAATATCACATTCATTCGATAATAAAATTATTTCTGCTCATTATGAAGTTAATGATGAAACTATCATTTTTACCGACTATACCATTGTCTCTTTTACCGATTATGGTAAGAAGATTAGGAAACAGGAAAAGGGGATGTTGGTAAGTGAAGAAGAAATCTATTACGATAAATCGCTCTCTGGTTCTCTCATAGCGGGACTTGAGGAAGACTATAAAGTATCATACGTAATAAATCGGGATGCGGACGGAAATGAGGTGAAGGGCATTTATTACTACTCTTCTCTTGCGGAAACCACTTCCGTTACAGGCATATATTCTAAGCGCTCTCATAACCCATCAGTATATAATCTTCATGGTCAGAAACTAGCATATCCGCAAAAGGGAATCAATATAATAGAGGGAAGAAAAATGATATTTGACCGTTGATGATAATACATAAAAAAGGGATGCCGTTAAGCATCCCTTTTTTGTATGTATCTTTTAAGACTTGTCTTAGATGAGTCTCTCATAGAACTCGTAGCCCATCTCCAAGGTTGCAGTACCAGCTGCGCCCATATCAATAGTCATCTTATAGTCCAGCTTCATTGTTGATCCATCGAATGTTACATCATAGCCAAAATCTGGACTCTTACTGAAATAAAGCTTGTTACCTGTCCAATTCCAGTAATCGCGATCAATAGAATTTTCAGTCTTTACAATGTATGAACCGGTATTGTTGAAACTTACGTAATCAAAGTCCTGAATTGAATTTCCGTATGTAAATCCTGTGCGTTTTTCGAGCTTTTTCATAAGATCCTTATAGCTGCCAGCTTCCTCTTCAATGTTTGTTTGAAGACCGCCGACAAGACTTTGATTCCATCTGTAATATACCTTGCTCATCTTCCAAGAGCGACAGATTTGACCAATACTAGTTAAAGATGAATTTCTATTTACCCTTGTTGCAGTATATGTGTTTCCGCCAAGAGTGATGGTGTAGTTATTGTTGCCTTCTGACTTAATAGTGAGGATATCGTTGTTCCTATCCTTGAGAGTATAGCTGCCATCGTCGTTCTTTGTGAAGGTGCCATACTCGAAGTTGTCCTGTGTAGCACGTGTAATGTTCTTGTCAGCAGTTGCGAATGGGAGAGGAATCTCCACGTCGTTTACATTGATAGTTGCAGCCTTGCTCTTTACCATTGACTTGTGCTCGATGAAGTAGTTGCCTGCAGTTGTAAGCTCAATGTATGCAATTTTATCTATGTGGTTGCCCACTAATTCATAGAGAGCAGCATCAGCCTCGTAAGGGAGATCCTTGAGACCTTCGTTGTCATCATCGTCGCTACCGCAAGATGTTACTACTGATGTGCCAAGAAGACACATGGCAATCATGAAATAAGAAAAAAACTTTTTCATCTTTTGATTTTTGTTATAATAATTAGAATTAAATAATTAGTATTATCCGAATATTTTTTGCAAAGTTAATAATAAAAAACCGAAAATCACTCAAAAAAGCCATATAATCCCCAATCATTAACATAACGTCACAAAAAACGGGTATTATTTAAAAAAAATTATAATTGAGCAAAGCATTCTTGATGTAAGAAACGTGATTAGTCACATCACTTAATCGGGGAATAAGATGTAGTTACAGCTTGTGTTTCTTCCTTGTAACTCAGCTGATGGTCCATCAATACTCCATCGTTAGTCCATCGATCCTCCATCGAAACGATGGACCATCGATGGAGCATCGATGGAGTATCGATGGAGTATCTTCGAAGGAAGAGCAAAGAAAAAACGACTCTGCGACAAAGGCAGAATCGTTTTAAGGTGAAGGCAGAACAGTTTGAAATCACAGGAATGTTTCCATACCTGTTTTCTGAATGTGCATTCCCATGCTCTTGTAGAAGTTATAGGCGGAATCGTTGCCCTCCCATACGTTGAGCGTGATGTTGTGGCAACCTATGGATTTGGCATAGTCGCGCACATATTCGTATAGAGCCTTGCCGATGTGGCGGCCGCGTGACTGCTCATCCACACAGATATCGTCGATATACAAGGTCTTGGCATCTTGCAGAAGTCTGTGATTTTTGACCTCGCTAATCTGGCAGAAGGCATGACCTAAAATCTTGCCGTCATCATAGACGAATATGGGTTTGCCGCCATCGTTGAGGATTTCTTCAAGTTCCTGCTCGTTGTATTTGGCGGTATTGCCTTTGAACAGGTCGGGACGAATGCCATTGTGAACGGCATCTACCTGATATAACAGGTCTATAATTCCCGGAATGTCTTTTTTCTCTGCTTTCCGTATCATGATTTCTGTTTTATTTCTTCCAAGGCTCCGGTTTCAGAATCGATAATAAAGCCGCGGACAATAATATCCTTTGGAACGAGAGGATGGGTTTTGATTGTCTCTACCGTCTTTTTGACGGATTCGGGCGTATCTTTGAATCCCTCTAGCCAATGGTTCAGGTCTATTCCGCATTTGCGGATTGTGTCGAGAGTCTCATCGGTCACGCCTCGGGCAATCATTTCGTGATGGAAGTGGTCGTAGCTCATGTGGCAGGCTCCACAATGAGAGTGGGCAACCACCATGATTTCCTTCACGCCAAGCTCGTAGATGGCGACAATAAGGCTTCGCATGGCAGAGTCGAAGGCAGAAATCACCAGTCCTCCAGCATTCTTGATGATTTTTGCATCACCATTCTTAAGCCCGAGGGCTGCGGGGAGCAGTTCGGTCAGTCTTGTGTCCATACATGATAGTACGGCCAGTTCCTTGTCGGGATATTTGTCCGTCAGATATTTCTCGTAGCCTTTGGATTCTACGAAGCTTTTGTTGAAATCGATAATCTGGTCTATCATATTTTTTATTATATAAGGTAATTCAAGTTTTGGAAGTACAAGAAGTACAAGACAATAGTATTTTCGAGAAAAAGTTATATCCAGACATTAGTCTTTAACTCCTTTAACTCCATATACTCCTTTAGCTCCTTGAAATGATTGCGTGAAATAAAAAAAGAAAGAGCGTGCGCCTGCCCTTGGGAATAAGGGCTTGCGCCGCTCCTTATGTCTGTAAACTCCTCCGTTTGCGGATGGAAGTCACTATGCCGATAGGATTCTACTTTGCTTTGGTAGGGTAAACGCGGTTGCTGCCGTAGGCCTTGTGCCCGAATTTGTAGGTAACGGAAATCTGACCGGTTGCCATCCAGTCGCAACAGTCATTATAGCGGGAGTCGAAGCGGTCGCTAAGGTTGTTGATGTCAAACTCGGCACCAACAGAGACGTTCTTCATGATGTCGTAGTCGAAAAGCAGACCTGCACGGATGTTATGGCTGATCAGGTCCTTGTGGTTTTTATTTATCCATGCGTTGCTGATATCCTCAGATATGATACCCTTGTTAGCAATGGCAGCAAATTCGTCGTTGTTCCAGCAATAGGCAAGACCGGCACCTGCTACGAAATACACATTGAACGGACCGCTTGGTTTCTTACCGAGATTGGTGAGGTTAACCATCAGGTCGAGGTTGGTGTTGATGTATTTGAACTGGTATTTTTCGGTAACGCTCTCAAAGCCGTTCTTTGAGTTCATTCCGTTGATGTGGAGGCGAAGACCTATAGCCTGAGAGAACATATAGCCGCCCGCAATACTGAATGTTGGTTTCATTACGTTTCCAGATGCGAGAGTCGTGTTCAGACCGCCTTGTGCCTGAACGAAGGCATAAGGTTGAGAATAATAGCCTTGCTGCTGAGCCTGTGCATCACGAGGGTCGTTAGCGAGTCCCTGGGCGAAACTGCCGGTTGTTGTAATACCGAGCAGGGCAGATAAGATTAAATTTTTAATTTGCATGATTAGTTTATTTGATTTTGATTAGTGATTTCTTTGCAGTTTTGTTTTAGGTGATTTAATTTGGTGGCAAATATACATAAATTATGTGAAAACATAGCAATTTTTTAACGGAAATCGACAAAACGCACCGAAATAAATGCTTTTTTCGTAAAATTATTTGTCTATCTCGCAGAAAAAGAGTAATTTTGCACCCGCTTTTGGTGTGTTTGTCATTTTGGGCATTCGCGTAACCAGAGGCAATACATTTTTTTAATTACAACATTATTAAATTTAAAACAAAACAAAATGATCATTGTACCCGTAAAAGAAGGCGAGAACATCGAGCGCGCTTTGAAGAAGTTTAAGAGAAAGTTTGAGAAGACTGGTGTCGTTAAGGAGCTCCGCTCTCGCCAGCAGTTCAACAAGCCTTCTGTACTCAAGCGCCTCAAGATGGAGCACGCAATCTATGTACAGCAGCTGCGTCAGAACGAAGAATAATTTAAAATTTGTTAAATTATTTTGTGGTCTGAATTTTAATCAGTAAATTCGCCACATGATTATCGATGATTTCCTCAGGTATATGGAAACGGAACGGGTGGCATCACCTTTAACCGTTAAGACATACCGCGATGCTATCAATAACTTCTCGGAGTATGTTAGCTCGCTCGATGGTCAGTCCCTCGAAACAGCCGATGCCGATGTGGTTCGTGACTGGATTAGCGGTTTGATGGAACAAGGTCATAAAGCGACCTATGTATGCAAGCAGCTAAGTGCGGTGAAATCCATGTATCGTTATGCCCTCAAGGCAAAACTGATAGATAAGGATCCTGCTCATCTGGTTACAGGCCCCAAGAAGCAGAAGCCCCTGCCGGTATTCCTCAAGGAGTCGGAAGCAGAAAGGTTGTTTGATGGCATACAATGGGATATGGACAATTTTAATGATGTGCGTGCCCGTACTTTGTTATTATTGCTGTATTCTACTGGAATAAGAAGGGCAGAAGCCGTTGGCATAAATGATACCGACGTTAATTTCGTGAACAGCGAGATTAAGGTGACGGGCAAGAGACGTAAGCAACGCCTGATACCAATGACTGATGAACTTGCGGATGTCCTGCATTATTATATTGGAATGCGGGACGGCTGTGTCGCCCGACACGGCAACGAGGCTCTCCTTGTGAGTGACAAGGGTGAAAGAGTTACAGACGGCTGGGTATATGCCACCGTTCGTGAGAAACTCTCTCTGGTTACTTCGATGAAGAAGCGCTCCCCGCACGTACTCCGACATTCATTTGCCACTTCAATGCTCAATCATGAGGCTCAGTTGGGTAGTGTCCAGAAGCTGCTCGGTCATGAGAGCATAGCAACGACTGAAGTTTACACACATGTGACGTTCGAGGATCTTAAGCGAATTTATAAAAAAGCCCATCCCCGGGCTGATGTCTAACTTTTAAAAACAAGTTAACCATGGAAATTAAGATTCAGGCTGTCAATTTTGACGCACAAGAGAAATTACAGGAGTTTGTCAACAAGAAGGTAGAGAAACTCTCAAAGTCTTACGATGATATAAAGAAAGTTGAGGTGCAACTTAAGGTTGTCAAGCCTGCTACGGCTCTGAATAAAAATGTGAGCATGAACGTGGGCATACCTGGAGTTCCTGTTTTCGTAGAGAAGACATGTGATACATTTGAAGAGGGCATAGACCTCTGTGTAGACGCTCTGAAGGTAAAATTGGCAAAAATCAAGGAAAAAGCTAGAAATCATTAAAAAACTTCTTGAAAAGTTTGGTGATTTAAAAAAATATGCGTACCTTTGCATCCGAAATCGAAAAATGAGCCCTTTTGGGGGTCTCAAAAAGGTGCAAACCTGCCTCTTTAGCTCAGTTGGCCAGAGCACGTGATTTGTAATCTCGGGGTCGTTGGTTCGAATCCGACAAGAGGCTCTCCTATAAGAGATAGGAGGTTGTTTTAGAAGCAAAGGGACGCATATATTTTGAGGGTGGTTACCAGAGTGGCCAAATGGGGCAGACTGTAAATCTGCTGGTTTTTACCTTCGGTGGTTCGAATCCATCACCACCCACTCAAGTTGGTTAACGCGAGTAATAGGATAGCTTATTCTCGCGTTTTTTCTTCCAAAAGACAATGCGGAAATAGCTCAGTTGATAGAGCACTAGCCTTCCAAGCTGGGGGTCGCGGGTTTGAGCCCCGTTTTCCGCTCCACTTGCTGTAATAGCTCAGTGGTAGAGCACTTCCTTGGTAAGGAAGAGGTCCTGAGTTCAACTCTCAGTTACAGCTCATCATTCTTAACCTCGTGGCTTCATAGGTCAAGGGGCTTTTGCATGGAAAAAAGAAAAAGCGAGGAGTCTAAACTAGACAATATCGAGTAATAATAATAAAATTTAAAACAATGGCAAAAGAAAATTTTGTACGTGACAAAGTCCACGTAAACATTGGTACCATTGGTCACGTTGACCACGGTAAGACAACTTTGACTGCAGCTATCACAACCGTTCTTGCTAAGAAGGGTCTTTCTGAGGTTAAGTCATTTGATCAGATTGATAACGCACCTGAGGAGAAGGAGCGTGGTATTACTATCAACACAGCTCACGTTGAGTATCAGACAGCAAAGCGTCACTATGCTCACGTTGACTGCCCAGGACACGCTGACTATGTAAAGAACATGGTAACTGGTGCTGCTCAGATGGATGGTGCAATCATCGTAGTTGCTGCTACTGATGGTCCTATGCCACAGACTCGTGAGCACGTACTTCTCGCTCGTCAGGTAAACGTTCCACGTCTTGTTGTATTCCTCAACAAGTGTGATATGGTTAACGACGAGGAAATGCTTGAGCTCGTTGAGATGGAAATGCGTGAGCTTCTCTCTCAGTATGATTTCGACGGCGACAATACTCCTATCATCCGCGGTTCTGCACTTGGTGCTCTTAACGGTGTACCTGAGTGGGAGGACAAGATCATGGAGCTTATGGATGCTTGTGATACATGGATCCAGGATCCTCCACGTGACCTCGATAAGCCATTCCTTATGCCAGTTGAGGACGTATTCTCAATCACAGGTCGTGGTACTGTTGCTACTGGTCGTATCGAGACTGGTAAGATCCACGTAGGTGATGAGGTTGAGCTCCTCGGTCTTGGTGAGGACAAGAAGTCTGTTGTAACAGGCGTTGAGATGTTCCGTAAGATCCTTGATGAGGGTCAGGCTGGTGATAACGTAGGTCTTCTCCTCCGTGGTATCGATAAGGCTGAGATCAAGCGTGGTATGGTTCTCTGTCACCCAGGACAGATCAAGCCATTCAAGAAGTTCAAGGCTTCTATCTATGTACTGAAGAAGGAAGAGGGTGGTCGTCACACTCCATTCGGTAACAAGTATCGTCCACAGTTCTATCTCCGCACAATGGACTGTACTGGTGAGATCACACTCCCAGCAGGTGTTGAGATGGTAATGCCTGGTGATAACGTTGAGATCACAGTAGAGCTTATCTACGCTGTTGCTCTTAACGCTGGTCTCCGCTTCGCTATCCGTGAGGGTGGTCGTACAGTAGGTTCTGGCCAGATCACAGAGGTATACGAGGATTAATCCTTGAACCAAATCATTCTGAAGATTTAAAAATCAGATATAGATTCCCGGTCTTCGGGCTGGGAATCACTTACGAGAGTCCTCCAATGGTAGGAGAGCGGTCTCCAAAACCGTCAATGTGGGTTCGATTCCTGCCTCTCGTGCTAAAAGAAAGATAATATGAATAAGATAGTAAATTATTGCAAGGCTTGTTACGATGAGCTTGCGCATAAAACATCTTGGCCAACAAGATCTGAGTTGACCCATTCTGCAATGGTTGTATTATCTGCTTCCCTTTTCATTGCAGTTGTGGTGTTCGGTATGGACTCGATCTTCCAATTTGTCATGAGTAGAATTTATCCTAACTAATTTTTAAGGAAAATCATGGCTGAAAAAGGAATGAAATGGTACGTAATGCGTGCTGTCAGCGGAAAGGAACAAAAACTGAAGGAATACATTGAGAAGGAGATGAGTCACAACGATTTTCTCCGTTCAAATGTCAATCAGGTTCTCCTTCCTGTTGAGAAGCATGCTGCTTTGCGTAATGGTAAGCGTGTTGTGAAAGAGAAGGTTGCTCTTCCTGGATACGTTTTTGTTGAGGCCAATCTCATAGGAGATATGGCCCATACTTTGCGCTTCATGCCTAATTGCCTCGGTTTTCTTGGTGGTTTGGATGATCCTACACCTGTTCGTCAATCTGACATCAACAAGATGCTCGGTACAGCAGAAGATACTGTACTTGTAGAGGAAGTTGATATTCCATACATGGTTGATGAAATCGTGAAGGTTACTGATGGTCCATTCAGCGGTTTCTCTGGTGTCATCGAGGAGGTGAATGCAGAGAAGCGTAAACTGAAGGTGATGGTTAAGATCTTCGGACGTAAAACACCTCTGGAGCTCGGTTTTATGCAAGTAGAAAAGGAGGCTTAATACCGAATTGTTCTCATGTTACGGGGAACATGATTGTATCAGGCTGACTTATATACATTTCACACAATTTTAATATTAACAAAAATGGCTAAAGAAGTTGCTGGATTTATCAAGTTACAGATTAAAGGCGGCGCTGCGAATCCTTCACCTCCAGTAGGACCTGCTCTGGGTTCTAAGGGTATCAACATCATGGGATTCTGCAAGGAGTTCAATGCCCGTACCCAGGATAAGGCAGGTAAGGTACTTCCTGTTGTTATCACTTACTACGCTGACAAATCATACAGCTTTGAGATCAAGACTCCACCTGCAGCTGTTCAGCTGAAGGAGATTGCCAAGATCAAGTCAGGTTCTTCTACTCCTAATCGTAAGAAGGTAGCAGAGGTAACTTGGGATCAGATCAGAACAATCGCAGAGGACAAGATGCCAGACCTCAACTGCTTCACAGTAGAGTCTGCAATGCGTCTCATCGCTGGTACCGCACGTAGTATGGGTATCACTGTAAAGGGAGATTTTCCTGCTTAAGTAATTCATTTCCGGGAGACGTAAGTCGTTTGTACCGAAAAAACTTCAAAGAAAATGAGTAAATTGACAAAAAATCAAAAGGCAGTTGCTGGTAAGGTTGATGCTAACAAGGCATATACTCTTGCTGAGGCTGCAGCACTCGTCAAGGAAATCACTACAACAAAGTTTGACGCATCTATCGATGTTGACATTCGTCTTGGCGTAGATCCTCGTAAGGCTAACCAGATGGTTCGTGGCGTTGTGTCACTTCCAAACGGAACTGGTAAGGTTACTCGTGTGCTCGCACTCTGTACTCCTGATCAGGAGGCAGCTGCTAAGGAAGCTGGTGCTGACTATGTTGGTCTTGACGAGTATATCGAGAAGATCAAGGGTGGTTGGACTGACGTTGATGTCATTATCACTATGCCTTCTTGCATGGGTAAGATCGGTCCTATCGGTCGTATCCTCGGTCCTCGTGGCCTCATGCCAAACCCAAAGAGCGGTACTGTAACAATGAACATTGCACAGGCTGTTAAGGAGGTTAAGCAGGGTAAGATTGACTTCAAGGTTGACAAGACTGGTATCATCCACACATCAATCGGTAAGGTATCAATGACAGCTGATCAGATCTTTGGTAACGCCAAGGAGTTCATCTCTACAGTTAACAAGCTCAAGCCAGCTGCTGCAAAGGGCACATACATCAAGAGTATCTTTATTTCAAGCACTATGAGTAAGGGTATCAAGATTGATCCTAAATCAGCCGAGTAACTCTAAAAGTTTTGTAAAATGAAAAAAGAAGTAAAAGATACTATCATCACCGAGCTTGGTGAGCTGTTGAAGCAGTATCCACATTTCTACCTCGTTGACTTGACAGGTTTGAATGCTGCTGACACAAGCGCACTTCGCCGTAAGTGTTTCAAGAGCGAGATTAAGCTCGTTGTTGCAAAGAACAAGCTTCTGCGCAAGGCTTTTGATGCATCTGATGTAGATTTCTCTGCTCTTTACGATACTCTCAAGGGTACTACAGCTCTGATGTTCTGTCAGACAGCTAACGTACCTGCTAAGCTTCTCAAGGAGTTCAAGGACGTAAATCCTACTCTCAAGGCTGCTTATGCTGAGGAAATGGTATTCGTTGGTGCTGAGAATCTCTCACAGCTTGCTGCTATCAAGAGCAAGAACGAGGTTATCGCCGATATCGTTGCTCTCCTTCAGTCTCCTGCAAAGAACGTTGTTTCTGCACTCCAGGGTTCAGCTGGTGGCAAGATCCACGGTCTCCTCGAGACTCTTTCAAAGAAGGAAGCTTAATACATTCCCGGTTCTACCGGAACTACCGGATATACCGGCTTACCGGATTCTCCGGAAACATAACAAAAACAAAAGTATAAACAAATTAAATTTTTAAATAAAATGGCAGATATTAAAGCTATTGCTGAGGAACTCGTAAACCTCACAGTTAAGGAAGTAAATGAATTGGCACAGGTCCTCAAGGACGAGTATGGTATTGAGCCAGCTGCTGCAGCTGTTGCTGTAGCTGCAGGTCCAGCTGCTGCTGGTGATGCTGCTGGTGCAGAGGAGAAGGACTCTTTCGACGTTGTTCTCGCTGAGGTAGGTGGCGCTAAGCTCGCTGTTGTAAAGGCTGTTAAGGAGGCTTGTGGTCTCGGTCTTAAGGAAGCTAAGGATCTCGTTGACGGTGCTCCTTCTAAGATTAAGGAGGGTATCTCAAAGGCAGAGGCTGAGAACCTTAAGAAGGCTATCGAAGAGGCTGGTGCTAAGGTAGAGCTCAAGTAATAATGCTCTTTCTGACTGGAACTTCCGGGATATCCGGAATTTCCGGTTACCAACATAAAAAAACAAACTGGTTAAGATCTACTAAGTAGGTGGGTCTTAACCTTTTTGTTGTCTTAATAGTGTGAAAGTGAGAGGATATCCTGTGAGAGACTATTAAGCAGAAATAAATAATAACAAAAATATATATTTTTAGATTCATTAATTAATGGCAGCAAAAGTCGAAAAAAGAGTAAGCTTCGCTCGCGTCAAGAATCCGATGCCATATCCGGATTTCCTTGATGTGCAGCTCAAGTCATTCCGCGACTTCCTTCAGTTGGACACCCCACCAGAGGATCGTAAGAATGATGGTCTGTACAAGGTTTTCGCAGAGAACTTCCCTATTACAGACACTCGTAATAACTTCGTCCTGGAGTTCCTGGACTACTACATTGATCCGCCTCGCTACACTATCGAGGAGTGTCTTGAGAGAGGTCTGACATACAGCGTGCCTATGAAGGCAAAGATGAAGCTGTTCTGTACTGACCCAGAGCATGAGGATTTCGAGACCATCACTTCTGATGTGTTCCTCGGAACAATCCCTTACATGACCTCAAACGGTACTTTCGTAATCAACGGTGCAGAGCGTGTAGTTGTATCACAGCTCCACCGTTCTCCAGGTGTGTTCTTCGGTCAGGGTACCCATGCTAATGGTACTGTGCTCTATTCTGCACGTATCATTCCATTCAAGGGTTCTTGGATTGAGTTCGCAACTGACATCAACAATGTCATGTTTGCTTACATCGACCGTAAGAAGAAGCTGCCTGTAACAACACTTCTCCGTGCTATCGGCTATGAGAGCGATAAGCAGATTCTTGAGCTCTTCGACCTCGCTGAGGAGGTAAAGGTAAATAAGAAGAATCTTCAGGCTTGTCTTGGCCGTACACTTGCAGCTCGTGTACTGAAGTCTTGGAATGAGGACTTCGTAGATGAGGATACAGGTGAGGTTGTATCTATCGAGCGTAACGAGGTTATCCTTGAGCGCGAGACAGAGATTACAAAGGAGAATATCGACCAGATTCTTGATTCTGAGCAGAGAACAATCCTTGTGCACAAGACTGCTGAGTCTGCTTCTAAGTATGGTATAATCTTCAATACCCTGCTCAAGGACCCTTCAAACTCGGAGAAGGAAGCTGTTACATATATCTATCGTCAGTTGCGTAATGCTGATCCTGCTGATGATCAGAGTGCTCGTGAGGTGATTCAGAACCTCTTCTTCTCTGATAAGCGTTATGACCTCGGTGAGGTTGGTCGTTACAGAATCAACAAGAAGTTGAATCTTGACACCAGCATGGATGTACGTACTCTTACTCATGAGGATATCATCGAGATTATCAAGTACCTCATCAACCTCATCAACTCAAATGCTACTGTCGATGATATCGACCACTTGTCAAACCGTCGTGTTCGCACAGTAGGTGAGCAATTGGCAAATCAGTTCAGCATCGGTCTTGCACGTATGAGCCGCACAATCCGCGAGCGCATGAACGTGCGTGACAATGAGGTCTTCACCCCAACAGACCTTATCAACGCTAAGACTATCTCAAGCGTTATCAACTCGTTCTTCGGAACAAACCCACTCTCTCAGTTCATGGACCAGACCAACCCTCTGGCCGAGGTGACACACAAGCGTCGTCTCTCTGCCCTTGGTCCTGGCGGTCTTTCTCGTGAGCGTGCAGGTTTCGAGGTTCGTGACGTACACTATACTCACTACGGACGTCTCTGTCCTATCGAGTCTCCTGAAGGACCAAACATCGGTCTTATCTCTTCTCTCTGTATGTATGCCCAGATCAATAATCTCGGCTTCATTGAGACTCCATATCGTAAGGTAAACAACTCTGTTGTTGACCTCGACAATAAGAATGTGGTATATCTCACAGCAGAGGAGGAAGAGGATCAGATCATCGGTCAGGGTAATGCTCCACTTAAGGACGACGGTAACTTCATCCGTGAGGTCGTTAAGTGTCGTGAGAACTCAGACTTCCCTGTAGTTCCACCATCAGAGGTTAACCTCATGGACGTATCTCCACAGCAGATTGCATCTGTAAGTGCAGGTCTTATCCCATTCCTTGAGCATGATGACGGTCACCGTGCGCTGATGGGATGTAACATGATGCGTCAGGCAGTTCCATTGCTCCACAACGATGCTCCTATTGTAGGTACAGGTCTTGAGCAGCAGGTATGTGAGGATTCACGTACTATGATTACTGCTGAGGGCGAGGGTGTTATCGAGTATGTTGATGCTACTACAATACGTATTCTCTACGACCGCACAGAGGATGACGAGTTCGTTAGCTTCGAGCCTGCTATCAAGGAATACCGTATTCCTAAGTTCCGCCGTACAAACCAGAACATGACTATCGACCTTCGTCCAATCTGTGAGAAGGGACAGCGTGTAAAGGCTGGCGATATCCTCACTGAGGGTTATGCTACTGAGAACGGTGAGCTTGCACTTGGTCGCAACCTCCTCGTTGCTTACATGCCTTGGAAGGGTTACAACTATGAGGATGCTATCGTACTCAACGAGCGCGTAGTTCGTGAGGATATCCTTACATCTGTTCATGTTGACGAGTACGCTCTCGAGGTTCGTGAGACAAAGCGTGGTATGGAGGAATTCACAGCTGATATTCCTAACGTATCAGAGGATGCAACAAAGGACCTCGATGATAACGGTATCGTTCGTATCGGTGCACGTATCGAGCCAGGCGATATCATGATCGGTAAGATCTCTCCTAAGGGTGAGAGCGATCCATCTCCAGAGGAAAAGCTTCTCCGTGCTATCTTCGGCGACAAGGCTGGTGACGTTAAGGATTCTTCATTGAAGGCTAACCCATCACTCTCTGGTGTGGTTATCGATAAGAAGCTCTTCTCTCGTGCAATCAAGACCCGTGAGTCTAAGAAGCAGGATAAGATCATCCTTGCCAAGATTGACGAGGAGTACGAGGCAAAGGCAAAGGATCTCAAGGAAATCCTTGTTGACAAGCTCCTGACTCTCACAGAGGACAAGACCTCTCAGGGTGTTAAGGACTACACAGGTGCTGAGATCATCACAAAGGGCAGCAAGTTCACAGCTTCTGCTATCGCTAACCTTGAGTTCGACGGCATCCAGTCTAACAACTGGACTGGCGATGACCATGCAGACAAGCTCATCCAGCGTTTGATTATGAACTACATCCGCAAGTACAAGCTCCTTGATGCTGAGCTCAAGCGCCGTAAGTTCGCTATTTCTATCGGTGATGATCTCCCATCAGGCGTTCAGCAGATGGCTAAGGTTTATATCGCTAAGAAGCGTAAGATCGGTGTAGGTGATAAGCTTGCAGGTCGTCACGGTAACAAGGGTATCGTATCTAAGGTTGTTCGTCAGGAGGATATGCCATTCCTCGAGGATGGTCGTCCAGTTGACTTGGTACTTAACCCTCTGGGTGTGCCATCACGTATGAACCTTGGTCAGATATTCGAGGCTGTTCTCGGTGCTGCCGGTAAGAAACTCGGTGTTAAGTTCGCTACTCCTATCTTCGATGGTGCTAAGCTTGATGACCTTAACGAGTGGACTGATAAGGCAGGTCTCCCACGTTACTGCTCTACACACCTTTATGATGGTGAGACAGGTGAGATGTTCGACCAGCCTGCTACAATCGGTATCACATACTTCTTGAAGCTCGGTCACATGGTTGAGGACAAGATGCACGCTCGTTCAATCGGTCCTTACTCTCTCATCACTCAGCAGCCACTTGGTGGTAAGGCACAGTTCGGTGGTCAGCGTTTCGGAGAGATGGAGGTCTGGGCAATCGAGGCATTCGGTGCTTCTCATGTGCTTCAGGAAATCCTCACTATCAAGTCTGACGACGTTGTAGGCCGTTCTAAGAGCTATGAGGCTATCGTCAAGGGTGATCCAATGCCAACTCCTGGTATCCCAGAGTCACTCAACGTGCTTCTCCATGAGCTTCGCGGCCTCGGCCTTAGCATTAAGCTTGATTAATTTACAATTGAAAAGGATTGTAAGAATAAGTAAATTGTAAATAGTAAATAGTCAAATTGTAAATACATATGGCTTTCAAAAAAGATACAAAAATAAAGAATAACTTCACCAAGATCACTATCGGTCTGGCTTCTCCTGAGGAAATCCTTGAGAACTCATACGGTGAGGTTACCAAGCCTGAGACCATCAACTACCGTACCTATAAGCCAGAGCGTGACGGTCTTTTCTGCGAGCGCATCTTCGGTCCTACAAAGGACTTCGAGTGTGCCTGCGGTAAGTACAAGCGCATTCGCTATAAGGGTATCGTCTGTGACCGATGCGGTGTTGAGGTAACAGAGAAGAAAGTACGTCGTGAGCGTTCAGGCCACATTGAGCTTGTGGTTCCTGTTGCACATATCTGGTATTTCCGTAGCCTTCCAAACAAGATTGGATATCTGCTCGGTATGCCAACAAAGAAACTGGAGTCTGTAATCTATTATGAGAAGTACATCGTTATCAAGCCAGGTCCTATGGCTGGTAAGAACGGTACTCATCCTGTACAGGCACCAGACGGTAGCGGTGATCTTAACGGTACACATGTAGGCGACCTCATCTCTGAGGAAGAGTACATCAACATCGTTGACAGCTACCTCGATCCAAACAACGACTATCTCGATGACGACGATCCAAACAAGTACGTTTGTAAGATGGGTGCAGAGGCTATCTACTACCTCCTGCAGAACCTTGACCTCGACGCACTTGCAGCAGAGCTTCGTGAGAGTGCCAACAACGATTCTTCACAGCAGCGTAAGAACGAGGCTTTGAAGCGTCTGCAGGTTGTAGAGGCATTCCGTGCAAGTAAGGATGTGAATCGTCCTGAGTGGATGATTCTCAAGATCCTTCCTGTAACACCTCCAGAGCTCCGTCCGCTCGTTCCTCTGGATGGCGGCCGTTTCGCTACATCCGACCTCAACGACCTCTATCGTCGTGTCATCATCCGTAACAACCGTCTGAAGCGTCTCGTTGAGATTCACGCTCCAGAGGTTATCCTCCGTAACGAGAAGCGTATGCTTCAGGAGGCTGTTGACTCTCTCTTCGACAACTCTCGTAAGTCAAGCGCTGTTAAGAGCGAGAGCAATCGTCCGCTCAAGTCACTCTCTGACTCCCTGAAGGGTAAGGCTGGACGTTTCCGTCAGAACCTCCTCGGTAAGCGTGTTGACTACTCTGCACGTTCAGTAATCGTCGTAGGTCCAGAGCTCAACATGGGCGAGTGCGGTCTTCCAAAGCTTATGGCTGCCGAGCTTTACAAGCCATTCATCATCCGCAAGCTCATTGAGCGCGGTATCGTGAAGACTGTGAAGTCAGCCAAGCGTATTGTTGACCGTCGTGAGCCTATCATCTATGATATCCTTGAGAATGTGATGAAGGGACACCCAGTTCTCCTGAACCGTGCTCCTACACTTCACCGTCTTGGTATTCAGGCTTTCCAGCCAAAGCTTATCGAGGGTAAGGCTATCCAGCTCCACCCACTTGCATGTACTGCGTTCAACGCCGACTTCGACGGTGACCAGATGGCTGTTCACCTCCCATTGTCTCACGAGGCAGTACTTGAGGCACAGATTCTCATGCTCCAGAGCCATAACATCCTGAACCCAGCTAATGGTGCTCCAATCACCGTACCTTCACAGGATATGGTGCTCGGTCTCTACTACATCACAAAGATGCGTCCGGGTGCAAAGGGTGAGGGACTCTCATTCTATGGTCCAGAAGAGGCTATCATCGCTTACAATGAGAAGCGTTGTGACCTCCACGCTCCTGTAAAGGTTGTTGTTGAGGATATTGAGAATGGCAAGTACATCCGTCATACTGTCGAGACTTCTGTTGGTCGTGTAATCGTCAACGAACTCGTTCCACGTGAGATGGGCTTTGTAAACACCATTATCTCTAAGAAGTCACTCCGCGACATCATCGCTGACGTTATCAAGGCTGTAGGTTTCGCACGTGCTTGTGAGTTCCTTGACGGTATCAAGAACCTTGGTTATCGTATGGCATACCTCGCAGGTCTGTCATTCAACCTTGACGATATCATCATCCCACCAGAGAAGGAGCAGCTCATCAAGGCTGGTAACGATAAGATCCGTGAGATTACCGATAACTATAACCTCGGCTTCATCACCGATACCGAGCGTTATAACCAGGTTATCGATACATGGACACACGTAAACAACGACATAGGTAACATTCTCCTTAAGGAGATGACCGAGGCTGACCAGGGCTTCAACGCCGTATTCATGATGCTTGACTCTGGTGCCCGTGGTTCTAAGGACCAGATTAAGCAGCTCTCTGGTATCCGTGGTTTGATGGCTAAGCCTACAAAGGCGGGTGCCGACGACCGTCCAACCATTGAGAACCCTATCCTTTCTAACTTCAAGGAGGGTATGTCTGTGCTTGAGTACTTCATTGCATCTCACGGTGCTCGTAAGGGTCTTGCTGATACCGCGATGAAGACTGCCGACGCTGGTTACCTCACACGTCGTCTTGTTGACGTTTCACACGACGTTATCATCAACGAGGACGACTGTGGTACACTCCGCGGACTTCTCTGCACAGCTCTTAAGAATGGTGATGAGGTTATCTCAAGCCTCTATGAGCGTATCCTTGGTCGTGTATCTGTGCATGACGTTATCAACCCACATACCAACGAGGTTATCTGTCCTGCTGGTGAGGAAATCACCGAGGCTCGTGCAAAGGCTATCGAGGATGCAGGTATCGAGATGGTTGAAATCCGTTCAGTACTCACTTGTGAGTCTCGCCAGGGTGTATGTAAGAAGTGTTACGGCCGTAACCTCGCTACTCAGCGCATGGTACAGAAGGGTGAGGCTGTCGGTGTCATCGCAGCACAGGCTATCGGTGAGCCAGGTACACAGCTTACTCTCCGTACGTTCCACGCCGGTGGTATCGCAGGTGGTGCTGCTGCTAACGCAACAGTTACCTGTAAGGTGGCAGAGGCTCGTATTGAGTTCGATGAGCTCCGTACCGTTCCATTCAAGGAGGACGACCGCGACTGTGAGATGGTAGTAAGCCGTCTTGCCGAGGTTCGTTTCATCGACCCAACAACTGGTGTCGTACTCTCTAACATGGCTGTTCCTTACGGTTCTTCACTCTACTATAAGAACGGTGATGTTGTTAAGAAGGGCGACGAAATCTGTCGTTGGGACCCATTCAACGCTGTCATCGTTACAGAGTTCAAGGGTAAGGTTAAGTTCCACGATGTTGTTGAAGGTCTCACATACAATGCCGAGACCGACGATACAACAGGTATGACCGATAAGGTAATCATCGAGGCTAAGGACCGTTCAAAGATCCCAACCTGTGAGATTATCGATGAGAACGGTGAGGTACTCGGACGCTATAACTTCCCTGTAGGTGGTCACGTAGTTGTTGACGACGGTCAGGTAATCAGCTCTGGTGCTACTCTCGTTAAGATTCCACGTACTGTAAGCCGTGCAGGTGATATCACCGGTGGTCTGCCACGTGTAACTGAGCTCTTCGAGGCTCGTAACCCAAGCAACCCTGCTATCGTTAGCGAAATCGACGGTGAGGTTAAGATTAACCCACAGCTCAAGCGTAATAACCGTGAGGTTACAATCGTTTCTAAGACTGGTGAGGAGCGCAAGTATCTCGTTCCAACAAGCAAGCAGTTGCTCGTTCAGGATCGTGACGCTGTTCGTGCCGGAACTCCACTCTCTGACGGTGTAATCACACCAAACGATATCCTTGCCATTAAGGGTCCTACCGCTGTTCAGGAGTATATCGTGAACGAGGTACAGGATGTATATCGTCTGCAGGGTGTAAAGATCAACGATAAGCACTTCGAGATTATCGTTCGTCAGATGATGCGTAAGGTACAGATCAACGAGCCAGGCGATACATGCTTCCTTGAGAGCGATATCGTCGATAAGCTCGACTTCGCTGAGGAGAACGATCGTATCTGGGGTAAGAAGTACGTTATCAACGCTGGTGATTCAGAGAACGTACGTGCTGGTGAGATTATCTCTGCCCGCAAGCTCCGTGACGAGAACGCAAGCCTCAAGCGTCGTGACTTGAAGACCATTCAGGTTCGTGACACTATCCCTGCAACATCTACACAGATCCTTCAGGGTATCACACGTGCCGCTCTCCATACCAAGAGCTTCATGTCTGCTGCATCATTCCAGGAGACAACGAAGGTGCTCAACGAGGCTGCTATCCGCGGAAAGAGCGATTCACTCCTCGGTATGAAGGAGAACGTAATCTGCGGTCACCTCATTCCTGCCGGTACAGGTCTGCGTGAGTTCGAGAAGATCATTGTTGGTAGCAAGGAAGGCTATGAGCGTCTTCAGGCTAACCGCCGCAATGTCCTCGAGTTCTCTGACAGAGACCTCTAAGAATTGACATATCATTTTAAATAGAAAATCCCTGCAAAGTTAGTTTTGCAGGGATTTTTATGTTTTGACGAAAATCGACCAATTATTTGGTGGATTGGATGTTTTTTCGTATTTTTGCAGCGTTTAAAAATATAAATGTCGAAAAAATGAAGAAATTATTATTAATGGCAAGCCTCTTGCTTGCAAGTGTTTCTGGATTTGCCCAGTTAGAGAAAGGGGCATGGTATCTCACTCCAAAGGCAGGTCTCAACTTTGCAAATATGACGAACTGGGATGATTCAGAGTTTCGTATTGGCTTTAATGTAGGTGCAGAAGCAGAACATGCCCTCAATTCAAAAACATCAATCGCATTCGGTGCACAGTATTCTCAGCAGGGAGTTGCTGAAAGTGCTGGTGGTGCTGATTTGGTTTTTAAGATGGATTATATCAATGTTCCTGTAACCGTAAATCACTACTTCTCTCCAAAGTTTGCCCTCTTTGCAGGATTGCAGCCAGGCTTCCTTGTGGACGATGCTGTTAAGGTTTCTTATGGTGGTGAGTCAGTAACGGTTAATGGCATTAAGAAGTATTTGAAAGACGGAGGCATAGATATGTCTTCTTTCGCTCTTAGTGTGCCTGTAGGTATGGCATTCACATTTGGACAGTTTAAATTGGATCTAAAATATGCTCTTGAACTTACAAGCACTCTGAGTATGGGTGATGAAAAATCACACCATAGTTACTTCCAGTTAACTTGCGGCTATAAGTTTGACTTGTAAGAATAACTATCATTCTATATAGAAAAGCCCTGCGATGCATTTGCGTTGCAGGGATTTTTGTGTTTAATTGGATAACCCATAGGGTCTCTATTTTTTTGGTTCACAATGAACTGAACCTTTTTTGCTTTCCACATACTCAATGCGCCATACTCTGACTGAACGATTCGTTCACCCTGCTTGTCTCTTCTTTTACCTAATGCACTGATTTGGTGCGTCAGCTTGTTATCATCTTTTCTTCTTTTGACATGGTGTCGCGAATCGCGACGCCGTTATGAATTTTGTTCTCTTCCAAAGGAGGTCGTGAATCCCGACCCCCTTATGAATCTTGTCCTCCTCTGAGGAGGCCCTGAATCAGGGCGTCCTTTTTTTATTCCTAAGGGATTCTGTGCGGGGATTAACACTAATTTCCTTATTGTTACCTGTTACTTGTTACCGAGGGTGATTTTAGACTTTCTTATATTTCCTTTCAACGCAGAGACACAAGTAAGAGATTAGAGATTTAGATATTAAACGATAAGATAATAAGACTGTTTTTCAAGATTTTTCTTGATAAATTTGGAAGTATCAGTTTTTTTGTATATTTTTGCACGAGTGCAAAAATGACAAACAGCTAATTATTAACCTATTAACTAAACAAAATAAAACAGAAAATGAGCACGCAAAGAATGACTTTATCATTTCTGACAGAGAGCAAAGGCTCACACGTCGGAATTATCTCCATGCGACGAGTGGTTATTACTCTTCTCGTCATGTTGTTGACTACGGCAAGTGCTTGGGCACAGGTTATTATACCAAAAATATACCGACTTTACCTGCACGCAAACTATCAGGGATGTGCTGTTGCAATGGTTGAAGTTCCAATTTCCGTCCATACCACCTATACGTTAACATCAGTTGATGAACCTACTCGTGAAGGTTATATATTTTGTGGTTGGTCAACATCATCAACGGGAGATGTACAATATCGTACTAATGACAAAATAACCTTAACTGGCAATACGACGCTTTATGCGATATGGGATAAAAGCTATACGCTCACTCTGGATACCAACTATGAGGGCGCAGATTCCAAAACGATTTCAGTCTCAAGTCTTAATCCCACCTATACACTATCGGAAAGTGTTGAACCTACCCGTGCAGATTATACATTTTTGGGTTGGTCAACATCATCGACGGGAGCAGTCCAATATCGTACTAATGATATAATAACCTTAACTGGCAATCAGACGCTTTATGCTGTATGGTATAAATTGAGATACACTATCACCAATGAAGAGCTAAGACAAGCAAGGGTGTTAGGGTATGAAGGAGGTAAGCCCGCAGGAGCCTTGAATATCCCTGCCACCACTATAATAAATGGCACCGAGTATTATGTGGCGAGCATTGGTGGTCACGCATTTCAGGAATGTAGCAGCCTTGAATCTGTCACCATCCCTAACAGCGTGACGAGCATTGGTAGTTTCGCATTTGAGAATTGTAGCAGCCTTAGATCGGTTACTCTAAATAGCAATCCGAAGATTGGCGCATTTGCTTTTTATGAAACCCCTGCTACTGTGACAATGAATCTTACGGCAAGCAATGTAAACGGAGACAAATGGACGACCTTCTATAACGACGGCTATAACTTTCAGCCAGATGAGAATACAACGTTGTATAAAGCAACTGTGGATGGCTCATCGCTTGTGCTGACGGAGGTGGCTGACGGGATTGTTAATTCAGGCACAGCGGTAATACTGAAGTCAACAGACAATCCTGTAATGACTCTTACTAATTCCGGGAGCAGCGACACAAACGGCAATGATCTGCGCGGTATCAGCAAGAGGACTTTGCGCAGCGATGTTATATCTAATATCAGCGGTGCTGATGCGATTTACACAATGGGCAACACATCGGCAGGCTTCGGTTTCCACAAATACACAGGCGAGTATGTTCCGGCAGGCAAGGCATTCCTCCCACTCAACATAGAGAACGGGGCTAAGCCTATCCTTAATATTGTTTTTGCCAACGAGACAACAGGCATTAACTCCCTGTCTTCTGACGATAACGCCTTGCAGAACGACTGGTTCTCGCTCGACGGCACCCGCCTTAACGGCAAGCCTACACAGCGTGGCATTTATATTAACGGAAACAAGAAAATTGTGATTAAATAACAGACCCCCTCAGTCCCCCTGCATAGGGGGAAGTCTGACGCGAAAGAAAGTCTCCCTACGCAGGGAGATTTAGAGGGTCTAATTTTAAAATTTTTTCAACATGGAAAAGAAGCAATACACCCAGCCTGTAATGAGGCTATACAACATACGTCATCGTGAGCATTTACTTCAAACTGCCAGTCTGGAGCAAAATAATAAACTAAAGATCTTTGACGATGAGGATGACACCATAGACGACGAGTATGGTGTGATGTAGAAAAAAGAACAACAGCCCCTTCTCTGTCCTTCGGACATCCCTTCCCCGCCCGGGGCAGGGAATTAGTTACCTTTGAACGCAGAAGGGGCAGTTAATATGATTTTTTCAAGATTTTTATAAAGATAATCTGAAACTAAAATCTGGATGAAAATCCAAATGCGAAGAAATTATAAAGGGGGTGGCATTTTACCACCCCTTTGCATTTGCCGTACAGAAGTTGCGTTCCGAGTAAATAGATGAGTCCGTGTTTTAGGGAGTCATCGGCACAGAGATATAACAAACCAGTGCCCTAAATCAGGGCGGTGGTTTTCAAAAACACATCAATACCTGCGTTCACAAAATGGAATGATGACAACCTTTTCAGGAATACGACAACTATTTCAGAACGATGTCAACAAACGCAGTTTAATTATAACCAAAACTGTAAACCAAATCAGGAAAAGACGCAAAGACGCGGTCGGTAACAGGTAACAAGTAACAATAAGAAAATTAGTTTTAAGCAGCTGCCTATTTTATTATTTCTATATATAATAAGGTATATAAACTCCTTAGAATAATTCCGTAAAATTTGGGCGCACAAAAATCCTTATTGTTACCTGTTACTTGTTACTTGTCGTGATTGCGCTTGCTTGTTAGAATTACCTAAGATAAAGATAATGAGGCTGTTATGGCAAAATGGTGGGTAGGGTATAGTCGGCTGACAGTCTCAATAAGCATTAATTTCGGGCTGATTCGCCTTGTTCTGAATGCTTGAAAACCGATGAAAATACGCGAAAAATGCTCGGGTTTCCCTTTTGATGCTGTTCCGTTGTAAATCCGTTGTACCTCCGTTCCAAGTCCGTTCCAAGTCCGTTTCAGGTCCGTTTCAGGTCCGTTTCTAATCCGTTCCTTAGAATGGGAGGAAAATGGGAGTAGCAAGGGAGGTAGAAGGGAGGCACAACGAAGGCACGAAAGAAACGAAAGCGGGCTGCAAGCCAAACAAGCCCATAGCCCTAGGCATCGCCTTGGGAATGAGAATGGACGGACAATCGCCCCATCGGGGCAAAAACCTTTATATGATGATGCTTATGCCCTTTCAGGGCGGATGAAATCACATTGGATACAAAACCGCGGGGCGATGCCCTGGGCTAAGTGCAAACCTTGCCCCTTCAGGGCGTAAGTCAGTATTGTGAGGATTATTATTTTCATTTGTTCCGTGCTTTCCGTGTTCAGAATAAATCTTTGCGACTTCGCGTCTTTGCGTATGAAAGGAAATATAAGAAGTGAAAGTCGAAAACACTCTCAGTAACAAGTAACAGGTAACAATAAGGATTTTAGTGTTAATCCCCGCACAGAATCCCTTAGGAATGAAAAAAGGGGTGTCCATTTTAGACACCCCTTCTGTCAGAGTATGGCGCATTGGGTATATGCAAAAGCAAAAAAGGTTCAGTATATTGTGAACCAAAAAAGAGAGCCCCACCCTAAATATAGAATTCTGAGGAATCAACAAGACCGGCTCTGAGTGCGTATTTTATGACTTCGTGGGCAGTATTGACGCCAAGTTTCCGGAAGATGTTCTTACGGTGCGTGGTTATGGTGTGAATGCTTGAGAATCGCTCGTTGGCAATCTCTTTCGTGGTCTTGCCTTGGGCGATGGCTCTAACAATCTCCGTCTCGGTTTCTGTCAGTATGCTTGGCTGTTCCTCCTGCTCCTGTTGCTGCTGGTTGAGGATGCTTTCCAGTACACGCTGGCTGATATGACGATTGTGATGGCTTACAGCTTCAAGGGCATCGCGGACATCTTTCAACGTGCCATCCTTGAATACGATGCTGAACTGATTGGACAGATAGACTATACGGCGCAGGAACTGAGGGGTTAGTTCTTCACTAATTAGAATCCATTGTGCCAATGCAAAACGCTCGGCAATAATTAGAAGTTGGTTTTCGTCGGCAAAGTCGAATAGCGTGTAATCGAGTAATACCACAGCATCCTCATGCTCTTTCAGTAATTGCACGAGTCCAGCCTTGTCGTGGGCGTAGAATATATCTCCGTGCTCTTTCTGTCGAATCAGGCTCTCCAATGCGAAGCGCGTAAGCTCTTGATTATCTGCGATTATAAATTTGTTCATGTTTGTTTTTGTATAAAGTTTGAGTCTGCGGTCTAAAGCTTAAAGTCTAAGTTTCAAAATGTTTAAGGTCAAAGGGCTTTAGCTCATAGCCTTAGTCCTTTGACCTTAGTCTTTTGTCCTTATACTAACAATATCAAATCTTATCGAGTGCCTGGCTGAGGTCTTCGATGATATCGTCGATATGCTCTGTACCGATGCTCAGGCGGACTGTAGAAGGTGTGATGTGCTGCTCTGCCAATTCCTCTGGTGAGAGCTGTGAGTGAGTTGTGGTGTAAGGATGGATAACCAGGCTCTTCACGTCGGCTACGTTGGCAAGCAGAGAGAATATCTGCAAGGCATCGATGAACTTCCAAGCCTCTTCCTGTCCACCCTTGATCTCGAATGTGAAGATGCTGCCGCCACCGTTAGGGAAGTATTTCTGATAGAGCTTGTGGTCATGATGACTCTCGAGAGCAGGGTGGTTGACCTTGCTTACCTTTGGATGCTTAGCGAGGAAATCAACAACTTTCAGAGCATTCTCTGTGTGACGCTCTACGCGAAGGCTCAGAGTCTCTACGCCCTGCAAGAGAATGAAGGCATTGAATGGAGAGATGGCTGCACCTGTATCGCGGAGAATGACGGCACGGATACGTGTAACGTATGCAGCAGCACCTACAGCATCAGCGAATACTATGCCATGATATGATGGATCTGGCTTTGCGAGAGTAGGGAACTTGTCAGGATTAGCCTTCCAGTCGAACTTACCGCCATCAACGATTACACCACCGAGTGATGTGCCATGACCGCCGAGGAACTTGGTTGCTGAATGTACAACGATATCTGCTCCATGCTCCAGAGGACGGATAAGATATGGAGTTCCAAAGGTGTTGTCAACGATGAATGGAATACCATGCTTATGAGCAACAGCTGCAACGCCTTCAAGGTCGAGAACGTCAGAGTTAGGGTTGCCGAATGTCTCGGCATATACTACTTTAGTATTAGGCTTGATTGCTGCCTCGAGAGCGTCAAGGTCGTTTACGTTGATGATGGTGTTGCTGATACCCTGAGTAGAGAGGGTGTGGGTGATGAGGTTGTAGCTACCACCGTAAAGATTGTCGGCTGCTACGATGTGGTCACCAGCCTGTACGATGTTCTGGAGAGCGTAGGTGATGGCTGCTGCACCAGAGGCAACAGCGAGACCAGCTACACCACCTTCAAGAGCAGCTACACGGTCTTCGAATACACCCTGTGTAGAGTTGGTCAGACGACCATATATATTACCTGCATCGCGAAGTCCGAAACGGTCGGCTGCATGCTGAGAGTTATGGAATACGTAACTTGTAGTCTGATAGATAGGCACAGCGCGTGAATCGGTTGCTGGATCTGCCTGTTCCTGGCCTACATGAAGCTGTAATGTCTCAAAACGATAATTCTTCTTGCTCATAATTTTTTTTCCTTTCTTTAGCCTCTCCACCCGTGTCCTCCCTTAGAGAGGATGCCTGAGTGAGAAAGGGGTATGTTAATAATTTTTTGTTATCTTGAAATTATCCGAGTGAAACTTCGGAGGTTTTGATTTCGAGTGCAAAATTAATATTTTTAGAAATATCTTCCAAATTTCTTGTGATATTCGGAAAATATCACTATTTTTGCATCTGAAATAGAAAATCATTCTAATTGGGAGGCGAAAAAGCCTCTCAAACAGAATAAAACTCTAAGAAAACATGGAAAAGCTTGATGAAACTGATATTCAGATACTGAAAACGCTACAAAAAAATGCGAAATTGACCACAAAAGAGTTGGCAGATGCCGTTCATCTGACCCCGACACCCGTATTTGAGCGTCAGAAACGCTTGGAGAAGAATGGCTATATCATTAAGTATGTTGCCGTACTTGATCCCGAGAAATTGGATCAGGGACTTCTTGTGTTCTGCAAGGTAAAGTTGAAGCAGATTAACCATGAGATTGCGGATGCGTTTGTGCGTCGCATAATGCGTATTCCGGAGGTGACGGAATGTTACAACACCTCTGGTGCGTACGACTATCTATTGAAAGTTCGCGCGCGTGATATGAAGCAGTATCAGGAGTTCGTGCTCAATAAACTTGGTGAGATAGAGAGTCTTGCCTCTATCGAGAGTACGTTTGTGATGAGTGAGGTGAAGCAGAGCTATGGTATAAATATATAAAAAGGCTACGGCCTCTCCCCCCGCCCTCCCCCGTAGGGAGGGAGCCGGAAGGCGATGGAGCACACTAAACAAAAATACTAATCTCTAAGCCTTCTCCCCAAACCTTCTCTCCAAACCAATGGATTTGCGCACTCCAGCTCCCTCCCTACGGGGGAGGGCGGGGGGAGAGGCCGAGGTTTATCAATCTATCGGAAACAGATAATGCTTCCGTTTCTTATTAAAATCAATCATCCATTGGTCGAGGATGATGTTATCGTCGAGGGCGCGTATTGAGAGAGTATGCTCGCCCCTTGTGAGATTGATGTCGATGCTCTTAACTGACTGACCGCGAAGAACATTCTTCTTCCATTGCTCGGAGTTGTATGCTTCCTTTATGGAAATGACTGTCTCGTTACCTCCGTCAATACTTACGGCATATCTGACGTCGCCTTTGTCGTGGGGATGAGTAGGAATAAGGGCAATACGCAGAATGGCAGGGGCTTCTTGGTCGGATACGAAGGAGTAGGTGAGGGAAGAGCCTTTGGGAAGTGAAACGGCCTTCATGCTGTGTCCGAGCATGGAGTTGAAGTGGAGACCCTCTAAATCTCCCTTAAAGGAAGACTTCTTTGCATTCTGGCTCTCACCCTTTAAAGGGGAGCGGGGAGAGGGTCGGTCGTATTCGTTACAGTTGCGGGCGATGAAACCTTCTTTTCTCGCTATCCAACTATAAGGGATGTTCTCGCCATGAGCCTCATGTACTTTACTGAGTTCCTCTTCCATGTTCTCTCCTGACAAAAGCATGGGGAGAACCGGAGCCCCGAAGACAGGAAGGTCGCGCGGGTGCATATCCATTATATTCTCCCATTTGCCATTGGCTATTGAGATGTTGTAGCAGTTGGTGAGTGCCACGATGTGATGATATGCTTTCTGAGCCTTGGCACAGGCAATACGCATTCCCTCCTCTTGCTCCTCCTTGTTTCTTCCCGGACGCCCGTTAGCCAGTTGTCGTGCCTTTTGCGCCTCAAGAATCTTTACCGCATGAGCCCTTGCAGCACATACGGGATATTCAATCATGGCAAAATAGGCATCGTTTAGTTCGGGCGAAACGGAATCCTCTGCCTCATAGACAGTCTTTACTATTGCCTCGTAGTCATCGAGATAGCGTTGCATCTCATCGCCGAATGCGTGGGTGAACTCCGTATTTCTGATAGGAGATACTCCACGGTCGTATTTGTCCCTGTCGGACAGTTCGGTTTCTGACCAAGCCATGAATTCCGGCTTGCGCTCTCCGCAAAGGCGATAGAACTTGCTCATGGCTGGGAAGAGGAAGTTACCGGCTCTCTCGCCAAACTGGGTGACGAGCCATTTCCTGTAGTGGTCGCCAACGGTCTCGCTTGTCGTGCAGTTGATATTCCATGCGAGGTCGAGGAACAGTTCAAGATCATAGCCGGCAACCTTAGGGTCGTGAACGTTTGCGATCCATATCTTGCGCATGTTATGGTCGTATGCCTGTCGCATCTGGTTATAGATAAGACCTGGCTGAGTGGTGGTAAGCCACAGATAGTCGTGAGGCCTTCCCCAATAGCTGAGATGATAGTAAACGCCACCTCCGCCTATTCGTTTCTGTTCCTGAGCGTTGCTTAGGCGAGTGATATAGCCGTAGTTGTCGTCGCACCACATAAGTGTAACGTAATCAGGCACTTTTAGTCCGTTCTCATACACCTTGAGCACCTCTTTGTAAGGGATGAATACCTGCATCTGCTTGCTCGGGTCGCCAACGTGCTTACGGATAAGTTCCTGTTGGTCGTTGATGACATTCTGAAGTCCCTCAAGCTGCTCTTTCTCGGTCTTTGCACCATTCATACGACCGTCGTGAATGCCTCGCATACCGATGGTGAACATATTGTATCGGCTATCCTTTGCCTCGTCAAGACGCTCCGTCCAGTATTTCTGTATGTTCTCCTTATTGGTAAAGTAATTGAACTGCCCTTGCCTGAACGTGTCCCATTCGCTTACGTTGTTTCGGAGAAGAGGCTCACAATGTGAAGTCCCGACAAAAATCCCGAAGGAATCAGCCTCTTCCTTTGCCCCTTTCACCTTGAAGAAAGGAGTGGTTTTCTCGTGCATAGCCGGCCAGATAGTGTTGGCGCGAAGACGAAGCAGAAGTTCGAAGATGCGCTTGTAAGTCCTCCTTCCGATTTGTCCGAAGTTGCCTTTCTCATAGTTAGAGTAGCTCCAATGGCGTAACGACCAGTCCTCATCGTTGAGGAATATTCCGCGATATTCCACGCTTGCTGATTGCGTGGTGGTAAAGCGGCTGTTGATGGTAAGGCGCTCTTTCATCTCGGGAACAACATCTCCCCACCATATCCAGGGAGAGACGCCTGCTATGCGTGACAGTTCGAGAATACCATAAGCTGCGCCACGGCCGTTAGCCCCGACCACTATTATGTTTTTCTTGTGACAACGTATTGAGAACGCATCATGGCCTTTCGCTATCTTGCTGATGTCGAAGCCCATCTTCGCTAAATCCTGTCTTTCCTTGTCGGTGGCCTTGTCGAGCTGATATATGTGAATCGTTGCCTTTGAAGGAGCCTCAGGGATAGCGTATGCCTCTGTAACCTCAAGCATATCGTTAGAGAACATATTCAAAGCAGTCTCAACAACGAGGTCCCTATTAGTCAGAACGCTATATGACACAGGATTAGTTCCGTCAAACCACACAATATCTTTTGCATGGAATGGCAGAATCAATATGGTTAATAGCAATGATATTATCGTTCTTTTCATTCTGATTAAGGTTCGTAGGGCATTATTGTCATTATCAGATTTAGGTTGATTAGGAATGACAGGGCAAAGATACAAATAAAATCCGAAAACTCACACTTTTCTGCAATTTTTTTTCTTTTTCCAAACAATTCTCCTGTTTTTTCAATCCTTATGCTCTTCCCAAGCAGGCCCTATGTAAGTCCGTAGTAGCTCCGTTCTTCCTCCTATGATCCTCCGTACCAAAGTCGGTGCAAAGTCGGTGCAAAGTCGGTGAGAGAGCGGAGGAAGAGCATGTTTGGTTGGGAGGAAAAGCGGAGGATTAACGAAGGAATAGCGGTTTTTCATGAGAGTTTGTGTCTGACCGGAAAAATCGGATTTGGGTTTGTTTATTGTTCGCCGTTCGAGATGTCAAATGAGCAATTCTCCATTTGTAAGCAATCGATTGAGAAGAGTGGGTATTACAAAAAGTAGATTTCGTCTGATTATTTCCTTTGTTTATAGATTTTATTTCGTTAATTTTCTCAAATTACTTGTTGATTGCAACCTTTTTTTGTATCTTTGTCCCATTCTGTTGCGAAGTTATCAGTCTCGGTAAATAAAAAGGAGGAAATCTTTTGTTTTTTTCCCGATTTTTCGTAACTTTGCACGTAAATAAATCTTTTTCAAATATTTAATAACAAAACATTGCGATGAAACTCTACTCTAAACTTTTTGTCTCAGCCGTAGCGCTATGTATGTCTGTCGCTGTTTCGGCACAGCAGGCACGTGAGGATTTCCGTAAGGATATCACTCTTTCTGGTTCTAACTACAAGGCTTATCCTGGTCCTCAGAAGGCTCTTACACCTGCTCCTGCGGGCTATACTCCATATTATATCAGCCACTATGGCCGTCATGGATCTCGCTATCTCATTGGTCCTATGGATTATGACATGCCATACAATATAATGAAGAAGGCTGCTGATGCTGGTTTGCTTACTGAAAAGGGACAGGAGATTTTTGATAAGGTTGGCCAGATTCGCGAGGAGGCAAGAGGTCGTGACGGAGAACTTACTCCGCTTGGTGCAGAGCAGCATCGCGGTATTGCAAAGCGTATGTATGAGAGATTCCCTGAGGTGTTCAAGGGAAAGACTAATATAGATGCAAAGTCAACAACCGTTATCCGTTGTATCATCTCTATGGAGAATGCGCTTTTGCAGTTGGCTTCAATGAATCCTGAGTTTAATATCACTCATGATGCCAGCCGTCATGATATGTATTACATGAATCAGCAGGACTCTGTCCTTTCTGCCTTGAAGAGAAAGGGCGAGAAGAGTCAGGAGTATATAGACTTCAGAATGAAGCACAGAACAGGAGACCGTATCCTGAATCTTCTTTTCAAGGATAGGAGCTTCCTTAACGACTACAAGGTTCGTGGCCGTCAGATTGATGCATATATGTTCGTAGAAAAGCTGTTTGAACTTGCTTCTAACATACAGAGCACAGAGATTCGCCATAAGTTCCAGATGTATGACCTCTTCAACGAGGATGAGGTTTATGACCTCTGGTGCCGCAGTAATGCTTTCTGGTATGTGAACTATGGTAACTCTCCTTTGAGCGGCGGTATTCAGGGCTATTCACAGCGTAACCTTCTCAGAAAGATCATCTCAGAGGCAGATTCTTGTCTTGCCCTCCCACATCCAGGAGCAACTCTCCGCTATGGTCATGACACTATGGTTATGCCTCTCGTCTGTCTTCTTAACCTTAACGGATATGACAAGAAGGTGAGCCTTGAGGATCTTGACAAGAACAACTGGCTCAATTACCGCATATTCCCTATGGCATGTAATGTTCAGTTCATTTTCTATCACAAGAATGATCAGGACAAGGATGTCATTTTCAAGATTTTGCATAATGAGGATGAGGCTGTACTTCCTGACCTGAAGCCTGTTCAGGGATGCTATTACAAGTGGAGCGACTTCAAGGATTTCTTCCTGAAGAAGCTAAACGACTACGAGAAGAAGTAGAAATTAGGTTATAGGGTTAGGAGGTTATAAGGTTATGAGGTCTGTGCCATTTCGTATTCCGGCCTAAGAACCTAACCTGTAAACCTCAAAACACGCCCTGAAGGGGCAAAAGCTATTAGCCCATGGCATCGCCATGGGGAAATTAGAGTGGTTTCTAACGCCCTGTAAGGGCAAAAGCTCTAATAAAATCAATGCTTTTGCCCTTACAGGGCGAAAATAACAATTTCAATATACCTAGGGCGATGCCCTAGGCTATTAGCTTTTGGCCTTTCAGGCCGTTTGGGCTTATGCTGTTATTTAAAATGGTTATAAAGTCATAGGGGTATAAGGTTGTGAGGTCAAAAACCGAAAGACCTCAAGCCTCATAACCTCCAAACCTTAAAACCTTAGAAAACAATGAAGAAACTCTTTATAGAAACTTACGGATGCCAGATGAATGTTGCAGACTCTGAGGTTGTTGCCTCAGTAATGCAGATGGCTGGCTATGAAACAACAGAAGAAATAGATGAGGCTGATGCGGTGTTCCTTAACACCTGCTCAGTACGTGAAAATGCAGAGAACAAGATATACCATCGCTTGGAGGCTCTGCACAACATAAACAAGAATAAAGGTAGGAAAGTGATTCTTGGCGTGCTCGGCTGTATGGCTGAGCGTGTCAAGGATGACCTTATTGATAACCACTACGCTAATCTCGTGGCTGGTCCTGACTCCTATCTGTCCTTGCCTGACCTTATAGCACAATGTGAACTTGGTCAGAATGCTATTGATACAAATCTCTCTTTGACTGAGACATATCGTGACGTGCTTCCTAAGCGTGCTCACGGAATGAAGATTTCGGGTTTTGTCAGCATCATGCGAGGCTGTAATAATTTCTGCCATTATTGCATCGTGCCTTATACCCGTGGTCGTGAGCGTTCAAGGGATATCGACAGCATCCTGAAGGAATGCGTAGATCTAAGGGACAGAGGCTACAAGGAACTCACGCTTCTTGGTCAGAATGTGAACTCGTATAAGTTCCCAAAGGAAGGCTCTGACGAGTTTGTTCTTTTCCCGGAACTGCTTAGAAGGGTGGCAGAAACTGTTCCCGAGATGAGGGTTCGCTTCACTACCTCACACCCGAAGGATATGAGCGATGATACTCTTCAGGTGATAGCCGATATGCCTAATGTCTGCAAGCATATCCATTTGCCTGTACAGAGCGGAAGTGATAGGATTCTGAAACTGATGAACAGAAAATATACACGTGAGTGGTATATGAGTAGGGTAGAGGCTATCAAGCGTATTATTCCTGATTGTGCCATTACGACAGATATTTTCGTTGGATATCACTCAGAAACGGAAGAGGATCATCAGTTGTCTCTCTCTCTTATGAGGGAAGTGGGATATGCCAGCGCCTTTATGTTCAAATACTCAGAGCGTCCGGGCACATATGCTTCAAAGCATCTTCCTGACGATATTCCGGAGGATGTAAAGATTCGTAGGCTTAATGAGATGATAGCCCTTCAGAATGAGCTTTCCGCAGCCAATTACAAACTTGACGAGGGCAAGGAGTTTGATGTCCTTGTGGAGAACTACAGCAAGCGAAGCCGTGAACAACTCTGCGGACGCACCGAGCAGAATAAGATGGTTGTTTTTGATAAAGGCAATCACCATATCGGCGAAACCGTTAGGGTTAGGATTACAAGAAGCACCTCCGCTACCTTGTTTGGTGAAGAGGTGAAGGCATAGGTACTAATTCAAAAAATCGACAATATTTCATTCCCACACCTTCAATGATTCCTTGTGAATGTCTTGGCGGTGTGGGATTTTTGTTTCCTTTCTTTATTGATTTTTCACCCAAGGAATTCGGCATTTCCTATGTAACAAACTCCGCCATTTTTCCGCTTTTCCTCTTAGGATACTCCATCGATACTCCATCGATACTCCATCGATGGTCCATCGTTTCGATGGAGAAACGATGGAGAATCGATGGACCACTGATGGAGTATCATTGGAGTAATAAGGATATTTCTGTCTTTGTATGTCGAATGGATATCGACGAGAAAACGTGTAAATATGATAATTCTTTGAGGCTTTCACGTAAACGTTTGTTGATTTTGGGATGCAAAATTCGGTCAAACGTTTTAAAATGCGTTAAAAATGAGGGGAATAATTGCAAAAATGTATTATATTTTGATTGTTATTGAAATATTTTTCATAATTTTGCTGGCGATACATACGTATTCACACAGAAGAATATATGAAGACGGATTACGAGACGGATTATAACAATATCTCTATTATTCATCTTATTTGTCCTTAGTGTAAAGAACTCTGTTATGAAGTGTGCTGTTTCATAAAGAAACGCGGAGGATTCCTATTGCCCCTATCTATCATAGTTGGTGGGGTTGTTCTTGGGGATTATTTCATATTCAGAGTGAATATGACGAATTTTCATTGCTATTATCACCGCCAGAGAGGGATGTCCGCGCCTCTTTGGTTTTGGCGAAATACTAATTCTGCGGACACAATGCTAATAATAAATCCAAATTAAATGAAAAAAATTTTTAGCGCAGTATTGGCTGGTCTGTTAGCAATTACTGTTATTTCTTGCTCTGATGAGCAAGATGATTTAGACTACACAAAAAATGATAAAATTAGTGTAGAAATGATATCTGCTCCTAATACTACAAGGAGTACATCCGCGTCTGTGGCGCAAGGTGAAGGTCTTTACAGAGTAAGTTATCAAGGAATATCATACGATGTTATGATGTCGCCTTCAAAAGCCCAAAAACTGAATGGTTCATCATCAAAGAATGGATGGCAGACAAAAAAATTATATGGTTTTACAAGTATGGAGGATGATCGTAATGGCCTGCAAGGTGGAAAGAATTACCAATTGGCAATTTCATCCAAAAATTCCAAAGAGTATGGACTCGCTCCAGGAATTTATATCGCAAAATCTGTATTGTTTGTCAACAAATGTAAAATTCCCGAAAGCTGCGAAATCACACAAGGAGAAGTTAATGAAAACATAATGGGAAAAGATCCATCTAATAGAAATGCACGTGGTTTTTCTATAACACGCTCAGGAACTGATGTGATTGTAAAAACAGCAGGGACATTGATTCGATGTAATTCAGGTGGAGCTACAGTCAACAAAGCATATCCTGTCTCAAAAGAGAAAATGGAATTTAATATTGCGTATCTGGATATTAACGATCCAATATCTGATCCTGTTGGGGATATTCAGAAAGTTGCATATACCCCTGGTAGTAAAACTGTCTCAGTTGATTACACCTTGAAGTATGCTCAAAACCACCCTACGATAAAGATACGTGATCACTGGTATAATACAATAATAAAGAGTGTGGAAGTAACTAATTCAAGAGAAACCAAAACCATTAAACTTGAAAATGTTCAATTAAAAGACGATTATCGATATGATGTTGTATTGGTTGAAAATGGAAAAGATTTGTCAGTAAAGAATCTCTCTACTACTGCTGTTGATAGTGATGGACCTGCTTATGCAAGTAATCAGATTACTAATTTATGGTATGACAGTAGTACCAATAAGATAAATGTTGACTTCCAACTCAAGAGAAGTGGTGCGACTGTAGGGTTTAGATTGTTGTCAACAAAGTCTGGAAGCTGGTATGATGGAGGTTCTTGGTACTGTCCGCAAAATTGTGGAAGCTATTTTATAAACGTTCCAAATGAGACGGGCAATGTTCTATATATAGTTGTACTTACTATAAATGGGGCTGAGGATGGTGCAACCAAGCAAATCGTTGTTTCTAGATAAAAAATAATCCTAAGTGATATTTTAATTATTGTGGCACAGGCTATTAATAGCTTGTGCCACTTTTTTTTTGTTCCTGACATTCTGATAATTTCTGTTTCCAGGGTGTTTTCTTGTGTAAAAGTCCGCTCTTCCTCTTAGGATACTCCATAGATGGTCCATAGTTAGATGGTGTATCATTGGAGGAATAATGATGTTTCTGTCTTTGTATGTAGAATGGGTATTGAGGGGAAAACGTATAAATATGATAATTTCTTGACAATTTTACGTAAACGTTTGTTAGTTTTGGAATGCAAAATATAGTCAGATGCTTTAAAGTATGTTAAAAATGGCGATACATACGTATTCACACAGAAGAATATATGAAGACGGATTACGAGACGGATTATAACAATATCTCTATTATTCATCTTATTTGTCCTTAGTGTTAAAACTCTGTTATGATGTGTGCTGTTTCATAAAGAAACGCAGAGGTTTCCTATTGCCCCTATCTATCATAGTTGGTGGGGTTGTTCTTGGGGATTATTTCATATTTAGAGTGAATATGGCGAATTTTCATTGCTTTTATCACCGCCAGAGGGGGATGTCCGCGCCTCTTTGGTTTTGGCGAAATACTAATTCTGCGGACACTAATAATAAAACCAACAAAATGAAAAAAATTTTACTTTTATTATCATGTTTCTTAGCAACATGGGGTAGTGTGCAAACGGCATCTGGTACTAGCAAAATAAATTCTGCTAGATATTATGCCGACAATAGTACAATTTCTGTGAATTTCACGACTGACTATACTTCTAATGCGAAATTGGGAATATTGTCTCAACATAAGGGAAGTGTAACTAATCCATTATGTACTTCATCTTATACTGTATCAAATCGATATGGTAATACATCTTCTGGAATTGTGAACGTAGATCCAACCTTGGAGGAAGGTCTATTCCAAGTATTACTTTATACAAATGGCAATAATTTTGTGGGCGCATATCCGGTAAATGTTCAAGCTACTGGAAATATAAAGAGTGTCACCCCAAATATATACAATAAGACACTTACTGTTAATTACAGCATGCAACATGGTTATGAGTATTCCTCTTCAATAAGAATATATGATGAGAAACATACACGTCTATTTCACAATGAAAATATCAAAAAAAAATCTTCGGATCCAAATCCAAATACAAATGTATATGCATACAGAAACTTTACATTGCCTGTAAATAGACTGGAATATGGAAATTGGTATTGGTGTGGATTGTATAGTAATGGAAGGTTATTGAAGGAAATTAAGTTCCAATGGCCTTTCCCTCCTGCTGTAACTGGAACTATTAAAGAAGCCGTATATACACCAGGTCAAAAAACTATCGATGTAGATTACATCCTGAATAATGCTGCAAGCGCAAATATATATGTATATAATGGTTCGGGTAAAGTGGTAAAGTCTGGTGGGGCAATAGCAAATTCAAGTTCAACCAAAAGGTTTACATTTGAAAATGTTTCATTTGAAAATGGGTATTATGTTGAAATAATAGCTAAACCTTATGATGAAAAAAATAATAAGACTACAACTATTAGTAAGCATATCTCTACTGTTGCTGTAGTGCCTGATCCTGATAATAGTCCTGTTTATAATAGTACTGAGATTGTTGATTTGGGGTACGATAGAAGTACCAACAAGATATATGTTGACTTCCAACTCAAGAGTAGTAGTCTTCTCAATAGACCTAATGGAGCAAAAGTAGAAATAAAACTATTGCCTACATCTGGAAATGGTGGATATACTATAGATAATATGAAAAGTGATGGTCCTTGGTACATTAGGCAATGTAGTGGAAGAGGTTATGTGGGAGTTCCACAAGAGAGTGGCACTGTTCTGTATATAGTATTCCTTTGTGTAAATGACGAAATCGCTGCATCCAAGCAAATCGTTATTTCTAGATAATAATATAACTCGTAAGTAATATATGATTATTGTGGCATAATCTATTTTATTATAGGTTGTGCCACATTTTTATGTCCAGACTTTCTGCCGTTCTTCCGCTCTTTCTCTTAGGAGGCTCCATAGGTGCTCCATAGTATTGTCGGACTATCGATGGAGTACCGATGGAGAATGCCAGAAGAAGCAAGGACGGAAAGATACAAAAAAATAAGAAGTAAAAAGTACTATCACGAAAGGTTGTGATTGAGTACTTTTTACTTCTTACTTTTTATTTCCTATTTCCGAAAAGAGATTTACTTCCTCTTTGCAGGTTTCTTTGCAGATGCCTTTACAGGAGCAGCCTTAACAGGCTCTGCAGGCTTCTCTGCTTCCAATCCCTCAATGCCTATGAGCTCAACCTTGAAGATGAGCATAGAGTAAGGCTTGATCTTGCCCTGGTCGGCATCGCCGTAAGCAAGCTCGTAAGGGATGTAAAGCTCCCATGTAGAGCCAACAGGCATCATGGTTAGAGCCTCTGTCCAACCCTTGATAACCTGATTGCAACGGAACTTGGTGATCGGGTCGCTACGCTTGTAAGAAGAATCGAAGACTGTGCCGTCGAGGAGCTTGCCCTCATACTTTACCTTTACCTCCTGAGAAGCTGTAGGGATAGGACCTGTACCCTTTGTCAAAATCTTATACTGAAGACCAGAAGGAGTTGTTACGACACCTTCTTTCTTGGCATTCTCTGCAAGGAACTTCTTACCAGCCTCGCGGTTAGCTCCGTAGAGTCTTTCCTGCTTAGCCTCGTGGTTCGCCTTCATACGAGCCTCGAAATAGCTTGCTGATGTCTGCTGATTATAAATAGATGTGTCGTTCTTGAGAGCTGCAACGAAACCCTCAACGAATTTCTCGCGAACGAGAGCCTCTGGAGAGCCCTTGAGCTCGTTCTCGATGCTTGGGAACAAGCGTTCCTTTAGCATTTTTGCAATCTCGATACCAGCAGCATGGGCATTGTAGCTTGGATCTTCGGTCTTATTCATTGCCTCTTTGAAGCCAGCGATGAAGTCTGCCATATAGGCTGTATCAACCTTCAACTGGCTTGTGAGGTAAGGAATGAGTCCGTTTGTCTGCGACATACCAGCGGCATAGCTTAGTGTATCGTTGCTGTTGGCAAGAACTGTACGCTCTGGAGCAGCAGCAGGAGTGATGGCTTTCTTCTTCTTGTCATTAGCAGCGATGGTGAGCATTGAGAAGCTCACCATCATTGTTATTGCTATAAAAAAAGTTTTTTTCATTTCTAAAGATATTAAGAAATTATGAAGTTAAGAGATTGAAACTCTAACCCCTAACCTCTAATCCCAAAGTCCCCCTATGCAGAGGGATCTAGAGGGCCTTACTTATTTCTTGATGCTTATAAGCTCAATCTTGAAGATAAGTGCAGAGAAAGGCTTCAACTGACCTGTTGAGCGCTCGCCGTAAGCGAGTTCCTGTGGGATATATACTTCCCAGATAGAACCTACTGGCATGTGAACGAGAGCCTCTGTCCAACCCTTGATGACTCTGTTTGCAGGGAATGTTACAGGCTCCTTGCCGTATGAAGAATCGAATACATTTCCGTCGATGGTCTTACCCTCGTAGTTTACGACAACAATTGAAGAATCAGCAGGAATCTCGCCAGAACCTTCCTTGATAACCTTATACTGAACACCACCAGGGAGAACTTTTACACCTTCCTTCTTTGCGTTCTCAGCAAGGAACTTCTCACCGGCTGCCTTGTTGTCGCCAAACTGCTTCTCAGCCTCACGAGCCTTGATAGCCTGAACCTTTGCCTGTGCAATTTCGTTAGCCTGCTCTATGGTCATAAGTTGGTTCTTGCCAGTTGTACCAGCGATGAAACCTGCGAGGAAGTTCTTCATAGAAACGGTCTTTGTTGAGTCCTCGCCGAAGAGTTCGCGGTTGAGACCCTTGATCATCTGGTTAGAGATCTGCTGACCGATCTGGATACCAGCATAGTAAGCTGCAGTCTTCTTGTCGTCACCTGCCTTTGCACCCTCGTTGAGACCCTTGATGAATGCGTCCATATAAGTGGTATCAACACCGAGTTGGTTAACGAGGTATTCCTTCAGGCCCTGAGTCTGACTCATACCGATAGTGTAGCTTACAGTGTCAATGTCGTTCTTGAGGTTAGCCTTGGGGCTGTTGCCGCAAGAAGAGAAAGAAGCAGCAAGAACAGCGATAAACGCGATTGCTGCGAAAGTGAATTTTTTCATTTTCTTTGTTTTTTATTTTAGTTATTTTCTAGTTGTTCTGATTTTATCTGGATTTCCCGGAATCTCCGGTTCTTCTTACTTTACCTCGATAAGCTCCACGTCAAAGATGAGGGCTGCGTATGGAGGAATAGAGCCTGCTGCGCCAGCCTCACCGTATGCGAGGTGATAAGGGATGAAGAAACGGTTTTTGCCTCCTTCCTTCATGAGCTGAAGGCCTTCTGTCCAACCTGCGATAACGCCATTGAGAGGGAAAGCTGCTGGTTCGCCACGCTGTATGCTGCTGTCGAATACTGTGCCGTTGGTGAGGAAACCCTCATAGTGGCAAACAACTGTATCGGTAGCCTTAGGCGACTTGCCTGTGCCCTCTTTGAGTACTGTGTACTGAAGTCCTGAAGCTGTTGTGATTACACCGTCTTTCTTTGCGTTCTCTGCAAGGTAAGCCTCGCCTTCTGCCTTGAGTTTCTTGCCGGTCTCTGCCATAGCAGCACGTTGCTTAGCCTCTTGTTCCTGAAAGAATTTCTGTACAATCTTCTGTGAATCAGCCATTGAAATCTTGAGTTCTGAATCGTTGAGCACATCCTTGATTGCCTGTGCGAAATCATCGATGTTGAGACTCTCTGCGCCCATGCTCTTAAGCTGGGAACCGATGCCCAGTCCGAGGGCGTAGCTTACATTATCCATGTGAATTTTAATCGTTTTTTGTGGAAAAATATTTAATCAAGGTGCAAAGTTAACATTTTTCTCCGATTACTTTAGTGTATTTCCGAAAAAAATTACTATTTTTGTGCATTGTTAAGAATTAATGCCCGATATTAGGCAAAAAAACAACGTAAAAACTATTGAAATTATGAGGAAGAAAATAGTTGTCTTGACAGGTGCGGGGATGTCGGTCGAGAGTGGTTTGACCACTTTCCGCGATGCTGGCGGTCTATGGGATAATTATCCTGTGATGAAAGTTGCCAGCCATACTGGTTGGGAGCAGGATCCTTGCTATGTGAATGATTTCTACAACATGCTCCGTACCAAGTACCGTGATGTGAAGCCTAATCAGGGGCATCTTCTGCTGAAGGAACTTGAGAAGGACTTCGACGTGACGATTGTTACCCAGAACGTGGACAATCTTCACGAGATGGCAGGTTCCTCAAAAATCATTCATCTTCATGGTGAATTGATGAAGATGTGCTCAAGTCGTGATGTTGATAATCCACGCTTTCACGTAACACTTCCTCATGAGGGCTTCGGAGAGTCTGGTCTTGAGGTTCCTCATGGCGAGAAGGCTGGCGACGGAAGTCTGCTGAGACCTTTCATCGTGTTCTTCGAGGAGAATGTGCCTAATATGTACGATGCGGCTCAGGAAGCCCACCAGGCTGATATCTTCATAATCATAGGCACGAGCCTGAACGTATATCCGGCTGCCGGACTTGTGCAGTATTGTCGTCCGGGAATACCGATGTATCTCATTGACCCTAATGCCGTTGCTACTCGTGCTAATCTCACGCATATAAAGAAAGGTGCGAGTGAGGGAATGAAGGAGCTGATAGAGATATTAAGAGAGGGGAAGGAGTAAAGTAGAAAGATAAAAGTAGAAAGATAAAGAATGAAAATACTGATAATGAATGGTCCGAACCTGAATCTTCTCGGTGTTCGTGAACCTGGAATCTATGGAGATTCTTCTTTTGAGGCTTATCTCCCAAAGTTAAAGGAGCGTTTCCCTAATGTTGAACTGGAATACTACCAGAGCAATATCGAGGGTGAGATGATAAACAAGTTGCAAGAGGTGGGCTTCACATACGACGGTGTGGTTCTCAATGCTGGAGCCTATACTCATACGAGCGTGGCTCTTCACGATTGTATTCGCTCTTTGCGTTGTCCTGTTATTGAGGTGCATATTAGTAATGTACATACGCGAGAGGAATTCCGTCATCATAGCTTTATCTCTGCTGCTTGCAAAGGCGTAATCTGTGGTTTCGGACTTGACTCTTATCGTCTGGCAATTTCTGCTCTCTGTGATTAGTGGAATAAGGGTGATGGAATAAGGTTTGATTGTTTCCCATGTCTTCATTTGCAAAAGACAAACAAACTCTATTCCTTATTCTATAAACTTTAATCAATTTAAGGAATAATGGCAAAGTCTAAGACACAGGATCCGACACATACCACCCTTGACGGAGAGGCTGAACTTGACAAATACGTTAGGGAACATTCTGACAAAGAGCCTGAATATCTCTATCGTCTTTATCGTGACACCAATGTCCGTCTGCTTCATGGCCGTATGGCAAGCGGGCATCTTCAGGGGCGTTTGCTGAAGATGCTCGTTGAGATGGCTAAGCCGAAGAATGTGCTTGAAGTTGGTACTTTCTCCGGCTATTCAGCATTGTGTCTTGCCGAGGGACTTTCAGAAGACGGTCATCTCTATACCTTTGAGATAAATGACGAGCAGGAGGACTTTACCCGAAAGTGGATAGATGGCTCTCCGCTTAGCGAGAAGATATCATTTATAATAGGTAATGCAATAGATGAAGTTCCGCGTATCGCTTCTGAGAAGGGCATTCTCTTTGATATGGCATTTATTGACGGGGATAAGCGTACATACGTTGAGACCTACGAGATGGTTCTTCCTCTGATGTCGAAAGGCGGGTGGATTCTTGCCGACAATACCTTGTGGGACGGTCACGTAATCGATCCTGAATATGCAAGAGACTATCAGACGAAAGGAATACGTGATTTCAATGATGTCGTAGCAAATGACGATAGGGTAGAGAAGGTTATGATTCCGCTTCGCGACGGACTTACCTTGATAAGGAAAAGATAGGTGTTGGGTGATGGGTGTTAGGTGTTGGCGTATAGTAATAACAAACACTTAAATTTAATCATCGATATATTTGGAGGTGTCAAAAGTTTTTATTACCTTTGCATTACAAACATTCAAATTATTAACTTAAAAACATAGAATCTAAACAAAATGGACAATAAGAATCAACAGGCAGGACAGCAGATGCAGATAGAAGTTTCACCAGAGGTGGCAAGAGGTATTTATTCTAACTTCGCAGTTATCAGTCACTCACACGCAGAGTTTGTTGTTGACTGTGCAAGTATGCTTCCTGGTCAGCCAAAGGCTCAGGTGGTTAGTCGTATCCTTCTCGCTCCGGAGCACGCAAAGCGTCTTGCTATGGCTCTTCAGGAGAATATCATGCGTTATGAGTCTGAGTTCGGTACAATCGACCTCGGTCAGCCACAGGCTCCACAGGGACCTCGTACCGCTAACCCATTCGGAAAGGGCGAGGCTTAATTTTGAAAAGGCTCAAAGTCAAGGCCGCTTAAAAGCCATAAGAGACTCGGTGCAGTTCCAATTCTGCACCGAGTTTCTCCGTTTCTAAGGGAACGGACTTGAAACGGACCTGAAACGGATTTGGAACGGAGGTAGATATTAGTTCGAAAGTTTGTATTCCAATGGCGTCTGGTTGGTGAGGCGCTTGAAGTATTTGCTGAAGAATGAGGGATTGGGAAAATTCATTTCTTCAGAGATCTGGACGATTGGTTTGTCGGAATATTTTAGTTCAATCTTTATGTGCTCGATGAGGGCGCGGTCAATCCATTCCTTGGCGGTAATGCCGCTGGCTTGGCGGATGACGGTGCCGAGATAGTGCTCGGTAAGGCACATCTTATCGGCATAGAAACCTATCTGATGTTCGCGTGTGGCGTGTTGATTGACAAGATATATAAAACGGTCGAAAATGGTCTGCTCACGACTTTGCGAAGCCTTTAACAGATCGATATGTTTGCGATATAGCCCGTCGTAGTGGTACATCATAGCGGCAACTATACTACTGAGCGTCTGGCGGTTATAGTCAGGTTGGTGAACCAAGTGCCAGATGGTGTCAATGAAATGACGTGCCGTGATTATGTCGCTCTCATCGACTTTAATTTCGAAGTCGCGCACTTGTCCGTTGAAAGCTGATGGCATCTTTTCTTTGGCAAATGGCATAGGGAAGTCTGCAAATAGTCCTATGCCGTAGAGTTCGAGATTCTCACCAAAGTGGATAGGGTTGATGATGGTTCCTGGTCCCAGAAACACGAGTGTGCCAGGGGTGAGATTCCGTTCTACGAGATTGATGCTGGTGCGAACCTCGCCTCTGACATATATCCCCATTCGATAGTCATCGATGACGAAAGGCGGCTGGCTGTGATGCTTGGCGAGCATGAAAGCGTTGGGACTTCCATATATCATGCCCAGTTCTTTGTTGATAAATGAAGACTCACTCATATGTGCGAAATGAGGACTTAGTATTTCTCTCATTCGCGAATAGTCCATCAGATTCGGTTGCTTTCCCATAGTTGTTATTGCTAAATCCATGGCAAAGATAATAAAAAAGTATGGAATAATATCCTTTTTATGCAATAATCTAACAAAAAGAACATTTATTCACATTTATGGATAACAGATATTTTGTAAAATCGCCGTATCTTTGCAAACGAATACAGCGAAGATTATCAAAGTAACGATTATGCGAAAATTCATTTTAGCTCTTTTAATGTTGCCGGCAATGGCACAGGCGCAGACTCTCAAAGAATGCCAGCAGGCAGCGGAACGTAATTATCCGCTGATACAGCAGTATGGACTGATTGACAAGACTACTGAGCTGACGGAGGCAAATATCCAAAAGGGATGGTTGCCGCAGGTATCTGTTTCTGCACAAGCCACTCTACAGAGCGACGTAACGGCATTTCCCGATCAGATGCAGCAGATGTACAAGGCTATGGGCATAGACATGAAGGGATTGTCGAAGGACCAGTACCGCGTGGGCGTTGATGTGCAACAGATGGTATATGACGGTGGCGTTATCAAGAGTAGAAAAGAGATTGCTCGGGAACAGGGAAATGTACAGACGGCTCAGAACGAGGTCAATATGTATAATGTTCGCAAGCGCGTGAATGAGATGTATTTCGGTTTGCTGTTACTTGACGAGCAGATCAAGCAGAATGCGAATTTGCAGAATCTGCTGAGTGCCAATGAGAAAAAACTGGCTTCAATGCAGAAAAACGGGACGGCAGCTGAGAGTGACTATCTGAACGTAAAGGCAGAGCGCCTGAACGTTGTGCAGAAGATGACGGATATGCAAGCCCAGCGGAAAGCCCTTGTCAGGCTGCTCTCTACTTTTTGCGGGATAGAGGTGAAGAATCCTGTAAAGCCCCCGCTAAACTCTAAACGCTCAATCCTAAACTCTGAGCGACCTGAACTAAAGGCCATTAATGCCCAGCTCCGACTTGCTGATGCTCAGGAGAAAGCCCTTGATGCATCCTTGATGCCGAAGTTCGGGGTGTTTGCGCAAGGTTTCTTTGGTTATCCCGGATATAATGTGTTCGAAGATATGATGAATCGTCAATGGTCGCTCAATGGTATGATTGGTGCGAGGCTCACTTGGAATATAGGGGCTTTCTATACTCGCAAGAATGACAAGGAGAAAATACAGGTACAACGCAAGACAGCAGAGACCAATCGTAGCGTGTTCCTGTTCAACAACAATCTGGAACAGATTCAACAGAACGAGGATATAGAGCGCTATCGGAAACTAATGGCAGATGACGAGGAAATCATTAATCTGCGGTCGTCTATACGTAAGGCTGCAGAATCGAGACTCTCGCATGGCATTATTGATGTGAATGACTTGGTGAAGGAAATCACAAACGAGAATGCAGCAAAAGTTCAGCAATGTGTGCATGAAATAGAGATGCTGAAAGAGATTTACGACTTGAAATATACAACCAATAACTGATATAGAATATGAAAGCAGTAAATACAATATGGACGATAGGTTTGGCAATGGTCTTGGCAAGCTGTGGAGACAAAGAGCAAAAAAATGATGCTACGGGCGTGTTTGAAGCCACGGAGACAACTATTGCCGCAGAGCAGAGTGGCACGCTGATGGCATTTGATGTCTGTGAGGGCGATGAGATTGCTGACGGCAAGGAAGTGGGACTCATTGATACTACACAGATATGGCTGAAGATTAAGCAGATGGGTGCAACAAAGCAGGTTTATCAGAGTCAGAAACCGGATATGGAGGTTCAGATAGCCGTTACTCGACAGCAATTGGATAAAGCTAAGCAGGAACAGCAACGCTATAAGGAACTGGTTAGCGACGGGGCTGCACCAAGTAAGATGCTTGATGATGCGACAAGTCAGGTTGAGTTGTTGGAAAAGCAGCTCAAGGCTCAGATTTCTACTCTGAACACTCAACTCTCAACCCTTAACTCCCAGCTCTCAACTACTGATGTGCAGGTTAGCCAACTGATGAATCAGTTGCGGAAGTGTCATGTCATAGCACCTGTCAAAGGTATTGTATTGGAGAAATACGTTGAAAAGGGCGAGTTCGTGGCAATCGGCAAGCCTTTGTTCAAGATGGCAGATACGAAGAGCATGTTTATTCGTGCCTATGTGACTTCTGCACAGTTGAAGAATATCAGGGTAGGGCAGAAGGCAAAGGTCTTTGCCGACTATGGTAACGGACAAAAGAAGGAGTACGAAGGCGTAGTGTCTTGGATAAGCAGCCGTTCTGAGTTTACCCCTAAGACCATACTCACGGATGATGAGCGTGCTGATCAGGTATATGCCCTGAAAGTTGCCGTAAAGAATGATGGGTATATAAAGATTGGTATGTATGGGGAAGTTCTATTTAACAATTAATAATTAACATGCCTTTCGTGTTCCAGATCCCTCCCTATGGGAGAGGGCGGGGAGAGGTCAATTATTATGATATCTGTTAATCATATCTCGAAGTCGTATGGCAGGGTAAAGGCACTCGATGATGTGTCGTTCTCTGTGGGCAAGGGCGAGGTTTTTGGACTTATAGGTCCAGACGGCTCTGGCAAGACCTCCATGTTTCGTATCCTCTGTACGTTGTTGCTTGCTGATGAGGGTAAGGCAACGGTAGATGGCTTTGACGTGGTACGTCAGATGAAGGAGATACGTAAGCGTGTAGGGTATATGCCTGGCAGGTTCTCGCTCTATCAGGATTTGACTGTGCATGAGAATCTTGAGTTCTTTGCTACTCTTTTCGGTACTACGATTGAGGAGGGGTATGACAATATCAAGGCTATATATTCGCAGATAGAGCGATTTAAGGATCGTAAGGCTGGGGCTTTGTCGGGTGGTATGAAACAGAAACTGGCATTGAGCTGTGCGTTGGTTCATCAGCCAAGCGTACTCTTCCTCGATGAGCCTACTACGGGCGTTGATCCTGTGAGTCGCAAAGAGTTCTGGGAAATGCTTGCTATGCTGAAGGAGCGTGGCATAACCATTGTTGCTTCCACTCCTTATCTTGATGAGGTTAGGCAATGTGAACGTGTGGCGTTTCTTAGTGGAGGTAAGGTGATGGGCATAGACACACCAGAGGTGGTACTTGACAGGTTCAGGGATATATTTAATCCTCCAGAAATAAGTCAAAACTCAAAAGATAAAGGTCAAAGGGCGGAAATTGAAAATGTCATCGAAGTCTCTCACTTGGTGAAGGCATTCGGCGATTTCCATGCAGTTGACGATATCAGCTTTACGGTTAAGCGAGGTGAGATATTCGGTTTCCTTGGGGCTAATGGTGCCGGCAAGACGACTGCCATGCACATGCTGACCGGTCTGAATCAACCTACGAGCGGTTCTGGTAAAGTAGCTGGCTTTGACATCTGCACAGAGCATGAACAGATAAAGAAGAATATCGGATATATGAGCCAGAAATTCTCGCTTTATGAGGATTTGACTGTGGCTGAGAATATTCGGCTATTCGGCGGTATCTATGGCATGAAGGGTGAGGATATTGCCCGTAAGACGGACGAACTCCTAAAGAAACTGAACTTCGAGGAACATAAGAACGACCTCGTAGGTTCTTTGCCACTTGGATGGAAGCAAAAACTGGCATTCTCCGTCTCTATTTTCCATGAACCTGCCATTGTCTTCCTTGATGAGCCTACTGGTGGAGTGGATCCCGCAACCCGCCGTCAGTTCTGGGAACTCATATACGATGCTGCCCATCGTGGGATTACCGTTTTCGTGACTACTCACTATATGGATGAGGCTGAGTATTGTGACCGTATCTCGATTATGGTGGATGGCAAGATTAGTGCGATGGGCACGCCAGAGGAGCTGAAACGCAATCTCGGACAGCCCGATATGGATCATGTGTTTACGTATCTTGCAAGGCAAGCGAAGAGAATAGAAAAATAATTCAATTAATAATAAAATCCCGTCACGACTCCCCTTTCCCCATCACGGTGGAAGGGCTGTAGGTAGGGGTCTTTTAATCATGCGACAGTTTATATCATTTGTCATAAAGGAAACTCGCCACATCCTTCGCGATAAGCGAACGATGCTGATACTCTTTGTCATGCCGGTTATGATGATGCTGATCTTCGGCTTTGCCATTACTAACGACGTGAAGAACGTGCGAACTGTCGTTGTGACCTCGCAAATGGATCATCAGACACAGGCTTCCGTAAATCGACTTTCAACATCGGAATATTTTGATGTCATAGCTACCGTAGGTACTCCTAAGGAGGCTGAACTGCTCATCCGAAATCAAAAAGCCGATATGGCAATAGTTTTTGCATCTGACTATGCCTCCAAGCATTCGGGCATCCAGTTTATCGTTGACGGCTCTGACCCTAACATGGCTCAGCAATGGACAAACTATGCTCAGCAGACCATTCTAAACCCTAAGCTCTCGCCTCTGAATGCCAAGTTACTATACAATCCTCAGATGAAGTCGGCATATAACTTTGTTCCGGCTATCATGGGAATGCTCATGCTTCTTATCTGTGCAATGATGACCTCTGTAAGCATTGTCCGCGAGAAAGAGCGTGGTACGATGGAAGTCCTGTTGGTATCACCCGTTCAGCCGCTTATGATTATTGTGGCTAAGACAATCCCATATCTGCTTCAGGCGTTGCTCATTCTTGGCATTATCTTGTTGATGTCTGTCACGGTACTCGATGTGCCATTATCGGGCTCTCTTGGCTGGATCCTCGTTGTTTCGCTCATTTACATCCTATTGGCTCTATCCCTTGGCTTGCTTATTTCCAATATCGCGCAGACCCAGTTTGTAGCCTTACTTGTCTCGGCTATGGTATTGCTGTTGCCAACCGTTATGCTTTCTGGGATGCTCTTCCCTGTGGAGTCAATGCCAACCATACTTCAATGGGTTTCAGCCGTCATACCACCGCGCTATTACATTCAGGCTATGCGCAAACTGATGATAATGAATGTGGGTATAGGTGAGGTGTGGCGCGAAGTGGCAGTCCTCATAGGAATGACTGTATTGCTTCTCACCATTTCATTGGTAAAGTTCAACAAACGATTAGAATAGTAGGCTATGACATTGAAATATCTCATACAGAAAGAGTTCCTGCAGATACGCCGTAACTCGTTTATGCCGAGGATAATCTTTATCTTCCCCATAATGGTGATGTGTGTCATGCCGTGGGTAATGAATCAGGAGGTAAAGAACATACGCGTTGATGTGGTGGATAACGACCGTTCTACGCTCTCCCAGCAACTTGTGCATAGCATAGAGGCATCTAACTACTTTATCTTCAATGGTCTGCGCCCTACATATGATGCAGCCTTCAAGGATATTGAAACCTCAAAGGCTGATATTGTACTGGTTATTCCCCGAAATTACAGCCACGACTTAACCTTGGACAGTAATCCGCAAATTCTTATTGCTGCTAATGCTGTTAATGGAACAAAAGGCTCAATAGGATTGTCGTATCTTTCGCAGATTGTTACCGCTAATGTCGTGCCTGCTGATATTGTCAAGCAGTTGAAGGTTGATGTTTTATCTCTCTACAACAAAGGACAAAGTTATAAGGTCTTTATGATTCCTGCCTTGACGGGTATCCTTATGATGATGCTCTGCGGTTTCCTGCCTGCGCTTAACATAGTGGGAGAGAAGGAGAAAGGAACTATTGAACAGATCAACGTTACCCCGGTATCCAAGTGGTCGTTCATCCTTGCAAAGCTCATCCCTTACTGGATTATCGGTATGGTAGTCCTGACTCTCTGTCTGCTACTGTCGTGGGGCGTCTATGGCATTACGTGTCAGGGACCGCTCATCCTTATCTACTTGTTAGCCTTGCTCTTGGCATTGTTCTTCTCGTCTCTTGGACTTATCATTTCCAACTATAGCGACACTCTTCAGCAAGCTATGTTGGTAATGTGGTTCTTCGTGGTCTGTCTGATGCTTCTTTCCGGTCTTTTCACCCCTGTTCGTTCAATGCCACATTGGGCTTATCTTACCACGTACATCAATCCAATGCACTATTTCGTTGATGCTGTCCGTACAGTATTCATCCGAGGTGGTGATTTCCAGAGCATAGCCCATCAGGTCCTCGCTCTCGTCATTTCCTCCTCAGTCATGGCTGTCTGGGCAGTAGTGAGTTATAAGAAGAATAATTAACGTGAAACCGCACCCTACTATGCCTTTTAATTGAAAATAATGTCAGGAAAGTAAATTATACTCAGTAAATTTGTCTAATTCACGTTAGAATGAAAACTCCCTGTAATGCAAAGCGCATTACAGGGAGTTTTCATTCTTGCGGTTATATGTTTTATAGTTCATTAAGCAAACTTTCTGAGACCTCCAAATTTCTTCTTGTAATTATTGCGCTTTGTGTGTATTTTAACAAGAATTGGAGTAAAAATGTAGATGTTGCCTTCCATTTCTTTTTTTGATTCTGATTAATAGGTGTTATGTTTAAGAAAGTTGGATATTGGGATGTGATACCTCAGATAAAGAACGTAAGAATTGGTATATCATTCTTAATAGAAAATCCCTGCGATGCATTTGCGTTGTAGGAATTTTTTGTAATATGTTCATTCTTTTTTGAGGTGGTCGCTAAAAATTTCTTTTAAGAATTTGGTGCTGTTAGAAAAATTGATTACTTTTGCAAAATAAAGTATTTTATAGACATTCTAAAAGTCTTGTTTGACTATAAATCATTTTTATGAAATATTGAATGAAAAAACTTCAAAATTAGAAAACAATGAGAGAAAACAAATCTAATACAATGGCTATTCACAAAGGCTTAAACAAAATGGCTTTATCCTTCTTCAAAGAAGTGGATAAGTTGACGGATTGTAATGAGAATATCGCTATCTCACCACTCAGTTTGGCAGGTGTCTTGGTTATGCTTGCCAATGGAGCAGATGGCAATACACTAAAGCAAATCACAAAAGTATTAGGCGTTGAAGGACAAAGTATGGATAATATTTGTGATTTGTATAGCAAACTTAACAGATGTCTTACGAGTCCTGACAAAAATACTGCCGTTGATATTGCCAATTCAATTTGGATAGATGAACATTTCAAGGTGAAAGATGACTATATCACAAAGAATAAGTCATATTTCGATGCAGAGGTTTATCACCAAATTCTTTCCTCTAACAAAACCTTGGATGATATTAATTCCTGGTGCAATAGAAAAACGAACGGAAACATCAAACAGATTCTCGAAGAACCACTTTCGGAATATAGTGTGCTTGTACTCATAAATGCTTTGTACTTCAAAGGAAAATGGGAAAACGAGTTTGAACGATATTTCACAAGAAAGAAAAGGTTTACAAACTCGGATGGTTCAAAATCAAATGTAAAGATGATGAACCAAACTGATTATTTCGATGTGTATGTAGGAGAAGAAATGGACTATGCAAGATTTCCCTATGTCAATAATGAATTTTATATGGAGGTATATCTGCCACACAAAGGCAAGAATCTTGACGAATGCATGAATGGCTTAAGCGAGAAAGAATTCTCCCAAATGAGGAAACAAGCAGAGAATCGCATGGTAGATGTCTATATGCCAAAAATAGAAATTAAGACCAATGCAGAATTAATCAAATGTCTGAAAGCGATGGGTATGCCTGATGCTTTCTCTATAGAGAATGCCAACTTCTCTGGAATATCCGATGACAGAACTTATGTTTCTTGCGTCAAGCAGGCTGTTTCCATAAAGATAAATGAAGAAGGAACAGAAGCTGCAGCAATAACATTGGCTGGTATTGAATTAGGGTGTTGTCCGGACTTTTCAAAGCCTGTAATCTTTAACATGAACCGCCCGTTCCTATATCTCATACGTGAAAAGAAAACAGGGACAATACTATTTATGGGCAAGGTAAGGAAATTATAAAAGTCAAATCCGTTCAGCAATATTTGTTGAACGGATTTTTGTTTCAATATATGATAGGAACACACATCAATTCCCCAACCTATGGTAATCCATAGTTCTTTCGTTCTTCCTCCAATGATAATACCATTATAATACCATTATAATACCATTATATTACCATAATAATACCATAAACTATGGTAATATTAACGTAATTTAATGGTAAGTTTTTGGTTTTTTATTTGGAATATCAATGGATTTTCTGTATCTTTGCAAAGAAAACAGATTGTTGAACGATTAAAATCCGAAAGAATTATGGCTATACTTGAAAAAAATGGTGTTATTACTGGCTCTGTGGATGATGTGGTTTATAAAAACTACAACGGAAAGGTTGTGGTTTGCCGAAAGCAGACAACTTATCGTGATGCGAAGGCTGAGGGACAGGTTGTGTATAGAGTAAAAATGCGCAACATACAGAATATCTATGCTTCGTTGAAGGAATCGCTGAGAGGAAACTTTCAGGATAAGACGGGGCGACAGACCGACTACTCGCGCTTCCAAGGCGTTAATATGCAAAAGCCTGCCGTATATCTGAACAAGAGTGAGGTTGCCATGAAAGCACAGGTTGTGGCTCCATATATTGTTTCGTTCGGTACACTCGTCCCTATAGAATATGAGATTAAGGATAATATGCTCGTGACGGATATATGTCTTGGGAATCTCACGATTACCCCAGATACGACGGTTTCAGAAATCACCCTCGCCATTGTGAAGAATAACGAGGGCTGGGAACTTGGAGATTGCCTTGAGTTCGTGGCTGTCAGACAGATGGAAGGGAAGACTCCAACCGCGAAATGTATCTTTGCGCATCTGGTACTTGACAAGAATAATACAGCCAAGCTTTCTGAGGCTGTTGTTGTTCGTGATGCCAATCAGATAGAGCTTGGTTCAAGTGCCGGGGGCTTTCTTCAGATGAATGCTTCAGACAATGGCGGTTTTGCGATAATAAGGAAACGAATGGCAAGCAAGGGGTTGTTGACTTCTTCACAGGAACTCGCTATCAAAAATCCGCTATTTGACCAATATCATAGCAACCAGCGAATGCAAAAGGCGTTGGACAGCTATGGGGTGAAGAGAGTGAAGGGTTAAGAAATTAATATGAGGACGCGCCTTTGGTGCTGAACTGACAATAATTAACGTGAGCTCGCTGCCGAATTTGCACATTAGGTAAAAATTTGAAAATTAAAAAAGACTTGTAAGAGTTAAAAGAAGTTAAAGAGTTGTGGCTATTCTAACAAATCTTTATTTATATTAGGTAATTTCGGAAAATATTCGTACCTTTGCACCCCGAAACGCTTCAAAAAAGGTGTATTATGCCCTGATTGGAGTGTGTAATGTATTGAGTACAAATAAAATAATATAAATAAATTAAACAAATTAAATTATGCCTACAATTCAACAATTGGTAAGAAAAGGCAGACAGGTACTTGTAGACAAGAGCAAGTCACCAGCTTTGGACTCATGTCCTCAGCGTCGCGGTGTGTGCGTGCGTGTGTATACAACTACCCCTAAGAAGCCTAATTCGGCTATGCGTAAGGTAGCCCGTGTTCGTCTCACAAACTCTAAGGAGGTTAACTCTTACATTCCAGGTGAGGGCCACAACCTTCAGGAGCACTCAATCGTACTTGTACGTGGTGGTCGTGTAAAGGACCTCCCAGGTGTACGTTATCACATCGTTCGTGGTACTCTTGATACCGCAGGTGTTGCTAACCGCACACAGCGTCGTTCTAAGTACGGTGCTAAGCGTCCAAAGGCTAAGAAGTAATAGCCAATACCACCATTTGCCATTTGCATAGTTGAATGGCAAATGGTAGTTTTATTTTTCTTTTAGTGCAAGAAATTGTACGCAAGTACATATATATATAATGTACATTTAACATCATTTTGCTGGAGATTTGTTATTAGTGACGGTTGAGTAAATGCTCTGGAGAGAGCGTTGAAGACAAGGAAACAGACAGCCCCCAAGCAGAATTTAATTTTTAAACAACAAAATGAGAAAAGCAAAACCAAAGAAGCGCGTGGTCCTTCCAGACCCAGTCTTCAATGACAAGAAAGTGTCAAAGTTCGTTAACCATCTTATGTTCGATGGTAAGAAGAACACATCTTACGAAATCTTCTATGCTGCCCTTGAGACCGTAAAGGAGAAGATGGCAAACGAGGAGAAGTCTGCTCTTGATATTTGGAAGCAGGCACTCGACAACATTACTCCACAGGTTGAGGTAAAGAGCCGTCGTATCGGTGGCGCTACTTTCCAGGTTCCAACAGAAATCCGTGCTGACCGTAAGGAGTCTATTTCAATGAAGAATATGATCATCTTCGCTCGTAAGCGTGGTGGTAAGGGTATGGCTGACAAGCTCGCTGCTGAGATCATGGACGCATACAACAACCAGGGTGGTGCTTTCAAGCGTAAGGAGGATATGCACCGTATGGCTGAGGCTAACCGTGCATTTGCACATTTCCGTTTCTAATTGTAATGAGGAGATAAAGAAATGGCAAAGCATGATCTTCATTTGACCCGTAACATCGGTATTATGGCTCACATTGATGCTGGTAAGACAACCACATCAGAGCGTATTCTTTTCTATACAGGTAAGACCCACAAGATTGGTGAGGTACACGAAGGTGGCGCTACCATGGACTGGATGGCTCAGGAGCAGGAGCGTGGTATCACTATCACATCTGCTGCTACAACCTGTTTCTGGAAGTATAACGGTAATCAGTACAAGATTAACCTTATCGATACTCCGGGACACGTTGACTTCACAGCTGAGGTAGAGCGTTCACTCCGCGTACTCGACGGTGCAGTTGCTACATACTGTGCAGTAGGTGGTGTTGAGCCACAGTCTGAGACCGTATGGCGTCAGGCTGACAAGTACAATGTTCCTCGTATCGGCTACGTTAACAAGATGGACCGTTCAGGTGCTAACTTCTTCGACGTAGTATCTCAGATGAGAGAGGTTCTCGGCGCTAACCCAGTTCCTCTCTGTGTTCCAATCGGTGCAGAGGAAAGCTTCAAGGGTCTCGTTGACCTCATCAAGATGAAGGCTATCCTTTGGCATGATGAGACAATGGGTGCTGACTATGACGTAGAGGATATTCCAGCTGATCTCGTTGACGAGTGCAACGAGTGGCGTGACAAGCTCCTCGAGTCAGCTTCTGAGTTCGACGAGGATCTTATGATGAAGTATCTCGACGGTGATCTCGACAGCATCACAGAAGAGGAAATCATCGCAGCTCTCCGTAAGGGTACTCTCGAGTTGAAGTGTGTTCCTATGCTCTGCGGTTCTTCATTCAAGAACAAGGGTGTACAGACAATGCTCGACTATGTTTGTGCTCTTCTTCCTTCTCCACTTGACAACGAGGAGGTTATCGGTACAGAGCCAGGCGACGAGAATACAGAGGTTAAGTTCAAGGCTACTGAGGATGATCCAACAGCAGCTCTCGCATTCAAGATCGCTACAGACCCATACGTAGGTCGTCTCGTATTCTTCCGCGTTTACTCAGGTAAGGTTGAGGCAGGTTCTTACGTATTCAACCCACGTTCTGGTAAGAAGGAGCGCGTAAGCCGTCTGTTCCAGATGCACTCAAACAAGCAGAACCCAGTTGACGTTATCGCTGCAGGTGATATCGGTTCTGGCGTAGGCTTCAAGGATATCCGTACAGGTGATACTCTCTGTGATGAGGAGCACCCAATCGTACTCGAGTCAATGACATTCCCTGATACTGTGATCTCTATCGCAGTTGAGCCAAAGTCTCAGGCTGACGTTGCTAAGCTTGACAATGGTCTTGCTAAGCTCGCTGAGGAGGACCCAACATTCACAGTTCGTACTGATGAGCAGAGCGGCCAGACCGTTATCTCAGGTATGGGTGAGCTTCACCTCGATATCATCATCGACCGTCTGAAGCGTGAGTTCAAGGTAGAATGTAACCAGGGTAAGCCACAGGTTAACTACAAGGAGGCTATCACACGTGAGGTTAACATCCGTGAGGTTTACAAGAAGCAGTCAGGTGGTCGTGGTAAGTTCGCTGACATCATCGTTAACATCGGTCCTAAGGATGAGGACTACAAGGAGGGCGATCTCCAGTTCATCAACGAGGTTAAGGGTGGTAACGTTCCTAAGGAATTCATCCCAGCTGTACAGAAGGGCTTCGAGGATTGCTTGAAGAACGGTGTACTCGGCGGTTATCCTGTAACTGGTCTGAAGGTTACTCTTCTCGACGGTAGCTTCCACCCAGTTGACTCTGACCAGCTCTCATTCGAGCTCGCTGCTCGTAACGCATTCAAGAACGCTTGTCCAAAGGCAGGTCCAGTTCTCATGGAGCCTATCATGAAGGTTGAGGTTGTAACTCCAGAGGAGAGCATGGGTGACGTTATCGGTGACTTGAACAAGCGTCGTGGTATGGTTCAGGGTATGGACGATGCTCGTAGCGGTGCTAAGATCGTTAAGGCAATGGTTCCACTGGCAGAGATGTTCGGTTATGTAACAGCTCTCCGTACCATTACTTCAGGTCGTGCTACTTCTTCAATGGAGTATGATCACCACGAGGCGGTTTCTAGCTCAATCGCTAAGGCTATCCTCGAGGAGAACAAGGGTCGCGCAGATCTCGTGTAAGAAACTCTTTCGCGGAAACGCGAAGAACAATAATGAGGAGTCCGTGAGCAAATGACTCTTTACGGACTTCTCTCACTCTTTTTTATTAACATTATTAAATTATTAAAATTATGAGTCAGAAAATCCGTATCAAGCTGAAGTCATACGACCACAAGTTAGTTGACAAGTCAGCAGAGAAGATCGTTAAGGCTGTTAAGGCTACTGGTGCTATCGTAAGCGGTCCAATTCCACTTCCAACTCACAAGCGTATCTTCACCGTTAACCGTTCTACATTCGTTAACAAGAAGAGCCGTGAGCAGTTCCAGCTTTCAGACTTCAAGCGTCTTATCGACATCTACAGTTCTACAACAAAGACTATCGACGCACTTATGAAGCTCGAGCTTCCTTCAGGTGTTGAGGTAGAGATCAAGGTGTAGTTTCTAGAAAACACTTATAGATAAAAATCCGGTCTGTTTTTGCAGACTGGATTTTTTTGTTAAATATTTTTGTAAAATAATTCGCGAAAAATTTGCGTAATTCATTAATTATTAGTACCTTTGCATCCGGAAAGGCGAAATTTGCGCTGGAAAAACCTAGGTTTTATCTATCAACTCGCTGAATAAGAACGCTTTAGGGCGGTCTTTTTTTCGTGTGTGTGCAATCGGTCCTTTTCCAAAACAGAGTGTAATAAAAACAAATTTAACAAAACAATATTTTTAAACATTTAAATTGAAATGCCAGGATTAATTGGAAGAAAAATCGGAATGACATCCGTTTTCAGTGCCGACGGTAAGAACATACCGTGCACTGTTATCGAAGCTGGTCCTTGTGTTGTTACTCAGGTTAAGACCGTCGAGAAGGACGGTTATAAGGCTGTTCAGCTCGGCTTTGCAGAGGCAAAGGAGAGCCGCACAACAAAGCCTATGATGGGTATCTTCAAGAAGGCAGGCACAACACCTAAAAAGCACTTGGCCGAGTTCAAGTTTGACGAGGAGTATAACCTCGGTGACACTATCTCTGTGGAGATTTTCAATGACGCTCAGTTTGTTGACGTTGTTGGTACTTCAAAGGGTAAGGGTTTCCAGGGCGTTGTGAAGCGCCATGGTTTCGGCGGTGTAGGTCAGGCTACACACGGTCAGGATGACCGTCTGCGTAAGCCAGGTTCTATCGGTGCTTGTTCTTATCCAGCAAAAGTATTCAAGGGTATGCGTATGGGTGGCCATATGGGTAACGAGCGTGTTACCACTCAGAACCTTCGTGTGTTAAAAGTAATTCCAGAGAGCAATCTCCTTATCATTAAGGGTTCTGTAGCTGGATGTAATGGTTCAACCCTCTTAATTCAGAAGTAATGGAAGCTAGCGTATTAAATATCAATGGTCAGGAGACCGGACGTAAGGTTGTCCTGAATGATGCGATCTACGCAATCGAGCCAAACGATCACGTTCTCTACCTCGACGTTAAGCAGTATCTCGCTAACCAGCGTCAGGGTACAGCAAAGTCAAAGGAGCGCAGCGAGATGTCTGGTTCTACACGTAAGCTTGGTCGTCAGAAGGGCGGCGGCGGCGCACGTCGTGGTGATATCAACTCTCCAGTACTCGTAGGCGGTGGCCGCGTATTCGGTCCTAAGCCACGCGACTATCGTTTCAAGCTCAACAAGAAGGTTAAGACTCTTGCACGTAAGAGCGCTCTTTCTTACAAGGCTCAGGAGAACGGTATTATCGTAGTTGAGGATTTCTCATTCGAGGCTCCAAAGACAAAGGAGTTCCTGAACGTAGTAAAGAATCTCAACGTTGCAGATAAGAAGGTTCTTCTCGTAGTACCAGAACTTAATAAGAATGTTTATCTGTCAGCACGCAATCTCGAGAAGGCTGAGGTTATGACTGCTAACACCATCAATGCATATAAGGTGCTCAATGCAGACGTACTCGTTGTTTCTGAGAAGTCAGTACAGGTAATCGACGAGATTTTAACAAAGTAAACTTATAGGAGACATAAAATATGACATTTATCATTAAGCCTATTGTTACTGAAAAGATGACAAAGGTCACCGAAAAGTCTTCTGCAGATAAGAAAATCGTAGTTCCTGCTAATCGTGCTGAAGCTAAGGGTGCAACCGAGGAGAAGCTCTCCTATACAGTAAAGAAGAAGAATGGACAGGAGATCAAGAAGGAAAAGTCTGTCTATTCATACACAAAGCCTGCACAGGCAAAGTATGGCTTCCTTGTAAAGCCAGAGGCTAATAAGCTTCAGATCAAGGCTGAGATAGAAGCTCGTTACAATGTTACAGTTGAAGACGTTAATACAATGAACTACGCTGGTAAGCGTTCTGCCCGTTATACAAAGGCAGGTCTTATCAAGGGTCAGAAGAATGACGTCAAGAAAGCTATCGTCACTCTCAAGGCTGGCGAGGTAATTGATTTTTATAGCAATATTTAATATAAGAAATGGCAGTACGTAAATTAAAGCCAGTTACCCCTGGTCAAAGACACAAAGTTATTGGCACGTTCGAGGATATTACTGCATCCGTGCCAGAGAAGTCTCTCGTTTACGGTAAGCGTTCTACCGGCGGTCGTAATAACACCGGTAAGATGACCGTTCGCTACATTGGTGGTGGTCACAAGAAGAAGTATCGTCTTATCGACTTCAAGCGTGAGAAGGATGGTGTTCCTGCTGTAGTAAAGACAATCGAGTATGATCCAAACCGTTCAGCTCGCATCGCACTTCTTTTCTACGCAGATGGTGAAAAACGTTACATTATTGCTCCAAACGGACTTAAGGTGGGTACAACGGTTATGTCTGGTGCAGAAGCAGTTCCTGAGGTAGGTAACTGTCTTCCACTTGCAAACATTCCAGTAGGTACCGTTATCCACAACATCGAGCTTCGCCCTGGTCAGGGTGCGCTCCTCGTTCGTTCGGCTGGTAATTTCGCTCAGTTGACTTCTCGTGAAGGCAGTTACTGTGTAATTAAGCTCCCTTCTGGTGAAACTCGCCAGATCCTGAGTGCTTGTAAGGCTACTGTTGGTGCTGTAGGTAACTCTGACCACGCTCTTGAGCAGTCTGGTAAGGCTGGTCGCTCTCGCTGGTTGGGTCAGCGTCCTCACAACCGTGGTGTTGTTATGAACCCTGTAGATCACCCAATGGGTGGTGGTGAGGGCCGTCAGTCTGGTGGTCACCCACGTTCACGTAAGGGTCTGTACGCTAAGGGTCTCAAGACTCGTGCACCTAAGAAGCTTTCAAATAAGTACATCATTGAAAGAGCTAACAAGAAGTAATTAACTCAAAACGAAAGGAAATTATGAGTCGTTCACTTAAAAAAGGTCCATATATCAACGTATCTCTCGAGAAGAAGATTCTCGCAATGAATGAGAGCGGAAAGAAGACCGTAGTTAAGACTTGGGCAAGAGCTTCAGTTATCTCTCCAGACTTCGTAGGTCACACTGTAGCTGTCCACAACGGTAACAAATTCATCCCTGTCTATGTAACTGAAAACATGGTTGGTCACAAGCTCGGTGAGTTCTCTCCAACACGTCGCTTCGGTGGACACGCTGGTAACAAGCGCTAAGACAGGTCCATAACCATTTAAATTTATAGAAATATAATGGGAGCAAGAAAACATATTGCGGCTGAAAACAGAAAAGCAGCCAAGAAATCATTATACTTTGCCAAGCTCGTTGGCGTTCCTTCTTCTCCACGTAAAATGCGCTACGTAGTGGACATGATCCGTGGCATGGAGGTTAATCGCGCTCTTGGCGTACTCCGTTTCTCAAAGAAGGCAGCATCTGCTGACGTTGAGAAGCTTCTTCGCTCAGCTATCGCAAACTGGGAAGCTAAGAACGAGCGTAAGGCAGAAGACGGTGAACTCTATATCTCTAAGGTATTCGTCGATGAGGGCGTAACCTTGAAGCGTATGAGACCTGCACCTCAGGGTCGTGGCTATCGCATCCGTAAGCGTAGCAACCACGTTACTCTGTTTGTTGATACCAAAACTAATGAAGATAAATAAAGAATAGAATGGGACAGAAAGTTAATCCAATAGCAAACCGACTCGGTATTATCCGCGGTTGGGATTCAAATTGGTTCGGTGGTAAGAACTTCGGTGACAACCTCGCAGAGGACCTCAAGATCCGTAAGTATCTTAACGAGCGTCTCGCTAAGGCCAGCGTAAGCCGTATCGTCATCGAGCGTACTTTGAAACTCGTTACTATTACTATTTGCACAGCCCGTCCGGGTATCGTCATTGGTAAGGGTGGTCAGGATGTTGACAAGTTGAAGGAAGAGCTGAAGAAGCTTTACAAGAAGGAGATTCAGATCAATATCTTCGAGGTCAAGAAGCCTGAGCTCGACGCTAACATCGTTGCAAACTCAATCGCTCGCCAGGTAGAGGGCAAGATCGCTTATCGTCGTGCAATCAAGATGGCTATCCAGAACACTATGCGTGCTGGTGCCGAGGGCATCAAGGTTCAGATCTCAGGTCGTCTCAACGGTGCTGAAATCGCTCGCGCAGAGATGTTGAAGGAGGGTCGTACTCCTCTGCACACATTCCGTGCAGACATCGATTACTGTAAGGCTGAGGCTCTCACAAAGGTAGGTCTCCTTGGTATCAAGGTTTGGATTTGCCGTGGTGAGGTTTACGGTGACCGTGATCTCACTCCTAATTTCTCACAGGAGAAGCAGAACAATGGTCGCTCAAACAACAATCGTGGCAATGGTCGCGGTAATCGTAAGAGAAACAATAACCGTTAAAAAAGTAAGAAGCTAACATGTTACAGCCTAAAAGAGTAAAATATAGAAGGCCTCAGGATGGTCGTGGCAATAAAGGCAACGCCCACAGAGGTACACAGCTGGCTTTCGGTTCTTTTGGTATCAAGACTCTTGAGCCAAAGTGGATTGACAGTCGCCAGATTGAGGCAGCACGTGTAGCAATCAACCGCTACATGAACCGTGAGGGTCAGGTTTGGATTCGTATCTTCCCTGATAAGCCAATCACACGTAAGCCTGCAGACGTACGTATGGGTAAAGGTAAGGGTGACCCAGCAGGATGGGTAGCACCAGTTACTCCAGGTCGTATCCTCTTCGAGGTAGAAGGCGTTTCTTTTGACATCGCTAAGGAGGCTCTCCGTCTCGGTGCTCAGAAGTTACCAGTTAAAACAAAGTTTGTCGTACGTCGTGATTACGACGCTAAAGCTTAATGAAGTATGAAGATCAAAGAAGTAAATGAACTCGAAACCAAGGAATTGGTAGAGAAGTTGGAGAATGCACAGGCTGCTCTCGCTACAATGAAGCTCAACCACAACATTTCTCCTCTCGAGAATCCATCACAGATTAAGGCTGCTCGTCGTGACATCGCTCGTATGAAGACTGTTCTTCGTTCACGTGAACTTAACAAATAACATTGGTTCAGATGGAAACACGTAATTTAAGAAAGACAAGACAGGGTGTTGTTACAAGCAACAAGATGGATAAGACCATTGTTATTGCTTCTAAGTTCAAGGAGAAGCACCCTATATATGGTAAGTTTGTCCAGAAGACAAAGAAGTACCATGCACATGATGAAAAGAACGAGGCTAATGTAGGCGATACAGTTCTCATCATGGAGACCCGTCCACTCTCTAAGACTAAGAGATGGAGATTAGTTTCAATAATTGAAAAGGCTAAGTAAGATATGATACAGACAGAAACCAGACTTACAGTATGTGATAACAGCGGCGCACGTGAGGCTCTCTGCATCCGTGTACTCGGTGGTACCGGCCGTCGTTATGCAAGCGTGGGCGACGTAATCGTCGTTGCTGTCAAGAACGTTATTTCTTCTTCTGATATGAAGAAGGGTGCAGTATCTAAGGCTTTGATTGTACGCACAAAGAAGGAGATTCGTCGTGCTGACGGTTCATACATCCGTTTCGATGACAACGCTTGCGTTCTCCTCAACAACGCTGGTGAGCTTCGTGGTAGCCGTATCTTCGGTCCTGTTGCTCGTGAGCTCCGTGCAGTAAATATGAAGGTCGTTTCTCTTGCACCTGAGGTTCTTTAATTAACATTTAAAATCAAGTCAAGAAAATGAGTAAGCTACATATTAAGAAAGGCGATAAGGTTATCGTTCTTGCTGGCGATCGTAAGGACAAAGGTAAGACCGGTATCGTGAAGAAGGTCTTGGTTGATGAGCAGCGTGTTATCGTAGAGGGCATTAAAATGGTCTCTAAGAGCACTAAGCCATCTGCAAAGAACCCTCAGGGTGGTATCGTAAAGCAGGAGGCTCCAATCCACGTATCAAACGTTAGCCTCATAGATCCAAAGAGCGGTAAGCCTACTCGCGTAAGCATCAAGCACGAGGGTAAGAATGTCGTTCGTATAGCTAAAAAGTCAGGGGAGGAGATTAAGTAATGGATACAGCACAGTTAAAGAAAGTCTATAAGGACACTATCGCTCCTGAGCTGCAGAAGCAGTTCAACTATTCTTCAGCAATGCAGATTCCTGTCCTGAAGAAGATCGTTATCAACATGGGTCTCGGTGACGCTACCCAGGATAAGAAGATTGTTGATGTTGCTATCAATGAGATTACAGCAATTACCGGTCAGAAGGCAGTTGCTACATATTCAAAGAAGGATATCGCAAACTTCAAGCTCCGTAAGAAGATGCCTATCGGTGTCATGGTAACTCTGCGTCGTGAGCGTATGTATGAGTTCCTTGAGAAGCTCGTTCGTGTTGCTCTCCCACGTATCCGTGACTTCAAGGGTATTGAGTCAAAGCTTGACGGCCGTGGTAACTATACTCTCGGTATCCAGGAGCAGATTATCTTCCCTGAGATCAACATCGATTCTATCGATCGTATCCAGGGTATGAACATTACCTTCGTTACAACAGCTAAGACTGATGAAGAGGGTTATGCACTGCTCAAGGCATTTGGTCTTCCTTTCAAAAACGCTAAAAACGATTAATCGATATGGCAAAAGAATCAATGAAAGCCCGCGAGGTTAAGCGTGCTAAGCTCGTTGCTCGCTATGCAGAGAAGCGTGCTGCTCTGAAGAAGATTGTTAACACAGCAGAGGATCCAGCTGAGGCATACGAGGCTGCTCGCAAGCTCCAGAGCATTCCAAAGAACGCTAACCCAATTCGTTTGCACAACCGTTGCAAGATTACGGGTCGTCCAAAGGGTTATATCCGTCAGTTCGGTATCTCTCGTATTCAGTTCCGTGAGATGGCTTCTGCAGGTCTTATCCCTGGCGTTAAGAAGGCAAGCTGGTAATCAACAGCAATCTATATTTAAGGTTCTAAGGTGTAAGCGCTTGTCGGGTGGCTGTTTTTACCAACTGCCCACATGTCATGTGAGGAATCACTTGATAGATCAAGCCTTACAGCCTCATTACCTGAATAAGAAAATAACAAACAATTTTCTATTTATTTAATATTGTCGGGAGTGTCCCGATTAATTAAACAATTTTTTTTATGACAGATCCAATAGCAGATTATCTGACAAGACTCAGAAACGCAATCATGGCTAATCACCGTGTTGTTGAGGTTCCTGCGTCAAACCTGAAGAAGGAAATCACCAAGATTCTCTTCGAGAAGGGTTACATCCTGAACTACAAGTTCGTAGAGGATGGTCCTCAGGGCACTATCAAGGTTGCCTTGAAGTATGACCCACAGACAAAGACAAACGCTATCAAGTGTTTGAAGCGCGTATCTACACCAGGTCTTCGTAAGTACACTGGTTACAAGGATATGCCACGTGTTATCAACGGATTGGGCATCGCTATTTTGTCCACTTCCCAGGGTGTAATGACAAACAAAGAGGCAGCCGAGCTCAAGATCGGTGGTGAGGTTCTTTGCTATGTATATTAATTGGAGGATTTAAAAAATGTCAAGAATAGGTAAATTACCAATTAATATCCCTGCAGGCGTTACAGTTACCCTCAAGGATAATGTTGTTAACGTGAAGGGTCCTAAGGGTGAGCTTTCACAGAAAGTTGATCCTTCTATCATCGTTAAGATTGAAGATAATCAAATCGTATTTGAAGTTGATGAGAAGAGCCCAGTAAACATCAAGCAGAAGCAGGCTTTCCATGGTCTTTATCGTTCACTCGTGAACAACATGGTAGTAGGCGTAAGCGAGGGCTATAAGAAGGTGCTCGAGCTCGTAGGTGTAGGTTACCGTGTATCTAACCAGGGTAACATCATCGAGTTCGCACTCGGTTATACTCACCCAATTTTCATTCAGCTGCCAGCTGAGGTTAAGGTTGAGACAAAGTCTGAGCGTAATCAGAACCCTCTCCTCATCCTCGAATCTGCCGACAAGCAGCTTATCGGTCTCATTTGTGCTAAGATCCGTTCTTTCCGTAAGCCAGAGCCATATAAGGGCAAGGGTATCCTGTTCCAGGGCGAGGTTATTCGCAGAAAGTCTGGTAAGTCAGCTTCAGCTAAGTAACCTTTAAAACATTACGATCATGACAACAAAGAAAATAGAAAGACGAATCAAGATAAAGTACAGAATTCGTAAGAGCGTAAACGGTACTGCAGAGCGTCCACGTATGAGCGTGTTCCGCAGCAACAAGCAGATTTATGTTCAGATTATCAATGATGTTACCGGTCAGACACTTGCTTCTGCATCTTCACTCGGTCTTGAGGCTCTCCCAAAGATTGAGCAGGCAGAGAAGGTTGGTGCTCTCGTAGCTGAGAAGGCAAAGGCAGCTGGAATCACAGCTGTTGTTTTCGACCGTAACGGTTACCTCTATCACGGACGCGTTAAGGCTCTCGCTGACGGCGCACGTAATGCAGGTCTTAACTTCTAAACGATATATGGCAATGAATAAAGTAAAAGTAAACAGTGACGTTGAATTAAAGGATAGACTGGTTGCTATTAACCGTGTAACAAAGGTTACAAAGGGTGGTCGTACCTTCACATTCGCTGCTATTGTCGTTGTAGGTGACGGTAATGGTGTAATCGGATGGGGCCTTGGTAAGGCTGGTGAGGTTACAGCAGCTATCGCAAAGGGTGTTGAGTCAGCTAAGAAGAACCTCGTTAAGGTTCCTGTTCTCAACGGTACTATTCCTCACGAGATGGAAGTTTCATTCGGTGGTGCTCAGGTATTCCTGAAGCCAGCTGCTAAGGGTACTGGACTTGTAGCCGGTGGTGCTATGCGTGCCGTACTAGAGAGCGTTGGTATCACTGACGTGCTTTCAAAGTCTAAGGGTAGTTCAAACCCTCACAACCTTGTAAAGGCTACAATTCTTGCTCTCAGCAAGATGCGTGACGCTCGTTCTGTAGCTCACGACCGTGGCATCAGCATGGACAAAGTATTTAACGGTTAATAATAGGAGGATTACACAATGGCAACAATAAAGATTCAGCAGGTTAAGAGCCGTATCGGCCAGCCTATCGACCAGAAGCGTACTCTCCTTGCACTTGGCCTTCACAAGATCTCTCAGGTAGTAGAGGTTGAGGACAATGCTTCTATCCGTGGTATGATTCGCAAGGTTCACCACTTGGTTAAGGTAGTTGACTAAACTTTAATTTAATAAAACTGAACGACTATGAAATTAAATAATTTGAAGCCAGCAGCTGGCTCTACTCACTCACGTCGTCGTATCGGTCGCGGTCCAGGTTCTGGTCTCGGTGGTACTTCTACCCGTGGTCACAAAGGTGCTAAGGCTCGTTCTGGTTATAAGAGAAAGATTGGATTCGAAGGTGGTCAGATGCCTCTCCAGCGTCGCGTTCCTAAGTTCGGATTCAAGAACATCAACCACAAGGAGTATTTCGCAGTTAATCTGTCAACACTCCAGAAGCTTGCTGAGAGCAAAGGCTACACAGAGATCGGTATCGATCAGCTCGTTGAGGCAGGTCTTACAAACGGTAAGGAGCTTGTAAAGGTTCTTGCTAACGGTGAGATCAAGGCTGCTCTCACAGTCAAGGCAAATGCTTTCTCTAAGACTGCTGAAGAGGCAATCAAGGCAGTAGGTGGTAACACTGTTATACTTTAAGTAAATGAAAAAATTTATAGAGACACTGAAGAACTGTTGGAAGGTTGAGGATTTGCGTATGCGACTCCTCATCACCGTCCTGTTTGTTGCAATTTACCGTTTCGGTTCGTTCGTAGTTCTGCCTGGTATCAACCCTGCAAACCTCGAGAAGCTTCAAGAGCAGACAGCAGGTGGACTTATGTCCCTTCTTGATATGTTCTCCGGTGGTGCATTCTCCAACGCATCAATCTTTGCGCTTGGTATTATGCCATACATCTCTGCGTCTATCGTAATGCAGCTTGCTGCTGTCCTTGTTCCATCTTTCCAGAAGATGCAGCGCGAGGGCGCAAGCGGCCATAAGAAGATTGCCCAGTACACTCGTTACTTGACGGTGGCAATCCTTCTTTTCCAGGCTCCTTCATATCTTCTGAACCTGAAGATGACATCTGCAAGCGCACTTGCATCAGGTCTTTCATGGACTGAGTTCATATTTCCTGCTACAATCATCCTTGCTGCTGGCAGTATGTTCATTCTCTGGCTCGGTGAGCGCATTACGGACAAGGGCGTTGGTAATGGTGTCTCAATGATCATTATGATCGGTATCATTGCTCGTTTCCCACAGGCTTTCATTCAGGAAGTGTCAAGTCGCTTCACAGCGATTACAGGTGGTGGACTCGTGATGTTCATTGTTGAGATTCTCATTCTCTATGCAGTTGTATGTGCAGCAATCCTTCTCACACAGGCAACCCGCAAGGTCCCTGTAGAGTACGCAAAGAAGCTCGTTGGAAATTCGCAGGTCGGTGGTGTACGCCAGTACATTCCTCTGAAGTTGTTCGCTGCTAATGTGATGCCTATCATCTTTGCTCAGGCAATCATGATGATTCCTGCTCTTGGATTACAGGCTTTTGCTGGCGATAGCATGGTAGGTGTTGTACAGGCACTCATGGATACAAGAAGTCTTCCTTATTGTACGATTTATGTGATTCTCATTATAGCTTTCACATATCTCTATACAGCGATTACCTTGAATCCAACTCAGATGGCAGAGGATATGAAGCGCAACAATGGATTCATTCCAGGTGTTAAGCCGGGTGAAGATACAGCAAACTATATCGAGGAGATTATGTCTCGTCTGACTTTCCCAGGTTCGCTCTTCATTGCCTTCATCGCTATCATGCCTGCTTTTGCAAGTTTGCTTGATGTACAACAGGCTTTCTCTCAGTTCTTTGGAGGTACATCTCTCTTGATTCTTGTTGGCGTAGTTATTGACACACTCCAGCAGATTCAGTCTCATTTGATGATGCGCCACTATGACGGCCTGCTTACTTCTGGTCGCACACGTCCACAGAACGGAGTTAGTGCATACTAAAATTTTGTCTTAAATAAGGAATGGCAATATTTCTTAAGACTGAAGATGAAATTGAGCTGATGCGTAAGGCGAACCAGTTAGTTGGTTTAACCCTTGCAGAGTTGGCAAAGAATATAAAACCAGGTGTAACGACCCTCCAATTGGATAAAATTGCTGAGGAATTCATCAGAGACCACGGAGCAATCCCTACTTTCAAGAATTTCCCTAATCCTTTTGGAGGGCCTTTCCCCGCAAGCATCTGCACATCTGTCAATGATGTTGTAGTCCATGGAATACCTGACAAGAATACTGTTTTACATGACGGAGATGTCATATCTGTCGATTGTGGCACACTTCTTGCTGGGTATAATGGCGACTCTGCCTACACATTCCAGGTAGGTGAGGTTTCTGATGAAGTTAAGAAACTTCTGGCAGTTACCAAGGAGAGTCTGTACAAAGCGATTGAATGCTCTGTTGCCGGGAATCACTTAGGTGATATAGGGCAGACTGTTCAAGACTATTGTGAATCATACGGCTATGGTATTGTGCGTGAATTGACCGGTCATGGTATCGGCAAAGAAATGCATGAGGATCCTCAGGTTCCAAACTATGGCCGCAGGGGCAATGGTACAAAGTTAAAGGCTGGTATGTGTATTGCGATTGAACCGATGGTAACGTTGGGCGCTCGCAATATTTATCTGGCTCCAGACAAATGGTCTATAAAGACCCGTGATGGAAAGCCTGCTGCTCATTTTGAGCATACTATTGCGATACGCAAAGGCAAGGCTGAGATTTTATCTACATTTGAAGAAATAGAACGCGTTTTAAATATATAAACTTATTATGGCAAAACAATCTGCTATAGAACAAGACGGAACCATAGTTGAGGCTCTCAGCAATGCTATGTTCCGTGTCGAATTGGAGAATGGTTGTCCTATAACAGCACACATCTCTGGCAAGATGAGGATGCACTACATCAAGATACTTCCAGGTGATAAGGTCAAGGTGGAGATGAGTCCGTATGACCTTACAAAGGGTCGTATCGTTTTCCGATACAAATAATCATATCTTATAATAATATGAAGACAAGAGCATCATTAAAGAAGCGTACACCTGACTGCAAGATCGTTCGTCGCAAGGGTCGTCTGTACGTTATCAACAAGAAGAACCCTAAGTTCAAACTTCGTCAGGGTTAAAAATTTAGTAGATTTGCCCCAGAATAAGCGTGGCGAAATCGCATTGACCTATATCTATGGTATCGGTCGAAGTAGTTCAGCAAAGATATTGGATAAAGCCGGTGTCAGCCGTGACCTTAAGGTCAGCGAGTGGAGTGACGATCAGGCTGCCAAGATCCGTGAAATTATCGGCGCTGAATTCAAGGTAGAAGGTGATCTCCGTTCAGAGATCCAGTTGAACATCAAGCGTTTGATGGATATTGGTTGCTATCGTGGAATCCGTCATCGTAATGGTCTTCCTGTTCGCGGTCAGAGCACTAAGAACAATGCACGTACTCGTAAGGGTAAGAAGAAGACTGTTGCTAACAAGAAGAAGGCCACTAAGTAAAGTTTAACGTTTAAAGCTAAAAGTTAAAAAGTCATGGCAAAGAAACAGGCAACAACTAACAAGAAAAGAAATGTCAAGGTTGATGCAGTTGGACAGCTTCACGTTCACAGTTCATTCAACAACATCATAGTATCCCTTGCTAACTCTGAAGGTCAGGTTATTTCTTGGTCATCAGCTGGTAAGATGGGATTCCGCGGAAGCAAGAAGAACACTCCTTACGCTGCTCAGATGGCTGCAGAGGATTGTGCAAAGGTTGCTTACGATCTCGGTCTTCGCAAGGTTAAGGCATTCGTAAAGGGTCCAGGTAATGGTCGTGAGAGCGCTATCCGCGCTTGCCACACAGCTGGTATCGAGGTTATGGAGATCGTTGATTGCACTCCACTTCCACACAACGGATGTCGTCCTCCAAAGCGTCGTCGCGTATAATAAAATTACGGAATGTCCGGTTCACTCCGGAATATCCGGTTAATATTCATTAATCAAAGAAATACATTTAGCAAAATGGCTAGATATACAGGTCCGAAATCAAGAATTGACCGTCGTTTTGGTGAAACCATCCTCGGTACAGAAAAAGTTTTGTCCAAGAGAAACTTCGCTCCTGGACAGCATGGCCACGATCGTCGCAGAAAGCAGTCTGAGTACGGTGTCATGTTGGCAGAGAAGCAAAAGGCTAAGTACGCTTACGGTGTACTCGAGCGCCAGTTCCGTAATTTGTTTGAGAAGGCTTCAAAGATGGAAGGTATCAAGGGTGAGAACCTCCTTCAGCTTCTTGAGAGCCGCCTTGACAACGTAGTTTATCGTCTCGGTTTAGCTCCAACTCGTCGTGCTGCTCGTCAGCTTGTTGGTCACAAGCACATCACTGTTGACGGTAAGGTGGTAAGCATCCCTTCTTTCTCTGTAAAGCCAGGACAGATTGTTGGTGTACGCGAGAAGTCAAAGTCTCTCGAGGTAATCGAGGCAAATCTTGCAGGTTTCAACCACAGCAAGTATCCTTGGATTGAGTGGGACAATGCAGCTAAGGCTGGTAAGTTCCTGCACCGTCCAGAGCGTGCAGATATTCCTGAGACCATCAAGGAGCAGTTAATCGTTGAGTTGTACTCTAAATAATCATTAAATTAATGGCGATATTAGCATTTCAAAAACCTGATAAAGTTGTAATGTTGGAGGCCAATGACAAGTTCGGCAAGTTCGAATTCCGTCCTCTTGAGCCTGGTTTCGGTATTACTATCGGTAATAGCCTGCGCCGCATTCTACTTTCATCGCTCGAGGGTTATGCCATTAACACCATCCGTATTGATGGTGTGGAGCACGAATTCTCTTCTGTGCCCGGCGTAAAAGAAGACGTGACCAACATGATCTTGAATCTGAAGCAAGTTCGATTCAAGCAGATAGTAGATGAATTCGAGAACGAGAAAGTTTCTATCACCGTTGAAAACTCTACAGAGTTCACAGCAGGTGATATCAACAAGTATCTGACTGGATTTGAAGTGTTAAACCCAGATTTGGTGATTTGTCATTTAGATTCAAAAGCTTCAATGCAGATTGAGTTGACTATCAACAAGGGTCGTGGATACGTTCCTGCTGATGAGAATCGCCAGTTCTGCACTGATGTCAACGTTATCGCAATTGACTCAATCTACACCCCAATCCGTAACGTTAAGTTCGCCGTAGAGCCTTATCGTGTAGAGCAGAAGACTGACTACGATAAGCTCGTCATCGAGGTTAGCACGGATGGTTCCATCCACCCAAAGGATGCACTCAAGGAAGCAGCAAAGATCCTGATTCATCACTTCATGCTCTTCTCTGACGAGAAGATCACTCTTGAGAACCCAGACATCGAGGGTAATCAGGAGTTTGATGAGGAGATCCTCCACATGCGCCAGTTGCTCAAGACACGTCTTGTTGACATGAACCTCTCTGTTCGTGCCCTCAACTGTCTTAAGGCTGCTGATGTCGATACACTCGGAGACCTCGTTCAGTACAATAAGACTGACCTCCTTAAGTTCCGTAACTTTGGTAAGAAATCGCTTTCAGAGCTTGATGATTTGCTCGAGAGTCTGAATCTGTCGTTTGGAACTGATATTACCAAGTATAAACTTAATCAAGATTAAAACTCAAAATGAGACACAATAAGAAATTCAACCATCTGGGTCGTACTGCATCTCATCGTAATGCCATGCTCGCAAACATGGCTATCTCGCTGATCATGCACAAAAGAATCACTACGACCCTCGCTAAGGCCAAGGCACTCAAGAAGTACGTTGAGCCGCTGATCACACGTTCTAAGGATGATACAACAAATAGCCGTCGCGTAGTATTCAGCTATCTCCAGAACAAGTTCGCTGTTACTGAGCTCTTCAAGGTTATTTCAGAGAAGGTAGCTAACCGTCCTGGTGGTTACACTCGTATCATCAAGCTCGGAACTCGTCAGGGTGACGCTGCTGAGATCTGTTTCATCGAGCTCGTTGACTTCGATGAGAACATGGCTAAGGCACCAAAGGCTGCTAAGAAGACTCGTCGTAGCCGTAAGGCTGCTACTGCAGAGGCTCCAGCAGCAGAGGCACCAGTTGCAGAAGCTCCAGCTGCAGAAACTGCAGCAGAAGCACCAGCAACAGAGGAGCCAAAGGCTGAATAAAGTCCCGATAGCTTCATATAAGCTAAATATAGATAGCGCTTTCCTGATTATAGGAAGGCGCTATTTCCTTTATGTGAAGACAGAAAATACGGAATTACAGAGTTTACATTGTACACATTTTATATAGAACAATTATCTCTACGTTTCACCTCCGTTCCAGGTCCGTTTCTGATCCGTTCTGGTTCCGTTCCCTAAAATGGGAGTCGGAAGAGTTGGTGAAACAACCTAAAAGGGAATTGCTATTATTGTTATTATCTATCGGATTTGATATTAAGTGAATGTTAATAAAGATTAATTATTCTTCATTGTTAGTTAAATCCACTTTTTTTTTATTACCTTTGCATCATCTTTGTGGCATGTATGGTTAAGGAGAGTCATATTTATATGCTGTTTTCCACGCCACGGGAGAAAATAAGCGAGCTTAATAAAGCTCTTTTGGCTTATGGAAAGGTTCGGTAGCTCAGTTGGATTAGAGCAACAGCCTTCTAAGCTGTGGGTCCTGGGTTCGAGCCCCAGCCGAATCACAAAAATCGGGTTCTTCCCGAACCAAATCGTAGATTTCTATTACCGATAACAATATATCCTTAACAAGGAATATACCGATGCAAAAATGCATAGAAGAATAATTATATACCAGAATAACTACGATGGCATAGTAATATGTCATTCAAGGAATCTGTTAGTAAATATTTTACTTGACAATTAGTAATAGTGCCATGAGGGGCAAATGACAGTATAAATGTTAAAACGTTGGTATTATGAAGAAATGTATTATCGTAGATGATGTTGCTCTTAACATCGTATTAGCACAGAAAATGCTGACCTCGCTCAAGTTGGATATGAGCAAGGCGGTTAATGGTCAGCAGGCTTGTGATATGATCAGAAACGGTTATGAGCCTGATGTCATGATTCTTGATCTCATGATGCCTATAATGGATGGTTTCCAAGTACTTGAGGAGATTCGTAGCGGCAGATGTGGTAACAAGGATTTGCCGATAATAATCCTATCTGCGCTTAACCGTGAGGAAGACGTGAATCGTGCAATGTCATTAGGTGCAAATGATTTCGTCACTAAGCCGATTATTATGAATCGTCTTATCACGGCAGTGAAGACTGCGTTGGGAGAACAGGATAGTTAGAATATAAGCGAATGAGACGGCTTTTACTCCTATTGTGTCTGATGCCTCTATGTTGCCTTGCACAGTTGGAGAAAGATATAGAGAGTCCTTCAGAAGGTGTCCTTACAAAGGATTTTGTCGGTGAGGATATTATGATGGATGACCTTTTGAGGATGCTTGCCCGCTTTTCTTCCTATGTGGTCGCTGACTATCAGGAATGTGCAGAGCCGAATAGTAGGGGAGAGAAATGTGGTTGTTTTAAGGGAGAAAGTACCATGAAAAGCAATGAGGCTGGTGTTCGTACAAACGCCGACCTTTCAATGATATGCGCCTTTCTTGTCAAGTATGCCCAGCCAAAGGGCATCGCCTTGCCTTCTGGTATTACTTACCAGATGCTGAAGGATTATGCGATGGAATCGCTTGTTTTCGCATATTCCACCCATAAGGCAAACAAACTGAAGATATGTGCAGATGGCAGGTATTGGGGAAGTGTCTCTGCAAAAGACAATGTGTGGGAGTCAAGCCTATGGGCTATGTCCGTTGCATATAGCGCCTTTTTTCAATGGGATGACTTGACCGCCCAACAACGTGAATACATAAGGAATTTATTGGTTGCTGAATGTCAGTATGAGCTTCAGCGTACTATCCCGACAGGTTTTGTCGGTGACACAAAGGCTGAAGAGAATGGCTGGGAGGCAGATGTTCTTGCTGCTACCTTAGGTCTTTTCCCTGATGATACGCTCGCAACGAAGTGGTTCGACAGAATGAGACTTTTTGCCATTAATTCCTACAGCCATAGTAATGACGCAAAGGATGAAAGCGTTATAGATTCGGGATATGACTTGAAGAAGGTAAAGGATCTTCATATAGCTCCTAATCTGTATGATGACTATACGCTACAGAATCATAATTATTTCCATACATCATACCAGAATATTGTAATACAGGAGTTGGGTGAAGCTGCTCTTGCGCTTGAACTGTTTCAGACAGGCGGAAAGAGTAAGAACGTATGGAAGACGAATGCCTTGATGCATAACTGCGAGGCGGTTTTTGACCGTGTACTTGCTTGGCTTGCTTTGGCTGACGGAGAACTTGCCATGCCTAATGGAAATGACTGGAGTATGTTCCTTTACGATCAAATAACATCATATTCCACTCTTGCCTGCTTCCGGAGAAATCCTGATGCCCTTCTTCTTGAGAATCTCGCATATCAGCAGGTAAAGGCACGTCAGACAACAACAACGGATGGCTCTTGGTTGCTTCGTCCTGATGTTCAGGCACGAAGGATGGGAGTACAGGCGCATAGAGTGATGATGACATATCTCATGCATCTTGTGAAACCTACGAAGGATATGGTAGCAACGAGATGGGATGCGTTTCGCGCAGGTCATTCAAAGGCTGTGCTCTTTCCTTCCCAGAACATAGCACGAGCATATACGAAGGAACGTTTCACCACGTTCTCGTGGTCAGAGGGATTGAAAAGCTATACTGGCTATTTCACGTCAGACAAGGTTGACAAGAATAAAATCGTGGCGCCTTATCGCAAGCACAACACGGGAAATATCCTTGGTTGGTATGAAGTGAAGGGCAAGAAGACAAATGCCCGTCCTGCAATGAAAGCTCAGTTCGACTTCAAAGGAGATGGGTATATCATGAATGGGGAGCTCGTTACAAATGATTCAGCTCTCAGCAATCATTTCTCTTTTTATAGCACACCACGCAACGCATTTATATACCTTGACTATGTCACGGCAAATGATTCCTGTCAGATAACTGCAGAAAAAGGCGGTCTGCTTGCAATCAGTACAGATGAGTTTACGAAAGAGAAACGTATCTTATACTATCACGAGCGTGAGTTCAAGGGATACAACGAGGAAATAAAAGTAATGCAGAGTGATGGCAAGGATATGCTGACTGTCAATTCCGACTGGGTGAACATCGACAATGAGATAGGCGTCATAGGTCTGAATGGCAAACGGATTGCCTTTGGCGACAGGAGTATGGAGAACAGCATTATATCAACAAAGCTATATCCAATGTACACAAATGATACACGTACCGTAGGAAAGGGTGATGTCGTTGACAAGAGAAATCTGGTGTATTATGCCAACGTATCGGCAAAAGATGTGTATATGATGAGCCTGCGTCTCTGTCCTTTGAAACAGCAGTTGCCTGAAGGATGGAATGGCGTGATAGCTCCTGATAGTCTCGGGGCTTATATGTTTATAAGTAACTTTGTCGGCAAGACATCGGAGACTGTCATCGAGAACGTGCAGTTTCCTCTCACTAAGGACGGTGAGGCTTGGGAAATGTGGGCTCCAGTTTTCAATGTAGAGACCAATATTACAAAAAGCCATTCTTCTGCTAAGTTCATCCTTGAACATAACCGTTCTTTCGGACAGCCTATAAATTTCTTCATTAAGGGTGACAATGTCATAGCATCCTCCGTTTCTGATACTGTAGCTAATGTTACGGCACGAAAAAACACCACTATTTCCTTGGCGGTGTGCGTAGATAACATGGAAAAACTAATCATAAAGAATATCAAGCTCAAAGCCGGAAAAACCGTTGTCGTAAAGGTTAAGGATAGCGACTTTGTAGTGGAATAACTCAAATTCTGAAATATCTGTGGTCAAATAGAAACTGGGCTTGCTTAAGCAAGTTTTTCCCCAAGGCTCATCAAGCTGAAGCAAGTCGTCGAGCTCACGTTAAAATTAATGCGATATTAAAAACGGAAAAAAGAATTTTTGTACTACTCGTCAACTCGTCACCCTCAGCGCTGTAATGTTTTAAGCGACAGAGAGTTGTGGCGGTGATTCATTTCGTTTCACTCGTCACCCACTCGTCACCATCAAGCTGTTTAACGTTCTGATATAGAATGAATTACGGAGATAATTCACTCGTCACCCTAAAAACGGTGACGAGTGGGTGATGAGTGAAATAGTCGTGTAAATATCACATTGTCAATAAGATACAGAGATTCAGGTGACGAGTGGGTGACGAGTGCTTTGAAATGAATCACCGCTGTAACGTAAAGAGCCACAATAACTTGCAGCGCTGAGGGTGACGAGTTGACGAGTGTTGTAAAAATTCTTTTTTCTAATTCATTCGTCTCGCCTCTACCTTAGGTCCGTTCTACCTCCGTTCCAGGTCCGTTGTAAGTCCGTTTCAGGTCCGTTCCGGAACTATAGGATCATAGGAGGAAGAGCGAAGGATCATAGGAGGATCATAGGAGGGAGAACCTCGATTTTACTGAACGCAAAGACGCTAAGGCGCAAAGAGTTTATCTGACCACGGAAAGCACGAAAGGAACGGAAGTTTTTCGCATAAGTTGCTTTCGCCTTCTAAAAAACAGGGTAAAAACAATAAAAACATATAAAAACAAATGTTTTATTTTGTGTTCTTTTGTTTTAATTGGTTTTTCTAAATGGCGAAAGCAACTTATGCGAAAAACTTCCGTTTCTTTCTTTATTTCCGTGCTCAAATAAAGACTCGGTATCTTTGTGTTATAGATTAAACACGCGTTTGGCGGTTGCCGTTGTTGTATCTGCTATTTCCTCGTTGCTCGTGCCGTATGCCAAAGCAAGTTTTTCAATTATGAAAGGAATGAACGATGATTCGTTTCTCTCACCTCTGTGCGGGGCAGGAGCCATATAAGGGGCATCTGTCTCAAGAACTATTCTGTTCAAGGGGACAACGGCGGCAAGGTCTTCGGCAAGATGACTTTTCTTGAATGTAGAGACACCTCCAATGCCGAGTACGAATTTCTCGAATTGCAATAGCTCTACTGCCTCGTGCTGATTACCTGTAAAGCAATGGAAAACACCTCCCGGCAATTCCTTCTCGTATCTGCGGATAATCTTCACCATTTCATTCTGAGCCTTGCGACAATGAATCATAAGAGGTAGTTGTGTCTCCACGCTCCATTGTACCTGTTGCTCAAAAGCATCAAGCTGTTCTTTTTCAAATTCGCGTGACCAGTAATAGTCAAGACCAACCTCGCCGATGGCTATATAGTTGTCGTTGCGAATTTCTAGGTGCATCTTATCAAGCACCTCCTTGTAATCCTCTTTCACATCCTCGGGATGAAGACCTATCATCGGACGTATAAAGTCGGGGAAGCGTTCGCAAACAGCTTTCATCGTGGCTATAGAGTCATAGTTGATGCCAGGACACAAAAGTTGTATGGCACCAGCTTCCTTTGCTCGTGCTATTACCTCGTCAATGTCATCCTTGAATTCCTCTCCGTCGATGTGGGTGTGGGTGTCGATGAATGAAACGGCCTCTCCCCCCGCCCTCCCCCGTAGGGAGGGAGCCGGAGAGCTAAGGGCAATGTGATTATTCATTTTTATGTATGATTATTGTTCAACCTCTATTTGCACTCCGGCTCCCTCCCTACGGGGGAGGGCGGGGGGAGAGGCCACTTTGTGGGCCATTACTTCTCCCTCTTCATCATCTTGGCTGCATATTCCCTGAGGGCGGTCTTCTTCTCCTCGGCAACGCAGACCTTGTCAAGAGCCTCGATAGCCTCGTGATAGTATTCCTCCATCTTTGCCTTAGCCATAAGGTCGATACCGAGTTTGTTGTAGATAGCGGTAACAGCAGCAACCTTCTCCTGACGGTCGAACTCCTTGGCTGCAATCCAGCGTGAGAGTTCTGCCTTAGTCTCGCCCTCAGCCTTGTTGAAGGCATTGATAAGCATATAGGTCTTCTTGTTGCTTGTGATATCGCCGCCGATAGCCTTGCCGAAAACCTTTGGGTCACCATACACATCAAGGAAATCGTCCTGAAGCTGGAAAGCAAGTCCCATACGCTCGCCAAAGCGATACAGAAGTTCCACGTCCTCCTTTGGAGCATCAGCCATTATAGCGCCAATCTTCATGGCACATGCAAGCAGAACGCTTGTCTTGAGGCGAATCATCTCGATATATTCCTCCTCACGAACATCATCGCGAGTCTCAAACTCCATATCGTATTGCTGTCCCTCACCAATCTCCAATGCTGTTGTGGTGAAACAGTCGAGAACGGCAGGTAACTTGTCTGCAGGACAGTTCTGCATCCTCTGGTAAGCGAGAACGAGCATAGAGTCGCCTGAGAGGATAGCGGTATTTGCATCCCATTTCTTGTGAACTGTAGGCTGGCCGCGACGCACATCTGCATTATCCATAAGGTCATCGTGCAGAAGGGTATAGTTGTGGTATGTCTCCAAGCCTATTGCCTGTGGAAGAATAGAGCCTGGGTCATCCTTATAAAGGTTATACGACATCAGCATGAGCATCGGGCGGATGCGTTTTCCTCCAAGGTCGAGAACATACTTTATTGGCTCATATAACGAGTAAGGCTTGCGGTCGTATGGCAAGTTTGAGAGATAAGATTGGATAAGATCCCCCAGCCCCCCAAAGGAGAGTTGGTTTATAGTATTGACGTTGCTTTTTTCCATATAGATTTTTATAATTAATTCTTCATTGATTAGAAATGCTATCTAAAAGCTCCCACCCTTGGGAAGGGATGGGGTGGGTCAAAGCGTAAAGGCTGCATTTATCATGAGACTTGACGAACTGACATGATACTTTGCGTAGGACACCCCGAGAGAGAAACTGTCGAGTATCAATCCGCCTCCGAATGATAATCCCGCTCCGTGGGAGCTATCAGATTTGTCGCCAAAGCTGTCGTATGTGCCGACTTTCATCTCATGTGCCCTTCGGAGGTTATATCCTGCGGAGAGATAAATCTGGTCACTTAGCAGAAGGTCTGCTCCGACTACCATGTGCCGGAAGAGGGAATAGTTCCAGCGTGTGAGGTCAACAGCGGTAAGGCTAAGGCGGAACGGCGTGCCAATTATGCGCTTCGTGGCACCAAGCTGTAAATCGGCAGGCATAGATTCGTATTCCTCATCGTATGCAGACAACTGGCCTCCGAGATTCTTTGCCACTATAGATGCAGAGAAATCCTTCTCTTCATTGTAATAGTTAAGGCCAAGGTCAATGCCAACAGCCGTACTGCTATAGTCGCCAATCTTAGAGTAAACGAAGCGGGCGGTCACACCACCCACCAGATTCTTTGCAAGAGGATATGACAGAGTGCCGTTGAGGGCAAGGTCAGAAGCGTTGAACTCGCCGAGAATAGTACCTTCTGCGTTGGTATGTTTCATGCTGCCATAGTTGAGATATTGCGCAGCCACACCAATGGTGGCTTTCTCTCCTTGAGCAAAGGCATATCCTGCGGAGAAGAGATTCGCACCACTCATGTAGTTCATATATCCGAGATTCAGCGTCCTGTCGGAAACGGAGGCAAGCAAGGCTGGATTATGAATAGCGAGTGCTGCATCATCCTCAATGAGAGATATGTTATCTCCACCCAAGGCTGCCGCATGCGAGCTTACAGGCAAACGCAGAAAATTGTATATCGTCTGCGACTCCTGAGCGTGTAATGCAAGCGAAAAACCGACCCAAAGGAGGAGAATTATAGCTTTTTTCATCCGAATTAAAGAAATTTACGGCAAAGATAGCATTTTTTTCCAATATCATTGCTAAATTTGCACTCGAATTTAATATAAAAACGCATTTTACCACTATTTTATTGTGGAAGTAAAGAAATCACATAAAGCAGATCTTGAACATTTACGTCCGTGGATGTTTCTCGGTGCATTCGTCATAATGGGCCTTCTCTTCATCCTTGTGCTTGAGGTGCATATAGGTGGAGGGAAGGATGATTTTGACGATTTCGACGATGATATAACTATGGATCTGAACCTGAAGCTGAACGATCAGCGTGACATGATTTCGGCGGCAGAAAAAAAGATAAGACATGAAGAGCAGGCGGAAAAACTCAATAAGGTTGATAATCTGACGGAGATTCCCCCAAAAATACTTGATGTCGTAAAGTTCACTCCTGACGATATGGATGAAGATGAACTTCTTGAAGAGGAGAAGGACGAGCCTATAAATCAGAATGATGATGATCCTGAGACTCTCCGTATTGTTCAGGAACTGCCTCAGTATCCGGGTGGTATGACCGAATTCGTGAAGTGGCTAACCAAGAACCTGAAATATCCTACCGCCGCTTTGCGTAGTAAGATACAGGGAAAGGTCATGATCAGTTTCATAGTCAATACCGACGGCACTATTTCTGATATCAAGGTCGTGGAGAAAGTGCATCGTTTGCTTGATGCTGAGGCTCTGAGAGTTGCCAAGCTTATGCCTAAGTGGGAACCGGGGAAGGATCACGGCAAGGTATGCCGCACGAAGGTCGCTATACCTATTGTGTTCGAGATATAGGTTTGTGTCGGGAATAATGGTGATGGATTACAAGAAATGACCCCCACGATTCTAATGTAAGAATCATGGGGCTATTTTATTTTCGGGAATTATGATTATACACAACCATCAGTTCCTGACTCGGAGGGGCAAATACCTTGACTTCGTAGAGATTCTATTTTACCACTACCTTCTTGCCATTCACGATATTCAAACCTTTCTGTAGTGAAGAAACGCGAGTGCCACCTAATGTAAAGATAGTGGATGGCTGTTTAGCGTCAGGGGATGATATGTTAGAGATACCAGTAACGCTACTATCAATGATGTTAAATTTCTTCCAGTAAGCAGCATTCTCGTATGCTTCCTTGCAGCCCGCAGGAACATACAGATTACCGTACTGCTCAAAAGTTCCTCTATATAGAATGAATGGTTTGGTGGCATTTATTTTTATAGATTTCAGGGATGAACAGCCAGCGAATGCTGTTGTTTCGATAAACTGCAAGGTGCTTGGCAGGGTGATACTTGCAAGTTTGGTACACTCTAGGAATGCTGACGTACAAATGGTGGTAACACCTTCTGGAATGATTATTTCTGTTAGACTCTCACAACCATAAAATGCAGATGATGCAATAACAGTTAGTCCTTCTGGTAGAGTAATCGAAGGAAGGCTTATACAATACATAAAAGCAAAGTTGTGAATACTTTTTACCGTCTTGGGAATTACTATTGATGTAAGTTTTGTCTCTCCGTAGAATGCATATTGATCTATTGCAGTTACCTTATAAGTCTTGTTTTTATAAGTTACATTCTCTGGAATCGTGACACTTGTTAATTCGTAATAAACGTTAGGAGAGTTAAGGTCAAAAAGTGTTTTCTGCAGACAGGTTACAGATGCCTCTTTAGTGTCTTCATCCAGATTGTAGTACAGATCTCCAATCTTTATCTTTTGCAGAATATCAGCAAATGTAGATGATACCATGAATAGTGACAGCAGAACCATCACGATACGTATGTTGAAATGTTTCATTTTCGTTGATTTTTACTATATAATTAATTTAGTTGAGTTTAATTTTTGATAAGATAGATTTTTATTTACTACCATGTTTTTTTTACCACAACCTTCTTTCCGTTTACAATATTGATGCCCTTCTGCAATGAAGAAACGCGAGTGCCGTTTAGACGGAAAATACGGGATGCGGTATCTGTGTTACAGAGTGTTGCGTTAGAGATGCCAGTTGAGATCTTTACATCATCCACGATATTAAAGAATGTTTGACCTACTGTACTATTCTCATATGCATCTCTGCACCCCTCTGGAACATGTATCGTTATTGTTAAATTGTAGGAATTCGTTTCAATGCTTTCTGGGAAAATTGTTGGAGGAGTGGTTGAAAGGAAAGTGATTGACTCAATATTACTGCTGTAAGCGATAGCAAGTTCTTCCACCACCTTTACAGAAGCAGGGATTGTGATTGACTTGAGTGCATGACATTGATTCAATAGGTATCCAGGAATAGTCTCAAGCGATTCAGAGAAAACAAGAGTTTCCATAGCACGGCAATTCATAAACACATTGTAACCAAGAGCTATTATCGAATTTGGCATCTCCATTGATTTCAATCCAGATTCATTAAAAGCCCAAGAACCAATACTCGTTACAGAGTTTGGAATATCAATCGTTGTGAGTAGTGTCTCACCTGCGAATGCCCATTCACCAATACGGGTCACACTATTAGGAATCTTGGTATTCTGATTACCAAAAATCAATTCGTTGGTTCCTGTCTCAATGATACCATTACAATCATTCCTGCTATCATAGTTTTTGTTGTCCTTGTCAACTACGACAGAATTGAGTCCAATACATCCGTAGAAGGCATTATACTCAATATCCTCTACCGATTTTGGTATATATATAGATTGCATATCATCACAACACGTAAAAGCGCTCGACTGAATGCTTACCACAGATTCTGGCAGATTAACCTTTTTCAGTCGTCTATTTACGGCAAAAGCATTTTCACCAATGGAAGTAACCTTGTATGTCACACCATTGTAAGTCACCGACTGTGGTACAGTTACCGTGTTCGTGTAGTAGGTGAGAGAGGTGTTGTCAAAAGTTGATACCTCAGAATCAGGGCCATTAGTTACCTCTGCTTCCTTCTTTGAGCTATCCAATCGATAGTAAATACCATTGATAAGCACTCCGTTTGCTGCTGATACCACCTGTGTTAGCAACAAAAATAAAACAATAAGAAGATTTGTCTTCATTTTGCAATCTTAAATTTGGTTTTAATTATAAAAGGATTGTTAATCGATTGCAAAGGTAAATGTTTTCTGTCAAACAAGCAAATAATGAAAGGATTTTTTTTCTGCTTTTTTCAGAAAAAGTGTTCCCAAAGTCCTGCGAGCCTACTTTATGTCTGTAAACAAGAAATCTCCACGATCCCTAATGTAACGTCAGTTCGACGAAATTTCCCAGCAAACGGCTTTTTTACTTGAATCGTTTGTCAAGGCAACTCCTATGTACCTCCTATGATCCTCCGCTCTTCCTCCTATGATCCTATAGTTTTTTATGGGCGAAGAAGCAGAGGCATAACGGGAGCATAGCGAAGGATCAGCGGAGGCAAGTAGATGAAAGGTGAAAGTTGAAAGTTGGGAAGTAGTAAAAGGAAAAGTGGTTCTCCCACACATTCAGATTTGTCACTCTGATAGTGTGGGAGAATTTTTTAATGTTATATTATGAAAACTTTAGGGATTTATTTCGTTTTCTTATAAATAATGTGTAACTTTGCACTCGGAAATTAGAAACGTGTTTAGAGTTTAGTGATTAGAGTTTAGTGTTTAGGGGCTAGAGTTTAGCGTTTAGAGTTTAGGGATTAGTGTTTAGAGTTTAGCCCTTTGACCTTTGCCCTTAGTCCTTTGACTTATATAAAATGAAAGAATTCCTTAAGGTACTGAGGCGTTTTGTGCCTCCATATAAGAAATATCTCGTGCTGTCGGTGGTGTTTAACATACTGTCGGCTTTGCTCAATATCTTTTCGTTTGCCACTCTTGTGCCTATCCTTCAGATTCTGTTCAAGACGGGAGATGCTGGTAAGGCAACCCATTTCATGGAATGGGATTGGAATAACGTGAAGGAAGTGGTGAGCAACAATGCTGACTATTATGTGACGAATATGATAGCTGATATGGGCGCAACTACCACGTTGCTTATCATAGGCTTGTTCCTTGCCTTTGCCACATTCCTCAAGACAGGAGCGTATTTCCTTTCATCGGCTACTATCATTCCTATCCGTACAGGTGTGGTTCGCGATATTCGCAATCAGCTGTATCGTAAGATTACATCTCTGCCTTTGGGATTCTTCAGCGAAGAGCGCAAGGGCGATATCATAGCCCGTATGTCGGGCGATGTGCAGGAGATAGAGTCTTCGATAATGTCGAGCCTTGACATGCTGTTCAAGAATCCGATTCTCATTATTGCCTATTTCACTACGCTTATAGTGATAAGTTGGCAGCTCACGCTGTTTACTATTGTCTTTGTTCCTGTTATGGGATGGGCGATAGGTGCTGTGGGCAAGAAACTGAAGTCGAAGTCGATTGCTGCTCAGGCTCTTTGGAGTGACACTATGAGTCAGGTGGAAGAGACTTTAGGCGGTTTGAGAATCATAAAGGCATTCTGTGCCGAGGATAAGATGAATGACCGTTTTAACCGCATAAATACCAGTTACCGCAATAGCATACTCAGAGTGAACGTTCGTCAGCAGATGGCGCATCCTATGAGTGAGTTCCTTGGTACGCTAATGATAGTCATCGTGCTGTGGTTTGGTGGCATCCTCGTGCTTAACGACTATGCCCTCAGCGGTCCTACATTCATCTACTATATGGTTATCCTTTACTCAATCCTTCAGCCTTTGAAGGATTTCAGTAAGGCAGGATACAACATTCCAAAGGGACTTGCATCTATGGAGCGTGTGGATAAGATATTGATGGCGGAGGATACTATTCCTGAGAGCCAACATCCAACACCTATCACCTCATTCGAGCATCAGATTGAGTTCCGCAACGTATCGTTTGCATACAACGACTTTAAGACAGGTGAGCCGCATTGGGTGCTGAAAGATATCAATCTCGTTATTCCTAAGGGAAAGACCATAGCTCTTGTGGGGCAGTCGGGTTCGGGAAAATCCACTCTCGTTGACCTCATACCTCGTTATTATGATGTGCAGAAGGGAGAGGTGCTTATAGATGGCGTGAACGTAAAGGACCTTGGTGTACACGACCTTCGTCAGCTTATAGGAAACGTGAATCAGGAGGCTATTCTGTTTAATGATTCGTTCAGAAATAATATCACGTTTGGCGTGGACTCTGCTACCGATGAGGAGATAGAACAGGCTGCAAAAATTGCCAATGCCCATCAGTTTATCATGGAGTCAGAGAACGGATATGAGACTATGATAGGAGACCGAGGCGGCAGACTCTCAGGCGGTCAGCGTCAGCGTGTTAGTATTGCGCGTGCCATATTGAAGAACCCTCCAATCCTTATCCTTGATGAGGCTACCTCGGCACTCGACACAGAGTCGGAGCGACTTGTTCAGGATGCCCTCGAGAAACTGATGACTACCCGAACAACCGTAGCTATTGCCCATCGTCTTTCTACCATCAAGCATGCAAGTGAGATATATGTGCTGCATGAGGGTAGGATAGTGGAGAGCGGTACGCATGAGGAGTTGCTGCAAAAAGACGGTTACTATAAGAAGCTGCATGATATGCAGAAGTAAAGGAGCCCCCTCCATCTCCCCCGAGGGGGAGGGAGCCGGAAGGCACAAAATAATAGAAATTGATCATTAAAAATGGAAAACATTGCCAATCCTTATAGTCGAATCGGCTCCCTCCCTACGGGGGAGGGTGTGGGGAGAGGCCGTGTTTCTTTGTTTATCTCTCTTTTCCTCCTCTGGACCTTTATCGGAGTACTTGGCAAGTTTGTCTTCCTTGCTGTATATGCTTCGATAATAGAGGGTATTAGCGCTTCCGATTGGTGGGATGTGATATGGCATGGACTTGTGCTCGATGTTGCCATTGCCGGATACCTTACTATCATTCCTGCTCTCATCTTCATAGCTTCCCTATGGATAGAGTCCAAGGTGATAGGCTGGATTTGGAAAGGCTATGTGGGAATCGTGGCATTCATCTCATCGCTTGCATACGTTGCAAACATAGCGCTTTATGGCTTTTGGGGATTTCCGCTCGACAATACCCCGTTGCTCTATATAAAGACATCCCCCTCTGATGCTATGGCGAGCGTCACGACAGGGCAGTTGATAGGAGGCTTGCTTGCCGTATGTGCTTCTACGGTGTTTATCTACCTCCTCATCACAAGACTTGTGAGGCTTCCAAAGGCTCAACAGAATGGCAAGCCTTGGTTGCAGACGATAGTGATACTTCTCCTTACCGCTCTTCTCATCATCCCAATCCGAGGAGGCTTTGGAGCAGGAACAAACCATACAGGAGCGGTGTATTACTCCACAAACATACGCCTATGTCATGCTGCCGTGAATCCTATCTTCTGCTTTATTGAATCGGTAACGCATGATGAGGACATAGCCGACAGATACCGCTTCATGGACGATAAGGAGGCTACAGATATCTTTAGCGATATGACCTGTACGGCATTACGTGGGGACTCGGTTGGGGAATTCTCGCTTCGTGGAGAAAATCAACCAAGAAACGTGGTGGTGATAATGCTTGAGAGTTTCTCGAAGTATATCATGACAGAAGCCGGACATGTGAAGGGCATAACCCCGAACCTTGACCGATATTCAAGGGAAGGAATGTATTTCACTCGCTTCTATGCCAATAGCTTCCGTACGGATAGGGCGATAGTATCAATTCTAAGCGGATTGCCTGCGCAGCCTACAATGAGCGTAATGGATATTCCGCATAAGAGTACGAGCTTGCCTTCTATTGCAAGTGCTATGGGAAAGGCAGGATATAACAGTACGTTCTACTACGGAGGTGATACGAACTACAGCAATATGAAGTCGTATCTTATGGGTACAGGCTTTCTGAATGTGGTGTCCGACAAAGATTTCCCCAATGAATTGCATACAGGCAAATGGGGTGTAGCTGACGGTCCTGTGTATGAAAGGATTCTGAAGGATATGATAGCTTCTGACAAGAAGGAAAAGCATTTGCGAGTGGTAATGTCGGAGAGCAGTCACGAGCCGTTTGATGTGCCTTTCAAGAGCCATATCAAGGAGCCGGAATTGAATGCCTTCTACTATGCAGACAAATGTCTTGGCGAGTTTGTTGAGGCTATGAAGAAGAAAACTGACTGGGACAATACCCTTGTGCTTATTGTGCCTGACCATCTTGGCGCATATCCTCAGAATATCGACAACTATGCCATGTGGCGCTATGAGATTCCGATGATTCTGCTCGGAGGAAAGATTAATGCTCAACAGGAAGAGACCATAGGTTGTCAGTCGGATATCCCTGCTACGCTTCTCGGCATTCTTGGTGTAGAGCATAATGAGTTTCTTTTCTCAAAGGATATTCTTGATGCAAATGCTCCACATTTTGCTTTCTTCACCTTCCCTGATGCTATGGGAATGGTTACGGAAGAGAATACTGTGATATACGACAATGCTCTGAACAAAGCGGTATTCGATGAGGGAAGCAAGAAAGGATTGAATAAAAAGAGGGTACAGGCGTATCTTCAGAAACTATATGATAAAATAGCGGATTTGTAATGGAATTTATATTGACGCTCATATCGCGATTGCCTTTCAAGGTGCTCTATATCCTCTCTGATATAGCGTATCTTTTTGTATATCACCTTGTTGGCTACAGGAAGGAGATTGTGAGAAAAAACCTCTCTGCCTCATTCCCAGAGAAGAGCGAGAAGGAATTACGGGAGATAGAAAGGAAATTCTATCATTGGTTGTGCGACTATTTCGTGGAAACCCTTAAACTTCTGACCATAACTCCAGAAGAGATGAAGAAGCATCTGGAGTTCAGAGGTCTAGAGCAACTTGTTGCCGTGAAGAAAGAAGGGCAAGGGGTATCTTCATTCCTTGGCCACTATTGCAACTGGGAATGGCTTTCTGCTGCCGGATTATACTGGCCCTGGCCAGATGATGTCATGGGACTAATCTATCATCCGTTGAGAAGTGATTTTGCCGATGAACTGATGATAAAGATGCGCTCTTCGCTTGGAGGCTTGTGTATCAATAAGCATCATATACTTCGTGAGCTTGTCACCCTCAGGAAAAAGAAACAAGGCTATCAGTTTGGCTATATCTTTGACCAGAGTCCTAAGTGGGACAGCATACATCTGTGGATAGATTTCCTCAATCAGAAGACCCCGGTTTTCACAGGTGCTGAGCGAATAGCAAGGAAGGTGAACGATCTTGTAGTGTTCGTCCGCATGGAGCGTCCAGAGAGAGGAAAGTATATTGCCAACTATCATGTTATCTCCACAAATCCTAACGAGGAAGAGGAGTTTGCGATAACAAAAAGGTGCTTTGCCATTCTTGAGAATGAGATTCGCAAGAATCCGGAATTCTACCTTTGGACTCACAATCGCTGGAAGCGTACATACGAGGAGTATTTGGAAAGAGAAGAAGAAAAACGAGAACATAACTTGCAAAAAGACATGCCATAGGGCGTGTCTTTTTTTTGATACGCTATACCTTCGCTCTTCCTCCGTACCAAATTCGATGTTCCTCCGCTCTCTCACCGACTTTGCACCGACTTTGCACCGACTTTGGTACGGAGGATCATAGGAGGAAGAACGAAGGAAGAACGGAGGAAAAGTCACGTTGTAAAGGCAGATTCGAATCAAACGAAAAAGAAATGTGACAAACGAGTTCTCCGTCTTTTTGTGTGATAGATTCTGTTAGAATCAGTTCAATTCTTGCCTATGGCAAGTTTTACCCTTTATTTTTTGGCTTTTCCGCTTTTTTTTGCTATCTTTGCCCTCGTTTTCATAGAAAATGAAATGAGCAAGTACGCCAACACCTAACACCTTCGACCTTTATGGCAAATTGTGCATCAAAATATGATTATCTTATAGTAGGCTCCGGACTTTTTGGTACAACCTTCGCGTATTGTGCCAAGAAGAAGGGAAAGCGTTGTTTGGTGATTGACAAGCGCTCGCATCTTGGAGGTAATGTGTATTGTGAGAAATCAGAGGGAATAAATGTGCATAAATATGGTGCACATATCTTCCATACTTCAAATAAGGCGGTATGGGATTTTGTGAACTCTATTGTTGAGTTCAACAGATACACCAATTCGCCAGTTGCCAACTATAAGGGCAAGTTGTATAACCTCCCATTCAACATGAACACTTTTTACCAGATGTGGGGCGTAACGACTCCTGATGAGGCAATGGCAAAGATTGAAGAGCAGAAGAAGGATGCTGTGGAGAAACTGAAGGCTTTGGGAGTGTCTGAGCCTCGTAATCTTGAAGAACAGGCATTATGTCTTGTTGGCAAGGATATCTTCAATACGCTTATCAAGGAATATACAGAAAAGCAATGGGGAAGGAAATGCGTTGACCTTCCAGCTTTCATAATAAAACGTCTTCCTGTTCGTTTCGTCTATGACAACAACTATTTCAATGACAAGTATCAGGGTGTTCCTGTTGGGGGATATAACCGCTTGATAGAAGGCTTGCTTGAGGGTGTTGAATGCAAGACAGATGTTGACTTCTTCAACTCTGAATACAAGGATTGGAGGAAGTTTGCAGATAAGTTGGTTTATACAGGTGCTATTGATGAATACTTCGGATATTCTCTTGGTAAGTTGGATTGGCGCACGGTGTCTTTCAAGACTCGTGTGTTGGATGTTCCAAACTATCAGGGAAATGCCGTCGTTAATTACACTTCGCATGACGAGCCTTATACCCGTGTCATAGAGCACAAGCATTTTGAGATGTTTGGTCAGGAGGTGTATGAAAATCCCAAGACTGTGATAAGCGAGGAGTATTCCGTAGAGTATTCTCAAGGCATGGAGCCTTACTATCCTGTGAATGATGAGCGTAATAATGCTCTTGCCGAGGCTTACAGGCAGTTGGCTGAAAAGGAAGAAGGAGTAATCTTTGGAGGCCGTCTTGGTCAGTATAGATATTACGACATGGCACCTGTTATTGAACAGGTGTTGGAAATGGATATATAGATGAATAAAAAGTTGAAGGACATCATTGGAAGATTCTGCGGTAGTAGGGTGGGAGCATTGGTATGCAATCTCCTTCTGGTATATGTGCTGTTTACTGTTACGCGAATTGTCTTTGTCGTATGCAATAGCTCAATATACGCAGAGCATCTGTCTGCCGGGTATATGTTGCAGTTGCTTTTGGCAGGACTTCGTTTTGATACTACGGCAATACTGTACCTCAACTGCTGGATGATTCTGGCATTCCTGCTGCCTCTGCATTATAAGGAGAATGTCAAGTTCTATGCCGTTATGCGATGGCTGTTTGTTGTTCTTAACTTCATCGGTCTTTCGGCAAACCTCTGTGACTGTGCATATTTCCCGTTTACAGGAAGGAGGACGACTTTCAATGTGTTGCAGGAATTTAGTAATGAGGGAAATTTCCTTACAATCATAACAAACGAGGCATTACCTTACTGGTATCTGTTCATTCTTGCTGCCCTGTTGGTATGGGTGCTTTGGAAAGGCTTTCGCGCGCCTGATAATCACCCGACATTCAACGCCCAACACCTCTTACGCTATTACATCGCTCAGCTCGTTCTGCTTGCCGTGGCATCGGGACTTACCGTAGCAGGAATGAGAGGCGGATTTACCACAGCAGTTCGCCCTATTACCATATCAAATGCCAATCAGTATGTGGATCATGCCATTGATGTGGGTGTTGTGTTGAATACTCCTTTTAGCATAATGCGTACTATTGGCAAGAAACCGTTCGTGGAGTGCCATTATCTCTCGGATGCTGAAGCGCAGAAACTTTACTCTCCTTTGCATCAGCCGGCAGATAGTGTGCAGTTCCGTCCGATGAATGTTGTGGTTTTCATCCTTGAGAGCTTTGGAAAGCAGGCAATGGCGCGAGGTAACATGCCTTTCCTGTCGGAGCTTGCGCAAAAGGGGATGACGTTTGAGTATAGCTATTCAAGTGGCAGGAAGAGTATTGACGGAATGCCAAGTGTGCTTTCTTCTATTCCAAGTTTTGTAGAGCCATTTTTCCTAACGCCGGCTTCTATGAACGACCTTTCGGGAATAGCAGGAGAACTGTCACGCAACAAAGGCTATACCTCAGCTTTTTTCCATGGGGCGGAGAATGGTTCGATGGGATTTCAGGCATTTGCCAAGGCTACAGGCTTTCAGGAGTATTATGGAAGAACAGAGTATAATCAGGATCCTCGCTATCATGGTGATGATGATTTTGACGGTACTTGGGCTATTTGGGATGAGGAGTTCCTTCAATTCTATTGCGACAAGATGAGTGAGATGAAACAGCCGTTTGTCACCTCTGTTTTCACAGCCTCTTCACATCCTCCATACGCTATGCCTGAGAGGTATAAGACTAAGTTCCCTCCAACTGATCCGCCAATCTTTGCAAGTATAAAATATTCGGATAATGCCTTGCGCCTCTTCTTTGAGAAGGCAAGTAAGCAGGAATGGTTTAAGAATACGGTCTTTGTGCTCACGGCCGACCATACCTCGGAATCTATTGACCCTCAGTTTACCTCTGATCTTGGCAGATACAAGGTGCCTATCGTTATTTATGCCCCTTCTTTGCCGGAGCTTCAGGGCGTGGCTGACAGAGAGAAGATTATAAGTCAGACAGATATAATGCCGACTATACTTGGAATCCTTGGTTATGACCTTCCATATGTCGCTTTCGGACAGGATGTGCTGAACACCAAGAAAGAAGATACTTGGGCGGTGAACTATATTCCGGGCAACGGATATTATCAGTATATGCAAGGCGACTGGATGTTGCAATTTGACGGCGAGAAGGTGGTTCATGCTTATCGCTTCAAGGAAGACACCTTGCAGGTTAAGGATATGAAGGCGCAATATCCGAAGGAGTATGAGAATAGGCTAAAGAGCCTTATTCAACAGTATATTTTCAGAATGAATCATAATCAGCTTGTCTTCAAGAAATAATGAAGAAACGCAAGAGAAATATTATATTGACGATAGTTGCCATTGTTGTGGTAGGATTGGGTATATGGGCATATACCCGATGGGATGTCTGGTTCGGTAATCCGTCAGAGGCTCCATATACGGCATCAAAGACACCTTCACGTGTGCTGCTCACATTCGGAAATGATGGTGAGTTGTCGAGGATGGTGTCGTGGATGTGTGATGACAAGGTTGATGCTGATGCCGTTCTTCTGCTTGCCGATTCAACCGATACGGTCAAGGTAAAGGCCATTGGAGAGGTGTTTGAATCGCGTGCAGGCAAAGCAGCATATTATCGAGCAGAACTAAAGGCTCTAAAGGCAGAGCATACCTACAGTTATGCGGTAAAGGCTAATGGCGCATTGTCAGAATGGTATAGTTTCACGACCTCAAATCCGAAGTCAGAGTCGTTCTCATTCCTCTACATGGGGGATGTGCAGGATACGATAAACGGTGTTGCCAACATTCTTCTGAAGAAAGCCATAAGCAGGCATCCGGAAGTGGAATTCGTGGCATTTGGAGGTGACCTTATCGAGCGTCCTACGGATGCATATTTTGCAGAGACTTTCCGTAGTATAGACAGCGTGTGTACGGCAATGCCGATAGTGAATATCACAGGCAATCACGACTATCTGAAGTATCTGATAAGGAAGTGTGAGCGCAGGTTTGCCCTTACCTTTCCTTACTTCCTAAAGGGAATGGAGGAGAGGGGCGATGAGAATCATCTGTTCTCTTTCGTATATCACAATACGCAGTTCTTCCTCCTTGATTCTGAACGTGGAGCATGTTTCCTCCTTCAGCAGAAAGCATGGCTAAAGGATAGGTTTGATGAGTGTAATACAAAGCATAGGATTGTGATGCTACATCATCCGCTTTATTCCGTTAAGAACAAGAACAACAATCTCATTGAGCGTTGGGTGTTTAATGATATGATACAAGAGGCTGGCGTGGAACTTGTGCTTCAAGGACATGAGCATGGATATACTCATTGTACATCTTCTGAAGAGCCGTTGAAGAGTAATGAGTGCAAGAATCCTCCTCTCTATACCGTAAGTCATTGTGCGCCGAAGAACTATGAGCTTAAACCTACAGAAAGGTTCTCGCCAGTACTTTCTGGAAGCAGATACTATCAGGTTATAAGGGTTGATGAGGCTGCTGTCACAATGTTAGGGTATGATGCGAATACTCAGGAGTTGGTGGATAGCGTTAGGATAATTAAGGGGAAATAAAAAAGGAAGCTATGAATATAAGACATAATCCGCCTGTTGAATTTCTGCAGGAAGAGACAAGAATTGGTTATACAATATCCGCAGATATGAAGAAACTGTGGGCTGTGCAGATAGATTTGTTGCAGTATCTTCTTGATATCTGTAATAAGCACGGGCTTCGTGTCTATGCTGATGGCGGAACATTGCTTGGTGCTATCCGTCATCATGGTTTTATTCCTTGGGATGATGATATTGACATGGTGATGCTTCGTGAGGACTATGATCGTCTCATGTCTTTGGCGGATGAGTTTGAACATCCGTATTTCCTCCAGAATGTATATACAGATTCTCATTATACTCATCGTCATGCTCAGGTGCGAAACAGCGATACTGCATGTTGGGGAGTTGACCAGAAGGGATGTACGGATAAATACAATCAAGGCATATTCATTGATATTTTCCCTGCTGATATACTACCTACGACGGCAAGAGGATTCTCGCGATACTACAATAAGGAAACACGTGCAAAGCAGAAGTTCCGTTTTGTTTCAAAGTTATGTAATGCTATGCCGGAGTTCATATATAAATGGATGAGGAGTAGTACGAAATGTTTCAGCGACAAACATATGTTTGGTGAATACGAGAATGTTGTAAGAGGTCAGAGTCGCAAAGGCAATGCTCCTGTATGTGAAATTGCGTTTAACCATAGCAGCCCGATAAACTTCTATGAGGAATATGGCGAGCCTCTTTATGCCGATTTTGAATATATAAAGATTCCTATCCCGCAACAGAGCCATGCTTTGCTTGAGCGACAGTATGGAGCTGACTATATGACACCTCAGCAAGTGTCAGCAATGCATGGTAGTTTTAATTTTGATGTGGAAAGGAGCTATAAACAATTAAGGACTAAAAATTAATATGCCTGCGATGGAAAATACTATTAAACAGTCTGCCTCTTTGGAAGACGCTGTTAAGCTCTATCTGAAAATTCCTTCAACAAATAAAGCGAAGGATGACATGGATGTTATCATGGGCAGAAATGGGTTTCGTGATATTGCCTGGAGTATTGATTCTCACAATTCGATAGCGCGTTTCATAAGTAAGCTTGTAAGCGTACTCCTCGTTCTTGTAAGAGTAAAGAAAGGCAATGTCCTGCTTATTCAATATCCGTTCAAGAAGTATTACTCCCTTGTATGTCGTCTTGCACATTTCAAGGGAGGTAAGGTCGTGACGCTTGTTCATGACCTTGGCTGTTTCCGTCGTAAGAAACTCACCATCGCACAGGAACTGGTTCGCATAAACCATACTGATGTTCTCATTGTACATAATGAGGCAATGGAGCAATTCCTGCTTTCTCAGGGATATCGTAAGCCTATGGTAACGCTTGGTATCTTTGATTATCTGTCTTCCTATCCAGGTAGAAGACCAGAGAAAACAGTAGAAGAAGAGTGGAAAGTTGTATATGCTGGTGGTCTGTCACATCGTAAGAATTCTTTCCTCTATGAATTGGATGACAAGATACACAATTGGCATTTCCATATCTATGGTGGCGGACTTGACGAAGACAAGGCAAAGGGATGGAAAAACATCACTCCTATGGGACTTGTTACTCCCGATTATCTCATAAGCAATTCAATAGGTCATTTCGGACTTGTCTGGGATGGCTCAAGCATAGATGAATGCGCTGGCGACTGGGGAGAATACCTCAAGGTGAACAATCCGCACAAGACATCATGCTATCTGAGAAGTGGAAAGCCTGTTATTATGTGGAATCAGTCAGCTCTGGCTCCTTTTGTAGAAAAGGAGGGCATTGGCTTTACCGTAGGATCGCTTAGGGATATAGATGAAAGAATAAAGGATATAACGCTTGAGGAATACAAAAAAATGTGTGACAATGCAGAGATTATGAGCAAGCGTCTTGCTGAAGGGTATTATTTCAAGAAGGCTTTTGCAGAAGCCTATGACCTTTTGGATATTGTCCGTAAGGGATGAGTCAAAGCCTTACGACGAACCCATTGACGGTCATGCTGTTTTTTCTGTTGAAGGGCCTGTTCTGCCCATTGCTCTGGATTAGGAATGCCACATGCAGAGGCATATTCTTTTGCTATAAAAAGGAATAGATCGTAGCGGCCGCTGAATCGTGTCATGTTCTCTATTCTCTCTTTCATCGGGATGTCCTGTATGGAATCGTAGAATGTGACACGGTTTATGTCTATCAACGTAAAACTAATATCTCCGTCTTTTCTCGTGAACAGGATGTTTGTGTTGTTCATGTCATTGTGGAGTATCCCACACTTATGCAACTGGGCAAAGAAGTGTGCTAAGGCTTTTGCTACATCTTTGTCCCATTCTTCTTTTTCAAAAGCCTCGCGTATTTCCGTACAATCTTCAAGTTCCTTGCAGATATAATAGGCATCTGTTAGAAACAATCCTTTTCTAAACTCTACGAATGCAATTGGTTCTGGAGTATTGATACCGCGATGTATCATTTCCATACCGTTTTCATAGGATTTGCGTGCCTTATGGCTCCTGAATATATAACCTATATTCTGAATAAAGTTAGGACATTTGAATCTCTTCACCACCATTCTCTTTACATCATCCATGGTGATATCAACAGCTTTTATCTTATTTCTGCCATTCCATATCATATTCCCTGAGTGCTCGAAACTCTCAGGTAGATTATTGATATAAGCATTAAGCTCGCTGTATTTTTGGTATGAAGGATTTAATGTGCAATTAGCCATAATATAGAGCCTAACCAAGCCTTTTATAATCCGATTTGCTTCTCGTAGAGCTTGCAGAGAACCGTGAACTTATATTGTGCTGAACGCATTGCCTGTACATATCCTGCAATGCCGTAGAGGAAACCGCCCTTGATGAAATACAACTTTATGAAGCGCATTGTAGGTGATGCGAACATCTTGAAGAAGGTTACCGTTGTTCCGGCACGCTTTTCCACCTCGTTATCGGTATAGTTGTTAAGACGCACAAGGGTAGCGTGGGTAGAGTCGTCAAGATGAACGAAAGCGAGATCCTTACGTTTCTCAGGGATATGGTATAGTTTACCGTTTACGGTTGGGAATGTGTGAACGTATGGTGGCCACACGGTTCCTTCCTTTATGAAGAAACGCAGCTGATAGTCGGGGTATGAAGAGGGCAGGAAAGTACCCATTGTGAAATTTTTTCGTGGGATGTAGATACCGCGAATGTCGCCTGGATTCTTTATGAAGTCGTATAGATAGTCGTGTAAAGCCTGTGGTATGAGTTCATCGGCATCAACAACGAGCACCCAGTCGCAGCTTGCTGATTGTATGGCGAATGTGCGGGCAGGCTCTGCACTCTTATGGTCTGCCTTGGGGAAAGTCACGACCTTTGCACCGTAGTTCTTCGCAATCTCCACGGTGTTGTCGGTAGACTCCATATCACAGACTACAATCTCGTCAAACGATTTTGCCGTCTCAAGAACACGTGCAAGATACTTGCTCGCGTTGTATGTATTAATTACGACAGAAATGTTGTTGTTCATAATTCAGCTTTATATTTCTCCAAGGTCTTTTGCTATACCAAATCCATTCTTCAATATATACCAGAGTGCCTTGGCTCGCACGAACCTCTTCTTCTTTGCAATCTCAGCCTTGTTAATTGGAGTATCGTGCAAACTCCAGTCTTGACCTTGTCGTGTTATATGCTTTCTCATCGTGGAGTTGCTTATGCCCCATTTAAGAAGGAACTGCGTAGATCCATCGTTCTTCCTTATTCTGCCTGTTGTCTTTGTCTCGAAATGATACACACGGCTGTTTCCTAATCCCTTCATATGAGTAACACCTACCATGAGGAGCTTTGCGGTAAAGTCCGGGTCACTGTACATTCCAGGAGAGAACTCTATGCTGTAACCGCCTACAAGATCCCAGATGTCACGATGCACAAGAGAAGGTGGACGTGTTGCGCCAAGCCAGTCATTGTAGGGCGTATTCATATATTCCTTTAGCAAACGTTCTTCCTCGAATGTTTGTATAGAGTCTCCGTAATTGATACAAAGTCCTACATCGTCCTTGTAATGTGGCTGTATCATCGTGCCTGATAGGTAATACATATTATCAGGTCGGCTTTTTATCTCTTCCATTAGCACCACATCCCAATTGGGAAGCACATACATATCATCATTTATGAAATATATGTATTCGGTCTTGACAAGCCTACGCATGCTGTTCATTGCGAGGCACACACCGATATTCTCCTCTGAATGGGTGTAGTCAAGTCCTTCTGCCTTAACCCATTCGAGAGTACCATCAGAACCGTCATTCACATGAATAATTATCTGATGATTATATGCAGAATGCTGTCTGATACTACGGACGCATAGTTTCAGATAATCGAGATTGTTCCATGTAGGAATGAGTATGGAGAAGCCGTTATACATTCTTATAGCTCTTTTCTAAGTCTAACAGGTGGAAGTTATGCTGCCGCTGGTGGTCTCCGTCAGGAATGACCATGTACTCGCCGTATTTCTGTGTGAGATATTCATGTGGATGCTCCACACCCATTACTATCTTATCCTCGAAGAGAACAGGCGTAGGCTTGCCGAGAAGAGACTTAGGCATTACGCCTTTAAGTCCGTCATCGTGATCTACGATAAGGTTGCATTTGTCATAGTCGTATGCCTTTTGCATCTTCCTTATCTTCTCCTGCAAGCCCTGCATCGTATATAGTTTCCTGCAAAGAAGAGGAAGCCATGAGGAAGGTCCATGACCGTGGCGATAAGGATCTCTGTGTACGAAATACAGAGCTTTCTTCAGCCATTGATAGTGAATGAAATGCAGCCTTTGCTTCAAACGAGAAGATGGCATTCCGTCAAGAGGGAAGACATCGAGATAGATTCCTCCGAGATAGCTCAGATGCATGCGTTCTATGAGCGTTGTGCTACCATCCTGTATCTTAGCAAAAGGCAATGGGTAGTTCTCTGCATCTGTTTCATAGCTCACCACCTCAAACGGCTCAGGCATCCAGTCCTTTGCATTCGCCATAAGCAGGTCATAGTCATTTCGGGGCATGGCAATATCGAGGTCGTCATCCCAAGGAATAAAGCCCTTATGGCGAATTGCTCCGAGCATTGTTCCTGCCCAGAGATAGTATCTCAGATTATGTTCCTTGCAAACCTTGTCGAGTGCAAGGAGAATATTGAGAATACGTAGTTGTAATGGTCGGATGTCGTATGATGCCATGATTAAAGGCCTAACCAAGCCTTCCCAAAGGGAAGGATGTTTTATACAATCTTTCGCTTAAAAGAAGGTTTGGTCGTATTATTTAGTGAATTCTATTTGCAGAAACTTATATAAGGTGCAATACTATCTAACATCCTTCCCTTTGGGAAGGCTTGGTTAGGCTCTTGCTCGCATTCTCAAAGTCCTCTACCGTGTCAAGCTCGCAAGAGAAGAGGTCGGAGACATCGAGAACCTTGTATGTATGTCCCTTGGGAAGAAGACGCTCGAAGGCAAGTTCATAGAACTTATTCTCAAGATGCTCCTCATTCATCATCGGTTCAAGTTCTGCATAGAGTGCCTTGGTGTATTCTTTGCCCATTTTCTCAATGCCGAGACTCTCGCCAGCAGCATCTTCCACACGACAGGTCTTGCTGATTTCAAGGATAGAACCTTCCTTGTCAACAACAACCTTCATCTCCTCCTCTCCAAGTTCATGCCTTATGAGGGTAAGTACATTGTCCGCTTTATTAGCCAATACTCGTGTTACAATCTCAGGATCATAGAGCAGGTCACTATCCAAGAGAAGGATATCTTCATTCTCTGCCTCTGGACGTGCAAGCCATAATGAGTATATGTTATTGGTTGAATCATACACCTCGTTATGGATGAATCTCACCTTTATGCTATTGCCGTATTGCTCTGCAACGAAGTTCTCAATCATCTCGTGCAGATAACCTGTTACGATGACGAACTCTGATATGCCGTTCTTTGTCAGCGCATCCATAGAGCGCTGAAGAAGACTGCGCTCACCAATCTTAAGCAAGCATTTCGGAGTGTTATTTGTAAGCGGACGAAGGCGCGATGCCATTCCTGCCGCAAGGATTATTGCTTTCATAATAAAGCCTAGCCAAGTCTTCCCCAAAGGAAGATGTTAGATAGTATTTTTATTTTTACTTTTTACTTTTCAATCGCCACGCGCTTGATTGTATCTACTACCACCTGTATCTGCTCCCTTGTTCCGAGAGTGATGCGGAGGCAGTCCTCAAGTCCTTTGTCGCCCATGAACTTGATCTTGTACTGCTGCTCTGCCATTGCCTTCTGAAGTCGCTCCTTAATCTCAGTAGGGTACTTGATAAGGATAAAGTTGGCAACGCTCTTATAAACCTTGAAGCCCGGGAGATTGCCAAGTTCCTTCTTGAACAACTGGCGATCCCACTCCATATCGTCAGCAACCTTACGATAGTGGTCATCACTCTCAAGGGCGGCTAATGCCACAGCCTCTGTGAAACGGTTGTAGCCAAGGTATTTGTTGGCATAGCTGAGGAAGTTCTCATGTCCCTTACCCATGAATCCGAAGCCCAAGCGCAGACCTGGAAGTCCGTAGAACTTGCTCAATGTGCGTGAGATGATGAGGTTTGAGTATTTGCTAACCAGAGGTGCGATATAGTCGGTGTCAGTTGAAATGAATGAAGCATAAGCCTCGTCAATAAGCACCATTGTGTCCGCTGGTATGTTCTCCATAATCTTGCCTATCTCCTCTGGTGTGAGGCAGTTGCCTGTTGGATTATTAGGAGATGCAAGGAGAAGCATACGAGGATGAATACGGTTGGTGTATTCTATAACCTCGTCCACATCGTATGCGAAGGTATCGTCCAACTGATGCAAAGGGTACATCTCGAAATTACCGCCACACTCACCTGCTATGCGGTTGTAGTACCACCAAGAGAACTCTGGAATGAGAATTGTCTTGTTGTCGCCCTTCATAAGATAGTAGTGAACGGCATTCTTCAGAATATCCTCACCGCCATATCCCAAGAGAACCTGCTCCTCTGGCACGTTGTATATCTCTGAGAGACGAACAGACACGATGCTCTTCTTGCCCTCGTCGTAGATTCGGGTGTAGAAACATAGTGTCTCCGGATCAAAGTTCTTTATAGCATCAATGACCTTCTGCGAAGGCTTGAAGTTAAATTCGTTTCTATCAAGAAAATTCATAGTTTATCTATGTTAATTGTTAATTCTTACTCGTTAATTTGTTTTATTTACGGCAAACCTCACCACAAGGAAGTTTGTCACCATGCTTATCAGCAAAGTCGGGATGTATGCTATCCTGTCTGGAATCTCCATTATATTGACGAATATCCACATAAGCGACATCCTCACTACGAAGAGGTTGAACATATGTGCGGCTATTACTCCAAACAGGTTTCCTGTTGACGGCTTTTTCTTAAAAGTCCAGTATATCGTGAGCAGATAGTTTACGATGAGGCTCAGGCAATATCCCGAAACCAATGCCACCTGATAGGGAGCAAACAGTCTTACGAGATAGAAGATACCTGCATCCAATGCCGTTGCAATCACACCAACTATGCAGAATCTCACGAACTCAGCAGACTTAGAATCACCGCTATATATTTCTTTTATTGACATTCTATCCACTCTAACCTCAAGACTCTAACCTCTAACCTCCAAATACATCTCCATCACCTGCCTTGTCAATATCTCAGGAGTGAACATCCTCCTTGCGTAAGCCTCCATCTTTTCTCCGATGCTATGTGCCAAAACTCTGTCTCCGCAAAGGCTGTCTATATGCCTTGCCATCTGCTCGGCTGCATCTGAGGCGTGAGGGTTTATCAGACAAGCGTCAGGTCCAGCTGCTTCTGGAAGAGAGGATACGGTAGTCGTTATTACTGGTGTCTGCTGAAGAGCCGCCTCCACCACAGGCAATCCGAAACCTTCGTAGAAAGAGGGGTATATGAACAGCATCGCCCTTGTATAGAGAGCCTGAAGCAATTGGTTGTTGTGTATGTTTGTCTCAATCCTTGTATATGCCTCAAGCGAGTTCTTGGCAATAAATGCTTCGCACTCTCTTCGGTATTCCCTTCCGTTGCCCACGATGAGCAGTAGCGGACGGTTCTCCTTCGGAATCAAAGCCAAAGCCTGAAGCACACCGAGAAGGTTCTTGCGTGAGTTTATGCTACCCACATACAGGATGAAAGGCGGAAGTCCCTGCTCTCCGAAATGCTCTGTTATGAGTTTGTCGCAAGTCTCGTCTGCGAGTGGGGTATAATAGTATTCCTGTACAGGCTGATAAATCACCTTTACCTTTTCTTCCTGCACGCCATAGAACCTTATCACATCCCTCTTTGTTGATTCAGATATTGCCAGCACCTGATCAGCCCTTCTGCACGAACTTCCATATTTCCAGTTGTATATCTTTCGGTCAGCCCAATGATACATATCGGGGAAAGTTAGCCAAGCCACATCGTGGATAGTTACGATAGATGCAGGTCGTTTGCCAGCCGACAGGTCGAAAGGTATTTCGTTGCTAAGACCGTGATAGATATCACAACCATCCTTTGCCGCTTTCTTTCCCAATGAGAAAGTGCGGGTAAGCGCTCCCTCGTCATAGAGCACATACTCGTTTTCGGGGAACAGCTTTTTCAAGCCATTCACCAATGTGCGACTATAGTTGCCTAATCCTGTCTGGTTGTGATAGTAACGCTTAGCGTCGAATCCTATTTTCACTTTTTGAGATTTTATTTATTATATAAATAGCATGCAAAGTTACTCATATTTTTTCATATCTGCAACTATTTGAATGGAAAACGTGGAAAAACAGAGCGGAAAGCGATTTTAATGGCAAAATACACCCCCACCACATTAATGTGATAGGGGATAGATTTTTAATTCTTGCTCGTTTTAATGTATTCTTGAAATCAGATAATTGGGATCTCTTAGCGTGTTCCAGAAGTCATGAATGTAGATAGTGTCATTATCTATGCTATAAATCATTTTGACTAATGGATGTAAAACTATACTGCGATATTTTTCTGAAAGCAATGGTTCTTGACTCCCCATAAAAGGGTTCATGGGTAACAAACTTTTATGGTTCTTGAATGTTGCGTAAAAAGTCTTGATACCTTTCTTGCCCATTGGAGTAATGCTGCCAGAAAGAACATCATCCAATGCTGAACGACCTTGCTCTGTGATGATTACTCGCATAGCCATGGATATTTCTTTTCCAATTCTTGGGTTACTTCATCCATAGAATAAACCCTTCCAGCTTTTATGTCCTCTTCTGATTTCCTTATCCTTGCTTGAAGTTCTTCCTCGGTATAAGGTTGCTGTTTATTAGCAGGCTTATCCAACACAATGTTTAGGTAGAATAACATTGTGTCAAATTCCTTTTCACTATTTACTTCCGTCAGAAAGCGTTTGACGAAGTTGGCTTTTTTAGCCTCAAGTTCCATTAAAGCCTGTGTCATAGTTGTTTTATTTATAAATTGTTGTATGGGTGCAAAGTTACTGACAAAATCTTATATTTGCAACTTTTCAGGTGAAAAAACATATATTTGCCTGAAAATTCCTGTTTGATGTGTCGTTGATAATGGAAAACCACCACCCTGAAATGAGGTGGTGGTCAATCAGAATATCTGTTTATTTTGGAATGACAATTCTTCTTTTCCAGAACATATACCATGGTCGTTTTATGTATAAATGCTCACTTCCATATATTTGTGCTTCATTTATTATTTCTTTATTGCTGTATTTTTCTATTAATGGTTTGAAACGTTCTTGTTTGTCTGATACTACATATCCTCTTGTAATGTCTAAAACCGCTTTTTCAGATTTCTTGTTTTCCTCAAACAATTGCTCGATCAGTTGGTAAGCCCATTCGTTGTCGTATGCCATTACTGCCGCAAAATAATTACGCCTTTGATGCCAAGGAAAAATCTTTACGTTAAAAACTTTTTTGCTGAGTTTTTCCAGATAAGGAACGAATATCTCATCGGGATATTCCTTGATGGCATCTAAGCCCGCATAACTATACTTGGTATCTTTCCTTGAATTGTAATGATACTTAGTGTAATCTTCTAATGCTGCGATGATTTTGTCTATGTCTTGTCGGTTCTTATATGCTGCGATGTATTTTATCATTTCATATCTTCCATTTCCGAATAGCTTTTGGAATTGATCATAATATTTCGGAACACCTTTACAACGGTTCATGATACCATCAAATCCACTAACGCCATCGGCAGCTTCATGATAAATGAAGGTGGAGTCTATAATGTCTAATGAGTCTTTTGATAGGGTTATTGAATAGGTTTCTAAATTAAAATTTAAAAGATCAAGAATGCATCTTCTTATGGTTTGTGGATGCAATTCTGGTTGTGGGTATTCTTGGCGTATAAAGATTATGTCGCTATCACGTAGCATTTTAAAGCATAAATCAACACTCATATCGTGTTGCTTGTTATATAGAGCGTAAAAAGCAATTAGTCTGACGCTTGGTGACTTGCTGTAGAAAGCAAGGCTGTCTAATTGTTCATTTGTGGCATATTTCTTTATTGTCTCTGCATGCCTCTCCCATTTTTCAGGTCCGATTATTCTATTGGAGATGAAAAACAAACGGTCTTTAGTTACTTCAAGTTCTGCAAGAGCCTGCTCAAAAGTGATATCCTCTTGTGCAAAGATTCCTGTTGAATAACAGAATGTCAACAAAAATGTGATGATGATAATTTTGAGGGTTTTCATCTGTATTTTCTTCGCTTTTGAAATGACTAGTTGCAAAGTTACTCATATTTTTTCATATTTGCAACTCTTTGAATGGAAAACGTGAAAAAAGTTGTATCCTCGTAGGCTCTTTCTCTTATGATACTCCATCGATCCTCCATCGATACTCCATCGATAGTCCATCGTTTCGATGGAGGATCGATGGAGTATCGATGGAGTAACGATGGAGATACATGGGAGGAAAAGGTAGCTCCAATTCCCGATTGGACTTGAATTGGAGATATATTGAACTTGAATCGAAGCTGTTACTATCCTACATCGAACAAAACGAACAAGAAAAGGATGTGATTTGGTGATGTGTTCTTCTGTTTAACGTGAATTCGATGATGATTAGCGGAAGATTTATGGTGTGTGAAGATTTGCAAAAACAATGCTATTTCTTGCAGATTTAGAAAAATATTATTACTTTTGTAAGTGCTGACGAAATTAAAATAGAAAATGATACATAAACATTAAATCTATTTTTCGGAAATTACGTCTTTATAAGTATAGGTGGTTGATAAAACGGTAAAAAAATAAATAACAAAAACCATATTCTATGAAGAAAACAATTATTTCATTAGTGTTGCTGCTCATCGCTATTTGCGGTTGGGCACAGAAAGTGTGGGAAAATCCAACGTCATTCTATGACGATGGTCCTTACGGTAGTATCAAAGTCGGCAAGGTAGAATTCTCCGAAAAGGAAACGGTTGTGCATCTCAATGTCAAGAGTGTTGATGCATTCCAATTTGATAAGGGAATATACATAGAGACTCTTGATGGCAATGAGTATTATGCTATTGGTGCTAAAGCTACGTGTGAGGACGAAATAGATTTTCCATTAAGTGAATGGTATTTGCCTAATTCTCCTTACACCAATATCGCCCTTCACTTTGAACCTCTGCCTGCTGATGTGGAGCGTTTTCACTTGATAGAAGGCTCTACCCCTTTTTCGCAAAGAATATTGAACATTACAGAAGGAAAGGCAACGGATATGTCCGAGTTTTTCAACTCCAACTGGCGTAATGACCAGACAGGTGATTGGGTACTCGGACTCTATGCCGATAATGCTGTATATAATTGCAAGGTTTGGAAATATGAGAGCAAGGACGAAAAGAAGGTTGTTCTGACAGATGGTCAGGAGAAAGTAACTATTGCTATTGGCAAAGAAAAGGCAGGCAAGCGTCAGTTCACTATCAACGGACAGAATGTACCCCTTTCACGTTTCGGTTCTGTTCTTCCTGCATATCCAACAGCGGATAATACTTCATTCAGCACAGAGTATAAGGAAGGTGAGGCTGTTATTACGGGTTGGATAAAGGATTTACCAAAAGATTTTTCCGACAAGGGAATCAGTTTGGTAGCCAGTGTGGTGAATCATGTGACGTGGCAACCTCAATATTTTAATGCGACGTCTTTTGACGAATCTGGTCAGTTCACGATGACAGTCAAGCTGAATTGCGTTCAGACGGTTAGATTTGCTGAGACTGCAAGAAAAAATGTTGTTTTTGCGAAAGATCTTGTTTTGGAACCGGGAAAGAAATACTATATGGTTCACGACTGGAAGAATGGTTGTTGTCTTTTTATGGGAGAGAATGCCCGTTTGCAGAATGAGCTTATGGCTAATCCTTTCGATTCACCTTATGTTGAAACAAGATCGAGTCATAATAATTTGGGTGCTGCTAAAGCCCTTAAGAAATTCAAGGATGTGTGTCTGGAAAAATTCGGTGAAAACAAAGACAGACTTAATGAAATCGTTGCTCAGCACCCTACCATTAGCAAGCGTTATCATGACTATGTGTCAGAGTCCAACAGATTCGGAGCTGTTAGTGCGATTATGTCAACATGGATTGCTGCCTCTAACTGGAAATTGCCAGTGGAAGTGGAGATTGCGGCAAGAAAACTGGGAAATATAGATCCATCTATGCCACTTTTACTCACAAACAGTTTAGGAAGGTACATTAGTGATACCATGACCTATGGTGAACAAAAGATGAAAAAGAAATACGAAGACAATCCAGACCTGTATTTCTCGCTTGAGCAGAAAGGCTTGCTGAAACTGAGTGACGAGGATCGCGACCTTCTCAACAAGTGGAAGGCAAGAACTATAGAGTTTGAAAAAAACGACACTTTAGGAGGTAGGGCTTGGCAGGATTTCTATGTTGCGACAGAAAAGAAATATTGTTCGATTGTGGATTTCCATCAATGGCGCGATCGTGAGGATGTGAAAGCGGCATATAATCAATATGCACCTTCAAAGCTAAAGCAGTTGATGATGATAGTAGATTCTATCAGTACTGCCAACGACCGTGATTTCTGTATGGCAAGGGCTTTGTTCCAGAATATATTAAGTACCAAGCAACCGCTCAGCGTGGAGGGTTTGACATTCCTCAACGATATTAATAATAGCTTTTTCAAAGATGTTGTTGTAGAGCAGAATGAAGATATGATGAGGGATATTGAAGAAGAGGAGGCTAAGGCAGATGCACGTATCCTCTCAGCCTCTATCGTTGAAGGACTTGAAGACGGAAAAGCTATTCTTGACAAGATTGTTGAGCCTTATAAGGGTAAGATTGTATATCTTGACATCTGGGGTGTAGGTTGTGGCGGTTGTATGATGTACTTACAGCAGATATCACCTGACATAAAGCAACAGTTAAAGGATTACGATATGGTATATCTCTATCTCGCAGCAGAGAGGAATATTGGAAGCTGGAAGTACTATATCACGAAATTCGGTCTTACCTCTCCAAGTTGCGTACATTACAATCTGCCCAAAAAGCAGTTCTCTGCTGTTCAGGATTATATTGGAGTACAGGGTATTCCTACATTCCGACTCTTTGACAAAGAGGGAAATATGATAAAACTGGCGGTTGACCATTGGAAAGATATGGATGGATTCAAGAAGCAGATTGATGAGCTGAGTAAGAAGTAGGGATTAGGGTTTAGAGTTTATAGGTTAGAGTTTAGGGTGTAGAGATTAGGGTTTAGGGGTAATTCGTAATTAGTAATTACCCCTAAACCTTAAAAACTGAAGACTACTTGGAAATCAGCGCAACGCAATAGGCGGAAATGCCTTCCTGACGACCTGTGAAGCCGAGTTTCTCGGTTGTAGTAGCCTTGATGCTGATGTTATCCTCATCGGTATTCATAACCTTAGCCAGACAGGCACGCATCTCCTCTACGTGAGGGTTTAGCTTTGGTTTTTCTGCACATATCGTACAGTCGATATTTCCAACCGTATAGCCCTTTGTGGCTATCAAATCTATTGTCTTGCGAAGCAGTATTTTTGAGTCTATACCATCTGTTTCTGCTGCTGTGTCAGGGAAGTGATAACCAATATCACGCATATTAGCTGCACCAAGAAGGGCATCGCAGATAGCGTGTATAAGCACATCCGCATCACTATGGCCGAGAAGTCCGAGAGTATGCTCTATTTTGATACCTCCAAGCCAAAGGTCGCGACCCTCTACAAGTTGATGGACATCGTAGCCCATGCCTACTCTAAAAGGCACGGCCTCTCCCCCCGCCCTCCCCCGTAGGGAGGGAGCCGGAGCGCTACAAACTCCTTGTTTCTGTTCGTTATTTTCTTCTTTCATTTTTTATGCTTTTATGTTGTTATCGAAATTCTTGATGAGATTTAATTGATCTTACATTGGCACTCCGGCTCCCTCCCTGCGGGGGAGGGCGGGGGGAGAGGCCGTGTCTTTTGTTTCAACCACTCCTTATCTTCATCCTCAAGCAATGGTGAGAGCTCGTTATATACCCGTTTGTGATAGTTGTTCAACCATTCTGTCTCTTCTGGGCGCATCATGTCAAGAATGATAGGCTCTGTGTCTATCGGGCAGAGGGTGAGAGACTCCATTTGAAGGAATCGCCCAAACTCGGTTTCCTTGTATGGAAGGATAATCATGGTGTTCTCAATACGAACACCAAAACGTCCTTCGAGATAAAGTCCGGGCTCGTCAGTTACTATCATATTTGCTCGTAGAGGAGAAGGCTTCCATTGCATCCTTATCTGATGAGGACCTTCGTGTACGTTGAGATAAGAGCCAACTCCGTGACCTGTTCCGTGGAGATAGTTCATGCCTTCTCGCCACATATCCATTCTTGCAAGGGCATCAAGCTGAGTGCCGGAAGCCCCGTCTGGGAATTTGAGCATAGCAAGTTGAATGTTACCCTTGAGCACAAGAGTATAGACCTTTCGTTGCTCATCGGTCAAAGTTCCGAGGGGTATTGTTCGGGTAATATCCGTTGTCGCATCCTGATATTGTGCGCCACTGTCTAGGAGTAGGAAACCCTCTGGGCGAACAGGCGCATCTGTCTCTGTAGTAGGCTCATAGTGAACGATAGCCCCATGCTCCTGATATGCGGATATTGTATCGAAACTGATATCTCGGAAAAGAGGTTGCTCTGCTCGTAGGGAGGTTAGTTTACGGGAAATGCTTAGTTCTGTCTCTCCACCCTTTTCAACAGCAGATTTTAGCCAACGAAGGAATTTTACAAGTGCCACTCCGTCACGCTTCATAGCCTCGCGGAAACCTTTCACTTCTGTCTCGTTCTTTATGGCTTTCATGGCAGGTATCGGACTTTCGCAATCCTCAACCTTCACCCTCACATCATTATATAAGGTATGGCAAGTGGTGGCTTTGTCCATAATGATGTTATAGGCTTTGTATTCCTTTAATGCCTTGCGCACATTCTCGTAAGGCTCAACCTTCACGTTGATAGATGCAAGGTAATCGCTAACCTCTTTCGTGAGTTTCCTGTTGTTGACGAATAGGGTGGTGGTGTCCTCGTTCAAAAGCAGATAACTGACGAAAACAGGATTACAATGAACATCAGTTCCGCGAAGGTTGAGAGTCCATGCTATGTCGTCGAGGGTAGAGACGAGAATACCACAAGCATGACGAGTGCGGATAGCCTGTCGGATGCGTTCAAGTTTGCTCTCGGCACTCTCTCCTGCATATTCAAGTGGCTGAATCTCAATAGGATTGAGAGGAATCTCAGGACGGTCTTTCCATATCTCGGCAAGAGGATCGAAGTTTGTCCTAACGGTTATCCCGCCTTCCTTTCGGAGCTCGGAGATAAGATTGTCTGTATCATTTGCGCTCATCACCATACCGTCAACGCCCACGCAGTTACCACCATTGAAACTGAGCTTTCTGCCCAGCCATTTCGAAATGCTTGGAGTATCATCTAAGCCATCTTTCATAAGCACGAAGCCTGTACCCTCAAGTTGTTCGGCAGCAGCTATGAAATATCGGGAGTCTGTCCAAAGGGCAGCCTCGTTAAGTGTTACAACGGCTGTACCTGCAGAGCCGTTGAATCCCGATATCCATTCACGGCATTTCCAATGGTCGGGCACGTATTCTCCGTTGTGTGGGTCTGTGCTCGGGAAAATGAATGCGTCTATGCTCTCGCGTCGCATAACCTCGCGAAGGGCTGATATTCTTTCAGGAATGTTCATTGTTTTGTTTAGTGTAAAGTATAAGGGGTAAAGAGTAAGGTGTAAGGGTTGATTTGAGAGTTTCAACCTTTTACCTTGGACTCTTTTTGCAAATTATACTTTACAAAGATACAATTTTTTATTTATTCTGCAAAAGAAAAGAAGAAAACATGCTCTTTTCTCAAGAAAAATAACTACCTTTGCATGGCAAATGAGAAAAAATGGGATAACATTTATCTAATTTGCGCGTTAGAAGAAGTAGTTATACAACAAATCAATAAATATTTAACAACAATGGCATTTTTAACTAACGAAAAGCTTGTTATCGTTGGAGCTGGTGGTATGATCGGTTCTAACATGGTTCAGTCAGTATTGATGTTGGGTCTCACACCTAACGTATGTCTCTACGATATCTTTGAGCCAGGTGTTCATGGTGTATATGAGGAAATGTGTCACTGCGCATTCCCAGGTGCAAACCTCACCTATACAGTTGACGCAAAGGAGGCATTCACAGGTGCTAAGTATATCATTTCTTCAGGTGGTGCTCCACGTAAGGACGGCATGACACGTGAGGATCTTCTCGTAGGCAACTGTAAGATTGCTGCTGAGTTCGGTGACAACATCAAGAAGTACTGCCCAGACGTTGAGCACGTTGTAGTTATCTTCAACCCAGCTGACGTAACAGCTCTTACAGCTCTCATCCACTCTGGTCTTAAGCCAAACCAGCTCACATCACTCGCTGCTCTCGATTCTACTCGTCTGCAGGAGGCTCTCGCTAACGAGTTCGGTGTACAGCAGGATAAGGTAACAGGCGCACACACATACGGTGGTCACGGTGAGCAGATGGCTGTATTCGCTTCTCAGGTAAAGGTTGACGGTAAGTCACTCGCTGAGCTCGGTCTTTCTGCTGAGCGTCTTGCTGAGATCCGTCAGATTACAACTCAGGGTGGTTCTGCTATCATCAAGCTCCGTGGTCGTTCTTCATTCCAGAGCCCAGCTTATCAGGCTGTTAAGATGATCGAGGGCGCTATGGGTGGTGCTAAGTTCGAGCTTCCTGCAGGTTGCTACGTTAACAACGATCAGTACAAGAACGTAATGATGGCTATGCCTACAACAATCGACAAGACTGGTGTTCACTTCACAGCACCTAAGGGTACTGCTGATGAGATGGCAGGTCTTCAGAAGTCTTACGAGCACCTCCAGGCTATGCGTGACGAGATCATCTCTCTCGGCATCATCCCAGCTGTTGAGGATTGGAAGACTCTCAATCCAAATCTCTAAGCCTAACCAGTTCCTCTCAAAAGGAGGAATGTTAGATACTATTATCGCCCACGGGTTAATTCCTGTGGGCGATATTTTTTATGAATAATAGTTATTCATTTAATGTATATTTTAATTTGAATGGGAGTTTATATGGGAATTGACAACCTGTAGAATCAACATTATTACCATTCTCGTCTTTTATAATTCTGTTCTTTAATTTTATCTGAGTGCCCTTGACTTCATACTCTTCACTTTCCACCAGAACACCATCATAGCATATACTATTAAAGAACTTAGATACTCTTTTGTAATATAGAAGCTTATTGTTTTTGTAATATTGTAAATGGAAATTTATATAATCACCAGATTCTCCTTCTTCTTTTGAAAGCATAACTTTACCATTTCGTATAGTAACAATACTGTCCGAATCAAGTGATTCTATTTCATCCAAGTGTGATTTGAAATATGAAAGACTATGATAAGAACCTGAACAACTTTCAAGAGCCAAGAAACAAAATGATATGATTATAAACCTGTATTTCATAATAAATCCTTATTTGATATTTTAACTTAACGTGAGCTCGATGAATTTATCCACTTGTATATTATTGAATATCACGTAGTTGAAAGAGCTCTGAAGGAGCGACACCTAAAAAGGCAGTCCGTTAGGGCTGTTATATTTGCCGATATAGAGGGATGAGGTCTGTAGGACCGACACCTATTGTATTTTTCTATGTTTTTAGGTGTCGCACTTACAGCGCTCCTTTAATCACGCATCTACCGAATAACAGCCCTAACGGACTGCCCTATTAGGTGTCGAGCTTTCAGCCCTCGCGGTCTTGAATTCGTCGAACTCACGTTAACTTAAATGGAGTCTGTATGCTTGATACTATTTCAAATCAACAAGATATTTCTTAGTGTCTGCTTTTTTGTTTTCATCTATTTTATGTACATTCACTATTAATGTATCTCTATAAATATCAAAAGAGAAATCCTGATTATATGAAACAAAATAATCAGAACAATAGCTTTCTGCTCCTATATATTCATTCTTTTTATAATCACCAAAGCATTCTTTTAGTGAATCCTTGGTTAGTAAATACAAAGAACAATAAATCTGCCGTGAACACATATCTTGATAACTTGTGTTTACTGTCATGAATTCATGTCCATCACAAGAAAAGCATTGAATACTATCAATCTTAGCTGATTGCTTGCGGAATACAATAGAATTCTTTTTCTTGTCTAAGATAACGAACAACGAACTCTTGCCGCCCATTATATTGCCCATTACACGCAAGGAATCATCTGTTTCTTTGTAATAAAGAACCTCATCTATATATATGCTGTCGTTATAATCAGCATCATCAGAGATGATACAATCATTCCCGATTTTGTTGGGTAGTACAATGTGCGTTCTTTTTGAATATGTCGATGCCTTCTGTGTATTAGCGATAGCATATGATACACAGAAAAAGCATATAAATAATAGTTTTCTCATTTTGTCTATTTCTGTCTCTTATAGATGCCGTTAATATCTTGTGTATAGTACATTCTCTCTTTATTTCTCTTTACTAAATTGCCGTAATGAGTATCTATCCATAAGGTGAAAATGAGTAGGAATTAATTACCGCTACACATAGAGTACATGTTTATACATTGGTTTTCTGGAGCTATCCAGCCTATCATCTCTTTTCCCTTATTGCAAAATCGTATTTTCAACCATTTACCATCACATTCCAAGACTTGGGCAATATTATAAGCTGCATCCGTTGGTAGTATGCTATAACTTGAACTATAAGATGGTTTGTTATATAATGGAATTTTTGGCTCATTATTAATTCTTGTAGTAGTCAATCCAACACCAACATTACTCTTTGATATCCACACAGAGTCCATAGATAAGGGTTGGGAATCTGTGTCAGATGACATGATATTCACGAGAAAGCGATTATTACTAGACCCTATAATATCTACAATATAAAACGCATTTGATGCAGAATCAACGATCAATTCTGTATCATTATTGATGTCTTTCCGGCTGATAATAACATTACTGCAACTATCTTCTGATGTCTTATAAGTCGATAATTGGTTTCCTATTAAAACCCCTTGATTAATCTGACAATATGCCATAATATGTGTTATCAACGAAAATGATATGATTATAAGTCTATATTTCATAATAAAATAGTCTATAATATCATTTGTGTAATTATTCGGGTTTAAAATAATAGCGCGTGATTAATTAGTCGTAGTCATTAATGCCTAAGTTCTTAAGATTCTGTATCGCTGTTTCGTCTCCCTGTTTTGCAGATTTTTTGTACCATTTTATTGCTTCTTTTTTGGATTTTCTTACCCCTTCACCATACTCATAGCAATATCCGAGGTTACATTGCGCCAATGCATTTCCTTGTTTTGCTGCAAGGCGATACCATTCCACGGCTTCAGAATATGATTGTGGAACGCCATGGCCATGCTCATAGCATACTCCAAGACAGAATTGTGCATCTACATCTCCCTGTTCTGCTGCAAGGCAAAACCACTTCACGGCTTCAGAATATGATTGCGTCACACCATAGCCATACTCATAGCATATTCCAAGATTGTACTGTGCAGCCGCCAATCCCTGCTCTGCTGCAAGGCGAAACCACTTAATCGCCTCGGTATCTGATTGTGGAACACCATTGCCTTCATGATAGTAATGTCCAAGTTTAAATTGTGCATCTGCATCTCCCTGTTCTGCAGCAAGGATATACCACTTCACTGCCTCGGTATCTGATTGTGGAACGCCATTGCCATACTCATAGCAAAGTCCGAGATTGTACTGTGAATTCGCTATTCCCTGTTCTGCCGCAAGGCGATACCACTTTATGGCTTCAGAATATGATTGTGGAACACCATCGCCATTATCATAGCAAACTCCAAGATTGTGTTGGGCTTTGGCATGTTTTTGTTCTGCCGCAAGGCGATACCACTTTACGGCTTCAGAATATGATTGTGGAATGCCATAGCCATATTCATAGCATACTCCAAGATTGTAATTTGCTTCCACACATCCCTGTTTTGCTGCAAGACTCCACCACTTTACTGCTTCAGTATCTGATTGCGGAACACCATTGCCATTGTCATAGCAAAGTCCAAGGTTACATTGTGCTTCTGCATCTCCCTGCTCAGCTTGTTTTTTGAGTTCGTCAATATCAAGGATTTCCTTCGCATTTGTTGGGTTAGGAGATATCTCATTTTTTGCCATATCACATTTATTTATTATGTGGATTATATGCATGCAAAAGTAACTAAAAAAAACGATAAAGCCAAAGAAAATGCGGAAAAGTTGATGGCAAGGGATTATTCCTTGTTGTTGGGATTAAAAACTGGAGAAACTTTTTATTTGTGATATAAATACGTACTTAAAATACACTCGCAATATGTATTATAAAATACTTTCCAAGCATCAGCATTTGAATAATTATTGGTACACCACGTAATAAGTCTTTCTAATTCAATCTTATTGATTCTCCAATACTCAGGTTTCCAACTTTGCTCGGTATATTTGTCATTTACAATAAAACTTATAACTCCAACAAAGACATGTGCATCAGAGGAAGTTAGCTTATAATAGTCATTGTCTATCGAATTGCATTTTATTACTTTAATATAATGTTCACATAAAGATTTGAAATCAAAAAAGCCATAATCAGGATTCAATAAATGAATAGAAGCCAACCAAGAATCTGCGAGGTCTTCATTTTTCGGCAGCTCTTTAATTTCGTAACTATTGCCCAATTTCTTTTTAGCAATTGAGTTCATACTCTTTGGTAAAACATCTTGCTCTTTCTTCAAATGAGATATGATATTTTGCAATTTCTCTTTTTTAATTACCAATGGCTCATCTGGTATGAATGACAGATCATACTTGAATTTTGTATCAGAATTAGACAATAGCCATAGAAAGATGCGAGTCCTGTTATTGGTGATTTGTACGTTAGTCTCGCTATTTGAGCATATAGAATCCAATCTGTTTATTTCCGAATGATAAAAAACATCACATTGAGCATATACACTACTCACATGAATATTTATAATCATCATTAAAAGAAACAAATTATAGCGCATAGTTACTTAATATTTATAGTATTTTCCTTATCCTTCCCTCCATTTAATGAAGTTCCAATCATCTTTATTTGAGAATCTTCTATCTGATGACCGGTTGCCGGATATTGCTCATATCGAGGGCAACGTGCGAAGCATCCTCGCATGAAGAAGAAAGTGCGTGTCAGCCCTTAAAGGCTGGCGTACGTTCTTTGATTCTTCGATTGCAAAAATACTAAAAGTTTTTCAAATAAAGCAACTTTTCCAAAGAAAAAGTTTGAATTGCTTAGCAATCACGACTTGAAAATAGCGGACATCAGCCCTCAAAGGCTGGTGCGCGTTTCTAATTTTCAAGGCGTAAACAAGCAAATTCCTCCTTTGAAACTCTTAAGATACTCCATCGATAGTCCATCAGTCCTCCATCGATCCTCCATCGAAACGATGGACCATCGATGGAGTATCGATGGAGTATCGATGGAGCATCTACGGAGGAATAACGGTAAAACAGCGGTAAAACAGCGGATTTTCTTGCAGGTATATATCCTCAGTTCTCTTAATCTCTGCGCTTTTTGATGTCCCCATATAAGAGGGATTTAGTGAGTCTAAAGTTGGCTTTATTTTTCGCTAAGGCTCAACAAGCTGAAGCAAGTCGCAATGCTCATCAAGCTTCGCAAGTCCCTTCGGTCGCCGAAATAAAGTTTCCCACACCGCCAAGGAATTCACGAGGAATTAATGGAGGTGTGGGAATGGGATTATCTCTCTCGGCATCATACCAGCTGTTGAGGATTGGAAGACTCTCAATTCAACTATTTGCTCTTCACGCTAAGAGGAGTATCTACAAAGCCATATAATTTACCTTTCGACATAATCATAGTGTCTTTGCAAATATAATCCCAACCATCGATATTTATGGTTGGTTTGTTACTTGGGTCTACGATTAAGAGATATTTATTGTCACTTGTTTTCTCGTAATATCCTTCTAGTTTATAATTAGTATCATAATCTATCAGGGAGATTCTAAAAAGATGATAACTCTTGTCATTTATAAGATCTTGCCTTGATCGATAATGTTCTTCTCCATCTAACACCAAACTGAAACGCTTGTTTTTATAGTCTACGCTAAGATATTGAGTTGTCATATTGTTTCGGTCAATTAAACGTCCAATACCACTCATGATACTAAATAGGATTGGAATTATTATCACATTAATAAGCAAGGAACTTCCTGCTGATCTGTGTTCTTCGAAAAACACGAATACTAATCCGACAAAACCTGACAGTATCATTGTCAACAATGTGACAAATACAAAGGTTAAGTCATAAAAATGGTTGATGAAGAAGCAGAATATGCCTACAATAATATCAAAACCAAGTATATATGTCCATTTACTTTCGCTCATCTTATTTTTATTTTTTTCGAAGGCAAAAATACTAAAAATTTTTCAAGACAAGCAATTATTCCAAAGAAAAAGTGAGATACAAACAAGTTCCTCCTTTGAAACTATGTAGATACTCTATCGCTTGTCCATCAGTTCTCTTGTTTCACAATTACATACATTATTTCTGCATATCGCATATCTTGTATACTAATTGGTCAAACAAAATCCTTTTCCCTGCAAAATCCCCATACGTGTACCCCATCATTACTCGTAGATATACAGGAGCGCACATTAAATATTCAAAATTTGGTTTTTTCAGGTTAATGGCACATTTATATTCTTCTCCCTTTTTTATAAAATCTTCAAACGTAAATTTCTCGGGAAGAGATTTCTGTATTCTTTCCATATCCTGAGCTACTTGAAGTTTCTTGTCCTCAGGAACTTCGTAAAAAACCATTTTATCGCTATATGTATGCTTGGTCTCTTTTAGAAATTTCTTAAAAGACTCATATTCTTTGGGATGATTCTTGATGCTGTTGTTTAGAACCTTTTCCCATTTTTTATTAAAAGGGGAACAATAATCTTTATTGAATTCCTTGAATCTGTTGCGCCTTATTGGCTTGCCTTCATAATCGCAAAACAGCTTATATTCCAGCATGGAAAAGTTATAATCTCCTACTTTCTTCCCTTCAGGAATATGATTATACTCTTCATAATAAAAATCATGAACTCTTTCTGCAATAGCTATTCCTTCGTTGGCACAGAACCATTCGCCAATTTTTATTTCGTTATTCAACTTCATTTTCTCGATGATGATTTTTGGACATTGCTCATTTCGAGGGCAAAAATAAACAAAAAAACTAATACGGCAAAGAAAATTTGGGAAAAAGTTTGACGCGTCAAGAAAGACGTGTTGATAAAGATTCTATCTCGTTCCAAGGTAGGTCCGTTATAAGTCCGTTCCTATGAATAGGCGAAAAATGGGATTTGCAAGGGATTTGGTAGGGAATTGCTTAGGACTTGCAAGTAGTTTAACTTTCGTCGAACTGAAGTTGTTTGTTGTGTGTTCGTGCACAATGTTAAAAATGGAGTTCCTCCATAAAAAAGTATGCGAAGAATTTGGATTTTTTGTTCATTTTTACTACTTTTGCAAACATAATAACAAAAGGTAATAGTGGAAACATCCACTCTCGTATATTGAAAACGTTGACTTACATTTATTTCCATGACAATTTGATGTATTGTTGACTCCCCACGTTTTTCATTATATGAGATAAATAGAGAGACATAACCGATTGTACGGCTTTGGGTGTCAGCCGTGAACATTTATTTCCAAAGACTATGAAAAGATACATACTACTCATTGCACTATACATTTTCTCGTTGAATGCAATTCATGCGGAGATAACTTGGACTCTGTCAGATGATGGCACATTGACCATATCTGGAACAGATATGCCAGACTATCATTTCTTTAATTATGATGAACCTTGGTATTCTCAACGAAGCAAAATTAAGAAAGTTATAATTGAGCAAGGAGTGACTAATATTGGTAATGGCGCTTTCTATAACTGCACACGTATCACCTCCATCACCATCCCTAACTCTGTGACGAGTATTGGTGATTATGTTTTCCGAGGTTGCTCAGGTCTCACCTCTATCACCATCCCTAATTCTGTGACGAGAGAATAATACGATTTTGTAGTTTTGTTAACAAGTATGTACCTTTAGTGTGATAAGTAAATGGTTGTGATTGGATACAAACCTATAGTAATTGTAATAGTAGGGGGTAATTTACCTTAAAACTATGCCAAAGAAAAAAATAAACAAAAAAATCACTCAGATATGATACCACAATTTGAAGAATTCCTATACCCCTTCCTTCTAGCTTTGAAGGATGGTAATCTGACAACAAAGGAAATGAGGGCAAAGATGGTTAATCACTTCAGCCTTACTGCTGAAGATTGTGCCACAATGACCAGGGGGGGGAACACCAACCAACTTTCAGATAGAATTGGATGGTGTAGGCAGTATTTTAGAAGGGCATTGTTCATAGATATTCCCCAAAGGGGTACATATGCCATAACTCAAAGAGGAAAGGACTACCTGGCTAGTCATACTTCACTTTACAAAAGTGATTTGATGCAGTATCCTGAATTTGCAGCATACGCTACAAGTACAGGAATGGATACTACCCCTAGTAGCGAAGGCACACCTGAACCAAAAAAGGAACTAACCCCAACAGAATCTTTAGAAAAAGCATACAATGCCATCAACAATGATTTGGCAGAAGAATTGCTTGCTACCATTCTAGAACAATCACCAACCTTTTTTGAGAACCTTGTGTTGAAGTTGCTTGAAAAGATGGGCTATGGAAAGGGTGTTGTAACCCAAAGAACTGGTGATGAAGGTATAGATGGTGTCATCAATGAAGATAAACTTGGATTAGATATTATCCACATCCAGGCTAAAAGATATAAGCCGGACAATAAGGTTGGAAGGCCACTAATGCAAGCATTTGTTGGTGCTTTAGATGGTGCCGGTGTCAATAAGGGTGTTTTCATTACCACATCCAGTTTTACCAAAGAAGCATTAGACTATAAATCATCAAAGAAGATTGCCAAGATAGATGGCAGGCAGCTTACCAACCTGATGATTCAGTACAATGTGGGTGTTACTACTGAATACACCTATGAAGTAAAGCGGATTGATAAGGATTTCTTTGAAGAATAGATTTTCATCGCTTATAGCATTAACTATGCGAGAGAAAAGAATAAACCAATAAAAATAGTACAGATATGAAACAATTACTTACACTAACATCAGTTTTATTAAGTGCTATATTGCTTTGGGGATGTGGCACATTAAAATCACCTATTATTCAACAAAATGAACCAGTTAGTTCTTACAAGTATTTTTATGTAACACCAACATCAGAATTGACTTCAAGTAGTGGTGGTGTTTATGGAGGTCAATATGGAACTTATGGGAGTACCACCACAAAATCATTGAACCCTAGTGATGTAATATCTGGTGTGCTGCTAAAACAAGGAATGATTAGATTACCAGAATTAGATCCTGAACTTCTTGATAAAACATTAGTTGTAAACTATGGAGAAAGTGGCAGAAGAAATCTTAACCTTGGGTATTCAATTGAAGTAACAATACAATTCCTTCAGGCAAGGACACATTCTGTTGTATGTATTTGTACTGCTGAAGGACAAGGTTCAACCGAAGCAGATGATATTAGAATTGCCATCAACCGTGCATTAGAACCACTTTTCAAGTAAAGAGAAAAAGCAGCCCTCTATTGTTTGATTTGTAAGCAGGTATAAACGGAATAAAAAGTTATTGATATATCTATGAAGAAAGTATTATTTTTAGTGTTGTTTGTGATTGCTTCAACAATTACAAATGCAAGAACAATTAGTATGTGTTTTACTACTAATTCAGCAGTTGCGGATATTACTATAGGTTTTTCTTCAAATTCTCTTCTTGCTGATATGTGTGTGTGGATTGGAACTGGAGCTTTTACAGATGTTGATGTTTGCTTTGTTGAAAGACCAAATGCTAGTAGTATAGATATACAACTAGTAGATAACCCAAGTCTTGCTGATGTAACTATTTGCTTGACAGAACAAACAGTTTTGGCAAATAAAACCTTTTGTATTACATCTAGTATTACATCTAGTATTATACTTGCTGATATTTGTTTGGGTATATGGGATTCCCCTAAGAGTTTCACAAAAGATATATACATAAAGGATATTGATCCCAAACGATTATCAAAGGAAGCAAAAGTCGCTGTTGTGTATGCTTTAGGGTTACTTAAAAAGAAAAATTAATACCTACTAATTGAGATAGATAATTATCCAATAAACTTAATAACAAGGATATGAAATATTCAAGGTATGTTTGGATGTTGATAGCCCTATTCTTCATTTCTTGCAATGAGGGTAGAAATACAAATAGGATGGCAACAATTGAAGAATCCCATCCCAAAAGCAAGCCGGATGGTTTTCAGGTAACGTACTTTGATTCAAACTTCAAGGAAGTTCAATCAAAGGCTGGTGCTTCCTATTATAGAGAAGCCTATTACTTGAATGGGAAACCTATAGTTGATAGCATTGCAAAAGATTACTTTATTACTGGAGAACTGCAATTTGTAGGTCATATTTCATCCGAAAACCCAGATGTCTTATATGGCCAATGCACTTGGTACTATAAGAATGGGCAAATAGATACGAAGCACTATGTGAATTCCAATGGTGAGATTGAAGGTCAGTCGTTATCCTATTTTGATAATGGTGCAAAGAAAATCATTTGCAATTACACAAATGGGAAATTAGATGGACATTATGTAGAGTACTATTTAAATGGGAATAAGAAAGTTGACTATTATTTTAGGAATGGGTTGACTAATGGAATGTGCAAGAATTATTTTGAGAATGGTAAACTACAATTATCATCAAATATGATTGATGGCAAACAAGATGGCGTGGGAAATGAGTACTATGAAAGTGGTAAATTATATGCAACTTTTTATTGTGTAAATGGTGTTCTTCAAGGAGAGGCTAAAGAGTTTTATGAAAATGGAAGACTTCAATCTAAAGGACAATACATAAATGGAGCCAAAACAGGCTTATGGGAATATTATGATACCAATGGCCTTCTTTCATACAAAAACCATACTCAGCAAACCATCAACCCAAGTTATACAGCCCGATCTCGCTCAAATACACCTGATGATGCAGAAAGTGAAGGCTATGATAATGGATATGAGCAAGGCAGATATGATGCCAGTCACGGAAAAAGTCACGGATATGGTTATGATGATGGTACTAGCTACTATGACTATTACGAAACAAGATACCAAGAAGGGTATGAAGAAGGTTATGAAGAAGGATTTAGTGAAGGGCAGTCTGAGTATGAAGAAGATGAATAGAACAATGGAAGATTCAAAAGATATACTCCAACCCATCCCTGAAGATGTAGAAGCATAACTTCATAAGGTTCTGGATGAAGAAGATATTGATTAAGTCAAACCCTATCATTTATTGATAGTGGTATTTTGGGGCAAACTTGGGGAGTGGCAGCCCCACCAAATATAGCTACCCCCTCCTATGAGAAATGGAAGCTATAATTAATCAATTATTAGTCGAAGTTCTCGCTGGTTTGATAGTATACTATCTTACTGAAGGCTCAAAAAACAACAAGCGATAGTATATGAACTTCCAAAAAAATGTAGGGTGTGTCAAAAGGCACACCCTTTTATTTTACCTACACATTACATTTTTCTGCAAAAAATGGCTATAGAAGAAGTAGAAAAATGTAATTAGGACTTATACCATTTACCTTCTTTCAGGCTGAACTTATTGGCATACCTTGAAGGGATTTCAACCATCTACTTCACCACAAGTTCTGAAGGGGCTGCTGTTGTCAGGTTGTAGGAGCCTGAACTATTGTAACCATACTTCCTTATATCCCTGATGTTGTTGATGCACTGTAAGTATTTAAAGCATTTATATAACATAACTACATTTTGGGTTATAATTAACACGAGTATTGGAGATCGGGCTTTCGTTGTTTGCTCAGGTCTCACCTCTGTCACTAATCTTGCCACAACTCCACAAAAATTAAGCGGATGGACATTCTCAAAATATGGTACGCTTCATGTACTTCCTGGCTGTAAGGCTAAATACGAGGTTGCTGATGAATGGAAGAATTTCACTATCGTAGAAGATGCAACAACAGGTATTGATGCAGTTGAGGGAACTCCAACGATTTTAGCAGATAAGATATTCTCAATCTCTGGTCAACAACTCAATAAAATCAAGAAAGGTGTGAATATCATAAATGGAAAGAAGATATTAGTGAAATAAATTTTTTTTAGAATTAAACGACAAACACGTACATGGGGACTAAAATCAGCTATAAATATACTGATAAAGAATAAGTTAAGAGCATGTACGTGTTTGTCTAACACATACATAACATATACATAAGTCGTCATACTTTTTAATTGAACCCCCAAACATGTATGTGTTATGTACGACTTATGTACGTGTTAAGCAAACACATACATGCATACAAAAAACTGATACACAATATGTTATCATGTGCATTTCGCCCCATGTATATGTTTGTCGTTTAATTCTAAAAAAAAGTTCACTTGTTGTCTGTTTATGCCATAACAGTAAGTCCGTTCTAATACCGTTATAGGTCCGTTGTAAGTCCGTTCCAGCTCCAATCCAGAGAACGAACCTAAAGCGAAGGCATAGCGAAGGGAGAACGAAGGCATGACGGATGCAATATATTGGTGTAATACCCTTGAAAAGAAAAAATCACAAAGTTTTTAGAGGGAGTATTACACCTTTTGTTGTAATGAGTAATATTTTGCTTGAGTATCAGAGCGTTAGATGCGGTGTAATACCCTTGAAAGTATTACACCATTTTGGGCAATTCGATGTAATACTGGTGTAATACTTTCGGGAGTATTACACCAAGGTAAACGAATTGATATACAATTATTTGGTATGCTCAAACCTGCAAAGGTGTAATACTCGGCTTTGAAAACTTTTTGAAAAATAGTATTACACCAACCATTACACCTATGTTAACGTGAGTTCGATGACTTGCTTTAGCTTGTTGAGCCTAGCGAAAAATTGTTTTGTCGGCTTGCGCCCTGAACGTCGAAGAGGTCGGCGGCCGAAGGGACTTGCACAGCTTGATGAGCCTTAGCGAATAAAGCCA
>CACZCN010000013.1:0-28933 GCA_902779665.1 uncultured Prevotellaceae bacterium | reverse complement strand
GCGAAATTGACAAACTTCAATGTACCTAGGGCGATGCCCTAGGCTATTAGCTTGTTAGCCTTGCAGGCTGTTTCAGCAATTTGGTCGAACTGACGTTATGTTAACGTCAGTTCGACGAATTCCATGTATGCATCTCCGATGCTTGTACTTTACAGAAAATTAATGCGAAATTAATGTGATATTAATGGGTAATTATATGTTTTCGCTCTGCGAACCTACATTAATTATCACAAATGACACATTAATGTCGCATTAATTTCTTCTTGTAGCAAGTGGTTTGTTTTCGTCGAACTCACGTTATGTTACTTGAAAAATAAGAATAAAAAAACACGCTACTACTCTTCGCGAGCTGTAGCGTGTTGAAAAATATGTTTAACTAAAATCCTTTTCTAAATTCAAAGAACAATCTCGCGATCATTCTTATGTTATCCAAGAGTCAAACAATCTTTAACCTAATAACTAAAACCTAAATCTATTATTCTACTAACCTAAACAATTCTTGTTCTTAATGTCATTCAGGAATGTTTCCGGGAGCGCACTCCTTTTTTCCTTTTGACATTGCAACGCGCAAAGCACCTCGCACGATGGAAATCAAGTAGGTTGGCTGTAAGCCAGCACTTGTTTCTTATTTCCGAGTGCAAAGGTAGTAAGTTTTTTCTGTGTGCGCAAACAATTTTACGTTTTTTATTAATAATTGTGCTTTTGCTTGATTTAGATCAAGCGTTGTGCCCGCGCACAAACAGAAAAACATATATTTTAAGGAGTTTTAAGAATTGGTTTCTTGAGCGCAATCTACTTCTTTAGGAACTCCACAACCTGATCGGCAAAAGCCTTCATTCCTGCAACTGAAGGGTGTCCCCATTGCTTGTCGATGTTGTGAAGATCAAGACAAGGCACGTTATAATGTTTGCAGATAGTATGAACCGACTCGTTGATTTCGTCTTTCAGTTCGCTATTGAGGATAAAGACGATACGAGCCATAGGATAATTACCTTTAAGGTCATACAATAGCTTCGCCATAGCAGGACGGAAAGAATAAAGCTGCTTGTCTGTCCAGTTGCCGAAGACATAATCTCCGATAGGAGCACCACACCAGCTGTCATTTGTGGCACCACAAACGAGTATCACATCAGGATTGCCAAGCCAGTTGCTTCGAGTGATAAAAGCTCGGTCAGAATAGTCGTCATGCGGCATGTCTTTTTTCGGACGATAGCCTGTATAGCATATTGTGGCTCCAGAATAGGCATTGTTGCGCTCAAGTTTTGCACCAAGATGCTTGATGACTTGATACCACCAGGTTTGCTCAACTTTTCTGACATCATTACCTCTTTGGACGTTTTTGTTGCCGTCAGGGAAATACCAGATGGCATTGGTATCTGGAACAACACATCCGTAGAAGGTTGAGTAGCTGTCGCCAAGGATAGAGATGCGGAGAGAATCGCTTTGCGCATTGGCACAAAGGACAATCAGGAAAGCTGAAAAGATTAGGAGTAATTTCTTCATATAGTTAGTTATTTTTTCATTAGACAAATTATAGCCTCTGGTCCCATATTAAAAAGGAGGTCGAGGATGCTGAGGTCAGGAATGAAACCATGACGTGATTGAAAAACCTGATAATAGGGTTTGCTGTCATTGTGCTGATTAAAGGAACAACCTTGGTATTCGTCCGTCAAGCGTATTTCTGTGCGTATATCGAGTAATTCGCACATCTTATGGGTAATCTCAAGGTTGTAGTCAAAGAGGAAGTCCCATTTCTTTTCAAAGAAAGGTGCGATGTCATCGGCATAATATTCGAAGAAGGGCGAAGAACCGTATGCAGATGCCAAGGCCTGCCAATGAAGATGCCTCCAGTTGTTATGGTCGGATATTTTTATATCCTTGATAGAACCCGAGCCGGACACAGGAACCGTAAGCGTCTGTACGCCATTTGCCGTTGCTATTCGGCATCGGGTGCGTAGAGTCTGCTTCTGGAAGTTCTCGTGAGCTTCTATGGAAATGGGCTCTGAGGCACGAGCGATTTGCTCGTACCACGAAACTGGACCGAAGAACGATGTTGGCAAAACCATTTTTTACTTACGATTTACTTCTTCTTTGGCTTTCTGCGTGCCCAGCCCTCTTCTGAGAAATCAGGCTCCGCTGTGCTCTTCTTTCCACGTCTGCGACTCTGATCGTCATTCTTCTTGAAGAACTGACGCCAATCGCCTGTCTCTGGCATACCTGCTACATCAGAATCGAAATCCTTACGGGAGTTATTGCGCTTGCTCTTCTTCTCAAAACGAGAGAAATCAGAATCTTCCTTGCGACCACGACCTGAACGATTGCGACCTTCAGATTCGCTCTTGCGGCCTCTTCCGCGACCTCCAGTAGCTGGCTTTCCGTCAGGATGGTCTTCATTACACCTCACCTGTCGGCCTTTATAGAATGTACCGTCAAGAGCCTTCATCACTTTCTTTGCATCACGCTCAGGTACCTCTATGAAAGAGAATCCTGCCATAAGTTCGATATGGCCGACCTCCTGTCGTCCTTGAACATGACGGTTTACGAATTGCATAACCTCTCCCGGGTAGAAGCCGTGGTCCTTGCCGAGATTGACAAAAAGACGTGTGTAGCCTTGCTGTACGGCCCTTGGTTCTCTAGGCTCCCTAGAAGATCTAGAGCCTCTAGAATTTCTTGACTCTCCACGCTCCTTCTTGCTGACAGGCTTTTCAATCTCTGGAGCATCAGCATAATAGGAGAGGAAACGGCCGAACTCGCGGCTTACCATTTTCTTCAGAATATCTTCCTTGTCAACATACTCGAAATGACGGCGAACCTCTGCCATGAAAGGCTCAATCTGCTCCTCGATTACATCAACTTTCTCTATCTCGTCAATAGCACGGAAAAGCTGTTTTGTGCAGATTTCCTGTGGAGTTGGCAAGGTGCCATCCACGAATTCCTTGCCTATCTGCTTCTCAACAGCACGTATCTTATGCTTCTCACGAGTGTGGATAATGGCGATAGATGTACCCTTCTTGCCTGCACGACCAGTACGGCCTGAACGATGAGTGTAAGAAGCTATATCATCAGGCATAGCATAGTTGATAACGTGTGTGAGGTCATCAACGTCAAGTCCGCGGGCAGCCACATCAGTAGCTACAAGAAGTTGGGTAAGGTGGTTGCGGAACTTCTGCATCGTAAGGTCACGCTGTTGCTGGCTAAGGTCGCCATGAAGTGACTCCGCATTATACCCGTCACGAATGAGATGGTCGGCCACTTCCTGCGTCTCTGCCTTTGTACGGCAGAAAATGATTGCATAGATGCGTGGATAGTAATCCACAATACGCTTGAGTGCGAGATACTTGTCCTTGGCATTTACAAGATAGTAGATGTGGTTTACGTTCTCTGCACCCTCATTTCTTGAACCTACTACGATTTCCTGATAGTCGCGCAGATATTGCTTTGCCACACGTTCAACCTCTCGTGACATAGTAGCCGAGAAGAGGAGGGTGGTGTGCTCTTCTGGGATAGACTCGAATATCTCGTTGATGCTTTCGGAGAAGCCCATGTTGAGCATCTCGTCAGCCTCGTCGAGTACAATCTTGCGGACATTCTCCAACTTGGCATATCCGCGATTCTTCAAGTCAATAAGTCGCCCTGGGGTAGCCACGATAATCTGAGCACCATGTTTCAACTCGTGGCGCTGGTTCTCGATGGATGTTCCGCCATATACAGCGCTGATATGCAGGCCCTTGACGTATTTTGCGAAATCCTTCATGTCATCGGCTATCTGCAGGCAAAGCTCGCGGGTAGGAGCAACAACAATAGCCTGGGTATCACGGCTTGACAGGTCAATACTCTGAATAAGCGGAATACCGAAAGCTGCGGTCTTACCTGTACCTGTCTGGGCAAGGGCAATAAGATCTGAGTTCTGGCTTTCCAAAAGGAAAGGGATGGTTTGCTCCTGCACAGGCATTGGCTGTGCAAAACCGAGTTCTTCAATGGCGCGACGGATTTCCTCACTAACGCCAAGTTCTTCGAATGTCTTCAATGATTTTTCTGTTTTTATTTTTACGAGTACACGCTTTGGGGAGGAGTGTTTGCTGACCACTAACACCTGTCACCTAACACCCAACACCCATTTGCGAGTGCAAAGTTAATAAAAATAGGTGGAAAATTTGTCAATTTCGGATTTTTTCCATACTTTTGCACTAATAATTCCATTACATGGAGGCAAATGCCGTATTTTTCAATGAACTACAATACTTTTACTTTAGATAATGGACTAAGAATAATCCACCTTCCCTACCAAGGAGAGGTGGTTTATTGCGGTTATGCAGTAGCCGCAGGAACAAGCGATGAACTTGCTGGTGAAGAGGGACTGGCTCATTTCTGTGAACACATGACTTTCAAGGGAACCGACCACCTTACTTCTATTCAGGTCATCAACACTTTGGAGAGGGTAGGAGGCGAACTTAATGCTTTCACAAGCAAGGAAGAGACTTTCTACTATGCTGCAATCCTTCGCCAGCATTTTGGCAAAGCCGTAAAGCTTCTCACCGATATTGTTTTCAACAGCACCTATCCACAGCATGAGATTGACAAGGAAATGGAGGTGGTATGCGATGAGATTGAAAGCTATCGTGATTCTCCTGCAGAACTCATCTATGACGAGTTTGAGAACCGCATCTTCAACGGGCATCCTCTTGGTCATAACGTATTGGGCGACAAGGATACGGTGAGAGGATTCAAGTCAGAGGATTGTAAACGCTTCACGCAAAGGCTCTATCGTCCTGATAATGCCGTTTTCTATGTCTATGGCGATATAGATTTCAAGCAGTTGGTAAAGAAACTGGAAATGCTTTCTGGCAAGAAAAAGGACGGGGAGATAATACGCTGTGACAAGAGTTTTGAAGGACTGAAGGAGGAACTTTCAGGTAAGAGAGCTAATGACGATGAGCAACAGACTCATCAGGCTCATGTGATGATAGGCACGGCCTTCGGAAAGGATCTTGAGAAATGGCGTATTCCTCTTTACCTTACCAACAATATCCTTGGAGGTCCAAGTATGAACTCGCGCCTTAATCTTGAGCTTCGCGAGAAAAGAGGTCTTGTATATACGGTGGAAAGTATTATGACAAGCTATAAGGACTCAATACTCTGGACAGTTTATTTCGGCTGTGACCAGCACGATGTGAATCGCTGTATCAGACTCGTGAAGAGTCAGTTGGCAAAAATCTGTAATGCCCCTCTCTCGTCAGTTGCCCTCTCAAATGCCAAGCGACAGATAAAGGGACAGATAGCCCTCGCATCTGAGAATAGGGAAAACTATGCAATTTCAATGGCAAAGCAATTCCTGCACAGAGGTACTCTAAAAAGCATTGACAAGTTATACGAGAGAATTGATGCCGTCAAGGTGGAGGACATCTATCAGTTGGCAAATGAGATACTGAAAGAAGACAGACTCTTTACTCTTGTTTTTAGTTAAAAATAGCCGTTATTGCTAAATAATTGGGATAAAAAGAGTTTATTTCAGAATTTATTGTTAATTTTGCATTCAAATGGCCGTTATCACAGAACATACAATCGACATCGAAAAGATTCTCGCCTCAAAAGTGGGCGATAAGATGAAGTTTATCCCTAAGAGCCTTGTGAACTGGCTTAAAAGGACAGTCCATCAGGAGGAGTTGAACGAATTCATCTGGAAAAGTAGGAATCAAGAAGGTGCCGAATGGTTAGAGGAATGTGTTAAGTTCCTTGACATGAATCTTAATGTCGAGGGCTTTGAGAACCTTCCCGACAAGGATGACACAAAACGCTATACCTTTGTCAGCAACCATCCTCTTGGTGGTGGTGACGGTGTTGCCCTTGGTGCTATCCTTGGCAGAAAATACGGCAATGATTTCAGATTGATTGTCAATGATATCCTTATGAATCTTCCGGGACTTGCCCCTCTCTGCATCCCTGTGAATAACACCACGAGCAAGAGGGAAAGGGCTTTAACCGCTATGCTGGAAACTGGATTTGCAAGCGAACATAACCTGCTATTGTTTCCTGCTGGATTGTGTTCACGAAAGATTGACGGTAAGATTCAGGATTTGGAATGGAAGAAGACATTTATCACAAAGAGCGTAGAGGCTCAGCGTGATATCGTGCCTATCCATTTCAGCGGACAGAACTCTGATAAATTCTATCGCATAGCAAATATCTGCAAGAAACTCCATCTGAAAGTGAATGTGGCAATGCTTTATCTTCCTGATGAGATGATAAAGAACAGGCATAATACGTTCTCAGTGAAGATCGGGAAGCCTATTCCCTGGCAGACATTCGACAAGAGCCGAAAGCCAAAGGATTGGGCTCAATGGGTAAGAAAGCAGGTATATGAACTTTAATTAACAATTAATAATTAACATGCCTTTCGCCTATACTGCGCCAGCTTCTTGCCCCTTACGGGGAAAGATGCCCACAGGGCAGAAAGGGGTCGTAATTATATGAAGGAAGAAGAAATAATACAACCAATTCCTAAAGAGTTGCTTATCAGCGAACTTACTCCTGAGAAGCAGCTCCGCATGACCAATAAGAGCAATAACCAGATTTTCATCGTTACGGCTCATGACTCTCCGAATGTAATGCAGGAGATAGGTCGTCTCAGAGAAATCGCTTTCCGTACTGCCGGCGGCGGTACTGGCAAGAGCGTCGATATCGACGAGTTCGACACATGCGAGAATTGCTATAAGCAGCTCATCGTGTGGAATCCTGACGATCAGGAAATCATCGGTGGCTACAGATACCTCATGGGTGACCAATGGCAGTACGATGAGAACGGGCAGCCTATCCTCGCTACAAGCCACATGTTCCATTTCTCTGAGAAATTCATCAAGGAATATGCTCCGAAAACCATTGAGCTTGGCCGTTCATGGGTAACGGTCGAGTACCAGAGCTCAAAGATGGGTGCTAAGAGCCTCTTTGCCCTCGACAACCTCTGGGACGGTCTTGGCGCACTCACCGTCATCAATCCGAATATGAAATATTATTTCGGCAAGATGACGATGTACCCTAACTACATCCGATTTGGCCGTGACCTTATATTATACTTCCTCAAGAAGCATTTTGACGACAAGGAAGGTCTCATCACTCCTATCAAGCCTCTCGAACTTGACACGCCAATAGAGGAACTATCACAGGTGTTCTGCGGACGTGATTTCAAGGAAGACTACCGAATCCTTAACGGAGGAATCCGTGCCCTAGGTTTCAACATTCCGCCATTGGTAAATGCCTATATGAACCTAAGCCCAACGATGAAGCTATTCGGAACAGCTATCAACTACGGCTTTGGTGATGTAGAGGAAACCGGCATCCTTATTGCAGTTGATGAGATATTGGAAAGCAAGCGTGTTCGCCACATAGAATCCTTTGTAAAGGAACATCCTGAGGCTATGTGGATTACAAGTGGAGCGAGCAAAGTAGTATATAAGGACAAGACCTGTTAGGTTTTGTCCTTAATTCATAAATCTATGTATATGAAAAGGATTCTTTATTTTATATTACCATTGCTCATATTATGTTGTTGCACACAACATGAAAATGAATTTGATGAGTTAGGTACAATTGACTCACTCTTTTTAAACTACAGAAGTGACAAGAAAGAGGCAAAAATCATGGTAATGGTAAAAGATTCCGTAATTCTCAATATTGTTAGTAATGGCTTAAAGCACACAGTAAGATACGAACATGACGATTTCGTCAAAGTCCCAGCATGCTGCGGAGATATCACTTTATTTTCCAAAGGAGATTCTATTAAATACCATATGAGAGGCAATCTCTTAACACATGATGAGAGCTATCTATATTTGTGGCCAAATCTCACGGATATGTTGGATTCTCTTGTATTTAAAAGTGATAGTATATGAAATTAGCAAAAAGCACTATGATTATGCGATACATAAAGTTTATCCTTGCAGCATTATTGTCATTGTTAAATGTTTGGCTATGCTCCAGGACATTGGACAGTAATTTTAATCCTATGACCTTTCTCGGATTAATACTTTATAGTTTCAATGCGTGTGATTTCATCTATATGCTATCAAAGTTATGTATGGAAACGGCCATAACATTTGCTATATTCTATGTATTCTTTAGAAATAAGGTTCGTAACAAAAAACTCTATTTGTTTGAAATCATATCTTGTTGCATATTTGCTATAGTATCTCAATTCAAATTGCCTGTATATGATTTGTATGAGGAGAATATGCATTTGATTTGCGGTTACGGTGGGGCATCAAAAGTGTTTATTCCTTGTTTGTTCATGCAATTAATGCACATTGTCGTCATATCATTTGTTTTGTTTATAAACAAAAGAGGTTTCTTTACAAAATGAGAATCTACACAAACTTTGTTTGATATTGGTCGTGGCTTAACTAAACATCCTATATTTGCGCACTATTTATCCAGTACTTGACCAGTCGTTGTCCAGTCACGACTGGACAACGACTGGACAAATAGTGAGGAAATAATGGACAAGAAACGGACTAAAGAGGGAAGCGGATTTATCTGATTTATCTGAAAAAAATTGAGTAAATATTACTGCGCCAGCTATCAGATAAATCAGATAAATCCGTTTCCCTTATTATTTCTCAGTATAATTATTAAGAAATCAGTTTTATATAAAATTGTTCGCAAGGCTCACCAAGCTACGCATGTCATCGAATTCACGTTATTTATAAGGCAAACGTGGCGTGGATTTTATTTTATGTCTTCAAGGATATCTTCCTTGAGGAAAGGCTTAAGTTCGTCCCAACTAAGCACAAAGGAAGGCATACCGACTGCATAGCAGGCAATTTCGTATTGCTGATATGTGAATACAAGACCTTTGCCTTTCTCGTCAGGATAAGGCATCCATGCAGGAAGAGGTATGAGGTTGTCGTTCTCGCCCGATAGCTGTAGATTCTCCATGAGCTGCTGGTCGGTTGTGATTTTCTCATCAGCATTCTCGTTGAAATACTCCTTTAGGCCTTTCTTGAGCAATGGCTGCATGGTCTTGACTACATTATCCTTTAGGAAACCTTTAACTATGCTTCCGTCAGAGAAACGGAAAGTAATGCCTCCAAAACCAAATACACCGCCATGAGCACCACCGTTAAATGCGTATTCTGAGCCATAGAATACAACGTATGTAGAGTCCTCAAATGTTTTGCTTACATTCATTGTATAGTCCCAAGGAGCTATTTCTTCCTTGTACTCTTTACGCTGCTCATCGGTGCGGGTCGTGTCTTCTTCCCAACACTTTACTTTTTCGTCATACTCATATTTTGCCTGAGAGTTCACCATCTTGGATACTTCCTTACAGTAATAGTCAAGCATGCTCTTGGCATCTTTTTCATCACCATTATATTTTGCAATCAACGGCTTGGTGTCCTCCATCTGCACACCTTGATAGCTGCGGATGCTGTTGCCAATGATATTGGCGAGGGAATCGCGAATAACTTGCGATACACTATCCTTTGCCACCGGCAATACAGCCTTGATCTCTATGTTTGCAAACTTACTTGAATCAGCGAAAGCGTAGTCCTCCATCTCAAGAGGATATGCAAAAGCATTCTCGAGTTCTGCTGTCTCCGCATTCTTATTGCCGCAAGAGGCAAAAGAAAGAGAAACTGCTGTTATTAGAAATAATAGTTTTGTTTTCATATTTTTTTTCTTTACTCTTTATTCTTTCTACTTTACTCTTTACTCATTACACTTTATTCTTTACTCTTTACTCCTTCTACTTTACTCTGTACCCTTTTATTTCCCATCATCATTTTGCAGAGCCTGTCTTGGAATATTCTGGCATCTGCCACAGGAGAATCCTCATGGATGATAGAGAAGATATACCAATGGCCGTCACGCCCCTGAAGGTAGCCGGAGAGTGACGAGCCACCCTTTGTGACGAGAGTACCTGTCTTCACGAAGATTCTGTCCCTATATTCCGGTCTTGCCATTCTCGTGAGTAGTGAACCGCTTCTTGCACTTGCTGGAGAGGCGAGTGCCTCGTTGATGAAGTAGTTCTTCAGCATCTCATCGTTATAGACATAGCGGAGCATATCAACGAGCGTATTGGCGGTGAGAAGGTTGTCAGGAGAAAGACCAGAGCCGTCCTTATAGGCAAGCCGAGGCTTTACAGAACGTGGGAAAAGGCACTTTGAGGTATCTTCAGGAGAGAGAATCTCGTTCCAGAATTTCTCGGTATAGTGCATCTTATCCCATACCATCTCCCTTTGTGGTAGAATGCCCTTTTTCCAGTCAAGATGATAGAAGAGGGCATCGGCCTTGACATTACTGCTATGTATGAGCATAGGAGTGACAACTTCCTTTATGTCGTGGGAAATCCTTGCCACATAGTGGTATCTTCCATCGCCATATTTGCCCTTGGCCTTGGCTGAGTTCACGCTGTTGTCTTTCTTGAAGGATACACCGTTAGCTGAAAGAGCCGCCATAAACTGCTTTGTGATGCGTTCTCTGCCTTTCATGAGGAGAGGAGCCTTGTGGTATGGAATATCCCATGTCTTGCCTGTAGGATGCGCTTTTAGGGTATCTTCTCTTGCAAGGTTGAGGATTACGTTGCCCCTGAAGTTGCAGAATCCCTTTCTCTTCATCTGATTGATGAGAGGTGTGAAGTCGTCGAATAACGGGTCGTCGTCTGCTACAAGGAGGAGGGTGCCGACGAGGGTGTCGCGTTTCATCTCTCCTCTTATCTGGAGTGATACGTTATATTTGTAGTTCATTCCGAGAGTTTTGAGGGCTGCGACTGCTGTAGCGACCTTCATGCAAGAGGCTGGCGCCATACTCTTGTCTGCATGAAATTCATATACCTGTGACTCGGTTGTCGCATCATATACGCTGATGGCGATGAGTGATGTGTCGAGATTCTGTGGTATGTTCATCAGACTGTCGAGACGTCGTGCCATAATCGTGTCGCAGGCTCTCATCTCGGGAGTTATAATCGCCTTGGGTTCTATTGCTTCATCCTTATCCCCCCATGAAGTGTAAATCCAGTTGAATAGCCAACTGATACCCAAATATAAGATTATGATGATAGCCGCGAGCACACCAAGTGCTGCGGCTATACGTCCATATCTAAGTTTATATTTCTTTGCCAATGTTCTTAGTTATAGTTCTCTACGAATGTGAAAAGTCTGCTCCATCTGATTCCGCCGAATCCTCTTCGGTCAGGGTCGCTTGACCACCAGATGAATATTGGCTTACCCACTATATGGTCTTCTGGCACGAAGCCCCAATAGCGTGAGTCTGCTGAATTATGGCGGTTATCGCCTTGCATCCAGTAGTAATCCAGTTTGAAGGTATAGGATGTAGCTACCTTACCGTTGATAAGAATCTCTCCCTTGTCATTAACCTGAAGGTCGTTGCCCTCATATACCTTGATAGGGCGCTCGTAGATAGGGAGGTTCTTGAGAGTAAGCTTCACGCTCTCACCCTTCTTCGGAATCCAGATAGGACCATAGTTGTCGCGTGTCCAGCCATAGTGACCGTTGAGAGGGTATATGAAATCCCTTTTGTCCTCTGTGTATGGAGCTATTGATGCAACGATATCCTTTCGGCTCTTAAGAACTTCGTAGGCATGCTTGGTCAAAGGCATATAACCTAGTTTGCTAAGCTGTGCGAGGTCCTCGTTGCTTATACCGAGTTCCTTAAGCAATTCGTCTGGAATGAGAGTTACATTCAGTTTTACAACATAGGAGTATTGAACGTTCTCCGGCTCTTTATTTGGCTTGCCATCCAGATAGATGATATGGTTTTTTATCTGAAGGGTCTGACCAGGGAGACCGACACATCTCTTTACATAGTTCTCACGACGATCGGTAGGGCGAGAGTCTATTTTTCCAAACTGATTTACCTTTGATGCGATATAGCTACGTCCGTTCTTGTATATTTCAGAATACAATTTGTAGCGTTCAAGATCTGATATAGAATCGAGTTTTGCCGAATTCTCGAAGGTGCTATAGAAATCAGTGTAGTATATCATCTGCTCTGGGTCGCTGATTTCATAACCCTTTGATGCCAGATATGATAATGCACCGTACTTGTAGCAGAACTCATAGTAGTAGGTCTGGTACGCCTCTTCAGTAATGATGGAGTCGCCGGCAGGATAGTTGAATACTACGATATCATTCAGTTCTACCTTACCAAGACCTGGTGCTCTGCGATAATCCCATTGAGGCCACTCTATGTATGACTTGCAACCAAGCACAGGCATGGTGTGCTGTGTTAGAGGCAATGTGAGCGGGGTTTGAGGAATACGTGGACCATAGCTTGCCTTGCTCACAAAGAGATAGTCGCCCGTAAGCAATGACTTCTCAAGTGAGCTTGAAGGAATCACATAGTTCTGGAAGAAGAAGAGATTGATGAAATATACCGCTACAAGGGCAAATACGAGAGCATCAACCCATGACATGATGAATCTTACTGGAGCTTCCGCATCCTTCCACCATTGCCAGTTTATCTTCTTTGTGATATATGCATCATAGATGAATGGTATAACAATCAGTCCAAGCCAGCTTTTGAGCCAGAACAGAAAGAGGAGATAAAGCACCAGCACGACAATGAACTTTATCCACTGGAGCTTCATATTTTCTTGTTTCTTTTTCATTTTATTCTCTAGATTTTCTAGATTCTCTAGACATTCCAGTATTTCTAGTTAGAACTTGAACATATCATCTATAGTCAGCAAACCCTGATGCTTTGCTGTGTATTCCGCAGCGAGAACGGCACCGAGGGCAAAGCCCTGACGGGAATGGGCATCGTGTGTGATGGTGATGACATCAGCAGGAGAATCGTAGCTGATGCTATGGATTCCCGGAACCTCACCACGGCGAACGTCATCTATACGGAGGACGTCTGGTGCGGTCTCGTGAAGAGCCCACCTGTTCTTGCGGTCAATACGCTCAACAATCTGCTCTGCAAGTGTGATAGCTGTACCGCTTGGAGCATCGAGCTTATGAATGTGGTGTGTCTCCACCATGTTTACGTCATACTGTGGGAAATCATTCATAATCTTTGCAAGATACTTGTTCACAGCAGAGAAGATGGCAACGCCTACGCTGAAGTTTGATGCCCAGAAAAGAGTTTTGCCTTCCTCTGAACATGCTTTGCGAACGTCATCGCCATGATTCTTGAGCCATGCCGTAGTACCGCTTACCACCTTAACGCCTGCTTTCCAGGCCTTGAGGTAGTTTTCGTATGCAACTGCCGGGTTGGTGAACTCGATTGCAACATCAGCAGATGCGAAGGCTGGGCTTTCGAAATCCTGAAGATTATCTATATCAATGATGCTTACTATCTCGTGACCACGGCTGAGGGCAATCTGTTCAATCATCTTACCCATCTTGCCGTATCCTATCAATGCTATTTTCATAACTTAATTCTCGTTTTGCTCTATAACGTTGTTTTCTTCATATGCTTCTGCTTCCGCAGCAGCAATGATGTCCTCTCGGCTCATCTCCTTTGGCTCTGCCGTAACGTCAGACAGATCCATTTCCTCGTCGATTGTAGCCTCGAGTTGTTCTATCTGTTCATCTGACGATTCCTGTGATTCGTTTATTACAATGAAATCGTCCTTCTTTTCCTCTGTGTCAGGCACATTGAGCACAGGCTCCTCTTCCATCTTAGTGCGCTCTGTCTTTGCTGCAAAGATACTGTCAAGATAGGCAGAGTCTTTTTTCAGTCGTTTTAGCGTCTCCTCGCAGGCATGCTGTTGGCTTTCCTTCTTACTGAATCCTATACCTGTTGAACCGTCGATTGTCTCAAGCACCACTGTGTATTTGAAGGTAGGAGATCCGTTCTGATCCTTTGACTGGTCTTCGAGGCGGAACGTCATCTGGATGCGATTCTTCTGCGTCCATTCAATGAGTTTCGACTTGAAGTTTACTTCCTTGTATGCCATTTTGTCGATATTTATATATCGGCCGAGGATGCGTTCCTGCATGAATTTCATGCATGCATCGTAGCCACGGTCGAGATACATGGCTCCTACAAGGGCTTCGAAAGCATTGCCACCCATATAGCTGTTATGACTGGCAGAGCGTCCGGATGAGAGGATGAGACGGCTAAGACCTACTTCCTGTGCAAGTTTGCCGAGAGTCTCGCGCTGAACAAGCTTGGAACGTGTATTTGTAAGGAATCCTTCAGGCTTACCCGGGAAATGAGTATAGACGATATCTCCGACTACAGCATCGAGAATTGCGTCACCAAGGAATTCGAGTCGCTCGTTATTCAGTTTCTTGCCCTTTGGCTGGTCGCCTTTACCTTTCTTGCCCTTGCTCTTCTTCGAGTCCTTTACAGGCTCGATAGGACCGCGGTGTCCAATGCTCTTGTGCATGAGAGCGAGCTTGTAATAGGCAATGTTGTGTGGCAGGAAACCGATGATTTCTTCTAAAGCAAGATAAAGCTCCTTATCCTTGCGGAATGGGAGCTTTATCCTGTCGATTATATTATTCAGCATACTTCTTGAATATAACGCAAGCGTTGTGACCTCCGAATCCGAATGTGTTGCTAAGTGCAGCACGCACCTCACGCTTCTGTGCCTTGTTGAAGGTGAAGTTCATCTTGTAGTCAATCTCTGGATCCTCGTCACCATCCTCGTGGTTGATTGTTGGAGGAATGATGTCTTCCTGTACAGACTTAACGCATACCATAGCCTCCAAAGCACCGGCAGCACCAAGGAGGTGACCTGTCATAGACTTTGTAGAAGAGATGTTAAGCTTGTAAGCCCAGTCTCCGAAGAGGTCCTTGATAGCCTTTGCCTCAGAGATGTCACCTACAGGAGTTGATGTACCGTGAACGTTGATATAGTCAATATCCTCTGGCTTCAGCTCTGCGTCAGCAAGAGCCTCTGACATTACGATCTTAGCACCGAGACCTTCTGGGTGAGAAGCTGTGATGTGATAAGCGTCTGCTGACATACCTGCACCTACCATCTCGCAGTAGATCTTCGCACCGCGAGCCTTTGCGTGCTCCAGTTCCTCAAGGATAAGGCATGCAGAACCTTCACCCATTACGAATCCGTCACGGCTTGCTGAGAATGGACGGCTTGCCTTCTGAGGCTCGTCATTACGGGTAGAGAGAGCGTGCATAGATGTGAAACCACCAAGACCTGGATCTGTGATTACTGCCTCGGCACCACCGCTAACGATGATGTTGGCCTTACCCAGACGGATGAGGTTGAAAGCATCAGCAAGAGCGTTGCTTGAAGAAGCACATGCAGATGTTGTTGCATAGTTAGGTCCGTGGAAACCGTACTTGATTGAAATCTGACCAGGTGCGATGTCGGCAATCATCTTTGGGATGAAGAAAGGACCGAACTTTGGAGTATCTTTATGCTCAGAGAAGTACTCGAGCTCTTCCTGCATTGTTTTAAGACCACCGATACCTACGCCATATACTACGCCGATACGGTTCTTGTCGATAGTCTCAAGATCCATCTGTGAGTCCTCAATAGCCATAGCTGCTGCTGACATTGCAAACTGACAGAACTTATCCATCTTACGAGCTTCCTTGCGGTCAATCCACTTTGATGCGTCAAAGTCCTTTACCTCGCAAGCGAAGTTGGTCTTATAGCGAGAAGCGTCAAACTGCTTGATTGTGTCAGCACCGCTAACGCCGGCAAGCATGTTCTTCCATGTCTCCTCTGCTGAAAGTCCAAGTGGTGTAATGGCACCAAGGCCAGTTACTACTACTCTTTTCAATTCCATATAAAATAAATTATGGCCTCTCCCCCCGCCCTCTCCCGTAGAGAGGAAGCCGGAAGTAGAAAGGGATTTCTATTATTCTTTATTAGCCTGTCGGTTCTCCAGCTCCCTCTCTACGGGAGAGGGCGGGGGGAGAGGCCGTAGCCTTAAAAAAAAAGAATGATGATTGGGCGATAAGATTTTATCGACCAACCATCACCCGTTGTTCTATCATGCAATCTTGAACAAAGATAGTAATCTGTGAAGGATTACTTACCTGCGTTCTCGATGTATGCGATAGCGTCGCCTACAGTCTGAATCTTCTCAGCGTCTGAATCAGGAATAGTTACACCGAACTCCTTCTCCAGCTCCATGATGAGCTCTACTGTATCGAGAGAATCTGCACCGAGGTCATTTGTGAATGATGCCTCGTCCTTAACTTCTGCTGCATCTACACCAAGCTTATCAACGATGATGGCAACAACCTTTTCTTTAATTTCTGACATAATTGTAAAAATGTTTGTTAATAAATTATTCTATTCTAGTATATTAATTCTTTCTTTACTTGGGGGCAAAAGTGCGTGTCAGTTCATAAAGCTGGCGCACGTTTTCAATTTGCGAGTGCTTCTTCGCACGAAGAAAATAGTGCAGGTCAGTTCATAAAACTGGCGCACGTTTTCAATTTGCGAGTGCTTCTTCGCACGATGCAAATAGTGCGTGTCTGTTCTCAAAACAGGCGCACGTTTTCAATTTGCGAGTGCAAAGTAACAAACTTTTCTGCACATAAGCAAATATTTTTGGAAAAAAAGTGCCTTTTATTGCTCAAACACCCATAATGTGTGCATTTTTTTGCTCAAAAATGTACTTTTTTTACTTTTTTTCTGCTCGTTACATGAGTTTTTTTACTTCGCGGTTTCAGTTTCCAAGACTTCCAACGCTTTCGTTATTATATCGCTGCTTTCGTTCCATACATGGAAGTACTCCGTGAGGTCCCATAGGTCTCTTGCTACGAGCGACTTGAGTTGCAGACGGAGGTATGCAAGGGTTTTCTCCTTCTCTGCCTCGTCCTTCGGTTCTATCTTCTTTTTCTTTCCTTCCTCAAAGATAGTCTTGATGTAACTCTCCGGAACCTGATACTTGGCTTTGAAGTCATCGAATGTCTTATACTGCTTCTTCAGCTGTGCACGGTTCTTGTCCATATATTTCAGACTCGCATTAACGATAATCTGCTTGGCAGCCAACTGCCTATGGAAGTCCGTGTAGCGTGTAGTGTCCAGAGGAACGAAATAGTCTGGCATGATACCGCCGCCGCCATATACTACGCGATGCTTCTTCAGAGTCTCGAACTTGAGTGAGTCGGCAAAGTGTATGCTATCGGCATTGGTGAACTCACCGCGTTTGAAGCGGTCGTCAAGATCGTGGGCGTATGCCTCCTTTTCTCCTTTTTTATATGGCTTCTGGATACAGCGTCCTGAAGGCGTATAGTAATGGGCGATAGTAAGGCGTATCATACTGCCGTCCGGGAGATCCACAGGCTTCTGCACGAGTCCCTTGCCGAATGTCCTACGACCTACGATAATACCTCTGTCATGATCCTGAATGGCTCCGCTGACAATTTCCGCTGCTGATGCCGTGAACTCATTTGTAAGAACGACGACCTTGCCTTCCTTCATCATTCCATTGCCTTTTGCCCTGAACTCCTGACGCGGTATAACCCTGCCTTTGGTATATACAATCAGCTCGTCGGCTGCGAGGAACTCGTTGGCGATGTCAACGGCTGCCTGCAGATAGCCTCCGCCGTTGTCTTCAAGGTCGATGATGATGTCGCGCATTCCCTGCTTCTTGAGTTCCTTCATTCCTTCTACGAACTCTGCATAGGTCGTGGCACCGAACTTACCGATACGTATATAGCCTATCTGCGGACGTATCATATACACCGCGTCAACGCTCTTGACTGGTATCTTGTCTCTTTTCACGGTGAAAGTCAGCACATCCTTGATGTCATTCCTTACAATTCCGAGCTTCACGCTTGTGCCCTTCGGACCGCGAAGGCGCTTCATTATTTCCTCCTGCGACATCTTCACGCCTGCGATAGCTGTATCGTTGACCGTGATGATGCGGTCGCCTGCAATGATACCCACCTTCTCTGACGGACCGTTTATAATAGGCTGTATGACCACAAGTGTGTCCTCAAGGATGTTGAACGACACGCCAATACCCTCGAATTCCCCCTGCAATGGTTCATTGAATGCCTGTACCTCCTTTGGCGTGGCATAAGTGGAATGGGGGTCCAGTTTCTCAAGCATGCCTCTCAGACCTGCCTCCGTCATCTTCTGAGTATCCACGGAATCAACATACAGATTCTCGATGTATGCCATTGCCGTGATATATTTCAGTATGGCTTCCTTGTCCTTGATGCCTTGAAGGTACTGAAAGAACTGAAGCATGTTCGCCCTGTTGGCGTCAGCATTCTGCCGTGTCTGGGCGTTCAGGCTCAATACCGACAATATTATTGTTAAAAATATTGCTATTCTCTTCATATTTCATTTGGCTAAAGGCTAAACTCTAACCCCTAACCTCTAAACTTTAATCGTATATCTCTTCTTCCTCCGGAATGTCTTCTTCTATGACAAGGTTGTCGATGATGAAGTTCTGACGCTCCATCGTGTTCTTGCCCATGTAGTATGCAAGAAGCTTCTCCACCTCGTCGCCCTTGTGCAGAGTTACCTGCTCAAGACGTATGTCCGGACCTATGAAACCCGCAAACTCGTCTGGAGATATCTCGCCAAGTCCCTTGAATCGTGTAATCTCTGGGTCTGGTCCCAACTCTTGTATAGCCTGTATTCTTTCCTCGTCGCTATAGCAGTAGCGTGTGATATAGTCCTTCTGCTTCTCGCCTCTTGCCTTGAGCTTCTCATCCTCAGCAGAAATCACCTTCTTGTTCTTTATCTTCGCACGCTTGTTGCGCACACGGAACAATGGCGTCTGCAATACATACACGTGACCTTTCTTTATAAGGTCGGGGAAGAACTGAAGGAAGAACGTTATAATAAGGAGTCGGATGTGCATACCGTCCACATCGGCATCGGTAGCCACTATCACCTTATTATATCTAAGGCCGTCGAGACCTTCCTCTATGTCGAGGGCTGCCTGAAGGAGATTGAACTCCTCATTCTCATAAACCACCTTCTTTGTCAGACCGTAGCAGTTGAGTGGCTTACCACGAAGGGAGAACACAGCCTGTGTGTTCACGTCACGGCTCTTTGTGATACTTCCGCTCGCAGAGTCACCCTCTGTGATGAAGATGCTTGACTCTTCCTTGCGGTCGTTCTTCACGTCAGAATAGTGGATACGGCAGTCGCGCAGCTTACGGTTATGCAGATTTGCCTTCTTTGCACGTTCGCGTGCAAGCTTTGTAACGCCTGCCATAGCCTTGCGCTCCTTCTCGCTCTCGGTAATCTTCTGTATGATGATTTCCGCAATGTCAGGATTACGGTGCAGATAGTTATCCACCTCCTGCTTGATGAAATCACCTACATATTTATTCACGGAAACACCGTCAGGCGACATATTCAGCGAACCGAGCTTGATCTTTGTCTGTGACTCGAACATAGGCTCTTCCACGTTCACGGCAATAGCAGCCACAAGACCAGTACGGATGTCGCCATACTCAAAGTTCTTGTTTGCGAACTCCTTGATAGTCTTTGCGATATGCTCCTTGAAGGCACTCTGGTGAGTACCTCCCTGCGTGGTATGCTGTCCGTTAACGAATGAGTGATATTCCTCACCATACTGGTTGGTGTGGGTAAACGCAATCTCTATGTCCTCGCCCTTGATGTGAATGATAGGGTAGAGGGCATCGCTTGTCATATTGTCTTTCAGAAGGTCCTCAAGTCCGTTACGTGAGATAATCCTTCTGCCGTTATACATAATCGTGAGACCCGTGTTCAGATACGTGTAGTTCCTGAGCATGGTCTCTATGATGTCGTCATGGAAGCTGTAGTTATGGAACAGGGTATCGTCCGGCTCAAAGTATATGTATGTGCCGTTCTCGTCCTCTGTAGGAACGGTAGTGTCGTCAACGAGCTTTCCCCTCTCGAACTTTGCCGTCCTCACCATTCCGTCACGATATGAGCGAACCTCGAAGTGGGTACTGAGGAAGTTGACTGCCTTGATACCCACACCGTTCATGCCGACCGACTTCTTGAAAGCCTTTGAGTCGTACTTACCGCCGGTATTCAACTGGCTCACAGCCTCAATCATCTTACCCTGCGGAATGCCACGGCCATAGTCGCGCAAGCTCACGCATTTATTATCGGTGATATCCACCTCGATGCGCTTGCCCGCATTCATACGGAACTCGTCAATGGAGTTGTCGATAGCCTCCTTGAGAAGAACGTAGATACCATCCTCTGTGTGAGAACCGTCACCGAGACGTCCGATATACATACCAGGACGGGTACGGATATGGTCAACGTCACTCAGGTGGGTGATGTTATCGTCGTTGTACTGTACAGTCTCCTCTATCTGTTTTTTATCTATGATTTCTTCGCTCATAGTTTTCTATTTTTCTCTAAACCCTAATCTCTAAACCCTAAACTCTAACCTCTAACCTCTAAACCCTAACCTCTAACCTCTAACCTCTAAACTCTAAACTACACCTTCGCCGTATAGCTTCTAAGTCTCATAACCTCTCTTGAGTCGAGGTACTGCCATTGTCCGAGCACACCTTCGTTTGTCTCCATCATCGGCAGGGCGAGAGCCTTCTCGAAACCATACTTCTGATACCATTGTATGAGGTCGCTGAAGATGAGGGCATTGGCACCCTTTGCCCTGTATTCCGGAAGCACGCCGCAAAGCAGGAGGTCAACGGTCTTCGTGTCGTGGAACTTCAGAGCCTTGAGCAGATGATACCAGCCGAAAGGCAGCAGCTTTCCGTTCTTCGTCTTCTTCAATGCCTCAGAGAAAGAAGGGAAGCTGACACCGAATCCCACCATCTCACCATCCCTGTTATCATCAACCACGATAGTGATGAGGTTCAGGTCGGCAAGTGATATATAGTTCTTTATAAGGTCGTCAACCTGCGCATCGTCAAGACGAGAGTAGTTATACAGGTGGCTATAGCAAGTGTTCAGAATGTCGAAGAACTTCTTGCCCATACCACCGCTAACAAGCTCCTTCTTCGTCATCTTGCGAGCACGGAGGTTATAGCGTTTCTCAATCATGGCTGCCACCTTGGCGAATTTCTCAGGAACCTCATCAGGCACCTTAATCTCCAGCTGCACCCAGTCGTTCTCCTTCGTGAACCCGCCCATCTTCTCCATGTGCTCCTGATAGTATGCGAAGTTATGGTTAGAGTGCATAGAAGCCATATAGTCAAATCCGCTAACCTGAAGTCCCTCACGGTCCATATCGGTAAAGCCGAGCGGACCGATTATATTCTCCAATCCGCGAGCCCTGCCATACTCCTTCACCTTGTTGATGAGGGCAGTAGAAACCTCAATGTCGTCAATGAAGTCAAACCATCCGAAGCGCACAGCCTTCAGGCCCCATGTCTCGTTAGCACGCTTGTTGATTATAGCAGCAATACGTCCCACAGGCTTCCCGTCACGATAAGCGATATAATACTCAGCCTCGCAGAAAGCGAAAGCAGGGTTCTTGTCGCTTCTCAACGTGTCAATCTCACCCATTTCGAGATATGGGATATCGGTTGGAGAATCCTTGTAAAGTTCGGTATGGAATCTGATGAACTCCTTGAGTTCTTTGTTATTGCTAACAGTTTTAATTACAATATTCGACATTGTTATATAGGCAGATTTTTGACTTTTTAATTATATATGTTGCAAAATTAGTAAAAAACTCCCATTTAGCCAAATTTCTGAGCAAAAAAGCGGAATTTCCCCCGAAATTAATTTATTGCAAGAGGGTTCTTAAATAGCGGATGGATTAGTTTCTCTTTAGCCAAATGACAAGTTTTGGTTGTTTTAATCTTTCGTTTTGTTAGTGCCCTTCGGGCAGAAATCTTACAAATTGAATTAAAATCTTACTTTTTTGTGGAATTACTTTTCTTAATGTTTAATGACCTTTCTGACGCTGCCGTTGCTCATGCGGACAATGTTAAGACCGGGCACGGGCCGCCCGTGCTGGCGCCCCTGCAGGTCGTAGTATCGGCTGACTGCGGACGGGCTGACGGTGGATGGGCTGATGCCGGTCAGCGAGGCATCGCCGAGCACCCACTTGTCGAACAGCACGTCACCCTTCAGGATGAAGTAGACGGTGTGGGTACCAGAGAGGAGAGAGGAGAGCGGAGCGTGGAGAGTCTGCCAACTATCGGCGGTGCTGCTGACGGTGGTGAGGTCGGCACCGTCTTTGTCGTCGAGGCGCAAGGTGACGCTGCCATTTCCCTTTAAAAGGCACTTCAGCTCATTGGATGTGCCATTGAAGTCAACGTTGCGCACCTCGATGATGCCCTCAGCAGGAACGGGGGCTATGGTGCTGGGCGTGCCCACCTTGGCAACCATGTGGCCCTCGCCGTCGGCTTGCTCATGGACGATGCCGAGTGTGGCTGCGGCCGTGGCGGCATACTGGACGGTGTAGGGGTCGAGGTTCTTGATGGCCTTGACGCCCTCGAAGGTGGGCTTGCACTCCTTGATGACCACATTCGTCTCGTCGACCTCGATCTCATCGACATAGATGCTGCGGAATCCACCGCTGCTGCCGATGGATGCCTCGAGGTTGTTGGCCTGATAAAACAGGTACCACTTGCCCTGGTACTTGTGCAGGTGGGTGTGGTTGTTACCATAGTTCATGCCGTTCTCGCCGGTGTTCTTGAAGTAGTTGGCACCATACGTCCATGAGGCTGCATCGAGTGGGGTCTTGCTGGTGAAATAGACCATGCTGCAACCGGTGGGCTTCTCGCCGCCATAATTCCACGGGGTGTGGTCGCTCCAGTCGTTATTATAGGTATATACGTAGGTGCCGTTGATGAAGTTCAGCTCGTTGGCCTCGAAATGGTAGGGAGTGGGAGGTAGCACAGGACCGGCAGCGATGGAGTGAAGGTCGGTTCCCAGCTTGACAATCTTGCCCGTACCGTTGCCGTAGGCGAGCCATGCGTCGCCATTGTCATCGACAACGGCACCCGGGTCGAAGCCGTCGGTGAGATTCTGCGTGAGCGGCGATGTCCAGGGACCTAAGGGCGACTTGGCCTGAATGACGCCGGAACCGGTGCCGCTGTTGGAGAAGTAAAGCGAGAAGAGCGTGGAGCCGTCGGCCTGCGGTTGGCTGATGATGGTGGGGGCCCACGATGCCATGATCCAGGGAGCCACGCTCTTGGTGTCTATCAGTCCGTGGTAGGTCCAGTTCACCATGTCATCGGTGGAGATGACGACGAGCGACTTGATGGCCTCGTAGCTGTTAGTGGGTGTGCCGGCCTCGTACTGCTGATGGTCGTTGGTGCCATAGACGTAGAGGCGGCCGTTAAACTCGATGGCGGTGGGGTCGGCAATGTAGTGGAAGTCGAGCAGGGGGTTGGCCATGCCCTTGCCCAACTTGGGCGAACCGACAGGCATCGTGCCGACGTTGCCTGTAGAGACCTTGGCACGGATGATGATGCTGTTGAAGTAGAGGGTAGTTGAACCACTGGGACCGTCCAAGCCAATGGTGATGGCAATCTTGACGAGTGTCTTGTTGGCATCGAAGTTCACGGTATGGTCTGTAGCACCGTTAGCAATCTTCGTCTCGGTAGTGGTGCCGTCGCTATAGGTAGCTACGACGTTGATATTGTCGTAGTTTACGGCTTGGGCAAAGGTGATATCAAGCTTATTATAGACATTGGTGCTCAGGTCGTGGATGTCCCAATAGTTCTCAGCATACTGGTTGTAGGAGAAAGCGTTGTGCTCCACATCCTTCGTACCACCGCCACCGCTCCAGCCGATGATGATATCTTTCACATACAGCCCGATGTCGTCGGTGGCTGCGAAGGTGCTTGATGTCATTGCCATCAGAAGCACAAAAAGGTTCAGTACTCTTTTCATATTTATGTTTTGCTATTTTGATTTAAATAATCCGCTTGCAAAATTAGGCTATTACCAGCATACATACATATTCATTTGTTACGCAAGGCTATTCATTTGAATCCTTTATACCAAATGCCTAGGACTTCCTTACCATATCCGAATGAAAGTCTTCTATATAAATATTTAATTCCGCCAACGGGTTGGATATATAAACGTCTTGTTTTCTCTAATGTGTCAACTGACCATCCTTTACCATATTTATCTGTCAGTCGCTCAGAGAGTCTTTTCAATACGCCCTTGCCATACTCTGCGCGTTGCTTGCCCTCCTGCTCGTATTCCACTATGTACTGTCCCACGCCGTAGTATGTATATACCATTGCCGTGTTTACTGCCTTTACTATATTCTTTCTGCTTTCCTCGATAAGCACAGACACTCTTGTGAAGAGTTCGTCTTCACTTTGTATAATTGCAGTATTTTTATCTATTCCCATAGTTTAGGTAAAGTGATTATTAATTGAAAAATACACGATTGCAAAAATAGTTATTTTTCTCTACATCTCACAATATTCTCCCATATTTTTGCTTTTCAACTGATTTTTTCAGTTTTATACTTATTTATGCGAGAGCCTTTTCGGTACAATGGTACAATAGTACAACATTTTTTACACACACCCTCGTAGGGAGATTAAGATAGTAATTTAATTGCAAGAGGGTTCTTAAATAGCGGATGGATTAGTTTCTCTTTAGCCAAATGACAAGTTTTGGTTGTTTCTTTTGGTGGAATAGCTTTTTTTGTTTACTTTTGCCGTAAAATAAGCAATGATTATGAGGCTATTAATTTTTGTTTTATGCCTATTATGGCATTCTGTGGCATTTAGCCAGATTCCTAAATCGGCAGAAGTCGATTATTATGATTTTGACATAATGACCGTAGCGAGTATAAAACCTAAGTGGTATGATGAATCCTATTATGGAAAGTACAATTATGTAAGGATTGATGATAGCGACTCCTTGGCAGTTCTTAATGGCGTTATATCCACTCTTTGTGATACGGTAATTCAACCACATCTCCCAGATACAATCTGGATAAATTCGAAAGGTGAGGAAATACGAATAGAAAGATATCCAAATATTGATGTTCGCGGAAAAATCATTCTTGATTATGGTAATTCCAAATGTGAAATCATTTATTATAATGATTTTATTGTTTGGAATTCTACCAGAGATGTATTATATCGGACATCTGATAAATTTGAAGACTACATACGCAAATTATTTCCTGAACCGAAATATGATGAGTATTAGTCTTGTTTCTTAAGAATACTCTTCCACTCCTCGAAGCTATGCACATCGAACTTGCTCCATGTGGCAGCAAACTGATAGGTGTAATGCTGTCCGGGATTTAGGGTGGCGATAGCAAGGATATGATCCTGCTCGTGCTTGAACTTTGTTGCCTCAGGACATCTTGCTCCTATGTAGATAATGCCATCTGAACCGTCTTTCTTCACCATAGTAGGGTCTTGATAGTCCTCGTAGGCTATGTAGTGGTACTTCTTGTCGGCATAGACTTTGGGGTTCTCCTTGTGCACCACGATGCCCACGGCAATCTGCATCTTGCGGTCGAGACCTTCATACCATACCTCGCACGTATTGAATCGCTTGCCTTTTTCTACTGATATTATCCTATGCTCGGTGTAGTGAATGGAATCGCCATTCTGAAGCCTGTAGTCAACAGGTTTTAGGGTGACGTGTATCTTCAATCGCTCTGGTGTCTGCTCCAAGAACTCGCATTTCTCCCAACTCCAAGGGAAGATAATCTTTCCGTCGGTATCAAGCAAGGCAGGTGTGCAACAGCCGAGACTTGCACCTACGGCATAGCAGTCCATACCGTTGCCCCAGTCCTCGTGGAAAGACTTCATCTTCACGCCCTTTGGTGGCATGTGAAGACGGTAGCGGAGGTCAACGATAGTATCGTGTGTGTTCTTTACCCAGATATCATATCCGAACAGTTTCTGTCCTGTCTTCTGAACAGCAGGACCATACATACGATAGGCGCACCACTCGTTTTCCCATGTGAGGTCATCCATGCGGTTGTGGTATATCTTGCCAAAGACAGAAGCTTTTTTAGGAGTGTCAAAAACGGGAAGGACAAGCAACTGCTGCATCAAGGTCTTTGCCATTCGCTCATGACCGAGGTCGTTAGGGTGAAGGCGGTCGGTCTCTGCATCCTTGAAGAACTTGGCATATTCGTCAGCCATAGGGTAGAGGCCGCAGAGGGCATTCATATCAATAACAGGCACAGCCCAGATGTTTGAAGCCTCCTTGACGGCATCTACATATTCCTTGAGATAGATGCCGCATTGGTTGGTATAGTCCTCGGAGCATTGCCAGTTCTTGTCGTTGGCATGGAAGTTCTGACGGTGTATAGGCGTGAGGAGCACAATCTGCTTGTCGGGGTACATACGCTTCACCTTGTCGAGAGCGATATTGATACGCCCGCGATACGTGTCCTTGTCCATACACATATACTGGCGCTTACGCTTGGTCATCGTCTTTGGCTGTCCATGACCGTACATCACTTCCTCCTCTTTCTCCGTGTACCATTCGCCTATCTTCACGCCGTTGTTATAGTCATTAGTGCCCATGAAGATAAGGATTGCATCTACGGAATCGCCATGCTCTTTCATGCACTCCTCTGCCTGACGCGGGATATCATCCCACATACGACCACTCTTGGCATAGACATAAGGCGTTATGCCGAGCCATTCCTGAAGGAAGGTCCAGTATTTCTTCTTCGATGCCTTATTGCGAGGGTCGGTGATGGAGTCGCCGAAATAGGCTACGCGCTTGCCTTGCCAGGGGTGGAGGCCCAAGGCCTCAGCACTACGGCCTCTCCCCCCGCCCTCTCCCGTAGAGAGGGAGCTGGAGGGCGATGGGCAGAATGTCAATATCGCGAGTATTAGAAGGAAGTTTTTCATAAAGGTAATTTTGCTATCCGCACTTATCCGATAGTGGCAGCCTGAACGTCGAAGAGGTCGGCGGCCGAAGGGACTTGCACAGCTTGATGAGCCTTAGCGAATAAAGCCAAAGGCTAACCTGCTAATAGCCTGGGGCATCGCCCTAGGTAGGTGGAAGTTGGTAATTTCGCCCTGAAAGGGCAAAAGCATTGCTTCGTGTTGAGGCTTTTGCCCTTACAGGGCGTTAGCTATCCCTCCAATTTCCCCCAGGGCGGATGCCCTGGGCTAGTAGCTTTTGCCCCTTCGGGGCGCTATCAGGTAATTACGGATAATCATAAAAGGTAATTACCCCCTTGCCCTTCTACGGGGAATGTCGGAGAGATTGCCGTTCCGAAGGGGGGAGAGGCCGTTGGCCGTGTTCTATACCATCGCCTCCACAAGTGCCTGAAGCTGAGGGATGTCAGACTCCTTCATGCGACTCCAGATGGTAACGGTAGGCTCTACGATTTCGATGTCCTTGCAGCCTTCAAGGAGTTTCTTCATCGTCTTTGCTGCCGTTGGAGCCCAAGAGCCGTTCTCGATGATACCTACCTTACGCTTCTGATATGCCTTCATCTCAAGGTGATGGATGAAATCGTACATTGGAGGGAATACGCTTGCATCGTAGCTTGCAGCAGCAAGTACAAGACGGTTCATGCGGAAAGCATCCTCGATAGCCTCTGCCATATCGTCGCGGCAAAGGTCTGTGATTGCCACCTTACCAATGTTCTTCTCACGGAACATCTCCGCTACCTTCTCAGCCACTACCTTTGTTCCTCCGTGGATAGAAGCGTATGCGATGAGAACGCCCTCAGTCTCAACACCGTATTTTGACCATGTGTCGTAGAGACCGATGTAATATGCGAGGTTCTCCTTGAGGATAGGACCGTGGAGAGGACAGATAATCTGTATGTCGAGAGCAGATGCAGCCTTCAGAAGTTTCTGAACCTGCATGCCATATTTTCCGCAGATGTTGAAGTAATAGCGACGAGCCTCGCATGCCCAGTCTTCGTCGGCACTCAGAGCACCGAACTTGCCAAAGCCGTCGGCAGAGAACAGTACCTTGTCCTTTGAGTCATAGCTCACCATTACCTCTGGCCAATGCACCATAGGAGCAGCAACAAAGGTGAGGGTATGCTCGCCAAGCTCAAGTGTATCGCCGTTCTTTATCTCAAGGCAGTTGGCTTTAAGGTCTTTCGTTGGGAAGAAGTTGCCAAGCATAGTGATAGCCTTGCCTGAAGTAACGATTTTCACCTCAGGATATTTCTCAACCACCTCTGCAATGAGAGAGGCATGGTCAGGCTCCATGTGGTGAGCCACGAGATATGCAGGCTTACGGCCGGCAAGAGCCTCTTCAAGGTTAGCCCACCATTCCTTGCCCTTGCGGGCATCGGCAGTATCCATTATTGCTATCTTCTCATCCTCGATGAGGTATGAGTTATATGCCATTCCGTTTGGCACTTCGTACTGGCTCTCGAAGAGATCGATGTCAAGGTCATCAACGCCAATATACTTGATTGTAGATGTGATATTATTAACCATTTACTATTTAACTATTTACTAATTACTATTTCAAAAATCGTGTACAAAGTCTATCTTCGCACGAAGAAGAAAGTGCGTGTCAGCCCTAAAGGCTGGCGCACGGTCTTTGATTCTGCGAGTGCAAAGATACAAATAACTTTTCAATTCTCAAAAAAACAAAGAATAAAGTTTTTATCGAAATTGAAATTATTACAAATTGGTGTTCTTTATAAAAACAAAAACCGTGAAAAACACCTTTATGTTCTAAAAGGCTTGCAGCCTTCATAATGTATTGCTTGGATGAAAGCCTTTGTAAGCCTTTGGGGCTTCCAGTCTTTCATCTAATCAATCCATTACCCTCTGCGAGGGTTGGAACATAAAGGTAAAAAACATAAAAAAGCCAATCAATTAATAATTAACAATTAACAATTAACATGCGGCTTTTTCCTGTTTTTACCTTAATGTCTTGCCGTAGGCCTGATATGTGGATTTGTTTTTATCGGGAAGCCCTAAGGCTTACCAGGAAAAATAAATACGCATAGCAGCAAGAGGCGAGGAACGAGACTCTAAGACATTAAGGGGTTCTTATTGTTTTTGTCTTATTATAACGTCAGTTCGACCAAATTGCTGAAACAGCCTGCAAGGCTAACAAGCTAATAGCCTAGGGCATCGCCCTAGGTACATTGAAGTTTGTCAATTTCGC
>CACZCN010000012.1:0-72730 GCA_902779665.1 uncultured Prevotellaceae bacterium | reverse complement strand
AGGAAGCAGAAAGGTTATGAAATAATAATCAATGACGCTTTTCGTTATGTAGTTTTCCCCTGGTCTTGTAAAAAAGATCAGGGGAATTTTGTTAAATTGTGGATTGTAGAAAATAAATGTAAGGTAAGTTTTCTTTTTTCTGATAAAAAATATTAACTTTGCACATGTAAAAATATTATAATGACAAAGGAACAATGTGATATATTCAACTCTCGGTTGGTAGGAACCATGAACCATACGCTTGGCATAAGGTTCTTGCCTACTGATGATGAATCCGTACTTGGCGAGATGCCTATCAACGAGAATACGGTGCAGTATTTCGGCATTCTTCACGGAGGTGCTGCCCTCGCTATGGCAGAGACGCTTGCCGGTGCTGGAAGTCTTGCCATCGTTGGTGAGTATGCCCGTATCTGCGGACTTCAGGTGTCGGGAAACCACATAGGTATGTCGGCAAAGGAGGGCAAGGTGATAGGAAAGGCAACGCCAATCCACATCGGGCGCACCACCCATATCTGGAACGTAGAGATAAGAGGTGAGGATGGTAAGTTGCTCTCAACGGAGAGGGTTACTAATATGGTATTGATTTAATCTGCGGCCCCTCACCCGTCCTTCGGACACCCTCTCCCCAAAGGGCGAGGGAAATGTTACATTTTTACGTCATGAGGACTCCTTTGAGGGTACAATACATACTTTCTTCCTCGCCCCTTGGGGAGAGGATGCCCACAGGGCAGGTGAGGGGCCGTTTGTTATATTTTTATGGTAATATACAGACTTCCATATTCAAGTGAAGCGATAAGGATAGAATGTGATAATGTCATACGACTGCAATCTATCGATGATATACGGGGTAGGAAAGGCTTCGTAATGATTCCCTATGACCTTGAGTCAGGGCACGATGTACTTCTGTTTGAAGGTACTCAACAGCCAACACCTATCACCCAACAACTGACACCCAACACCCAGCCTCCCGCACAGATCACCCAGAATCCGTCATCTTATGCCAAGGCGTTTTCCGCTTTTATGAGTGCCCTTCAGAAAGGGGAGTTTACCAAACTCGTACTTTCCCGTGCAAGTGAATGGGAATGGGATGATACCGAAGAGGGATTGATGGCGGCTTTCTATCGTGCCTGTAATCTTTATCCTCGCATGATGATTTATCTCGCACAGATACCGGGAGAAGGTGTATGGATGGGCTGTACTCCTGAGATTCTCGTCTCAGGTACTGCTAATCACTATCGCACAATGGCACTTGCCGGCACTATGTCGGTTCCAGATACCGTACCTGTAAAGAATATCGTGTGGAGCCAGAAGAACCGCAAGGAGCAGGAAATAGTTGCCGACTATATCCGCGAGGTTGTAAGTCCTTATGCCCGTATCCTTGAGGAAGAAGGGCCATACACTTCTCGTGCCGGACAGCTTGTGCATCTCAAGACCGAGTTCCACTTGGCACCACCACTTAATGCCGATAATCCTTCACCAATAATCCATCATCTGATAAAGGCACTTCATCCTACACCTGCCGTTTGCGGCTTGCCGGCAAAGGAGGCTGCTGCTTTCATAAGAGAGAATGAAGGCTATGACAGGGAGTATTATTCTGGTGTCGTGGGAATGTTGGACGAGGATAACGAGACCAACCTCTTTGTCAATCTCCGTTGTGGGCATTTCCATAACGGGAAAGCCACCCTATATGGTGGAGGCGGAATCCTTAAGGACTCCACCCTCGGCTCTGAATGGAACGAGACAAATTGGAAGATGAATACAATCCTTCAGATTTTATAATCGACCCTCTAAATCCCCCTGCATAGGGGGACTTCCATCGCCTTCCAAGTCCCCCTATGCAGGGGGATTTAGGGGGTCTTCTTTAATTCTCTTTTTATGAAAAAATCAATCTTAACCCTAATGACAATTACGAGTCTTAATGCATCGGCACAAGCCCCTAAGCTTACAAAGGATAATATCAACGAGGTAATATCCGCTATGACACTTGAAGAGAAAGCCCAGTTGCTTGTTGGTGGACTCTTTGATTTCTTCTCGCCTGTAGCTGTTGCAGGTTCTGCTGCACGTACCGTACCGGGAGCTGCCGGCACTACTGTAGCCATTGAGCGTCTTGGTATTCCTGAAACGATTCTTACAGATGGTCCTGCCGGAGTTCGTATTGACCAGACACGCCCGGGAACTCAGAAGACATTCTACGCTACAGGCTTCCCTGTAGGCACTTGTCTTGCTTCTACATGGAATACCGACCTTGCACAACGTGTGGGTAAGGCTATCGGCAACGAGACAAAGGAATACAACTGCGATGTTATCCTCGGTCCTGGTGTCAATATCCATCGTAACCCTCTCTGCGGACGTAATTTCGAGTATTATAGTGAAGATCCGCTCCTTACAGGTAAGATAGCTGCCGCATATATCAACGGTGTGCAGAGCGAGGGAGTGGGCGTGAGCATAAAGCACTATGCCGTTAACTCTCAGGAGACAAGCCGTACTCGTGTGGACGAGCGACTAAGCCAGCGTGCTGCCCGTGAGATATACCTTCGCGGATTTGAGATTGCTGTTCGTGAGTCTGATCCTTGGACGGTAATGTCATCCTACAATCTGGTTAATGGCGTTTTCTCTAACGCCAACAAAGACCTTCTCACATCTATCCTCCGCAATGAGTGGGGCTTCAAGGGAATTGTCATGACTGACTGGTTAGGAAAGCGTGAGAGCCAGGGCCTCTTCACCGTTGACGAGGTTATGGCAGGCAACGACCTTATGGAACCGGGTTCACCTGAGCAGGTTAAGGATATCGTTGATGGCGTGAAGAATGGAAAGCTCAAGATGGAGGATGTGGATAAGTGCATCCGCAGAATGTTGGAATATATCGTTAAGACTCCTCATTTCCGTGGCTATAAGCCTTCTGAGGCACCCGATCTTAAGGCTCATGCAGCCATCACCCGCGAGACTGCTGCTGAGGGTATGGTGCTTCTCAAGAATGCCAACAACACCCTTCCTATGCGCAATATTAAGAAGGTGGCGCTCTTCGGAACTGGCTCCTACAACTTCCTTTCAGGTGGCGTAGGCTCTGGTTGCGTTCATACTCCTTATATCATCGACCTTGTGGGAGGCTTGAAGAATGTGGGTATCGAGACTACTGCCGACCTTACGGAACTCTATCAGAAATATAATGCCTTCGCTAAACTGAAGTTCGAGGCTGATCGTCCGGCTGACCGTTGGTTTGAGGCTCCATATATGGGTGACCAGAAAGTGCCTGAGGTCGAGATTAGCGACCTCTGCATATCTCGTCAGGTAGCCAATTCTGATGCTGCTATCTTCACTATCTCACGTCAAGCAGGCGAGGGCGTTGACCGTAGCATCGAAGGTGAGTTCTCTCTCACAGACCTTGAGAAGAAAATGCTCCAGAGCGTTTGCTCTCAGTATCATGCTGCTGGCAAGCCTGTCATCGTGGTAATCAATTCAGGTAGCGTTATCGAGACTGCTTCTTGGAGTAATATCCCTGATGCCATCCTCGTGGCATGGCAGCCTGGAGAAGAGGGCGGAAATAGTGTTGTTGACATCCTCACGGGTAAGGCTTGCCCTTCTGGCCGCCTCACTATGACATGGCCTATATTTGCCACCGACCATCCTTCAACAAAGAACTTCCCACAGGATATGCCGCTCTTCAGCTATGAGGCAATACAGAATTATAGCGATGCAGGTGTTCCTGGACGTGATTTCACCAACCACGAGGAGGATATATGGGTTGGCTATCGCTATTTCGACACATGGAACAAGGATGTAGCCTATCCGTTCGGCTATGGCTTGAGCTATACCACATTCGAGTTTGGCAAGCCTACTGTCAAGAAGGTTGGCGATAAGATTACCGTTAGTGTAAGCGTGAAGAATACTGGTAAGGTTGCCGGAAAGGAAGTTGCACAGGTATATGTTGCTGCTCCTAACGGTTCAATTGAGAAGCCGGAGAAGGAACTCAAGGCATTTGGCAAGACGAATCTCCTTCAGCCAGGCGAGTCACAGACCTTGCAGATGACTATCGCTCAGCGTGACCTTGCAAGCTTTGATGAGGCTAACAGCCGTTGGATAGCCGATGCAGGAAACTATAACTTCATGGTCGGTGCCAATATCGCAGACATCAAGGGTACGGCACAGCTCAAGCTCGCAGAATATACCGAGAAGACAAACAATGCCCTTGCTCCAAAGGTAAAGCTTAATCTTTTGAAGAAAAACAAGTAGTTTTCTTGCATCTCCCCGACTCTGATTTTCTATCGAAATAAGGGTTTATCACATACCTACCCCCAATTGAGCATGTTCAGTTGGGGGTAGCTGCTTTTTCCCGAGCTATACATGCACTAATTTCCTTATTGTTAACCGTTACCCGTTACTGAGCGTGATTTCCGCCTTTTGCTTCATGTATTCCCTTTCAACGAAAAGGAAAAAGATAGCCATGATGAGATAATTTTATAGGTGGTCAGTAAAAACGAAAACCAGAAAAACCCCTTTATGTTCTAAAAGGCTTGCAGCCTTCATAATGTATTACTTGTATGAAATCCTTGTAAGCCTTTTGGGCTTCCTGTCTTTCATCCAATCAATCCATTACCCTCTGCGAGGGTTGGAACATAAAGGAAAAACATAAAAAAGCCAATCAAATAACAATTAACAATTAATAATTAACATTCGGTTTTTTTCCTGTTTTTAACCTTAATGTCTTGCCGTAGGCCTGATATGTGGTTTTATTTTATCTGGAAGCCCCAAAGGCTTACAAGGAAAATAAAGGCTCATATCAGAAGAGACTCATTAAGAGGCTCTAAGACATTTAGGGGTTTTGTTTGTTTTTGTCACATATTACTTGCGAAAGTTTGTAAATAATGAAGTTAATATATTCATAGGCTTTAAGCCTTTTGTTTTTGAATGCCGTTGTTCCCTTTTGCTTGCTCAATAGTCTGCAGTACTATCTAACAAACTCCCCCTTTGGGAACGGACTTGAAGCGGACCAGAAGCGAAGGAGAAACGGAGGTATAGTGACCGCTATCACCTAACACCCATCACCCGAATGACAATGCAAAGTTACTCAATTATGCTTGAATCGGGAAATAATCTAAACAAAAAAATGCATCGATTGTAAGAATAACCCAAACAAACATTGTAAAGACCTAAGTATGAGATATCTATAATCTGTTAAAATTTTTAACACACAAATAAAGTGACTTCGATGAATTGACAAGCGGCAAACTGCTTTTTAACTGACAATAATTTTTATTCGCTGTGGCTCATCAAGCTGAAGCAAGTCATCGAATTCACGTTTACTTTTAGTTTTGTATCAGTGTATCAGTGTATCAGTTAAAATTTGAGCGATGCTCTTTTAGAAGAATATTTATATTTATATATATATAAATATAAATATTAATTATTTTAACATTTGGGAAGAAAAAGAGCAGAACGAACTGATACACTGATACACTGATATAAAAACGCATTGCATCACGTTACTTTTTTTAGTTTTGTATCATTATATCAGTGTATCAGTTAAAAATCAAGCGATGCTCTTTTAGAAGAATAGTTCCTATATGGCAAACAGCAAGCAGTTCAAGCACCGCAAGGTGCGTTTAATTTGAAAATATACTTCAATAAGATTATGCGAGAACTTTCAACTCCCTCCGATGTAGTTCCGTTGTAAGTCCGTTGTAAGTCCGTTGATCCTATAGTCGCAAGAACGGAGGAATAGCGGAGCCATAGCGAAGGCAGAACGGAGGCATAACGAGGGCGCAAACCGCATTTCTATCCCAGCAGTAACGGGTAACAATAAGGAATTTTGTTTTAGCATATCTCATTTCAGACATAGCACCCCCATCTGGATATGCTCTATTGGGTATGACCATGAATAATTCAGGTTAGCCTTTTGAAAATGAAGAGAAATAATCATGTGGAAATTTGGATTTATCAGGAATAATGATTACTTTTGCACTTGTATCGTGAAATCCTATGTGATGAAACGATACGCGACATATTGAAAATAACAAAGCATTGACTATTATTGTGGTCTTCCAGAAAAAGCGTAGGAAACTTTAGTTCTGAATAAACAACCACACCAATAATGGTTGGCTTCACCGTATCAAGCGTGGAAGCCTACTATCCGATATATAGATCAATGTCTTCACCCTCTTGGGTGTGGACATTCTTAATCGGATAGGGGGCTCAGTATTCCTACGCTTGCCTCGGAAGACCATAAGAAGGGTTCACACCCCCTTTTTATGTTTTTAAAATACGTAGCCAGATGATAGATTGATGCGAAATCTAATCTATTACAATTATGGCTAACTCTAACCTTGGAAAAGCAAAAAAAGGAAAGAATGATGAGTTTTATACTCAGTACAACGACATTCAGCGAGAAATGAATGCCTATGTGGAATACAATCCCGATGTATTCCGTGATAAGACAATCCTTTTACCATGTGATGATCCTGAATGGAGTAATTTCACGAAATTCTTTGCATTAAATTTCGAGAACTATGGAATCAAGAAACTTATTTCAACCTCATACGCTCCAGAATCAAAGAAGATAAAGGCTTGGCAACCAACGCTTTTCGAGACAGAGAATCCGCGTTTTGATGTGGACAAGAGCAAGACGCATGGAAAGATATTTGTGCTTGATAGGGATGTAGATGGTAATGGCAAAATAAACATTGATGACCTTCAATGGGAATACCTTGAAGGTGATGGAGATTTCCGTTCACACGAAGTATGTGTTTTGAGGGATGAGGCTGATATTATCATAACTAATCCGCCATTCTCGCTGTTTAGGGAGTTTATGGCATGGATTTTGGAGGCTAAAAAGAAGTTTGTAATTATTGGTAATCAGAATGCTATTACATATAAAGAGATATTCCCTTTAATTAAGGAAAACGCTCTATGGCTTGGTCCTTCTATATCAAGTGGAGATAGGGAATTTATGGTTCCAAAGGAATATCCACTTGAAGCTGCGGGTACAAGAGTGGATGAAGAGGGTAATCATTATATCAGAGTAAAAGGAGTACGATGGTTTACAAATCTTGATCATGGTAAGCGTCATCATCCTCTTGATCTTATGACAATGGAAGATAACATTATGTTTTCAAGGCACAAAGAAGTAAAAGGAATTGGATATTACCATTATGACAACTATGATGCAATAGAAGTTCCTTTCTCAGATGCTATTCCCATTGATTATGAGGAAATTATGGGCGTACCTATCACTTTTCTTGATAAATATTGCCCTGAACAATTTGAAATTGTTGGAATTTCAAAGACATGGTTTGGTATGGCAAATAAACGTTACCCTAAACAAATACAGGTAGGGAAGAACGGCAAAGAGAAACTTGTAACAAAACTTAATGACGGAGCTGTGATAAAACTTCAGTCTATTCCTGATGATACCTATTATAAGGTTAATAATGAAATCTTTATCCAATTATATGCAAGAATATTAATCCGTAAAAAATAACAACTATGAAAACAACACTTAGAACCGACATTACCGTTCGTGACATCTGCGAGGGTTTTGTTTATGACAAAAATGAGGGAAAAGGATTATATGGTTGGGGTGGCAAGCTCGTCATTCAGCCAGAGTATCAACGTCACTATATTTATTGTGAACTAAACAAAGAAGCAGCTGTAATTGATAGTGTTCTGAAGAAATATCCTCTCGGCTTGATATATTTTGTGAAAGTTGCAGAGAATAAATACGAGATTCTTGATGGTCAGCAGCGAATTACATCACTTGGTCGTTTTCTTACTGAAAAATTTGCTATCACGGATGATAATAAGACAAAATGGAATTTTAGCAGTTTAAATCCTCCTGAGAAGGAATTGATATTAAATACGCCCCTTACTATTTATATTTGTGAGGGTGAAGAGAAAGAGATCAAAGAATGGTTTCGTACAATAAATATAGAAGGAGTACCACTTAACGAACAGGAAACTTTGAATGCAATATATTCAGGACCGTTTGTTACTAATGCAAAGAAGGTGTATAGCAATAGCGAAAATCCTCAGATGCAAAAATGGCAATGCTACGTCAATGGTAATCCAAAGCGTCAGGATATTTTGGCAGAAGCATTGGAATGGGTAACTAAGGGTGAGTGCAAAGTGGATGAATATATGGCTCGTCATCGTTATGACACAAATATCTCAGAACTTCAAAACTATTTTGATTCTGTGATAGATTGGGCAAAGGGTGTGTTCGGTTCTCCATATCCAGGCATGAAGGGCTTGGAAAGGGGAAGGCTGTATGAGAAATATCATACAGAGCCTTACAACACTAATGATGTACGTGCTCGCATAGAAGAACTGCTTGAGGACAATTTTATTGGTAACAATAAAAGAGGTATCTTCGAGTATGTTCTTGGTAGGGAAGAAAATAAAGCCCTACTCAACGTCAGAATATTTAATGATGATATTAAGAAGAAAAAGTATAAGGAGCAAACTGACAAGGCAATAGCAGAAGGGCATAGCAACTGTCCATATTGTGCGATAGGAGATAATGTCAATAAGACTCGCATCTGGAAGCTATCGGAAATGGATGCTGACCACGTTACGGCTTGGAGTCGTGGAGGTGACAGTACGATAGAGAATTGCGAGATGCTTTGCAAAACGCATAACAGAGCGAAAGGAAATAGGTGAACTTGAAGATATAACAAGGGGATGTGCCAATTCTGACACATCCCCTAACTTTATTCTTTACACTTTCTACTTTATTCTTTATTCTTTCGAGGTCTTTTTACTTCACCACCTTCTTGCCATTTACAATGTAGAGGCCTGAAGGGAGCTCGTCGAGAGAGGTTGCAGGCATACGCATACCGTTGAGGTTGTAGATGCCATTAGAGGTGTCAACCTTGTTGTCAGCCTCAATGCTGTCAATACCTGTAGGTTCACCTCCGTTAAGTCCGCGAACAAAGCCCGCATACACGTGCTTGCGATAGTAGTTGAGATCCCAGATACCTACTGGTGTATTGGCGCGCCATCCGCTGTTTGATGGTGAGTCTGTGCCACACCACTGGCAAATGCCCCATTGCTGCTCTGGAGGTACGAGACGGAAGTACTCCTTGATAATCCACTCGTAGAAATCAGCCATGTTCTTGTGCTGTGTCTCGGTCATCTGGCTGGTTGGTACGTCTTTGCCACTTGCGTTTACGTAACCCATATCCATCTCGCTGACGCGAACCCATTTGCCTGTTTCTGCCATGAGCTTGAACATATTGGTAATGGCTCTTTTCTTGCTGCTAAGGGTGCCGCTGTTCTCGTAGTAAGAGATGTGCATCTGAGTGCCGATACCGTCAATCTTGGTAACACCGTCTGCCTCCCATTTCTTTATCCAGTTGATGAGCGACTTGACTTTCTTGTTGCTATCCCAATCGGATTCGAGGTTGTAGTCGTTGATGAAGAGTTTGACATCCTCCGGACCATACTTGCGAGCAAGACGACAAGCCTGACGAACGTATTCGAGGTCGCCCATAAAGTCTTGCCAGTAGAAGGCATCGCCACCTACATCCCATGTGCCGTTAGGATTATAGCCCTCAGAGTGCTGAAGGGTATAGTTGCCCTGGCCGTCGTTACCTCCGCCAGAGATTGCCTCATTCACGAGATCCCATGCCTTTACCTTACCGTCGCAAGCTTCCATCATGCCCTTTATCCACTTATCCATAGCATAGACGAGGGTGTCGTGACGTTCTTGCTGTGTGAGTGGGGTGGTGCTTGGAATATAGACGTATGTGATACCGTCGCTGATGGTTGGGTCCTCTGGGTTACCGCTGTTTTCCTTTACCTTGAATGTGCTTACCTCTGTGCCTTCGAAGTCGCCGTTCTTCATCTTCTCAACACCGCCAATCTTCAGACTTACGTTGTCGAAGTAATAGTTGTTCTCGTCAGCCAGTTCGCTGAGGTTGAGGGCTATGCTCTGTCCTGCGTTGCTGAACTTTCCGCTAAGGGTAATGGTTTTCCAGTCGGTAGAGAAATTGATATTGCCGATACCATCGCCAACGTATGAGCCTGGGGCTTTATGAATCTGTGTAGAAGCGAATGCAGGCTTGTCGGCACGAACATCTGCCGTGAACACATAGCTTGCTCCAGAAGAGAATGAGCCAGGAACGAGCCACATCTGATTGTCCCAAGCATCTTTTTGTTTTTCTGTGGCATGAGCCTTGAGGCAACGGCGCTCCTCGGTTGTGGTCTTTCCCTTTGTCGTTGTCTCAAATTTGATGCTCTTGATATAGACGTCACCTATATAGTTAGGAACTTGCAGAAGCATGAAACTGCTCTCCAACTGAGGTGTGAGGTTTAATTCCACATCCTTCCACTCATTGGTGAATGGAACGCTGAAGTTAGGACCATTTACCGACCAGTCTCCGAGGCGGCCATTTAACTTGCCGTTTTCAGAACCCTTTACGGAAAAGGTTACCTTGTAGCTCTTTCCTTTCTGAAGCATGATGTCTGACATACCGACGAACTGCACCTGATACGAGTACTTTGTTGTTGATTTTACTTTCAAACCATTAGTAGCATCAAATGAGAGCGTGTATCCAAATTCTGACTCATTAGCCTTCCATCCCACATTCTGCGATTTGCGGAAATCCTTGCTTGCTGCAATTGATTTAACTTCCACATCACCGTCGGTAAGCTCTGGAGCAGGCTTGTCGGCAAGGAGTTTCCTGAGCCAGCCGTTAGGCTGCTGTGAATGCCATGCGAGGGTATGGCCATAGACGTTGAGCCCTGCTTCCGTGGCTTTCTTCACATAGTTCTTCACCGTGGTGAAGTTCATGTTACCGTTGCCGTCCACACAACTTGCCATTTTCATGGCATTACCTGCAACTGTCTCGTTGAAGTTCTTGTTTGTCAGATCCCTGACCAATGAGTTGTTGAGATAGTCGTTTACGGTAGTTCCAACACCGAGTTTGAAGTTAGGGTATTTGGAGCGGTCGATATACTCTTTGAGGGCTTGATACTTGTCCAAGTATCGGTAGTTGTCGTTATTGGGCTTGCCCAACTCGAATTTTTGCTGTGCTACAGCAGAGAGGGAAAGTCCGGCTGTAAGCATAAATAAGTATAATTTCTTCATAAATATATGGTTTTAGTTTTTGGAATTCAGATATTCGCTACAAAATTAATAAAAACTTTCCAAAAATCGATATTATAAGAATTAAAACTTGCAGTTTTGCTGAAAAATTTGTACTTTTGCATTTCAAATGGGCAAAGGACTAAGGTCTAAGGTCTAAGGATTAAGGGCTAAGGACTAAGGCTTTGACCTTCGACTTTCGACTTTCGACCTTTGACTTTCGATTTTCGACTTTTGACCTTTGACCTTTGACAAATAAAAATAAAACGTAAACAGTGGAAATGCAACAGACTGCTATATTATTGCTACATTGCCCGGATCAGCTGGGTATTATCACAGATATCACCAAGTTCATTACAGATAATCACGGTAACATTGTTTACCTTGACCAGTATGTGGACAAGGTTGACGGCCGCTTCTTCATGCGTGTGGAGTGGGAGCTTGCCGAGTTCTCCATTCCTTCTGAGAAGATTGAGGAATATATTGAGACATTGTACGGTTCACGATATGAGATGGAGTTCGACATTTACTTCAACTATGTGAAGCCTCGCATGGCTCTGTTCGTAAGTAAGATGAGCCATTGCCTCTACGACCTTCTTGCACGCTATAAGGCTGGCGAACTCGACGTTGAGATTCCATGTATCGTCAGCAACCACGAGGATCTTCGCTACGTGGCAGATCAGTTTGGCATACCTTACTATGTATGGTCAATCAAGAAAGACTGGTCGAACAAGCAGGAGGTGGAGAAGGCTGAGATGGAATTGCTGAAGAAGGAGCGTATCTCATTCATCGTTCTTGCCCGCTATATGCAGATTATCTCCGAAGATATGATAAAGCGCTATCCTCATAAGATTATCAATATCCATCACTCATTCCTTCCTGCATTCATTGGTGCCAAGCCATACCATCAGGCTTATCAGCGTGGTGTGAAGATCATCGGTGCTACAAGCCACTACGTTACTTCTGAGCTTGATGCAGGTCCTATCATTGAGCAGGATGTTGTACGCATCACTCATAAGGACACTCCTGAGACTCTTGTTCTCAAGGGTAAGGACCTCGAGAAGATTGTCCTCTCACGCGCAGTTAAGAAGCATATCGAAAGGAAGATTCTCACATATCATAACAAGACCATCATCTTCTCATAATATAAAGCTAAACCGAGCCTCCCAAAATGGAAGGCTCGGTTTAGTTTTTACTCCATTTTCTTCATGTATTCCTCCAGTTTCTCGGCTGGAATGTAATTCTTTAATGCCTCAAAGAAATTAAAGAGATTAAGGCACTTCTTTTCCACCTTGCCATCTGGATTTATGATGATAAAGGTAGGAACACCTGTAACATGGTACTTTTTCATTATCTCTTCGGCCAAGGCATGGTCGTTCCACTCATGCCAACTTACCTCACCCAATGGCTTTTTCTTCCACGCTTTCTCCCTGTCGACTGAAATTGTTATCATCTCAAACTTATCCTTGTTCTCTTTGTAGAACTCTTCAAGGACTGGTTTTGCAGCTTGGCAAGGAGCACAGCCTAATCCACTGAATTCAAGGATGGTGTATTTGCCTTTGCCAAGGAACTCATTAAGGTGGTGAGGCTTATCGTCATAGTCGTAAAGCTCGAAATCAGCCATCATATTACCTTCTTTTACAACACCTTGGAGTCTTTTCGGAGTCTTGATAATTTTCACCTGTGAGGACTGGGGTACAGAGGCTGTAAATTCTTTCGAATCATCAACAACAGGCAGAGCGTCAAGGTTGCTGATATCATAACTCCAGATTTGGGGATCAAGCTCATCCCAGTAGTCATCATTTGACAAATATAGAGTGTTGCCGTCATCTGAAAGCATAAGAGAATGACCGAAGTTGTCCAGTTTTAACTTCCTAAGCAGATTTCCATTCCAGTCATACATCTCAACTGTATTTCCGTTAAGTGTTTGGCCAGTGCGATAATATTCTTCAGAACTTAATTTCTTTCCTTCTTTGTCTGAATCAATAGGCAATATAAACACGTATTTATCGTTAACGGCACTTGTTACCCTTTCTGGAAATTTTACCCATATAGGATCCATGTTATTCTTGGTTGAATATTCTGGATATTTAGTGTATAGTTCTTTCACTACATTCACTTTGTTTCCGTCAATTGTGAATATAAAGGAATATCTCCATTCATAAAGATGAAACAGATAACGTCCTTTGCCATTTCCGCGTACTACACTATTACCTGTATAAACCCTGCATTTGACCAAACTGTCAATTTCCATACCGTCATCCGGCCAGAAATCTAATGGGATACATTTGTGGTTCTTATAGTCAATAATTGATAGAATATGACCATAATATTCTTTTGTAGTACCACTTACCAATATTGTTGAATCTGACAAGGAACAATACCGGGAGCCTTGAATGAAAAGTTCCTTCATGTCTTTAAGATCATATTTTTTCCATCTTGACGTGTCTTTAAGATCTTCTATGCTTTTAACGTCAGGGATTACAGTCATAGAGAAGGGGGGGAAGAAATGTCCATCTAAGGCAAGTAATGAATTGTTATTTCCCTTGGCAAATTTCAAACGTCTATAGTCGTTTGGGCCATGTCCGACAGTAAATAAAAGTTCAGTCTTTTCTAATCTGTTGTTTTTCAATAAACCTACATGATAATTCCGTTGCCCGTAAGCATTCGCTACTATGAGTTTGTCTCCCATTAAAAATTCAGGAAACCTTTCTATATCCGTAGAATCTATTTCAACGGTAGTTCCACGCAATGCATAAGTCTTGATTGCATTGTTACTGAAATCAGCATTAATGCAATAGGAAATTTCTCCTTTGGATGTCAAAGGCTTTTGTTGCAGGTTTCGAGAGAAGCATTGTGTACTTCCAATTCTTTTCTTATTATCAACATCCCATTTGCTGAGTGTATTTGTGACGGCAAATCCTGGAATATAGCTATTAAGCTTCCTGAAATATATAACACCAGCCTCTGCATCGTCAGTTTCCCAAGGGTATAATGCCACCTTGTTCTCGTCAGAAGAGAAGCCAATACGCCATCCCATGACTTTCTCTCCAACTGATGTCATATCAAGAAAATTCCATTCTCTGAAATCATCAGGTGTGTTGTTGCTGTTCACCTCTTTCAGGAAAGAATAGTTTGTCCCATCTTCCATTGATCTGCCAAGATGCAATATCACAGGTACGCCGGCAGGTATTATATTTTCTGTCTTGTTTGTGAGTTCATAAGTTCCATCTGTTTCCTTTCTCTTGATGACATATATTTCAGCAAGGTCATCCGTTTCATAGCTCTTTTCCGCATCATAGAAAGTACACCAGCCATTTCCATTTGCTGGGGCAACAAGGGTTTTAACCGACTGAGATCCAGGCTTCGTAGGAAAATAATCCTTGGGCATACCAATAAGTTTCTTGGCATAAACTATATTCGGGCTTTGTAAACACTCTTGTGGCGCTTTTTCCAGAAATTCGCGTAGGATATTAGAGAAAGGCTCTTCCCATAGCTTTTCCTTTTTCTCTACAAAAATAGTTCTCTCGGCTATGTTTCTTAGCTTGCTTTCTAATACGTCGCTGTATGTGCTACCTTTAATAAAGTTGCACATCACCTCCACATATCTTGCTGACAATTCATCCTTCTTCTTTATGAGTTCGTCCTTTTCTTTCTGGAGATTTTCCTTCTTACTCTCTTTTGGATTTCCATATAGTTCAGCCTCAATATCGTTAAGCCTAAGCTGTGTGGAAAGGTATTCGGGAATACTATCCCTTTCAAGTTTCTGAAGGGCATTCCATTCCTTTTGCAAAGGATTATCGCTCTTTGCATTCCAAGTGGACGGATGTGTGCCATTACCTGTGATTATAGTCTTTGTTCCTGGAGATACAAACAAAGTGAGAGATTCTATGCAAGGAAAGAGAAACACCTCGTATTTTTCATCACCTTTCACTTTTTTCTCAAAGTGGAATTTACCCTTCTTTATCTGTGTGATTGTCTTCTGATTGCCACTATACTTGCCGGCAGAGCCGTATAGAATAACATCACAGCCATCGGGAAGGTTCTTTACAGTTCCTTCGATAATGCAAATGGAATCCTTTGCAGATACAGTTCCATTAGCCCATCCGCATAGTGCAATGAACAAGAGAAATGATATTGTTATGAGTCGTCTCATAGATTGAAGAGTTTTATGTTGTTGGTTTGACTTTATTTATGTCTCTATAAGTATAGACGTATAATCATGGTAAAAAGATTAAAAAAGTATTCACTTTTTTCTTTGTCGATACTTAACTTTTGCGTGAGTACGTCGGTATGCGAAGTTTGATGTGCTAAAGCAAGTATTGATATGATGTTTTTTATTGTGACTGTGACTCTCTAAGGATGCCGTTTCTGATATCCTTTTTGCTCTTTTCCGGAATAAGAGCTACATAAGAGCAGCATAAGAGCAGCATAAGAGCAACATAAGAGGAACTAAGAAGGTGGTTTTATAGTAAATTTTGACTAACCAAGCCTTCCCAAAAAGGAATGATTTTTGATAGTAATAAGCGCTCGTCTTTTTTGCGATTGAATGTATAAAAAACATCCTTCCTTTTGGGATGGCTTGGTTAGGCTTCTATTCTTCGTCCTGAAACAACGGATCGTCATACGGAATCATAGTCGGCTTCTCGTCCTTTATCTTGAGAATGTTCTCTGGAACGTATTTCTTGTCAACGACGAGGCGGAACATATACTCTCGGAACCAATCCTCAGTCATGATGGCATAGCCTTGCTGTCCGTTGCTTCCTCCCCAACTGTTTTCCACCTTCCACTTCTTTGGCTTGCCCTCCTTGTCGAGATCAACGGCGGTAAGGGTCATTGCGTGTGCAGATACGCTCTCGAAAGTGGAGATACGCTCAGCCTTTGTCATTGGGAACTGTAAGTCGAAGAGGGTAGAGTAGTCCCATAGGTCAAGGTCCATATATCCGCGGCTTCTGTCCATCTGTGGAAGGTCATACGAGCTGTACATCTTGCGGCCGTCCTTCAATGAGGCAATGGCGATAGACTCTATATCCTCAATAGGTAGGTTGATATATCGCCAGTTGTGACCATCGTATGTGTGGCGGTCGTATTCCACCTCATACACCTTGTAATAAGGGTGACGTGGGTCGTTCATCAGCATTATGAAGGTGTCTTCGATAGGCTCGCTGACGGTCTCCTTATAGAACTCCAGAGGCGTGTATTTCTTTTCCTCGCCCTTGATGTTACCGTTCTTGTCGCGATGAGCGTATGTGAACTCCTTTATAGGTTCGCCAAGCGTCATTGACAGAATACGATATACCTCTGCGAGCATCTCCGTCTTACGGCTGTTGATGACTGTGCTTTTTTTCTTTGCTGCAACCATGGAGCGCAGCTCAAGACCATATTCGCGAAGCTTTGTCTCGATGATATTTGACATCTGTCGGGTGTTCTCCGCCTGATATGTCTCAGGACGTACAGACATAGGCACAAGACCGTATTTCTTTGTAAGGTCTATTATGCCGCAGAAAGTGCCGCCATCGCTGAGCGGTGATCTGAAGAAGAACTTCACGTCAGGATCGTCTATTGATTTTGAAGCCGTCTCTATTACGCCTTGCAGGAAGAGGTTTGCCTTTTCCAACTGGTCGTAGAAGAAGAGGTAGTCCTGTGAATATTCCACGGCGAGGGTGTCCTTGTGCTCAAGTGCAAAGCGAGAACGGAGTACGTTCATACTTGAGAACATCCAGCAACGGCCAGATGATTTCTGGTTGTGTATGTTCTGCTTTGGTGTCTCGATGCTGAACTTAGTATCAATCTTTCCCTGTTTGGCAGCATTCTTGGCAAGGTCGTTGATGCTCATTGTCGCCATTGCATTGACAAGAGCCTTCTCCGCATTGCTTTGTGGACGTGTCTGCTGTATCTTGGCAAGCATCTCAGGGGAAATGCCGCCATCCTGAGCCAATGAAGGGAGGGCAAAAAGGAGGAAAAGAGCCCCCAATCCTCTCAAGGGGGAGTATTTTTTGATAGTATTTATTGTCATGGGCATACCAGTTAATGTGTATTTGATAAATAAAGGAAACGGATTTATCTTATTTATCTGATATGAATTGCACAGAGCATTACTGCGCCAGCTATCAGAATAATCAGATAAATCCGTTTCCCTTATCCTATTATTTACTCTGCTGTTTCTGCTTCTTCTGTCGTTTCTTTCATCGCGCCATTAGGTGCATGACCGTTGTTCTCTGCGAGAACCTGACGAACTTTAGCCTCGATTTCCTCAGCAAGTTCTGGGTTGTCCTTGAGTATTGCAATACCCTTGTCGCGTCCCTGTGCAATTTTTGCACCTTCGTAAGACAGCCATGAGCCGCTCTTCTGGATGATGTCATACTCGATTGCGAAGTCGAGAATCTCACCGAGCTTGGAGATGCCCTGCCCGTACAGAATGTCAAATTCGCACTTTCTGAATGGAGGTGCTACCTTGTTCTTCACAACCTTTACTCTGGTAAGGTTGCCAAGCTGTGTGTCGCCGTCCTTGATGGCTGCTGCCTTACGGATATCGATGCGGACAGATGCATAGAACTTAAGCGCATTACCGCCTGTTGTTGTCTCAGGGTTGCCGAATGATATTCCGATTTTCTCTCGCAACTGGTTGATGAAGATACAGGTCGTATTTGTCTTTGAAATCGTTGATGTGAGTTTACGCAATGCCTGTGACATAAGACGTGCCTGAAGACCAACCTTGTTGTCGCCCATTGTACCTTCAATCTCAGCCTTTGGTGTGAGGGCTGCTACAGAGTCGATGACTACGAGATCAACAGCTGCACTTGAGATAAGCTGATCTGCAATCTCAAGGGCCTGCTCTCCGTTGTCTGGCTGTGAGATGAAGAGGTTATCTACATCAACTCCAAGTGCCTCAGCATAGAAGCGGTCGAAGGCGTGCTCTGCGTCGATGATAGCAGCGATGCCACCGAGCTTCTGTGCCTCTGCAATGGCGTGGATTGCGAGGGTTGTCTTACCTGATGACTCAGGACCATATATCTCGATGATACGGCCTCTTGGATAGCCGCCTACGCCGAGGGCGAGGTCTAGACCGACAGATCCGGTTGGAATGACATCCACCTTCTCCACCTTTTCGTCGCCGAGCTTCATGATGCTTCCCTTACCGAAGTCTTTCTCTATCTTGCCGAGTGCTGCCTGCAATGCCTTCAGCTTTGCCTCTTTTGCATCGAGAGGCTTCTCGTCTTTTTCTTTCTTTGCCATATTATTTACAATTTAATGTCGGTTCCCCCAAGGGGGAGTCTTATATTACTAATACTATTAAAAAGCTCCCCCCTCGGGGGGATGGGAGGGGCCTTTTAATCAAGTTCAAGATCCTCATTGAAGATCTCATGCCAAGGAAGTCCCTGTGTGTTAAGCTGCTCCATGAATGGATCTGGATCAAACTCCTCTACGTTGTGAACGCCTGGCTTTGACCAGATTCCCTTGAGGAACATCATTGCACCTATCATGGCAGGAACACCTGTTGTGTAGCTTACGCCTTGCATGCCTGTTTCCATATAAGCATCCTGATGCTTGCAGTTGTTATAGACGTAGTATGTCTGCTCCTTACCATCCTTCAGACCGCGGATACGGCAACCGATAGATGTCTCGCCCTCGTAGTTCTCGCCGAGTTCCTGTGGGTTTGGAAGAACAGCCTTGAGAAACTGCAAAGGAACAATCTTCACCTTCTCTACGCCTGTGCCATCAGCCTTTGGTGCCTCGTACTCTACCTCGTCAATACGTGACATACCGATGTTCTGGATTACGTCGAGGTAGGTGAGATACTGCTGACCGAATGTCATCCAGAAACGTGCACGCTTGATTGTTGGATAGTTGATAACGAGAGACTCTATCTCCTCATGGTGGAGAAGATATGACTCGCGAGGACCGATGTTAGGGTAGGTGAGAGGCTTGTGTATCTCCATTGGCTCTGTCTCGATATACTTGCCGTTCTCGTAATAGAGTCCCTTCTGGGTAATCTCGCGGATATTGATTTCCGGATTGAAGTTTGTTGCGAATGCCTTATGGTGATTACCGGCGTTGCAGTCAACGATGTCAAGATACTGAATCTCATCAAAGTGATGCTTTGCTGCGTATGCTGTGTAAATGCTTGTTACGCCTGGGTCGAAACCGCAACCGAGGATAGCGCAGAGACCTGCCTTCTCAAAACGCTCGCGGTAAGCCCACTGCCAAGAGTACTCGAAGTGTGCCTCGTCCTTTGGCTCGTAATTGGCTGTGTCGAGATAATTGCAACCACATGCAAGACAAGCGTCCATGATTGTGAGGTCCTGATAAGGCAAAGCAAGGTTTACTACGATTTCTGGCTTGTAGTCGTTCATGAGAGCCTTCAACTGCTCCACATCGTCTGCATCAACCTTTGCTGTTGAAAGAACTGCCTTGCAGTTTGGCAACTTCTCGTTGATATACTTCACGATGTTGTCACACTTCGCCTTTGTACGGCTTGCGATCTTAATCTCCTTGAAGATGTCGCTGTTCATTGCCATCTTCACGATAGCTACGGTAGCAACGCCACCGGCACCGATTACTAAAACTCTTCCGTTCATATCTTTATTATTAATTTTCAACTTTCAATTTGCTTTGATTTCCTCGCTTTTTATACCAAGTGCTGACATCAGGGAGTAACCGAGTATTTCCTGTCTGAAATTACCACCCGCAATCGGTTGCATCGCGAATACCGTGATTCTCTTCTCGTCGTCAGCATCTTTTAGCGCATGACGGAGATAATCGACCATAGTACCGTCATCGCAGTCGGCAATGATCATGACACGTTTCACATCCTTGTGGTTGGCTGCGGTCTTCACGATGTCAATGATGAAGTCGTCCTTGCTGACCACTTTCTCGACAGGGAAACTGCTCATCGTGAATTCGCCAAGGTTGTCGCGGAATGCTTTTCCGTTCATGTCTTCTTCATAGCTGGATGGACGGAAATTCTTCATTTTCTCCTTCTCCTTGTCGTGAATGAAGATGACTGAGGTTTCTGATTCGCCCTTTACCCCTCCATCGAGAGCAATGCAGTCAATCCAATGCGCAAGGTCTGCCTCCGGGATATGACGCCCTATCATACGCTCGAAATTGACAATGAGATTGAAGGCTACGGAATCAACGTAGTCGCCATCTACTATGATTACGTTCTCGCTCCATTTCTCGGTAAAGTTGCTGTTGTTCATTATTTATAGATTTATGACTGCTTCTTCGCACGAAATAAATAGGGGATGACACTTACTTCTTTTAGAAGTGGTACCCGTATCTGATTTATGAGTGCAAATTTACTGAAAAAAAATGAGAATACTTGTTTACTTTCGTATTTTTTTATACAAAAACAAAAAAAAGTTGCCAACCTTGCGGTTGACAACTTTATTATGTCTAAAGTCAGAACTCGATTACCAGTTGTCTGAGCTGTCAATCATGTAGTTACCAGTAAGGATACCATTGATGATAGCGTTGAACTCCTGCTCTGTGTAAGCAACTTGGTCAGCATAACGAGCCTGAATAGTAGCCTCCTGATACCAAGAACGTACGAGCTTAGAGAAGTCCTTATCACGTACACCATCCTTAGATCTTGTAAGGTTTTCGTCAACGATAGGAGCATCAACCTTAACCTTACCGTCCTTTACCTCGAAATTCAGGTTGTAGTAAGTTCCAAGATACTCACCTTCCTTTGCATAGGTCAACTTCGGGTCGTATGCACGAATATTGATAGAAGCACCGTCAATTGTTATGATGACCTTCTGCTTAGGATCTCTAAACACCTCAGATGCATTTGTGAAGAGTGCTGTATAAATTTCGTGCGCAGTCTTCTTATCGAATGGTACAACAGCGAAGTTGCGACCGTCCCTCATATGGAATGTTCCATCTGATGTTAACTTGAACTCTACCTGTGCGTTTACAGATAAAACTGCAGACAAACACAGAGCTGCAATAAACAAAAACTTTTTCATGTCTTTTCTATTGATTATGTTAGTACTTTTATTCAATTATACTCATTTATACTCTGTTAGTGCGTCTGACAGGACTCGAACCTGCACATCGTAAGACACTAGATCCTAAGTCTAGCGCGTCTACCAATTTCGCCACAGACGCAACAATAGTATTTACTTATCGATTATTCATCTACTTATACTATATTTATCATATCTGTGGCAAAGGTAATAAAATAAATTGATTTCCTACAAGTAAATTGACCAAAATATTCTCGCATTTAACTTTTATTAACAAATTATGCGCATTTTGCAATTATTCTGTTAATATATATGCGCGTATTTAGTGGTAAATAATCATCAAAATTGTCTACACAGAACATCTTGAAATTGCATCTTATGTAATGTGAAAAAGAGCAAAAACGTATTGTTGTCCTAAAGTATCATGTTTATCATCTGTTTTTCTGTTATTTTGCCTTCTTTGTGACATCGTTTCTCCTCGATTGTTGTGAGCGAAGGCAGAACGAAGGCACAGCGAAGGCATAACGATGGTAGAGCGACTCTTTCTTGGAACTTGTTTGGGGTGATGGAATGACATGGAAAAATGCAAAGAAAATCCTGGCAGAAATGGGATTTGCAATGGGGGAAATCAGAATGTCTTTTTTGCCAAAGAAACGCTGTCGTTTTTCTCGACTTTTGCGAAACCTTATTTTGTCTGGAAACCAGACATCTTTAATTGTTGGAAAATGCGGTTTCTATTATTGTATCTACCTGTTTCTGGAAGTCTGAGCTCTTGATGTCAACCCTTATAGTCGGATCAATGCCAAATTCCGTACTTTTATGTTGGCTGTCATACATAGGACAGGCAGAAAAACGTACGCCCCAACCATTAGGCAGTTCGCTTGAGAATGGCATTCCAGCACCTCCTCCTGTCTTATCGCCTATGATGGTTGCACCGAGAGCCTTCATGTATTTCACGAACTCGTTGGCGGCACTATAAGTTGAGCGGTTGGCGAGTACGCAGACCTTCTTTTGCCATCGTATTCCCTTGGCTGGTTCCAAATATTGTGCGTTTAATTCTGAAAAACTATTGTGCGCTGTGCCTGTCTTGTGCTGCATGTACCCGACAAGTGTTTTCTCGTTGGTGAAACGAGCTGCAAGTGTTTGGGCTGATGTTATCAATCCACCACCGTTGTTGCGCACGTCGATGATGAGTGAGTTGCATGGAGCGAGGTGTAGCAGAACCTCGTCAAGGTTACCTGCTCCGAATGAGTTCTCAAATGATCCGCAATATATGTATCCAACGTTGTTTTCAAGGATTCGGTATTTCAGTCCGCAGGCAATATGGTAGTCTGTGCCGAGGTATTTCCTTTGAATGGTGTCTGAGAAATTTGCAGGATAGTCTTCCTTCCATGACCAGTTTCTTCCATAGTCAAAGGATGCGGAAAGGTTCACGTGTCCGTCTTGCAGTTCGCCGATCATATTGCTTAAGAACTCAAAGAGTTGCTCGTTGTTCATGACATCTGATACCTGTGACGAATATCGTGCATGGACATTATTCCAGTCAACACCTAATTCCTTCTGTTTTAGCTCGAAGAAGCAGTAGTGCTCATCCATGATACGCCATAGAGCCTTGAAATTTCCTGTCGGGGTATTGGCATATTCTTCCTCCTCTACACATGAAGTGAATGTGAAGAGTTGCGTGATGAGTAGGAACAATATGCTTAGGTGTTTCATTTCCTTGTACATGTGTTTCATTTCCTTAATGTGAACCCTATAAGGAAGGAATTGGTATATGTATGCTGTTTGAGATTGTTAGGCTTGCTTTGGCGATAGTCCCCAAAATAACCTATGCGGATATTGGCATTCTTGCCTATTGGGTATTCTGCGGACAACTGATGCCTTAGCTGTGGGACGGCAACAGACGTGAAGACGATGTTGTTGTCATAGTTTCCGTTATTGAACAGTTCGTAATAAGATTGTCCGTATGCTGGAGAGAACATAATACCAATCATCGGTACTCGCACCTCGTATGTAATAGGTATTGTCTTGTCGCCGATTTTTAGCCTGTATGTGCCTATTGCTGTACCTCCAATAGAAAGGGATGCGTAACCCTGTGCCGGATTATTGGCAGAGTTTCGCATATTGTAAGCAAAACCGACATAGAGGTCGCTCATGATGCCTGCACGCAATGTGAATGGACCGTTCTCGAACTTGTCCAGTCTTTTCATCATTGCGAATGCGAAATCATAGTGCCCTGCAAGTGTGTTCGCATTTTCAACGCGATTATGGGTATAGTCAAGTGCACCTTCGTGAGTGAATTGAAAGTCCCATTTGTTAGGACGGATATGGAGCACGTTGGAAATGAATCTATAATCTGTTCCGCTGTATTCCTCCTGCGATAGATAGGTGTCCAGCCTTTGTGTCTTGCCTATCGCGAATGCTGTGGTACGTTCAATAAAAACATCATTTGCTTCCTGTGCTCGGGCATAGGAAGCAAAGAATATTACTATTATAATAAGGAACGTGCGCATGTAAATATACAGTACATGGGGCTATTCTTCATCGAAATTCAATGAAGTCTGTCCGGTGAGTTCGTCACGGATCTGCTGCTCGCTCTTGTCAGCATCAGGATCAAGGTTCTCGTCCTCATCGTTCATGTCGTTTTCTGAATTGTCATCAGAAGGCTCAGGGAAACGGAGAGGTTCGAGTTCCTCAACCTTGGCAACTTCCCAAGTGGCGACTCTCTTTCCACGGGCATCATATCCCTTGATACCGATGAACTGCTCTGCATCAATCTCCATTTGCGGACGGAATGCATCTGCTCCTCCAAATGTTACGAGGAGACGCGGATAAACGGTATCTGTCAGTATAATCTCCTGTGACTGTGGGTTGCCAAGGTAGTTGTGATGGTTCTTTGTCGCCTTATCCATACGGAAACGCTTGATGTATGGAAGGTTCTTGTTGTCCTTATCAAAGAGGACACAAGTATATACCTTGTTAGGATCGAACTTCTCTATGCGCTTGACATTCTGCTCAAAGTGGTTATCCACATTAGGAGTCGTGACATAGAAGTCTCCGTCGCTCAGTATTACGAGTATCTGGTCATCGTCAGAGAACTCGCCAAGCAGTTGTCCGTGCTCTGTGTGGTTGAGACGATTTACATCTGGGTCATACCATACCTTCTGTCCACCCAATGTTGAGTGACCATGTGACTTAAGCGAAATCCTATGTATGGTGTTCTTCGTAAGGAGGTTTCCGCGTGAAGCCCTTCCCTTTACTGCGAGGGTTGAGAAGTCATAGTCGATGAATATCTTCTTCAGTTTAACGTTAGGCTCAAGAGTCACCTTGATAACCTCGGCCTCGCCATTAGGGTTTGCCGTGAAGTAATGAATCTTTGATCCCGCTGTGCCCATCGTGAGGTCGTATTCCTTATCGCGAGTCATACCGGTCACATTGAATCTCTTCACGTAGTAGTTGCCCTGCTTGCCGTCACGATATACCATATTGTATGTGGTGCGAAGGTCGTTCTTCTTCCATACCTGCACATGGATGATGTTCTTGCCGACAAATATCTTGTCCGCAACGCGGATGACTTTGTACTTACCGTCCTTGTAGAAGATAATAATATCGTCAATGTCTGAACAGTTGCACACGAACTCGTCTTTCTTCAAACCTGTACCGATGAAACCCTCAGCACGGTTGATATACAGTTTCTGGTTTGCCTCTGCTACCTTAGTTGCCTCGATAGTGTCGAAAGAACGTACCTCTGTAAGGCGTGGATGCTCAGCACCATACTTCTCCTTCAGGTGCTCGAACCACTCGCATGTTACATCTACCATGCGGTTGAGGTCGCGCTCAATCTCCTCAATCTCTGCCTGTATCTTTGCCATCAGCTCGTCAGCCTTGTCCTTTGAGAACTTGGCTATGCGCTGCATCTTTATTTCGAGAAGGCGAAGGATGTCTTCCTTCCTTACTTCGCGCACGAAGAGGTGGTAGAACGGTGTGAGGCGTTCGTCAATATACTCGCAGATGCTATCCACACTTGTGGCATTCTCGAATTTCTTGTCCTTATAGATGCGCTCCTCGATGAATATCTTCTCCAATGAAACGAAGAACAACTGCTCAAGCAACTCGCCCCTGCGAATCTCCAGTTCGCGTTTCAGGAGGTTGAGCGTCTGATCTGTGCTTGCACGAAGAAGGTCGCTGATGGTAAGGAACTGTGGTTTGCGATCCTTGATAACGCAGCAGTTTGGTGATATGCTTACCTCACAGTCCGTGAAGATATAGAGGGCGTCGAGAGTCTTGTCTGATGAAACGCCAGGAGTAAGATGAACGAGAATCTCCACGTTTGCGGCAGTAAGATCCTCTACCTTACGCACCTTAACCTTACCTTTCTCTACAGCACGTGTGATAGAATCGATAAGTGACTCTGATGTGCGTGAGAAAGGAATATCACGGATTACGAGCGTCTTATTGTCGAGCTTTTCTATCTTTGCACGAACCTTTACCGTACCTCCGCGTTGACCGTCATTGTATTTTGACACGTCTATTGAACCGCCAGTTGGGAAGTCTGGATATAGGTGGAACTCCTTACCGCGAAGGTATGCAATGGCTGCATCGCATATCTCACAGAAATTGTGTGGCAGGATCTTAGAGTTCAGACCAACGGCAATACCTTCCACTCCCTGTTCAAGAAGCAAAGGGAACTTTACAGGCAGGGTGATAGGCTCCTTGTTTCGGCCATCGTATGACAACTGCCAGTCAGTTGTCTTCGGGTTGAACACCGTCTCAAGGGCGAATTTGCTTAGTCGTGCCTCGATATAACGTGGGGCAGCGGCACTTGATCCTGTGAGGATGTTTCCCCAGTTGCCCTGAGTGTCGATGAGAAGGTCTTTCTGGCCTAACTGAACGAGAGCATCACCTATGGAAGCATCACCGTGAGGGTGGAACTGCATAGTGTGACCAACGATATTAGCAACCTTGTTGAAACGTCCGTCGTCCATGCGCTTCATAGAGTGCAGGATACGACGCTGTACAGGCTTCAGACCGTCCTCGATATGGGGCACGGCACGTTCAAGGATTACGTATGAAGCGTAATCCAAAAACCAACTTTGATACATACCGCCAAGGTGATGTACCACAGAAGCATCGAAACGGTTGGAACTCACAGCACCAACGCTTTCACTCTCGTCGGTGCTGATATCTTCTATTTCGTTCAGGTTCTCGTTTTCGTTAACGTTGTCGTTTATGATCTCGTCCATGTGTTTAGAAAAGCATTTCGTTGTTCTAATGGTGGCAATTTGTTGAGTCCACCTTTTACTTAGACTGCAAAAATACAAAAAAAATATGAAATATCCGAATTTTATGCTTATATTCTTTCCATTTTTAGGGAATAATGTGTAATTTTGCGCTCGAAATGAAAATAAAAAACGGTTCTGAGGTGGTAAAGAAGAGTCTTACCACGCTCAATGCATTTGAGATTGTACTCATGGCTTGCATCATGCTGCTGGCCTTGTCTTCTTTCTTTATAAAAGGTGAGTTCAGCTGGCAGAATTGTATTGCGGCTATTTCCGCAGTACTCGGTGTTTTCTGTGTAGTATTAGGTGCAAAAGGTTCTCTCGCCAATTGGATATTCGGAATGTTTGAAGGCTTTCTGCATATCGTCATCTGTTTCTATACCCACATGTATGGCGATTTCCTTCAGCGCATTTTCTGGAATCTTCCAATGCAGTTCGTAGGGTGGAAGAGTTGGCGTAAGCGTGAGCTCGGCGATCATACCAATCGCGTAAAGACTCGCTATATGACTTGGAAACAGCGAGGATTGACATTCCTTGTCGTAGCTGTTATGACCGTGTTGCTTGGATTCTTCCTAAAGGTGTTTGGTCCTTGGATGATTGACACTCTTCATGGCATTTTGCCTGATATGCAGTTCAAGACCTTGAAGATGGATTACGACCATGAGGCTCAGCTCTGGCTTGACGCCTTTACCACGGTTCTCAGCATCATCACCCTTTATATCTCCGTAAAGGCATTCGTAGAACAATGGTATATGTGGCTTGTCATCAACGTGTCATATATTACAATGTGGCTGATGTCTGACTCAGAGTTCTCATTCATGACCGTTGCTAAATACTCTGTCTATCTCATCAACACCTTCTACGGAATCTGGATGTGGAGTAAACTTGCGAAGAAGTAAGTCCGTTCTACCTCCGTTCCAGGTCCGTTGTAAGTCCGTTCCTCTACATAACCAAACTCGGTGGTACTCCTATTCTGAATAAGACTCAGAACGGTGTACCACCGAGTTTGGTTATGTTTCATTACGGATGTTCTTATTGGTACTTAGGAAGCGTCCCTCCTCCATTAACATAGTCAACGAGAGTCAGGTCGAATCTCAAAGTGCTATATGCAGGTATTGCTGTGCCAATAATATTGCCGTAACTGTCTTTTTTCGTGTTACCTGTAATTCCATAGGCGAGCGGGTATGGGATATAAACCATCCAGCGGTCACCCTTATGCATATTCATCAAAGCTGTAGAGAAACCAGGAATCACATTTGATACGGAGAATTCTGATGGTATCATCGTCTTCAGGTTGTATTCACCTGTCCAAGAAGAATCGAACTGCAATCCGTTTGCATGGTTCGTAGTCGGAATGAAATATCCTCTGTAATGGACATTGGCTCTGCCACTGAAGATCGGACTTTCCGTACCTGTTCCCTCAGTCTCTACGTGGACGACAATAAAGTCGGTCTTTGCCTTTGCTGCAAGAGAGTCCTTTGAAAAGGTACGGATAATCTTCCAACTCTTATCACCTGACTTAATCGCTGTCTCTGCCTGTGAATAGATGTTGTTGAAATACGCATCGTTACGCTCTTGCCAGTTCTCGAATTCGTCTTCCGTATCATCGCTCTCGCTACATGAGGTCATACTGATGACTCCTGCGAAAGCCATGAGGAAGAGAAAATATTTGCCGGCAGCAGAAATACTGCCGGCAATAATATTCCTGATACTCATTTACTGAAGTTTCTTAAGAAGAGATGTGATAGATACCTGATCCTCGATGATGCCCTGAAGCTCAGAGATAGCAACGCGCTTCTGCTCCATAGAGTCACGGTAACGGAGAGTTACTGTGTTGTCCTCGAGAGTCTGGTGGTCAACTGTTACGCAGAAAGGAGTACCGATGGCATCCTGACGACGATAACGCTTACCGATCTGATCCTTCTCCTCGTACTTACAGTTGAAGTGGAACTTCAGCTGATCCTGAATCTCACGAGCCTTCTCTGGCAGACCGTCCTTCTTTGTGAGAGGGAAGATAGCAAGCTTAACTGGAGCGAGGGCTGCTGGGAGATGGAGCACGGTACGTGTCTCGCCGTTCTCAAGCTGCTCCTCTTCGTAAGAGTGGCACATGATAGAGAGGAACATACGGTCAACACCGATAGAGGTCTCGATAACGTATGGGGTGTATGATGTGTTCTCTTCTGGGTCGAAGTACTCGATCTTCTTGCCTGAGAACTTAGCGTGCTGGCTAAGGTCGAAGTTGGTACGAGAGTGGATACCCTCAACCTCCTTGAAGCCGAATGGCATGCGGAACTCGATATCTGTAGCTGCATTTGCATAGTGAGCAAGCTTGTCGTGGTCGTGGAAACGGTAGTTCTCTGCACCGAAGCCAAGGTTCTGATGCCACTTCATACGTGTCTCCTTCCACTTAGCGAACCAGTCAAGCTCTGTACCTGGCTTGATGAAGAACTGCATCTCCATCTGCTCGAACTCACGCATACGGAAGATGAACTGACGAGCAACGATCTCGTTACGGAAAGCCTTACCGATCTGGGCGATACCGAATGGAATCTTCATTCGACCGGTCTTCTGTACGTTGAGGTAGTTAACGAAGATACCCTGTGCTGTCTCAGGACGGAGGTATACCTTCATTGAACCCTCTGCACTTGCACCCATCTCGGTAGCAAACATAAGGTTGAACTGACGAACGTCTGTCCAGTTCTTTGTGCCAGAGATAGGACATACGATCTCCTCATCGATGATAATCTGCTTCAGGGCCTCAAGGTCTGGTCCCTGCATAGCTTCATGATAACGTGCATGAAGGTCGTCATACTTCTTCTGGTTCTCGAGGACGCGAGCGTTGGTCTGGCGGAACTGAGCCTCGTCAAAGCTGTCACCGAACTTCTTCTGAGCCTTTGCAATCTCCTTTGCGATCTTATCCTCGTACTTTGCCATCTGCTCCTCGATGAGCACGTCGGCACGGTAGCGCTTCTTTGAGTCGCGGTTGTCGATGAGAGGGTCGTTGAAAGCATCAACGTGACCTGATGCCTTCCAGATAGTTGGGTGCATGAAAATGCTTGAGTCGATACCTACGATATTGTCGTGAAGGAGAACCATTGACTGCCACCAATACTGCTTGATGTTGTTCTTCATCTCCACACCATTCTGAGCGTAGTCGTAAACTGCGCCAAGACCATCGTAAATCTCACTTGAAGGGAATACGAAACCATACTCCTTACAGTGACTTACGATCTTCTTAAAAACGTCTTCTGCCATTTTTTTTGTTTGATTATATTTTGTCGTTTATATTTTTGCTGAGGTCTAAAGTCCAAAGTTATTGTCCCTTGGACCTTTGCTTCCGTATTTTTTAGAGTGCAAAATTACACTTTTTTTTTGAATTATCCAACACGGAAATGTATTTTTCCGATGTTTTCGTTTTTTTTAGCATAAAAAAAGGAAACAATAGTTATAAATTTTGGCTAAATCATGGGATTTTATTATCTTTGCAAAGATTATTTTTGGATTTAGCCCAATTGAAACTATTCAGAAACTGACCTATAAAAGTTATGAGAAAAACCATATTGATGATAGCCGTAATGCTTCTGGCATGGGGTAGTGTGTCTGCCAGGAACTGGAAGCCGGAAGAGGTGAAGGCTATAATTGCAAATGTCAATAATAGTTGGCAGAAACATCATCCTGCAAATCGCGACCGTGCTTTCTGGGATCCTGCTGTCTATCATACGGGCAATATGGAGGCATATTTTCTCTTCAATGAGAGTGCAGACGAGAAGGAACGCGAGACAGCCGACAGGTGGCGCAAATACTCCCAACAATGGGGTGAGCGAAACTTCTTCCAAGGGGCTTCAGAGATTGACCCTGCCAAGTGGAGATACAAGAACTATGGCGAAGGTCCTCAGTATGTACTCTTTGGCGACTGGCAGATATGCTTTCAGACATATATAGACCTCTATAACGATGCCCTCGCAAAGAAGAGTTTCAATCCAAGGTATATCCATCGTCCTAAGGAAGTTATGAGCTATGAGAAACGTAGCAAGGCAAACGACTATTGGTGGTGGGCTGATGCTCTCTATATGGTGATGCCAGTCATGACGAAGATGTATCTCCTTACCGGCGATGAAGGCTATCTCGATAAGATGTACGAGAACTGGAAATACTGCAATTCTATCATGTACGACAAGGAGACTGGTCTCTATTTCCGTGATGGAAAATATGTATATCCTAAACATAAGACTCAAAGCGGGAAAAAGGACTTCTGGGCTCGTGGCGACGGATGGGTAATAGCTGCTTTTGCCAAGGTTCTCAAGGATCTCCCAAAGAATTACAGACATCGTCAAGAAATAATAGAATATTACCGAAAGCTTGCTGCGGCCCTTGTCGCTTGCCAGCAGGAGGAAGGTTATTGGACACGTTCTCTCCTTGATCCTGAACAGGCACCGGGACGTGAGACCTCAGGAACAGCCCTCAACTGTTATGGTCTTCTCTGGGGTATCAATAACGGTATTCTTCCAAAAACATATATCCCTGCAGCAGAGAAGGCTTGGGAATATCTCGCAACCATAGCCCTTCAGCCTAATAATACCATTGGCTATGTTCAGCCTATCGGTGAAAAGGCAATACCCGGACAGGTGGTTGATCAGGAATCCGTAACCAACTTCGGTACTGGCGCTTTCCTCCTTGCCGCATGTGAATACTATCGTTTTTTGTCAAAGTAGTATCCCCTTCAGAATAAATTAAAAAAAACACCATAAATGAAAAAAACAATCTATCTTATGGCTTCGGCCCTAATGCTTTCTGCGGTTTCTCCTGCCGCTGTTAAAAAGACGGCTGCAAAACAGCAGCCTGTAACAACACCCGGTATCGAACTTATCGACAAGTGCTGGCACGATCTCTCTATTAATGAGATTAACCGTTTCCCTATGCATACCGATTTTTTCGTGTATAAAAGTAAGGATAAGGCTTTGCAGGGTGACATGACAAAATCAAGGAATTTCCTTTCTCTTCATGGCGACTGGAAATTCAACTGGGTAGAGAATGCCGATCAGCGTCCTACTGATTGCTTTGGCGTGGATTATGACGATTCAAAGTGGAAGACAATGCCTGTCCCTGGTATCTGGGAACTCAACGGCTATGGCGATCCGGAATATGTCAACGTGGGTTTCGCATGGCGTGGCCATTTTGACAAGCAGGCTCCAGAAGTGCCAACAAAGGATAATCATGTAGGCACATACCGTAAGACTGTCAATATCCCTGCCGAATGGACCGGCAAGCAGGTAATCGCTCACTTTGGTAGCGTAACCTCTTGTATCTTCCTTTATGTAAACGGCCGTTTCGTAGGCTATTCTGAGGATTCAAAGGTGGCGGCAGAATTTGACATAACTGACTATGTGAAGGCTGGTGAGAATCAGATTACATTTCAGGTAATGCGTTGGTGTGACGGCTCATGGACCGAGGATCAGGATTTCTGGCGCCTCTCTGGTGTGGCTCGTGATTCATATCTCTTTGCCCGTGAGAAGAATAGGAGTATCGAGGATATCGTAGTTACTCCAGATCTTGATGCCTCTTATACCGACGGCGCTATCTGTGTTGAGACGAAGGTAGGCAAGGAAGTAGGGCTTGTAAATTATACTCTCTATGATGCCGATGGTGCTGAGGTTGCAAAGCAACAGGTTAAGGTACAGCCAGGTCAGACATTTGTTTCTGCTGAGATACGTGTCAACAATCCGAAGAAATGGACAGCCGAGACCCCTTATCTATATAAACTCCTTACCGAGGCATTTGCTACCTCTATTGATAAGAAATCCAAGAAACCAATAAAGATTGATGATCCATATTGCTATGCTGTAACAAAAGTCGGTTTCCGCAAGGTAGAAATAAAGGACTCTCAGCTTCTTGTCAATGGTCAACCTGTATTTATCAAGGGCGTGAACCGTCACGAACTTGATCCTGACGGCGGTTATGTCGTTTCCCGTGAACGTATGATTCAGGACATCAAGCGCATGAAGGAGTTTAATATCAATGCCGTTCGTACCTGTCACTATCCTAATGATCCTGTATGGTATGACCTATGTGATGAATATGGCATCTATATGACTGCTGAGGCTAACATCGAGAGCCACGGATACCTCTATCACAAGGACCCGCTTACAAACCATGAGTTGTTTGCAAAGCCTATCCTTGAGCGTAACCAGCACAATATCGACATATATCGCAATCACCCTGCAATCATTGTTTGGAGTCTTGGTAACGAGACAAGCTACAGCAAGAACTTCAAGGCTGCATACGATTGGATAAAGACCGTTGACCCAAGCCGTCCGGTGCAGTATGAGGCTTGTCATGGTGGCGACGCAACGGATATCTTCTGTCCTATGTATTTCTCTCAGTGGAGTTCTGAGAAATACTCTAAGGACGAGAAGAACAAGAAGCCTCTTATCCAGTGTGAGTATTCTCACGCTATGGGTAACTCTTGCGGTGGCTTCCGCGACTATTGGAGCCTCGTGCGTAAGTACCCTAAGTTCCAGGGTGGATATATCTGGGACTTCATTGATCAGGCTCTTCACAAGAAGCAGGCTGACGGCACTCAGATATATGCCTACGGAGGTGATTACAACAGCTATGACCCGTCCGACAATAACTTCAACTGTAACGGACTCCTCCAGCCTGACCGTCAGCCAAGCCCTCAGATCTATGAGGTTGGCTATCACTATCAGAATATATGGAGCACTCTCAACGAATCTACCTTGACTGTGTTCAATGAGAATTTCTTCCGTACTCTCGATTACGTGGATCTCTATTGGCAGGTTCTCGCCGATGGCGAGGTTGTTCTCGACGGTTCTGTGAAGGATATCAATATCAAGGCTCAGCTCAAGGGCTCCTATCAGCTTCCTATCGCTCAGAAGGTTGCAGAACTGAAAGATGCACAGAAAGAGGTGTTCCTCAATGTGTCTTATCGCAACAAGACTGCCGACGGTCTTCTTCCTGCAGGCTATGAGGTTGCACATCAGCAGTTCCTTGTCAATGCTAAAGAATCTCAGAGCGCTTGTTCCGATGAAAATGCCAACTCAAAGGGCAAGAAGGCTAAGCTTAATGTTGTCAACAAAAAAGATTCTGATGCTCTCATCGTTAGTGGCGACAACATCAATCTCGAATTCTCAAAGTCAAATGGCTTCATAACTTCCTATGCCGTTGCCGGAAAGGCTATCCTTGGCGATAAAGGCAGCATCCGTCCGAACTTCTGGCGTGCCGTTACCGATAATGATATGGGTGCCGGACTACAGCGTGATCTCAAGGCTTGGAATAATCCTGAGATGAACCTTACTAATGTTAGTGGTAAGAAACAGAAGGACGGTAGTGTTACCGTTGTGGCTGAATACAACCTCCCAACCGTTCACAACAACCTCACTCTTACCTATGACATCAAGCCTTGCGGAACAGTTATCGTTACTCAGACTCTCGAACAGGAGAACGACAGCGTAGCACAGCAGCTTCTCCGCTTCGGTATGGTTATGCAACTTCCTTCTTCCATCGATCAGAGCAAGTTCTATGGCCGTGGTCCTATCGAGAACTACAACGACCGTAACGATGCCCAGAACGTGGGTATCTACGTTCAGAATGTTGACGAGCAATATTTCCCATACATCCGTCCGCAGGAAACAGGAACAAAGACCGATATACGCTGGTGGAAGCAGTCTGACCGTTCTGGCGAGGGCTTCATGATTTCTTCTGCTGAGGGTAAGCCTCTCGGAGCAATGTCTGCCATCCGCTATGCCGTAGCCGATATGGACGAAGGTCTTGACAAGAAGCAGCGTCACCAGTGTGATGTTAAGAAGTCTCCTTTCGTCAATCTCTATATCGATGGTGAGATGGCTGGTGTTGGCGGTGTTGACTCTTGGAGCAAGAACGGACAGGCTCTGCCACAGTATCGTGTCATGCTCAAGGGCAAGAAGAGCTTCTCATTCGTCATCAAGCCGCTAAATAAGTAAAAGTGAGAAAAATCTATATGGTTATAATATCATTCCTTTTAATCTGTGTGGGGGTAGCGTTACTCCCACACTTGGTTTATCTTATTGCAAAGGCAATATCCCATTTTACCCATCATCCAATAGCCTACAAGCCGTTTGGCTATACCGCCCTTGGCATGATAGGTGTGTGGCTCGTACTATTCTGCTGGGGTTATTTCTTCGGCAGATACTTCCATGAGGTAAAGTCTGTCACAATCACTTGTAAGGGGCTTCCTAAGGCCTATGACGGCTTCCGTATTGTTCAGATATCCGACCTTCACCTTGATGGCTGGAAAGGCCATGAGGACGAGCTTCTCGGTATCGTCAATGAGATAAACGCCCTAAAGCCTGATGCCATTGTCTTCACGGGCGATCTCGTCTCTCTCGATGAAAGCGAACTAAAGCCTTTCATCCCTATCCTCAGTCAGCTGAAATCTCCTAATGGTGTTGTGAGCATCATGGGCAACCATGACTATCTGCCTTACAACCGCTCCCTTTCCGACAAGGATCGTGCCTATAAGATCTCCGACCTCCAGCGTATGCAGAGAGAAGAACTTGGCTGGAAACTTCTCCTCAACGACAACTGCCCTGTCTTCCCAAAGGGCTATGATAAACCTAATCCCGCTTTCGGAACTATCAACTCCAATCCCCATAGTGATATTCCCGTTCCCGAATCGGCTCCCTCCCTCGGGAAGGCAAGGGGAGGGGCTTCGTTCGTTTCCTTCATCGGCTGCGAGAACCAGTCCATGGGTATTCATCACATCATCACCCGTGGCGACCTGAAGAAGGCCTCTGAGGGCACGGAAGGCCATTATCCCATCATCCTCACCCACGACCCTACCCATTGGCGTGGAGAGATCGTCAAAGGGCGCCCTTCACTCACCCTCTCCGGTCATACCCATGCCGGACAGTTCCGTGTACTAGGCTGGTCTGTTGCCCGTTTCCTCTATGATGAATACGACGGCCTCTATACCGACGGTGACCATAACCTCTACGTGAACATCGGTCTTGGCGGCACCATGCCAATGCGTATCGGTGCCACTCCTGAAATCACCCTCATAACCCTAACCTCTAAGCCCTAACCTCTAAAAAATATGAAAAGACTTCTATTATTTGTGGCACTCGTGCCAATGCTTTCCTTTGCAAAGAAACCACAACCTCAGAAAACCGATCGCGAGGTATGGGTGGATATCATGTACCAGATGGCGGAACCCGTAATGAAAAACATGGCTGAAGGTAAGCTTCAGCAGGTTATGGATACCGCCCATGGCAATAAGAACCTTGAACTCTCACCTACATGGGATAACCGCGACAAGAAGGTTGCCTATATGGAGGCATTCGGACGTTTGCTTGCCGGACTCGCCCCTTGGCTCAATCTCCCTGATGACGACACCCCTGAGTCTGCCAAGCGCAAGCAGCTCCGTGAGTGGACTCGCAAGGCTATCATCAATGCCGTTGATCCTAACTCCCCTGACCGTCTCGGATGGGAGAATGGCGGTCAGACTCTCGTTGACGGTGCATACGTTGTGGAAGGTCTCTTCCGTGGCTACGACTCCCTCTGGGTGCCTCTGCCAAAAGCTACAAAGGACCTCTATATAAAGGAGATAAAAGGTCTTCGCCGCTATGACCCTCCATACACCAACTGGCTGCTCTTCGTGGGTATGGAAGAGTGTTTCCTCAAGCTCGTAGGAGCCGACTATGACCCATACCGCATCAAGCTATCTCTCTCAAAGGTAGAGGAATGGTATATCGGTGACGGTCTCTATAGCGATGGTCCTTCCTTCGCCTTCGATTACTATAACTCATATGTCATCCAGCCAATGTATTGCGAGTGCCTGGAGATGTTAGAGAAAAGTGGGGGAAGCGGTGGCTATCTCATCTTCGATAAGAACGGCAAGCGCCGTGGCTCAAAGAACCGTCTTAACGAGGCTCGTAAGCGTATGCAGAAATGGAGTGTCATCCTTGAGCGTTTCATCTCTCCTGAGGGCACATTCCCGGTTGTAGGACGTAGCATCCCTTACCGTATGGCTACTCTCCAGCCATTGGCTATGCTTGCATGGCAGAAACGTCTTCCAAAGGAACTCTCCGAAGGACAGGTACGCTCAGCCATCACAGCCGTTGCAAACCGTATGTTCTACGGTCAGCTTGAGAATCCTGCAAAGGATGCATCCCCTCTCTCAAGGAACTATAACTCTGGTGGATTCCTCACCATCGGTTTCGTTGGCTCTCATCCAAACGTAGCCGACTGGTACACCAACAACGGCTCTCTCTACATGACCTCTCTCGCCTTCATGGCTCTCGGACTTCCACCAACCGATTCTTTCTGGACCGCCCCATACGAGAAATGGACCTCTAAGAAAGCGTGGGAAGGTGATGATTTCCCGAAGGATCATAAATGGGATATCAACCGCGAAATTCTGTATTGGGAATAATAATGGTATAGTTAATTCTCAATTATCAATTATCAATTCTCAATTAGCTTTAGCTTTTGCTCTACCGTCCCCATAACCCCGGCCATGATTATTACGACAAAGGCATATACCTCATTACCCTTGTGGGTGGGGAATCGTGATTGTCTGCTTGGTGAGCTGAACATGGATGAGAGGCATCCATCTGTATGCCTCACATCCCTTGGCTCTGCCGTAATGGATGAATGGCGTAAGACAGTCGCCATTCAAGCTTCCAAAGGCCGTAAAATCACCCTCCATGCCGCCGTCTGTATGCCCGATCACTTCCACGGCGTGATAGAGGTGGGGGAGAGAATGGATGTAAGTATTGGCAATATCATCCTTTTCTTCAAAGGTGCCTGCACCAGTCGTTGGCGTGATCTCACCGGCTTTGTGCAACAGCCGGGCACGGCTGCGTTCATCCGTCATGCCTCTGCTGCCCAGCGTTCTGCCTATTATGCCTCCCGCCCTCGCATCGAGCGCCCCCTCTTCGATGACAACTACGACGACACCATCTGCCTCACCAACCCCGACGGCACCTACGACCGCCGCCACCTCTCCGCCATGATTGGCTACGTGAACGATAATCCGCGCCGTGCCGTCTCCTCCGTCTCAATCCCACCTTCATGCAGCGTTGCCTTCATATCGTCATCGGAGGGCGCGACTATGCCGCCTTCGGCAATCTCTTCCTCCTGCGTTGGGCAAGGAAGGTGCAGGTGTTCTGTCATCGCAAAGCCCCTGACGGTCGCACTCCCTACGAGCAGACAGAAGCCTATCGCCGTGAATGTGCAGAGTGGAAAGCACAGGTGATGCAAGGTGCCACAGTCATTGTCACCCCAGGAATATCAAAGGGAGAGCGCATCATCAAGAATCGCTGCATAGAGAGCGGCTATCCGTTAATCCATATCCAAAAAGAACCCATCTTCCGCTATTGGAAGCCCGAAGCCTCCCGTTTCCATGCCTGCGAGAACGGCACACTCCTCATCCTCGCCCCGTGGTCTCCAGAAACCATCGGCGATATAAACGGAGTACCCAAGGAAACCGACTACAGCATATTCCATAACCTCAACAAAATAGCAGCAGAAATCTGCACCTTCAACGGCACCGCTGTTGTGAAGCGCAAATAGAAAAAGCCGCCTAACTCGGCGGCTTCTCTTATTCTTGCCAATAATCTCATTCACGGTGTATTGAAATCGATAATGTAAGGCATCTTTTTGTCGCGGAAAAACGTTAGGAATTGATGAGTTTGAAAATGTAAATTAAAGTTGGGCATATTACAAGGCCTGCCACAAGACTGATGATTGTCCACAACACCTTATTGTCCTCGTCCCGTTTTCCCGCTATTTCTGCAATAACATATACCAACCCTGAAATAAACAGGTAAAACGCTAATAGCATTAAAGGCGTAAGAAATGGGATAAACAAAGCGAATGGTGAAATACATTCACCCTTAGCCGTAGGCAAATCTTGTCCTTCCTCTTCTGCGAAGACGGACACAGAGCATAGCAGGAAGAATATAGGTAATAGTTTCTTCATATAGCTTTTAGAATGATATTTTCTGCAAAAGTAATGAAACTACGGTAAACAACCAAATTTTATTTTTCTTTTCAGCGTTTTTTCATGTTAATCTTTTTATACATTAGTCATTTTTCAAGCCTCTTAAGATGGATGTCGACTTTAGCGTTGACAGCTTTGCCATCGAGGTGTGCGAAGAGTTGCGTGATGGTTTAAAAGGCCTTGTAGAGAAGTAGTCTTTCTTAACTGGGCGTGACGGACAGTTGGACAGTGGACAGATGTATTTTTGTAATATAGTTATCTCTATTATCTCTATTTTTATATATATTATATATTATAATTAATTAATAATAAGATAGTTATAAGTAAAGATAAAGAAGAATAGAGAAGTTTCTTGATTCCCAAATATTCAACTGTCCATTTGTCCGTACTGTCCTGTTCATGCTCATCTTCTATGTTTAATTTCTTCTAAAAAGCTGATTTTCAACAATGTACGATATTTCAAAAACAACAGCACCAAAGATGCCGGAACTAAAAAACGGTACAGAAAGCATCTATATTTTGCTCATACAGACCTCAAAAGATATGCATGAGCCTATCGTTCCGGTGCTTTTTCCTGTATTTGGGGGCGCATATCTGTATTCTTGAATTTTTGTACCTAGATAGCTTTTGGAAGTAGATGTTTGGTGAAATGCTAATCTTGTTGCGGAAAACGGCCCTGAGTGATGAAAAAAATAACTTGAGACGATTTATTGATCTATTTATTGTCCCACTATCACTAAATGAAAAAAAAATCAGGAAAATGTCCTGTTATTGCACGCTAATTCACGCTAAATCCTAACCATCAATTCGGGATTTAGTAACTTTGCATTCGAAAGATTGAAACAGGATTCGGGGACACGAAATTGCCCGGAAGCGTCCGAAGCAAGTCCCATGTGATTCCCAAGTGATTCCTATGTGATTCCCATTTCTGATGGGAGGTAAAGGGAGCCGACAACAGAACAACGTAGAATGAAGAAATGCAGATCACGCTCTTCAGTCAAAGGCCACGAGAGAAGAGATACTGATTCTGATTCCACCCATTCTCAATATAACGAAGTTGAATAGTATTTTATTACAACCCCGAGATGTGATTATTACTATTTGACTGGCGCGGTGAATTTTATTGATTTCTTGGATGGAGCAAAGACTGGACGAAAGTTCTGGCTACTATCAATTCTTGATTGCATCGTAATAGCTTTACAACTATCTGTATATTTATAGACGACAAGAATTTTAAGCTTAGAGTCATAATTATAACCCTTATAGTCGATTTTGTCGAATACAGATTGTAGTTTTCTCTGATCGTAGAGATTATCGTCTCTTGAATGAATGAAAACGTATTTATCACCGATTTTGATATATCTGTGAGGATAGCAACCTACGATAGTAAATTCTCCGCCACTAAATGAATATTTGTATGCCTCATTTATATGGAATATCTCATTGTCAATGTCTGATGAGAATTCATAATCATATTCATTCGCATTTGGGTCTGCCTGAAAACTATACTCTGGCCAGATTAGGAATACATTGCATGAGTCGTGTTCTGTGACATAGTTTCTTATCTCGCGCAGGAAGCAACGCTTCATGTATGTGGTATCAACCTCTTCCATAGGAGCTGGTAATGCGTGTTGCTTCTTCTCTTCCTTCTCATTGCAGGATGCGAGAAGGAGGATGAGGAAGAGGGATGTGGAGATGAATGTTCTTAGGTTCATATGATGAATTTATTTTCTATTTGCAAAGGTAATGCTTTTCTTAATCCCACCAGAAGTTCCAGAAATGTGATTTCTCAAGACTATGGACAAGTCCCCAAATGGATGAATCATTGCTACATTCGATACAATATGCTTGTTGTTCGAGGGCGAGTTGGTAGCAGTTCTGGGGAACAACAGGTTCGGGAACGTAGAAGTAGAGCGTGTCATAGAAAAGGAAGGCTGGTACGGCGTTGTGTTTCTCATACCAATGTCTTGCATAGATAATGTTGTCCTTTGGGTATGGTGCTTCGTCTCCTCCAACGGGTGCGATATACTTGAATATCTCCCACGGATGATCAACATGGAATTTTATCAAAGCAAAGTTGTCACCTGTCTGATCTTGTTCAAGGGTATCAAAGGTCGCACCATAGCCGTCATCGTTCTTCGGGTCTGTGAATTCAGCCCATGTATAAGGCTCTTCCCATGTTTCCGTGTTTTCTTTTATCATTTTGTTGACAGACTGTTGTACATACTCTGTTGCATCAGGTTGGTTGGAGAAATCCACATCATCAAAGAAAGATGGAAGATCCTCCATAAGATTGTCATCCAACTGCACAATGACTGGAATGTAGTCTTTCGACTCATCACCCTTGGCTTTTTCTTTGAGATAGAGATTTGTCAGTTCCTCATCAGTCATGGTACCTAATTCTATAATCTCATGCTTGCTGTCGATGATTTCATGCAATTTGTTGTAAAGATATTTGTTATATTCCTCTATGCGTTTTTTCTGATAGTATTCATTCCATTGTTTCTCTTCCTTGTTCAGTCGTTCTATGGTCTCTGGATGCAATCGAATGAATCTATATATGAAATAGGCCATGAAAGATACGAAGATGATAGTATAGATTATTGCTACTGCTCTTTTATAGAATGACAAGATCAGGATAGAGCCTAATATGGTCAAGATGCCGAAGAATATTGGAATGATGAAGAGCGTGTACTTCTCCTGACGTCTTTTATAGTCATAGAGTTCTTTTACAGTCATCTTGTAATATTGGCTTATCTCGCAGGAAAGAAAGCCTGTAATGCACATTCCAAGGAAGGAGTCTTTTCCTACCTTGTCAAGTATCTTTTTTAAATTCTTTGTTTCCATTAGCTTTTTTACTCCTCAATTCTGAACTACTTCATTATCGGCAATTTTTTATGCTTTGTTTGGGTGCAAAAGTAGTAAAATATTCCGATATCGGCAAGTTTTTGTAAGAAAATCGAAATTCTCTTAAATAAGAACAGTAGGAGAGAAACGGATTCTGATTCCACCCATTCTAATACTCCGATATAATCAACATCGGACTATCCTCCGAAATGGGGAATGGAGCAGGAAGGCGGTGGGGGAAAGAAATTAAACGCAAAGGCACAGAGACGCAAAGCTGTTATAGAAACTCTGCGACTCCGCGTCTTTGCGTTTAATGCGATAAGAGATGTCTTTATATATCAGGTGCTGTAAATTTGATAGGGCTTTTAACTATTTCTACCATTTGTAGTCCCCGAGCTTTGTATTCGTATGTGCTGTCGGCATAGCATGGGTACTGTATCGTTTCGCAACTATCCTTCAGGTCATATACCAGAAATGTTTTCATTGATGGCGTTCTATCTTCTATGAGTTTACAGCTTTCGTAAATGCTTTTCAATTTCTTCTGGTCATAGAATGAGTCATCTTCTGAAGGAACGAAGACTATTTTTCCGTTAATGTCAATATATTTGTGTGGGTAGTTTCTTCTTACGGTGAATTCTCCCTCTCCGAAATGTAAATCGGCAGCATCCCGAATGCAGAACAACTCATTGAATTGGTCGCGGCAACCTATGCAATTATAATTATGTGCTCCTTTCTTCATTTTGTATAATTGCATACTATACAGAATGAATGTCTTGCATGAATCTTGTTTGTCAACGAATGCTTTTATCTCACGCAACAGGCTTTTCTTTATGCTTGTGGTGTCTATCTCCTCCATAGGAGCAGGTAATGCGTGCTTCTTCTCTTCTTTCTCGTTGCAGGATGCGAGAAGGAGGATGAGGAAAATTGGTATAAGGAATTTGAGTTTCTGGTTCATAATATATTTCAATGGTTATTTTGTTCTTTCATATTGTGCTTGCTAAAGGTCGTATTGCATAAAGTTGCCATTATGCTTGAAACCATATGCCGTGTACAGTTTTACGCCCATATCCGAGGCTGTTATATGTACAGCTCCACAACCATAGGCTCTTGCCTCTTCAACGACTCTGTGAAGAAGTTCTTTTGCAATACCCATCCTTCTATAACGTGGGTCGGTGTACATACTTGAAAGCAACCCTAATCTTCCAGACGGACAAGTGAAGTATGGAGGTTTCTCGACAAAGGACATACCGCTTGTGCCGATAATCTTATCGCCATCCATTGCCAACCATGAAACGAAGGTTCCTTCTTCCATGTGCCTCTGGTAATAGTCCCTAAGTGCAGTCTTGAGATCCACTCCTTTGGGAACGCTTCTTCCCGTATTAGTGTATTCTTCAGTAAGCTGCGCAATCCTCATATTTATAAATATCTCCAGTTCAGCTTCTGTCAGCTTTCTGTAAACTATCTTTTCCATATATTCCTTAGTTTTGTGCTTATATTATCCCTAAAATGTAGGGTGAAACTGTTTTACTCTTCCAATTCTTCTATTTGGAATAACTTCCATCCTTCTGCTTTCTGATATGCTTTCTTACAGTTTTTGGGCACGAAGAGGATGATAGGATCTGCTTCCTTTTTACTATGCTCAATATGTTGAGTGTATTCTGTTTGTGTATCTCCGTCTTTGACGGGCATAATGGTTACAGGACCATGAGCATGATCTTCCTTTTGAAATGTATAGTATGTTATCTTTTGTGGTATCTTTGATAGATTTGTAACTGACTTAAGATTAATACAATATTGAAAGGCATTTGGATCGATATTAGTCAAGGATGCAGGTATGGTTATGTGTTCAAGATTTGTGTAAATAAATGCCTCACTACCGATATAGGTTAAGTTACTTGGTATTTTGAAAGAACTAAAGCCACACCCCCAGAAGGCTTTTGCTCCGATGCTTGTTACAGAGTCGTGTATTGTTACAGATTTCAGACTGTTGCAATTGGCAAATGCGCTTTCGCCTATCGTCTTGACTGACTGGGGGATAATTATAGAACGAAGGTTCTTGCATGAAGAGAATGCTTTTTTACCAATGCTTGTTACTGATTCGGGGATGGTGGAGTTTACACAGCCTTTAATGAATTCATTGGTTGATGTATTGATTATTCCATTGCAATCATTCCTGCTATCATATTTTGTGTTGTTCTTGTCAACTTTGATAGATGTAAGACTTGTGCAATTTATGAAGGCATCCTCACCAATGCATATTACAGATTGGGGAATATAGATAGAAGTAATTGAATGGCAATCACTAAACGCATCCTTACCGATGTTTTTTACGGATTCTGGAATACTGATTGATGTTATTTTCTCGCACCCGCAGAATGCCATATCTCCGATGCTTGTTATAGAATTGGGGATATTTACAGTAGTGAGTGACTGGCAAACTTTGAAGACGCCATCGCCTATGCTTCTAACTGATTGGGGAAGAGTGATAGCTATTAGATTATTGCAGCCAACGAAAGCATAGTTGCCGATGACTGTTACCGAATTGGGAATTTTAATCGAGGTGAGAAACTCGCAATTATAAAAGGCTTTATCACCTATACTTGTCACCGATTCTGGTATTATGGTTGTCTTACAGCCTGTAATGATTTTGTTTGTTGCAGTCTCGATTATTGCATTACATTCATTTCTGCTATCATATGTTTTATTTCCTTTGTCAACAATAATGGAGTCGAGGTTTGGACAAGAAGCAAAAGCACCGATTCCGATACTCGTTACTGAGGATGGAATGATGACAGAAGTGATTCTTTTACATCCAACAAAACTGTCTTTTCCAATGCTTGTAGTCGAATTCGGAATTGTGATGGAATTTAGCCCCTCGCAGCTACAAAAAGCCCTATCTCCGATGCTTGTTATAGAATTGGGGATTGTTACGGAATTAATGTCTTTGTAGAAAAAGAATGCGTTTTCCCCGATACTTGTTACAATATATGTTGTGTCATTATAGGTAACGGAAGAAGGTATGTTGATGTCGCCTTTGTAAGAGGCATAACTTGATGATAGCACCCCTCTTGTTACGGTTGCTTCTTTTGTGGCTTTGTTGAGATCGTAGAAGATACCGTTGATTTCAACATTGTCTGCGTAGCTTGTTACTGACATTATTAGTGCCAATACAAGTATAATGGTTTTGTGGAATATAGATATCATAGTTTTGTTATTCATTCGATGAAAAAGTTGTTTTCATTTAGAATGTTTTTACTCTTCCAATTCTGAACTACTTCATTATCGGCAAGTTTTTATGCTTTGTTTGGGTGCAAAAGTAGTAAAATATTCCGATATCGGCAAGTTTTTGTAAGAAAATCGAAATTCTCTTAAAGAAGAACAGTAGGAGAGAAACGACTTTTTTACTTCTATTTTGACATAATAACGTCATTTGAATGGAGAAAAACGATTTCTTGTTTGGATTCTCAGTTTTTTTATTTATTTTTGCATTCGAAAGTCAAAAGGCAAAAGAAGAAAGGCAAAAGACCTTTGACTTTAGCCTTTAGCCAAATAAAAAAATATGAAGAAAATAATCTCAACTATTATTCTATGTGGTGCGGTTCTGGTAATGAATGCACAGAACGCAACATCTCCAAACGGAAAATTATCGGTGAAGACAGCCGATAATAAGTTAGTTATCAGCTACGATAAGCAAAAGGTTCTTGAATTAGCTGATATCCCTTTCTCTAAACTGGATCTCGCGAATAAGGTGAAGACCGACTATAAGATGCTTGAGGGAAAACGTTTGCATTGTACGAATGAGGCAAACGAATATCAGGCTTCTATCGGTCAGAATGCAAAGATTGTGATGCGTCTCTATAACGACGGCATCGCTTTCCGCTATGAATATACCCACTTGAAGAATCAGAAACATCCGGAAGAGAACACCGTGTATATGATTCCGGAGGGAACGAAGCGCTGGTTCATGCAATGGGCGGAGTCATACGAGGGATTCTTCCCTCAGAACACCACATACAAGGAAACACCTGTTCCGTCATTCAGCGGTGTGTTTAAGTCGGCTGACGGCTGGTGTAATCGTTGGGCATATCCTGCCCTGTTAGAGCCTGCTGATGGGGTTTTCGCCCTTATCTCTGAGGCAAACATTGAGCGCAAGCAGAGTGCTTCAAGCCTGTATAACGACGGAGAACGTTATAAGGTGGTGCAGGATAAGAACGAGCTGGATTTGACAGGCGACTGGCATACGCCTTGGCGCGTGGTAATCATCGGTAGTCTGGCAGATATCGTTCAGTCAACACTCGTAACAGACGTTAGTGAGCCTTCAAAATTGAATGATACCAACTGGATAAAGCCGGGTGTGGTGTCATGGATCTATTGGGCATACAACCACGGCTCAAACGATTATGAGATAATCAAGAAATACGTGGATATGGCTGTTACACTGAAGTTGCCATACGTGCTCATAGATGCTGAGTGGGATGAGATGAATAAGATTGAATCAAACAAGGGCAAGACCATTGAGGATGCCGTGGCATACGCTAATTCAAAGGGCGTGAAGCCTCTTATTTGGTATAACTCATCAGTAGGTTGGATTGATGGTGCTCCTGGTCCTAAGTTCCGTCTGAACAAGCCAGAGGACAGGGAGAAGGAGTTTGCATGGTGTGAGAAAATAGGTGTGGCAGGTGTGAAGATAGACTTCTTCAGCGGAGATAATCAGGCGAATATGGACTATTGTCAGGACTTGCTTGAGAGTGCTGCCCGTCATCATCTGTTGGTTAATTTCCATGGTGCTCCTATCCCTCGCGGATGGCAGCGCACCTATCCTAACCTTCTCTCAACAGAGGGTGTGTATGGTGCTGAGTGGTATAACAACGTACCAACCTTTACAAAGAAGGCAGCAAGCCATAATGCAACTTTGCCTTTCACAAGAAACGTGATCGGACCTATGGACTATACCCCTTGTGCCTTTAGCGATTCACAGCATCCGCACATCACTTCCAAGGGACATGAGCTTGCGCTTACCGTACTCTTCGAGAGTGGTTTACAGCATCTTGCCGACCGTCCTGAGAGTTTCCTTGCACAGCCAAAGGAGGTTCAGGCATTCTTAGGTGAATTGCCAAGCGTATGGGATGAAACACGCTTTGTGAGTGGTTATCCGGGCAAGAGTGCGGTGTTGGCTCGCAGAAGCGGAAATACATGGTATGTGGCTGGTATCAACGGACTTGACGAGGCTCAGAAACTCGCTACCGACCTCAGTTTCATCAAGAATGGTAAGGCACAGCTCTTCACCGATGATGCCAACGGAGAATGGAAGATAACGACCACAGAACTGCCTAAGGAGATTGAGTGCCAGGCTCGCGGCGGATTTGTGATTGTGGTGAATGTTAAGTGAATAGTGAAAAGTGAATAGTGAATAATACTTAATACTTGTGGCCGCCATAACGTAAGGAATGTTATGGGCAATCCTATTCTGCGACAGCAGTATTATTCTCTAAGTATTTTTCACTATTCGTTATTCACTATTCACTTTCATGTAAAGCTTGAATAATTATGGCAAAGAGATATGTTCAGACGCTGGACCTTCGTGATGATCCTGATATGATTAAGGAGTATCGGAAATGGCATTCCAAGGAGTTCCATTGGAAGGAGATACGCGAAGGGATAAAGGCGGTCGGAATACTTGAAATGGAAATCTACATCCTTGGTACGCGCCTCGTGATGATTGTAGAGACACCAGATGATTTCGACTGGAAGACGGCTATGGATAAGCTTGCCACTATGCCACGACAGGCAGAATGGGAGGCGTTCGTCGCAAAGCTGCAAGGATGTAGTCCCGATGCCCGAAGCGATGAGAAATGGCAGATGATGGAAAGGATGTTCTATTTGTATTAAAACAATAATTCGCCCTTCGGGTACTCTCCCTTTCTCATAGAAGTGGAGAGTAATGAGTCTTTAGAGGGGTTATTACCTTTGATTATGAAAAAACTATTATCTGTTATTTTATTATGCATTGTCGTTACGGATGTTAATGCTCAGAGTCTGAAGCCTTGCGGTCCGGTGCCTACGGAGAACCAGTTACGTTGGCAGGAGATGGAGATGTATGCGTTTATCCACTATTCTATGAACACGTACACCGATCAGGAATGGGGCTTTGGAAATGAAGACCCGAAACTGTTCAATCCAAGCGATCTCGATTGTAGGCAATGGGCACGAGTATGCAAGCAAGCGGGCATGAAGGGTATCATCTTCACCGCCAAGCATCATTGTGGATTCTGTATGTGGCCTTCAAAATACACGGAGTATTCCGTGAAGAACTCTCCTTGGAAACAGGGCAAGGGTGATGTGGTTCGCGAACTCGCAGACGCATGCAAGGAGGAAGGGCTGAAGTTTGCCGTATATCTCTCACCATGGGACAGAAATCATGCCGACTATGGCAAACCTGAATACGTAACCTATTTCCGCAACCAACTGCGTGAGCTGCTAACCCAGTATGGCGATATCTTCGAGGTATGGTTTGACGGAGCCAATGGCGGTGACGGCTGGTATGGCGGTGCGAACGAGACACGCAAGATCGACGGCAAGACATACTACCAATGGGCGGAGACATTCCGCATGATACGTGAGTTGCAACCTAAAGCCGTGATATGGAACGATGGTGGCGACCGTGGCGACCTACGCTGGGTAGGTACGGAGGCTGGCAACGTGGGTGAGACCAACTGGAGTCTGATGCCCTCCACGGGAGATACGCCTTGGCATATGCTGCACTACGGAGTGGAGAATGGCGATGTGTGGTGTCCGGGCGAGACCAACACCAGCATACGTCCGGGATGGTTCTACCATGATGCAGAAAACGAGCATGTGAAGAGTCTGTCGAAACTGATGGACACTTATTATAAGTCTGTAGGGCGCAACTCTACGCTCCTGCTCAACTTCCCTATAGCCCCTAACGGTCGTATTCATCCAAACGACAGTCTGCGTGGCATAGCCTTCAAGAAGATGATAGACGAGGTGTTCAAGACCAATCTTGTCGAGAAAGCCAAGAAAAAGACCTCTGGTTCTGAAACCATAATAGACTTCGGAAAGCCTACAGCCTTCAATCGATTTTTAGCGGAAGAAGAGATAAGTCAAGGTCAACGAGTAAAGGAATTCTCACTTGAGGCATTGGTCGATGGTGAGTGGCAGCAACTGAAAGATGCATTGGTGGATAATGGTAGTGGTCTGACTACTATCGGGCATCGTCGCATCATCTGTTTCCCAACTGTAAAAGCCACAAAACTGCGCTTTACTATTACCGCAGCCAAATGTCAGCCAATCATCAAGAAACTGGGCGTATATCTTGCGCCTGAACTGACTGCCGACATCCCAGATTCGGGCGAAAAGAAATCGTCAAGCCTTCATTTCTTTTTCAGTAATCCAAAGCAGATGATGATAGACTGGGACAAGGAACAGACCATTACATCGTTTCGTTACCTGCCACCGCAGAAAACGAGGGATGGACTCGTCACCCACTATACACTTTGGGCTTCAAGCGACTGGGCAAACTGGACAAAGCTTGCTTCGGGCGAGTTCTCGAATATCGTAAATAATCCAATCTGGCAGACAATCAAGTTTCCTGCCACCAAGGCTCGTATCCTAAAACTCGATGCCGACAAACTGGCAGAGGGAGAAAGAATGAACTTTGATGATATAGAAATTGTAACAGAATAAGCAATTTGAAGGAAAATGAAGCATATTATTCTCGTAATATCCCTGATGCTGAGTGTTTCAGCACAGGCACAGCAACCTCGTGACTGGGAGAATCCGCACGTATTAGGCATAAATAAACTACCGTATCATGCTACGCTGCAACTGCCTTCAAAGGAGGCGGAATGCAAGGAAATCGTTTCGCTTGACGGTCAATGGCAGTTCCATTGGGCAAAAGACCCGGAATCGCGTCCAGTAGGCTTTGAGCGTGACGACTACGACGTTAGCCAATGGGATAAGATTGCCGTGCCGGGCAACTGGCAGTTGCAGGGCTTCGGTAAGCCTATCTATGTCAATATGCAGTATCCGTTCCACCGTGACCGTCCGAGTGTGACGGGAGAGCCTGACCGTGATTGGTATGCCTACGACCACCGCAATCCTGTGGGTTCATACGTGACCTTTATTGATATCACTAAGGAGATGCTGTCGCAGAACCTCATACTACATTTCGGAGGCGTTCACTCGGCTTTCTATGTATGGGTGAACGGTCAGAAGGTGGGGTATAGCCAGAACTCCATGTCTCCAGCTGAATTTGATATTACAAAATATGTTCATGAAGGAAAGAACCGCCTTGCCGTGGAGGTGTATCGCTGGAGTGACGGCAGTTATCTGGAATGTCAGGATATGTGGCGACTGTCGGGCATTTTCCGTCCGGTACAGTTGTGGGTTCGTCCGCTTGTGCATATAGCCGACTATAAGGTGGAGGCTGTTCCGAACCGTGATTTCTCACAGGCTCAGGTAACGGCAGACATCGCCGTCTGCAACGTGGGAAAGACTCGTGCAAAGAATATCTCCGTTGCCCTGAATATAGACGGAAAGACTATCAAGGATAAGCTGAAAAGCCTTGCTGCTGGCGATACAATGCACGTGCGATTGTCGCATACTATCGAGAATCCAAAACTCTGGTCGGCGGATATTCCTAACCTCTATCCATTCAGCATCGAATTGCCAGACGAGCATTTCGACTATCATCTTGGAGTGAAGCGAGTGGAATGTGTTGGTGAGGTATTGAAATTCAATGGTAAGAATATCAAGTTGCGTGGCGTGAACCGTCACGACCATCATCCCGTTACAGGCCGATATGTTGACCGCAAGACATACGAGCAGGATATAATGCTGATGAAGCAGGGAAACGTGAATTTCCTGCGTACCAGTCACTATCCCGATGATCCATACCTCTATGAGCTTTGCGACCGTTGGGGCATATACGTGATGGACGAGGCTAATCAGGAATCACACGGCTACGGCTATGCCAACAAGGTGATGGGAGAAGATCCCGAATGGCGTGATGCACACGTTGACCGTGCCATTAGTCTGGTGCAGCGTGACAAGAACCATCCGAGCGTTATATTCTGGAGTCTTGGCAATGAGGGTGGGGTAGGACCTAACCTGAAGGCGATGCGCGAGGCGGTAGTGGCACTCGATACTATTGCCCTGCCATTCTGCGATACAGACCGTGCACAGAGCGATATCTACGATGATGGGTATCTTTCTCCATCCAGGCTTGTAGAAGAGGCACGCAAGGTGACTGACCGTCCTTTCATTATGCGAGAATATGCCCATGCAATGGGAAACTCTGTGGGTAATTTTCAGGAATATTGGGATGTGATCAATACCGATAGCAGTATCTGTGGAGCAGCTATCTGGGACTGGGTGGATCAGGGTATTCTGAAGAAAGAAAACGGCAAGGAATTCTGGGCTTATGGCGGCGACTTCGGTGATAAGCCTAATGACGGACCTTTCTGCCTTAATGGTCTTATTGCTCCAGATCGTACTCCGCATCCGCACTACTATGAAGTGCAGCATGTGTATCAGCCGTTCTTGATAGAGCGTAATGGGGATAATCTGCGAATTACGCCTCGATACACATTCGCTAATATTGATGAATATGATATTACTACAGATACCGTTACTATTGGCTCGGAGTGTCTTATGAACGTCTATGTACGACTGAAAGAGGACAAGCCATGGGCAAAGAAAGGCTTTGCCGTGGCAAGTGAGCAGTTCGTGTTGCAGCCATATCTGTTTGAATCATCATTAGGCGGTAAGCCTGCCAAGGTGCAGAAAACCGCTAACGGACTTGTTGCCCACACCAATCGTGGAACGATTACCGTCAACAGCATAAGTGCACTTACCAGTTGGATAGTAGATGGTGAGGAGATGCTCAATAGTCCTTTGGAACCATATTTCTGGAAACCGGAGAACGACAATCAGCATGCAGCCCATTTTGCAGAGCGACTGGTAGCATGGCGTGATGCCTTAGGTAAGCGTACAAATAAGTCTTTCCGTGCAGAGGCGGCTTCTGACGGTGTGAAAATAATCAGCGAGACAACGCTTCCGATAGGTGCGGAACTGACGATTACGTACACGATAACAGACGAAGGACGTGTCAAGGTTGATATGGATTACCGTCCTACAGCAGCGAATCTTCCGCTTCTTCCAAAGTTCGGTATGCGTATGCGCCTGCCAAGCGACTATGCAAATATTGCATATCATGGTCGCGGTCCGTGGGAGAACTATCCAGACCGTAAGCGAAGTGCCTTTATCGGACGATATGAGATGCCGCTCAGCCAGTTTGAAACCGAGTATATACATCCGCAGGACAACGGCTGTCGTACAGATGTGCGTTGGTTCAATATCAGTAATGGAAAGAAGAGCCTCCGTATCGAAGGCTGTCAGCCTCTCTGCATCCGCGCATGGGACTATGGCGAGGAAGACCTTGAACCAGCCCAGCATCCGCATGAGATACAGCGTGGCCGTTTCGTGAACCTTAATATAGACTTGAACATCCATGGTGTAGGCGGTATTGACACATGGGGGCAGCGTACCCTTCCGCAATATACCATAGACGGTAACAAGCCGTATCACTATACATTCATTATGAGTGCGTTATGAGGTTAGTGTTTGGAGTTTAGAGTTTAGAGTTTAGTGAGTTTAGTGTTTAGTGATTAAAAAGAGCACACGGGCGCATTAAAGGGTATGCGTCCGTGTGTTTTGATTATCGATAGAGGGGTATCACATTAAATGTTTCCACCGACCAAGGCTTCAAAGTGATGGTACGTTTGCTGTTTGGAAGGTGATAGGTGATTGTGACTGTGTCACGAGAGTTGTTGAGGGCAACTATGACGGTTTCCTTGCCATCGGGTGATATGGCGGCAAGGGTTTGGCGGTCATCCACGTTGAGAATGGTGTAGCCTTTCTTTATGTATTTTGTGACGTGCTGACGGACATAGTAGTTGTCGTGTCGATACATGGTCTGCGATTTGAAATCGCCTGTCACCAAGCACCATTGTGTGTCGTGCTCACCATAATACTGCCAGTCGAGCCATGCAGCAGGCTGAAGGTATCGCATATCATCAAACAGGCGTTGCAGCATCTTCAGGTTACCCTTGATGCCACGACCGCCGTCACCAGTCTCGCTTTGCCATAAAATAAGGCCTCTCCCCCCGCCCTCTCCCGTAGAGAGGGAGCCAGAACGCGGTTGGAAGTCCCCCTTTAAGGGGAATTTAGAGGGTCTATTTAGAGATAGAATGCTATCACGAAGTGCGGTTTTCTCTTCATTACTACCGTAATATGTGTGGGTATTCCATTGTCCTATCATTGGCATGATTCCTGCCTCAGAGTATGCCTTGAGGGCGGTGAGGGAGTGGGGGAGACAGGTCTCGTCAGAGGCAGAGATAACGGTGTTAAGACCGCTTGCCTTCAGTTTCGGATATAGAACCTTGATGAAGGCAATCTGTGAGGAAGTATCGAAATGACAACCTTCCTGTGAACCGTTCTGATACCAGTAGTCTGTTAATGGTTCGTTGAAAGGTTCAAGGGTACGGAATTCCAATCCGTAAGCATCCTTGAAATGCTTGCAGACATCTATGAGATAATCGGCAAAGGCCTCGTAACAGTCAGGACGGAGGTTATCCTTATTCTTGTCCTTATGACCTCCTACGCAGCCGGAAACGGTCATATACCAAGGTGCAGAGTTGCTGAAAGCCTCGAAGATGGCATCAGGACGACGCTCACGGATTTTGAGCATTATCTTTATCTGTGCAGAGTCGGCTTGCCAATCGTATTCGGTATCTGTGGGATAGTGCTTGAAACCAGGCATCTCTGCACGTATGCCTTTGCCACGCGCCATGTGATGAAGGTCACAGTTACGGTTTTGCGGGTCATCACCACCACCTATGTTATAGCGGAATATGTTGTAATTGAGACCGTCGGGAGAGACGAGCCAGTCAACCAGTGAGTCAATTTTACTCTCTTCCCATTTGCCGCACATATGAGCCCACCAACATAATGATACGCCCCATCCTTCTATTGTCTGTAAACGTTTAGATGTATCAATAGTGACTTCACGGGAAACCTCTTTTCCTGCTTCTTCAGGAACGGAGTTTCTCTGTGCCATTAGGGGTAAGGAAAGAAGGAGGAGGAAGCCCCCCAGCCCCCCAAGGGGGAGCTTTTTTAATACATTATTTCGTTTGCAAATTGTCATATTGAGCTTTTTGATTATTAATACTAACTACTCCCCCTTGAGGGGGTGAGGGGGGAGGAACCCTCCCTTGGGGAGGGACTGGGTAGGCTTTTATTTTGTTTGCTTCTTCCCCTCCTTAATCACTACGCCCTTCTGGCTATCGTTTACCCTGCGACCTGAGAGATCGTATGTCGGGGTAGTGGTTAGAGTTGAGTGGTTAGAGGTTAGTGAGCTGATGGATGTTTCCACTGCCTCGGAGAGTGGGAGGGTGGTGCCGTTCCATTCTTCTACTACAGGTAGTTGCGTTGTCTTATAAATGAAGGCTGCGAAACTTGCCTGTGCGAAACGTTCCGTAACCTTGTTCCATACACCATTCTGGAGCACAAAACTATTGAGAGGATATCTGTTGGCTGCCGACATAGCGAAATTGCCTCGCAGACCGTTTGCGTTAGTCTCGGCTGATGATACCGCCGTGCCAGTCTCGTAGAAAGATAGAGTGGCGGTGGTGTTGCTATGGAAAACGTAAGGATAGCCAGCCTTTGGTTCTGTTACTTCCTCAAGGCATATCTTTGTGCCGTCCTTACTGATGCCGGCAAACTGATACAGCTTCACTCCGTCAGGAATGATGAATGAATAAGGCAGACAAATTGTTGCCCATCCTGAAGCGTCGGTAGTGGTTTGATAGACAGGGATGAAGCGCAGACGGAAATCGGTTGCGCTCCACCAGCCCTCGCGGTTATCGCTTTTGCCGGAACCTTTGCCATACTCCATCCATTGACCGTCCTTTGTGCCTTTTTTAGATCCCGTGAAGCCAACGGTGATACTGCCTCTTTCATTAACGTATGTGTATGATGTGGAGAGGGTAGTCCATTTGTCCTTAAAGCATGGAAGGTCGAGCTTTCCTATCGGAAGGTTCACCGATACGAGCGTCTCGTTTGTCTCGTTGTTGGTGAGATATGCGTGCTGGTCATTCTCGCAGAGATGCTCTGTAAGAGCCTTGCATTCAAGAGCATAGAGACCGTGTGCAAGTAGGGTAGTAGCATCCGAAGAATTATATGTTACGGTCTGTTTCACCTCCATTGTCTGAGCCTCGTTGCCTGTGGCAGACAGACTCCACCACGCGTTCCAGCACTTCTTCCCGTCGTGTGTGGCTGTGCGCTGATCACCGTTCTTATAGGTGCCGCACTTGGTCGTCCAAGAATATGTGCTTCCGAAGTCCCCGTCCTTTATTGCAGAGTTATTGTAGATGTATTTGATACCCTCTGGAATGGCACGCTCAGCATCGCTTTTGATAGCCTCATTTGCAGCATCCGTGGCGCGTGTCTTGATAGTCTGAAGAGCCGCGATGATAGCGCTCTCTATCTCGTTGGCCGTGGCATTGCTTGCCAAGATACCGTCAATCTCCTCATTGAGGTCGTTGTATTTTGTGTTGAACGCCTTGAACACCTCCGCACGTTTCTTCTCCCATGCGAGGGCATCAGCCATAGCCTCCTCTGGGGTATCGAACAGCTTGCACACCTTGAAGTCGTCAAACTGCGCCTTACCGCCAAGCTCAAAGAGAGTTATCCAGAGATATTTCTGCGTGGTGGTGGTGAATGATGTTGCGAGTTTTGCCCATTCCGTCACCTTCGGAAACTTAACCCTCGCTAGAGTGCCAGGGGCGGTGTTACTTGTCGAAACACTTATCTGCTGCTTGTCTGGATTATTGTTGCATCCCGCAGCACCTACGTAATAGGAGGTATTCTCCTCGATGTCGATAACCTTACGAATGGCTGCGGCATCAGCATTTGAAGAGCCGTTGCCGTAGCATTGTAGGAAGGCTGAGTTATTGATTCCTGCCTCTGGAACAATCTGGAAATAAGGTGCGGTTATAGCCTCACCCTTGCCGTTAGTCCAGTCGGTTGCTCCGAGTTCGAAATCACCGTTTATCAGCATGTTTCCACCGAGATACATGGTCTTTACATCCGTGCCGTTTACAACCGAAACCTCATCGCCGTACTCCTGCTTCTCGTTTACGGCAGTAGCCTCGTTGGTATAGAGGGCAGTCTTGTTAATGTCATACACACGAATCTTATACACATTGCCAGCTATGCCGTCAACGGTTACATTGTAGTCTGATTCTTCCTCCTGAAGGTCAACGGATTGCAGTTTTGTGAATACCACGTTGCCCGGTGTCTTAACCATGATATCCATCGACTGGTTATACTCACCGTTCTTCTCATGCCATTGCAGAGAGACCTTCTTTGTTGCCTTGTCGAATGATGCCTTGAGGTTGGTTGGCGCCTTCATCGGTGGGTTCTTTGGGATATACTCGTTGGCAGGGTTATATCCGAGGTCATCGCCCATTGTGGCATAGTATTCTCCGAGGGTGGAAAGCTGACCGTCGAGGTATATCTTTGAGCAGTTAGCCTCTGAGTTCCAAAAGGCGTAACGCTCCACCTTTGAATTGGCGTTGAGCACTTCGAGAATAGGCTTCGTGCCGTTATAGTTGTTCTGCCAGTTGCCCTTGTAGTCATCGCGGTTGCTTACAGCAAACGCACCGTTATTACTCCAGCTTGCACCCCAAACCCATTCTGAAATCCAGATAGGACGTCCGTTGCCGTAATAACTGCTGTACCAGTTGAGGTTATTGAACTTATCTGTAGGCCAATAGCAATGCAGGTCGAGGAGGTCGCATCGCCATCCGCGTGCGTCGATAGAGTCGATGAACGTCTTCAGATGCCCCATGCTTCCGTCGTGCGATGACTCTGAGCATAGGCGCATACCCGTGCGCATCAGGTTCTCCCAGTTGGCAAGCACGGTAGCCACATCCTGTGGGGTATCGTCGGCTGAGTTGCCTGGCTCGTTGTTGGTCTTCATGTGACAGGAGTATGTCACACGACCGCATTCCCTCGATGTCGGCCAGTCTTCCTTGATATGGTTAGGCACACACTCGAAGTCGGGCAGCATATTCTCACCCAAGCCCCAAGTATAGCACCAAGAGGAGTTCACGGCTGCGTTAGCTTCCTTGCGAGTATCGCTTGCCAAACCAGCCTTCTTCGCATTCTGCCATACGAATATGCGGTATGAGCTTATTTTCTGGTCGAGAATGGCTGGCAGGGTATTTATCTCAAGGTCTTCCTTGTCGGCTATGAAGCAACGGCTATATCCGCGTCCTTCCTTTCGGGTGGAGAACGTGACCATATATCCGCGCTTCAGTTTGAAGGAGCGAATCTTATTATTGAGCTTCGCATCAGATAGTGTGTTCATATATCCGTCGCTGTTCTCAAGTCCGAAGTCATTGCACGACTCGCCCTTGAAGTCCTGTTCTGAATATACCGTGAGCGGTTTTATGTTCTTTGCGTAAGGCAATATGATAGCACCGCTTGCATACATCTTCACCTGACAGTTAGTGCCGTTGGCTGCCTGTTCCCCGTTGATGAACACGTGAGTATGCAGCCAAGACGAGATCACCTTACTTGGTTTTATGCTCTTTATGATGAGAACTGCGTGCTCCGTATTCTTTATGTTCACGCTTCCCGCCGTTGTGAACGGTGTCGCATCCGTGATGACATAATCCACGTTATCGGTCAGGTTTACGCTTTCCGAAACCTGAGAGACTGTGGTGACGGAGTTCTTCGCTTCTACCGATGTGGAGGAAAGCAAAGATATAGCAAAAATGGGAAGTAGAGACTTTATTTTCATAATCTAATGAGCTTTATATGTGTATAGAGTTGAAAGTGCTCCGCTTGCGCGAAGGATATTTTTTAGAAAGTAAATTATCAGAAAATTAAATCAGTAAATTTTAAGGGAAACGGATTTATCTGATTTATCTGAAAATGATTATCCGCTATACCTGATAGGTTGCCCGAATGACGGTCTGAAAGACCAAAAGCACATAGCCCAGGGCATCGCCCTGTGGTATTATGCCCAATGGGATTCATTCGCCCTGTAAGGGCAAAAGCATTTCTTCATATTAGGGCTTTTGCCCTTACAGGGCGTTAGCCTATCTCTCCATTTTCCCCAAGGCGTTGCCTTGGGCTAGTGGCTCATTGCCCCTTCGGGGCGCTGTCTGGGTATTGTAGATAATCATTATCTGATAGTTGCGCGATAAGGCTTGATTGGTAATTTGTGATTATTTTCAGATAAATCAGATACATCCGTTTCCCTTTTATTTCCAAGTGGCGGATGCTGCTTTATAATTTACTGATTTAATTTACTTCCAATTTACTTTCCAAATCCTCGCGCAAGCGGATTTTTTTTCGCTTACTTAGTCGGCTTTACTTCTACTATCTTCCCGCTCTTATCAAACGTCATCCTGTCGATGCACACCTGACGATGAGTACCCGGTGAAAGTTGACGTTCGCGGAAATTATTGTTGATGCGATGATATACGATGTACCACTCATCCTTGCCCGGAATCTGGAGGACGGAGTTATGCGCCGTGCCGTAGATCTCCTGCGATGGGTCCTGCTGTATCACGATAGGCTGCTCTGCCACGGTGATAGGACCGAGAGGCGACTTCGCCGTTCCGTAGGCAACGTGATAGTTATCCGCACCTGTATCGTCAACCGACCAGAGAAAGTAGTAAGTGCCCTTGCGCTTGAATACGTATGCACCCTCACGATAAGCGTAGTCTTTCAGCGTACCGCCCTTAGGAGTCAGGTTCACCTTCGTCTCCTGCTTAATGCTCGTCATATCGTCGTTAAGCTCTGCACCAGCCATGAAACCGTTACCCCAGTAGAGGTAATACTTTTTCGTGGCTTGGTCGTAGAACACATCCACGTCAATAGCCTGTCCGCCCTTGGCATCCGCAGGACGGTCTGCATCGGTTATCACAGGATGTCCGCAATCCACAAACGGACCTGTAGGACTATCGCTTATCGCGCAACCAATCTCCTTGCGGTTGCTCTTAGGGTTATGAGCCGAGAAATAGAAATAATACTTATATCCATCCTTCTGCTTGCGCTCTATGATACATGGTGCCCATGCGTTTCCATTAGCCCAAGCCACCTGATCACCCTTCACGTTCAGCATCTTACCCTCGTCCTTCCATGATGCAGGATTGCAGAGCGCCTTTCCCGGATTCTTAGGGTCAGCCTCGCATGAGAATACGTTGAAGTCATAGCCGCCCCAGCCCGGAGTTCCGTCGGTGGTTGAATAGATGTAGTATTTCTTCGTGAGATTAGAGTAGAGCACCTCTGGGTCTGCGTGGAAATCGGGTAGGATAGGGTTCTTTCCTGCACCCCACTTGGCAATGAGGCGGTCTTTCTCCTCCTGAGTGATAGGCATGATAGTGCCGTGGCGAGGCGTGAACTGCCCGTGCGTCTTCGTATCTGCCACCCACTCGAAGGTCTTGAGGTCGGCAGACTTACAGAACTGATAGTGACCTGCTCCGTAGCAGTCGTACATCACCACCCACGACTTTCCGTCAAGGCTCTTGCACACGCCAACACCCTCAACAGCCTTCTTGCACACCTCCACATGACCGTCAATCTTCGTCCATTGAGAGCCGTTAGGCTTGCCCGGCTCTGTTGTGAGCTGCTTTGCCGTTGCCTGGAAGATACCGCCGTGAGCCTCGCTCTTATAGAAGAGGTGATAGAGCTGGTCGGCATCGTTATATACTATGTCGCCGTCGATGGTAGCCGAACCGCTGTCGAACATATAAACAGGCTCGCCCTCAAGGTCGGTGAAGTCCTTGTTCACGTATGAATAGAAAATCTTGTCGTAGTTGCATTTCCCATCGTTGGTCAGGAGAGAGTAGAACACCATGTACTTGCCTGCCTTATGGTCGTAGATGGTCTCAGGAGCCCACACGCGCGTCACGTTCTTCCATAGCTTAGGATATTTGGTAGGGAAGTTAACGGCTGAATGCGTCCAATGGATAAGGTCTGTAGATTTCATCAGCACAATGCCACGGTTGCTTGCCCATCCGAGGTTCGACTTCATATCCGTCACCACCATATAGAACGTCTTGCCGTCCTCAGCGCGGAGGATATGAGGGTCACGAACACATTGCGTGAGGGCAATGGAGTCGGATTTAATGACTGGCAATCCCTGATTGAGCAGCGTATAGTTATAGCCGTCATCGCTCAGAGCATAGCAGATCTGCTCCTGCTCAGGAGCGTTACCAGTAAAATATGTGAAGAGAAAAGATACTTTCTCCTGTGCTGTGGCAGAGATAACGCCCAATGCCATAGCGATGGTTAGTAGTTGTTTCTTCATAATAGTGGCCTCTCCCCCCGCCCTCTCCCGTAGAGAGGGAGCCGGAGTGCGAAAGGATGATAGTTAGTTAATTTATAGTTAATTATTTAATTGTTTATATTTCGCAATTAGGTGACAGACGGGCTGAAAGCCCAAAAGCATATAGCATAGGGCAACGCCCTATGTACAAAGCAGTTTGTATATTCGCCCTGTAAGGGCAAAAGCCCTTCTTCCGACTAATGCTTTTGCCCCTTACAGGGCGAATTTTGCAACATCCATATACCCAGGGCGATGCCCTGGGCTATGTGTTTTTGGGCTTTCTGCCCGTTTCACCGCAGGCTTTCCTCGCTTGCGCAATTTTGAGTTATTTAATTTTCTTTTGCAAAAATATAAAAAAAAGAGGAAAGAAAAGCATGGAAAGCGGAAAAAAACAGCGAAAAGAGAAAAAATGAAGACAAAAGCAGGAAAAACTCTTTCCTCTATCTCTAAAGTTCGGGTTTTAATCACCATTTATCGACCGAATTATGGGATAAAACATATAAAAAATGTCAATAGGGCTCAAAGATTTGTTTTTTATGAAAATAAAGATTATCTTTGTGGGCGATTTAATAACAACTTTATTCTACAAATGAAAAAAATATTTACATTAGTTGCGATGATGGCATTTGCCATCGTTGTGTCTGCACAGACAAAGAAAGTATCTATTCTCGGTGACTCGTATTCCACTTTCCAGGGCATGAACCCTGAAGGATATGCACCGTTCTATCCTAACGACAAAAACGATGTTACTAAGGTTGAACAGACATGGTGGAGCCTCTATATCAAGGCTATGGGCTATGAACTGGAGAAGAACAACTCATGGGGTGGCACTACTATTTGTAACACAGGCTACGGAGGCATGGATGCTACCGCCAACTCTTTCAATGCCCGTTACGAACTTCTGGGTAATCCAGACATCATCTTCGTCTTTGGTGGCACAAACGATGCATGGGCACGCTCTCCTATTGGTGAATACAAGTATGCAGACTGGACGAAAGACGACTGCAAGGCATTCCGTCCTGCTTTAGCCTGTCTTCTTGTTAATCTTCAGAAGAAATACCCAAAAGCTAAGGTCTATGCCATTCTCAATTCTGAACTCAGGGAAGAGATCAACGAGTCCAGCCGTGAAGTCTGCAAGCACTACAACGTTCCTCTCATCGAGCTTCATGACATCGAGAAGCAGAACGGTCACCCATCTATCAGCGGTATGAAGAGCATCTGCGAGCAACTTATTGAAGCTATCGGCAAATAAGGCTGTTAAGATTTATCCCGAATATTCATTTTGAATATTCGGGATATAATTTATATAAGCTCGATGACTTGCATCTGCTTGATGAGTTTTCATCGTATAATTTATTTTAAGTCTGCTATTGTGAAAATCTCCATAAAGCATGAGATTTACAGGAAGAAGTTTGGCGATTTCAGAAAGATTGTGTATTTTTGCACTCAGCAATACAAATCGCGTTTAAATTCATGTGTTATGGAGAAGAATTCAGAAAAATATGATATCACGGCATTTGAGGATGAAGGCTTCGTCAATGAGTGTCTTGATGAATTTGATGCAAACGTGGCAAAGGTAGAAGCGGAGTAATCGTATCAGAATATGAAGGCGACCATCATAATGACATACTTCTTAGTAAGCCTTATGATGAAGATGACCTCAATAAATAACAACTTTTTAAAAGTAATGGTATGCACATCAATAGTCTTTATGGGTTATATATCCATTTGATATTAAAATTTCTCTTGACCACCGCTTTGCATCTTCTCTTTTATCTTTTAAAGACTTTATTAAGTATTTGACCTGCTTGTCTCCTTTCGGATGGTTTAAGCATAATTTAATGAACGCACCTCTGCATTCACTTTCTTCAATATAGTTTATAACATCATTGATAAGTCTTTGTTCATTCAAATACCATGCGAGAGATGCCATTTTTGCAATGACATGAGACCTTGTTAGCATTTGGTGATGCCAAGGAAAAACTGCTTGATGTACAACAAATTTTGGTGGCATCTTTTTCAAGAATTCTTTTAGGATATTGTATATCTCTTTCAAATCTTTATTGCTACATAAGAATTCATCCAGTGGACATCTTTCTAATCGTTTTCCATTTTTTAGTATATCGATACGAGCTAACAAAGCTGGAATGATAAAAGCCATCATTGAGATATCGTCTTTCCATTTATCCAAAGCTCTCATGGCAAGTACATGCTTGGCTTGAACCAACCACGTCTTTTCATAGAATAATAAAGATGCTTGAATTTTATTGCGATTCTCGCATTTGACATATTGATTCGAAACATCCCATAGTTCATCCAGGTTTTCATATCCTGTAGCCCAAATTGCTATATATGTTTCAAGTGCATCTGAAGAATCAAGCATTTGTACACGTTTGTCTTTGTCTTTTAAACATATCTCTGCAATTTGAAAAATCGTATCAATCTGTTTGCTATTAGGTATAAATGGATTAATGCCAATATTACGTAATAGCATCTCTCCAAGGCTATTGTCTTTTCTGACTTCATTAAGCATATATAGAAAACTTTCTTTCGTTCCTCTATCGATGCTTCTCAATATAAGTTCCTTAATTTCATCGTCGTCACAATATAGAAGAATAGTTTTTTCCAGTGATAATAGCCTTGGATTTCCACTTTTATTACTAACGTTTAAATATGACAAGTTCATATCGTCCATAACGGCAGAAATCAATCTGTTGGCAATAAATTCAATAGTAGCTTCGTCGTTCATTGCCAGTTTCACAGTAAGCCATTCCTCAAAATTAGCATTAAATAAACCACATTCGTCCTTTTCGTCAGAGTCATAACTTATTCTTAGTATTTCTTCGTCATCCCATTCTGAGGCTTTGAGTATCAACAAGTTCTTAAAGGCACGTTCTATGTTAGAAACGTGTGGAAGGGCACGTTTACATCTTAAAGCGACTCCAATTTCCAGCACACAACTGGTAGAAATCCTTTCTTCTATGGTTAAATAGATCTTGAAAATTTCGTAATAATCATTACCAAGAACAAATTTTGCCAATTCACCAATTGGGGTTTTTAGTAAATCCGAAACACTTATGTTTCCAGATTTTGCAATCGTAGAAAATAAAATATTGATAAAGTCATACTCTAAATCTTCATTTGATTGAAAATCAGCATACATTACATCAAATATTTCTGACACTTCAGTTGTCAGAATACTCTTTCGTTCATTGAGCGAGTATAAGTATAGAGAAACTATTTCTCCAAATTCTGTATGATTAATGTCGTAAAAAACGCTCATGATTTACTATAATATTTGTATTAGTTAATAGTAATAATCAAAAATATTCAGATATTCCGTAGATATAGTTATAGATTGAGGAAATAACTGTAGTTCTCCCAATTGTAATCTTGCTCTATCTGATACTCAAACTCAAGAGGGTGTTCTCCTGATTTAATTAGCTCGTTAAGTTTTTCTTCTGCTATGTCAGGATTATTGAGCATCCATACACATTCGGCTGTACCATCCCCAACGATACGGACAAAGAATAATGCGTTTGGATGTTCCGCAGGCTCTTTTAGCATTATGTCTAATTGTTCGAAAAACTCATTCAAGACTTCATGTCCCTCAGTTGTGGGAAGTCCAGACTTTTCGTCCTTGTCGTATGCAATCCAAATGACACATTCCCACGCAAAGAATTCTTTGTGTTCAAAGTTTGTCAGATTGGTATTCACTATTGCTAACGACAAAGAATCGTCTTCTTTGTTTCTGAGTTCCAATGAAGCTAATTCTTCTTCGGGAAGAGTAATTTCTGAATGTGTGGACATTTTATTATTTAGTTTTAATATTGTCAAATCCCAATTTTTTGCAAAGATATCAAATTCTTTTAGGATAACAAAAAAACTACGAAATAATTTGGCGATGTGATTATTTTTTGCTAATTTTGCAGCTAAACAAAGATCCTAAAATTATGACTATCTCGTAAGAGAGAAGAGAATCATGAATCAGTCATAAGGATTCCTATTTTTTACGATTCTTGTGACTTGTTTCCAGGGTAGTCATAAGTACCCCGAACAGAAAGAAAACAAGAGTGAATTAACGTTGGGCTCTGATTTCATAATCAGATTTCAGCAAGTATTAACATTTAAAAAATCTCTATAAAAGGATGGAGATTGTAAACCGACATAAGAATGTTCTGGAACTCGTACGTAAGGAGTGCGGGGAACAAAACTATTATGCTCAGTTTGAAGAGATTGAAAGATTAATAAAGTTTGAACCTGACGAAACACAAAAGTATCTGTTAGAAAACGAGAGGGAGAAACTGCTGTTAAAAATCGAGAACCAGCAGTTGAAACAATCATTGGGCAACGAGCCGTTGTCTATCGTGACTACTGACAATGACGACCTTCTCACAATAGAAAGGAACGGCATCAAATATTCCATCCCTCGCACCAAAAAAAATGCCTTATGCCTTGATGCGTTGGGATTCTGTATTTGTATGAAGAAAACATTTGATGATCTCAAGTCAAAGGATTATGAAATCATCGGTATCAGAACAGGGACGGACTCAAATAATGTGAGAAGCACTTTGGGGAGGATAAAGAATGGCGGACTTTCAGAGAAAGAGAAGAAATTCTTTATCGAGTTTCTTATTGCCTATGGCTTCACCGTTGGTGCTCTTGATCGTTTCCCCTTCCTCAAAACCAATCACGCCTCCGCAAGTTAGTTGCCCCCCGATTCTTACTAGAATTTCTATTCTGGGGCAAATCTGAATGAGTTTTACAAATTGTATGTTAAAAAATATGATATTTACATGAAAACGGATTTTTTTATTTACTTTTGTAATTAATGAAACTATTAAACATTTGCAGTAAACTCATGAAAAAGAAACAGACTTGTAAAAACAATTGCTGTAAACACATGAAAAAGAAACAAACATATCTAAGGGCAAAAGATCATTTGCCTTTGTATGCTAATATATCAGCTTTTTTTTCAATTTCATTATTGGCGTTTGTTGTATATCTTTTGGCTACTCACGAGTGGAATAATTATCCCACAGACAACTGGTTTATGTCCTTAATGTTTATATTTGCAGTTGGTGCATTGGCAGGAATTAGCCATTCCTATTGTCTTTACAAAGCGAAGGATGATTATATCATGATTGATACTATGGGATTAGAGTATTCGCTGACAGTTAGTTTCCTTTGGTGGAAAGTTGAACATGACTACATCTCATGGGAACAAATAGAATATTATGCAGCTTGGTATAAAACACATAGAAGAGGTATGGATAAAATGCTTACTTTGAAACTTTGGGATGAAAAGAATGCCAGGATATTGAATATAGATATTTTAGATGTTTGGGCGCTAGAGATTCCTTCACTTATGAAAGCGCATGGTATGTATAGGCAGAAAAAAGTACCCGCTTATCAAAGTTGAAGAGATTTATTTTCTGGAATAAGTTTTTCAGGCTATCGTCGTTACTTGCTTTAGCTTGATGAGCCTTAGCGAATAATTTTCTGGAAAGCCTCAAGCACCGCAAGGTGCTTTTTTTATGCAATTCTTCGGGAATCTGTTACGGAAAAAATCCGTAACACTATTCGTAACACGTCGTAACAACCTACTAAAATCCGTAACATCATTTTTTTTCTTGTTTTAGAAAAGCATTCTCACTAATTTTGCTCTCGGAATTCTAATCCAAGCATTAACTCGGCACGGGCTTGGAAACGGGCGTGAAGGATATTGCCTATACGATCCGTTAGTGCAAGGCAATGCTTTATAAACTAAAAGCAATGAAAGAAAAGAAAACTCGTGCCGTCTTTGGCACTCCATCCACCTCTGCTTTGGAGGACTGGATCGACAATTACGAGATCATGACACGTTATCATGTGTCTCAGCGTACATTACAGACCTTGCGCAGTAGTGGAAAACTGCCTTACACCATCTTCGCGAATAGGTGCTTCTATCGCAAGACGGATGTGCAGGCATTGTTCAAGTCACGTTATCGTATTCGTAATGATAAGAAAGGGAAGTGATGATGAACAACAGTATCAAAAATGAGACTGGTACCCAGGGCGGTACCAGTCTCCCTATGTTCTCCGTCTATCCTTGTGGCTGCAAGAACCGCGCTGGTGAGGACGTTATGGCTAAGACACCTTGCGGAACGATGAACATCATGCAGCTGTATGAGTATATAAAGGGTAGGGAAGCGGCTTTTGCCACTCAGGAGGTGCGACGTATCAAGGAGCATAAGGAGGCGCAGCTTTTCAAGTTGCGTAACTTCCGTATCGCTACCTTTGGCGGTGTGTTCAGTAAGCGGAATGCCAACGCCCTTGCCACGGCTTCGGGGTATATGGTCATCGACATCGACGGACTCAAGACGAAGGCTCAGGTGGAGGATGTGCGTTATATATGCATATCGGACAAGCGGATTCGCCCCTTGATGGTGTTCACCTCTCCAAGCGGATACGGTGTAAAGGCTGTGATTGAGATTGATACTACAAGAAATCTGTCGTTCAAGGAGTATTTCGCGTGGGTGGCTATGTATATGCAGTTCGAGTATGGCATTGAGATTGACCGTAGCGGCTCTGACATCTGCCGCGCCTGCTATCTGCCTCATGACCCTGATTGCTGGATAGCTCTTGAAACACCGCTTGCGCGTTGATTGTTTTGGAAAGTAAATTGGGAGTAAATTATATCAGTAAATTAATTCAGGGAATTATATTTATTTCTGATTTAATTTCCCCAGCGGCGGATGCCGCGTTTAATTTACTGATTCTAATTTACTGGTAATTTACTTTCCCAAAAGAAACATTGTTAAATTTAATTATATGTCAAATCAAGACAATACTAAAGCTCGTATCACCAAGGTGGTGGACGAGATACGTAACCGCGGTATCGACATCACCGCGAAGTATGATGAATGGATGCTTGAAGGCTTCGCATTGGGAAGCCTCGGAGAAGAGGGTAGGGAGGCGTTCCATACTATCAGTTCCATGCATCCTGAGTATGACCGTGACAAGTGCGACGCGAAGTTTGACAACATCCTTGCAACAGCGCGAAACACGGTCTCTATAGGCTCTTTCTTCGATATTGCCAAGCGTTACGGCATCGATATCTCAATGCCGAAGGGACGACCACGCAAGACTGAGCAACAGCGTGAGGAGGAAGCGGCTAACAAGATGCAGAGGGCTTGCGACTTCATCGCTGCCAACTATCAACTCCGTTACAACGAATGGACGAAGCGATGCGAGATCTGCGGTGAGAAAGGTTGGGTGCCAATCAATGACCGCGAGTTTCACTCTATCTACTGCGAGATGAAGCTTCGGGGCATCAACCTCTCGGAGAACGACCTTCAGGCTCTTCTCAGCGCGAAACACCTCATCAAGAGCTATGATGCGGTGCGCGAATACCTCGATTCGCTGCCTGAGTGGACTCCTGACGTGGGCGACGATGTGGAAAATGAGCGGTTCAGCGATGACCCCATACGCGAGTTCTTCGAGCACATTCAGTTTGCCGACGAAGAGAACCATGAGTTCTACATACACTTCATGCGCAAGTGGTTCGTGGGACTCGTAGGACTGATGCTTGGCACCATAGAAGAGCATAATCTGATGATAGTGCTTTCGGGCACCCAGCACATCGGCAAGACGTTCTTCGCCCGACACATCTTGCCCCCAGAGCTTCGCGACTATCTCTATCAGGCTAACCCCTCACAGCGCGTGGACAAGGACTTCGTGATCTCGCTCTCAGAGTTCATCCTCGTGTTCCTCGATGAGTTCTCCTTCGGCTCGAATGCCAAGAGCGATGCGTATAAGTTCATCACCACCTCCACCACGAGCAACGAGCGCGACTCATACGCCCGATTCCGTGAGCGTCGCACACGTCGTGCAGCCCTCATTGCTGCCACCAACAACAAGCGGTACATCAAGGATGCGGAGGGCTCGCGTCGCTATCTCTCCGTCGATGTGGCTGGTACGCAGAACATCTACGAGCACCCTCTGCCCTATGCGCGTGCCTATGCTATGGCTAAGTATCTGCTTGAGCATGGCTACAAGACCAAGCCTACGGCGGACGAGAGTGCGGAGTTGACCAGTCATAACGAGGCGTATATGGAGGTTTCAGACTGCGAGGAAGTTATCCGTGCATTCTTCCGTCCGCCTTTCGAGGGCGAGAAATGCCGTGCGCTCAGTGCTGCCGAGGTGATGCAGATGATGAGGGTGAGAGGATTCTATGGTAAGGGGTATGGCACAACGGAAGTGTGGCGTTCTCTCAAACGTTTAGGCTTTCTGCCACACATGATTAGGGGTATCAATAAGTATCTTATAGTTGAGAAAGATGTTGATACGCTGAAAACGGAAGGGGCAAGTGATGCTCTTACTATACTTCATGATTCACAACCGACATCTAACGCCGTTAGTGATAATGACGAGATAGAGCCATTCTAAAATAAACGCACCTTTGGTGCTTAAACTGACAAAAATTACCAATCTGCGCAATCTTTTTCCATAAATTTTCATTTTTATTGGTTGAAGATTGGTAAGATTGGTAATTATTGTCAGTTAAAAGCAACTGGTTGCTTATCATTATTATTCGCAAAACTGACATTAAATATGAAAAAGTGGTGTAAAGTGGTGTAGTGGTGTAGTTGCGCCTATAGGAGGTAGGAAAAAAATCAAAAAATAACTTGTAATAATGCAATTCTATTTTCTTATTTTTTTTACGTATATATAGGAATCAACTACACCACTACACCCCTTTTTTTTTGATTATAGCAACAAAATCCAATCGGAATTGCGGATAATAGCGAACCTACACCAAAAGCTGTTAAAAACATCAAGCCTGTCATTCCATCTCTTATCGTATGAATCCAACATATTACCTGTGCCAATAAAACAAGATTTACAACCAACCATATCCCCAATGTCTGCATCTTCCATTTCTTGTTCCTTAGTAGATACCACATAATACTTCCGACAAACACATACGAAATGAGATAGAATAAAACGAGAATAGGTATTTCTGCATAGATAAAGCAATCAGCACTTAGACCAATGAAGAACAATGGATTTATTTGCATGGCTACAAGAGAGCAACCAAGCATCCAACACAGGTATTTTGATATTAGTTTCATGTTCATTTATATGCCTTAATGTAACGTCAGTTCGACGAATTCTACGAATGGCAGCAAGCTGCCTTAACCACAGCGTGGAGCTACACGACTTGATTTTTTCTCTGTCCCGATTTTTTCGAATATTCGAATTATTCGGGATGAAAATTATCGATTAATTCGCGATAATTCATGGAAATTCATGTAGCCAAGCGTAGCGTTTATTTTCGTCGAACTCACGTTAATGTATCTAATTTGATTGCAAATTTTATGATTATTCAATCTTCGTGAGCGTACTATTAGCCTGGAAGGCTATACTATGAGTAACCGTGGGCATACTAGACGAAGGAGAGAATGCCCACGGATAAAGCTCCTCTACCCCTTTATTAGCCTGGAAGGCTGTACCTGATTAGCATACTCGCGATGTACTGCCCTCCAGGCAGTAGGAGGATGTTTTCGCAATTCCCCGCACATCCTCGTTGCACTCGTATGTACGGGGTTACTCATGGTGTTGCCTTCCAGGCAATTACCTACTTGCGAAATATTCCTCACGCTGCTTTTTGTATGCAGCCCTTATGCGGTCTGTAAGAGGCTTGAAGTAGTCTGACTTATCATCAATATCCATTGTGACCTCTTCAATATCCTCCTTGATTTTTGCTTCGAGCAGGTCGTAAGCCCATTTCTTTTTATAGGCAAGCAAAGCCTGTAGGTCGCTATAGCCGATAAGATATTCATCTTTCATTATGTATTCATCGGCCTTTTTTGCCTTTATTGCTACATCTGTGTTTAGCTTGAATAACGTTGTCATTATCTGTTTGATATAAGGCTCAAATTCATCCTCTGGATGCTCTGCTACCCAATCAAGAATGTCGAATCTGTTTCTGGCTTCATACGTAGAACAGTCGCCGTTATTCAGTTCTTCAATGGTTTGCTTCAGCTTGTCAAAGATTAGTGGCCTGTCCTTGGGATTATTATATTTTAGAACAGCCACAAAAACTTTGTCGTTTTTAGTCTTATTATAATAATCCTTTAGGAATTGATAATACTCAGGTCTGGGCTTTATTGAATTAATTAGCCAACCGCAGTTTTCTACAAAGTATTCAAAATGAGGTGATTGAACCATCGTTTTCTCAAGGGATTCTTTTTCCTCATTTGTAAATCTTTTTTCAAAGTCATGATATCGGTATAGTTCTTCGTAACGTTCACAAGAGACAAGTGTTATATAGTTTTCACATTCATCTAATACGCTGACCGTATCAAAATCGTTGGCTTTTCTTACCGCAATCTTTACGGCTTCGTGAGGATATTTCTCAACAACATGTATGAACATCGCCATTCTGACGGTAGGTGACGGGTGATTACAGCATATTTTTACCAGTTCGGGAACTGTCGCTATGTTCATCACGCTATCAAGTTTTTTCCATTGTATAGACTCAGAGCCGTCATAACTCGTTTTTTTGTAGTGAGCTTCATCGTCTTTCTCCACCTCAGAAAGTATTCTTGAGATTTCCCTGTGTCTCTTGAAGTCGTTGCATGAGTTTAACGACAATACAAGGGCGATGAATAGGCATAGTTTAATATATTTCATTTCTAACATTATTTTTTATTTAATGATTATCCGCAATCACCCGATAGCGCCCCGAAGGGGCAAAAGCTCATAGCCTAGGGCATCGCCCTAGGTAGATGTAGGTTGGTAATTTCGCCCTGTAAGGGCAAAAGCATGACCTTGTATTGGAGCTTTTGCCCTTACAGGGCGAACAAACTCGCTCACCAGACCCAGGGCGATGCCCCGGGCTAAGTGCTTTTGGGCTTTCAGCCCGCCTGTCACGTAATTGCGATAATCATTTTTTATTTTATGCCTGCAAAGGTAAGCGTTTTTATTAAGATACACAAATATCCCGATGAATTTTTACCATCCCAATCTTTTCCTCTCTCCACCCAATTTACATTATTAATGTTTCGGGTGTTTTGAATTGCCTGGAAGGCAACACTATGAGTAACCCCGTACATACGAGTGAAACGAGGATGTGCGGGGATTAAACCAATAATCCTTCTACTGCCTGGAAGGCAGTACATAGCGAAAGGTCATGCGTAAAAGCTAATCAGGTACAGCCTTCCAGGCTGGTAAGGATGGTGGCAGTTTTCTGTCCGAGGGCATCCTCTCCTTCGTCGAGTATGCACCTCGGTTCTTCCCTATGGTCAGGCGCTACGCGGAGTCCTCATAGTGTTGCCTTCCAGGCAATACGGAACTTCCGAAACTATGATTATACTATACCATTCCTACGCAACGCTGCGCATCTTGACGCAAACGCTTGAAAGAGAATGAAATAACGGTTGTTTTACTTGCGTGTGTCATGGATTTTTCGTATCTTTGTACTTGAAGAATCAAAGACCGTGCGCCAGTTCGGCTGACACGCACTTTCTTCTTCATACGAGGTGCTTTGCACGTTGTAGTGTCAAAGGGAGAATCTCGGACGCGAGGTTTACAGGGGCAAAACCATGGAAAAGGTACCGCCTTGGTGAGTCTTATGTAGCTCTTATGCTGCTCTTATGTAGCTCTTATTCCGGATGGGAGGTAAATGGGTGTAGCAGGGGAGGCTCCCAGAGACAAAAAGTAAGTATCATTATTAACACTTAAAACCCGCAATACCCTCGGCGGTTAATGAAGAGATAAGGACTAAGGTCTAAGGACTAAGGCTTTTGACTTTTGACCTTCATATAAAAAATCCTCCCCCTCGGGGGAGTTAGAGGGGGGCTTTTATGGCAGTACTAAATGGACTTCTCCGTAAGATGTCAGGCTCAGCCGGCGATCTTACATTCAAAACTCTCAATGGTCTTACCGTGGTCAGTGAGAAGGTGACCAAGATGACCAACCCTCGTTCTGATGCACAGATGCGTGTTCGCACCCGATGGAGCAATGTAGTGGCGATGTATTCTGGTGTCCGTCCATTGCTCAGGTATGGTTTCGAGAATAAGCCTGCGGGGCTTTCCGACTACAACATGTTCGTCAAGCTGAACATGCAGCGCACGCCTATCTACCTCACCAAGCAGGCTGTGGCTGGCGGTGCTTGTGTGGCAACAGCCTATCAGATTTCACAGGGCTCGCTCCCTGCTATCGTGGTGACTGGCACAGGGCAGAGCGGCGTGACTGACATCCGTCTTGGCTCTCTCGACATCACAAGCAACACTACCGTGGCGCAGTTCTCAACGAAGGTTGTGGAGAACAACGCAGACTACCGCTATGGCGACCAGATTTCTTTCTTCCTCGTCAAGCAGATGGTGAACGCGGAGACAGGCATCCCTTACTGCCACTTCTCAGCAGCAAAGGTTATCCTCGATGCAGCCAACGAGGACAAGCTCGCTGACGTGACAGGCAGTTCTCACGGCTTCGCTTCCGTCGATGGCAAACTCGGTCACTCAGGCAACGATGGCGACTGCGCGTATGCATGGGTTCACACTCGCAAGAGTGACGGCAAGACACTCGTTTCTTCTCAGTCGCTTCTCGCTGCAAACACGAAGGAGGCAGAGTACAAGGGTGATGCTGCCTACAACCTCTCAAAGAGCTCTTACGGCAGCGGTATTGAGGCGTTCCTCGTTCCTGACGGCAACGCAACAGGCGCAACCGCAGGCGGTGATGGTGAGGATGACGAAGGGGGAGGTCTCTAAAAGCTAACAGCGGCCTAACCCGTCCTTCCCCAAGGGAAGGCTCCACCCCCCTCACCCCCTCCAAGGGGGAGTAGATACACTTACTCGCGTGAGGGGGAGTGGTGATGGGATTTGCTTTCGCCATCTAAAAAAACAGGACAAAACCAATAAAAACATATAAAAACAAAAACAATAAAACAAAATGTTTTCTTTTGTTTTACGTGGTTTTAATTGGTTTTTCTAAATGGCGAAAGCAACAAGACTGCGAGCGCCGAAGGTGCGATACCTAAAAGGGCAGTCCGATAGGGCTGTCAATGTGAATGGATGTGGGGAACGGAGCGCTGTAAGTGCGACACCTGAAGACTAAGACTATAGGTGTCGGTCC
>CACZCN010000011.1:0-117550 GCA_902779665.1 uncultured Prevotellaceae bacterium | reverse complement strand
TCAACATTTCCCAGTACTGGTAGTCAACCTTTTCTGTATGGGTAGCCAAATGTTAAAAATCTAAGCCTGAAAAGAGTCAACCTTTTTTAGGAAAAGACACTTGTGTCCCAAAAAAGGTTCAGTATATTGTGTACCAAAAAAATAGACACCCACTACCTCCCCCTTGACCTCAATAATATATATATAATATAATTATATTATATATATATTATTGAAAAGAAGACTGGTAACCCGATAGGGTGTGTGTATAAAAAGTTCACTATATACTGAACCTTTTTGGGCGCGTTCCCCGACATGCTTTTACGTTTATAACTTATTCTGTTGTCTTTCAGTATATTACAAGGATTCACTTCTGTTAACATGCTTCAAGGTGTAAAAAGTTGCTCATGGATTTTTTTATACGGGGAAATCGTAGTAACTTTGCATTGTCATTCGGGTGATAGGTGTTGGGTGTTAGGTGATGGCGGTCACTAAAAAGCGCCCTACGCAGGAAGATTTAGAGGGGTATTCTTAAGTCCGTTTCACCTTCGCTTCAAGTCCGTTTCAGGTCCGTTCCCTATATCGAAGATATATGCCCCACGATAGGGAGTTTGCAAGATAGTTCTGCAGGCTATTGAGCAATCGGGGAAAGAGGCAATCAATATATATTCAAACTTATGACAAACATCATCTTCAACAAACTGCGCAAGTCGTCGAATTCACGTTAATTTACTGGCAATTCACATTTTCAAAAAGGAATTTACCCTCCAAGCTCCTCCACGCAAGCGGCGTCCTATCAAAAAACAAAAGAGCCGCACCCGATTAATCGGATACAGCTCTTTCCATATACTTTATACTTTACTCTTTACACTTTACTCCATTTACGCCTTCACCTCAGCTACTGGAGCCTCTTCTTCCTTAATCTTCTTACCGAGTGTGAGGTAAGCTGTTGGAGCAGCGATGAAGATTGAAGAGAGTGTACCGAAGAATACACCGAGAATCATTGCGAATGAGAAGCTGCGGATTGAAGCACCACCGAGGATGAAGATACAGAGCAGCACAATCAATGTAGATACTGAGGTGTTGATGGTACGTGCGAGAGTCTGGTTTACAGAATCATTGAATGTAATCTGTGGATCCTGCTTTGAGTGGAGACCGAGGTTCTCACGGATACGGTCGAATACCACCACCTTATCGTTGATAGAGTAACCGATCACCGTAAGGATAGCACCGATAAATGTCTGGTCGATCTCAAGGCTCCAAGGAACGATGTCGAAGAGTGCTGAGTAGAAACCGATAACCACTACTGTATCAACAGCAAGGGCAACGATTGAACCTACAGAGAATGCTACGTTACGGAAACGGATGAGGATGTAGATGAAGATTGCCACAAGTGCAACCAACACAGAGATGATAGCACCATATGTGATATCCTTAGCTACTGAAGGACCTACCTTTTGAGAAGAGATAATTGAACCACCCTCACGAACGTCTGGGTTCTTAAATGCCTCAACATTTGCCTGGTTAATGAAACCAGCCTTCTTAAGACATGTGTAGAGCTTATTCTCACACTCATCGTCAACAGTAGGGCTGTTAGACTCAATCTTGTAGTTTGTAGATACACGGAGAGTCTTACCATCAGTACCGATAGAAATAGCGTTGGTGTTAGAACCTGCAAACTCCTCATTGAGGATTGGACGAACCTGCTCAGGCTCAACAGCATTCTCGAATGCGATTACATAGTTACGACCACCAGTGAAGTCAATTGATCGAGAGAGTCCGCGAGAAGCGAAGCTTGCGATGAATGCAACTATTGCGATACCATAGAATACGAAGCTCTTCTTATATACAGACATGAACTTGTACTTGGTGTTCTGGAGGAATGTGCGTCCGAATGTGAGGTTCAGCCACTTGTCCTTAGCCATACGGTTCTCATAAACGATACGTGTGAGGAATACGGCTGTGAAGAATGAACATATGATACCGATGATCCATGTTGTAGCGAAGCCCTTGATAGGACCTGTACCGATAGTCAGCAGGATGATACCTGTGATGAGAGATGTGAGGTTAGAGTCGAAGATTGCAGAGAATGCGTTGCTGTAACCTGCTGCGAGTGCCTGCTTCATGCCAAGACCTCTGCGGAGCTCTTCCTTGATACGCTCGTAGATAAGCACGTTGGCATCCACCGCCGTACCGAGCGTCAGCACTATACCCGCTATACCCGGCATGGTCAGAGCCGACTGGAACGATGCAAGAATACCGAGTGTGAAGAACAGGTTGACGATAAGTGCAGCGTCAGCCATAAGACCTGGGATTGCACCATACATCACAATCATGTAGACGCAGAGGAGTACGAATGCGATAGCGAATGACCAGATACCCTGCTGGATAGACTGAGCACCGAGTGTAGGACCTACAACCTCCTCCTGTACGATACGTGCAGGTGCAGGCATACGACCAGACTTCAATGTGTTAGCCAAGTCCTTTGTATCCTCGATAGTGAAGTTACCGGAAATCTGAGAGTTACCACCAGCAATCTCACCATGTACCATAGGAGCTGAGTAAACAGCGTCGTCAAGAACGATAGCGATAGCCTTGCCTGTGTTAGCCTTTGTAAGGGCAGCCCAGAGACGAGCACCCTCTGTATTCATTGACATGCTTACAACAGGGCGACCTGTTGTGTGATCGAATTCATCCTTTGCATCAACGATAACGTCACCCTCAAGTGGAGCACGACCGTTGGTAGAAGTAACCTTGAGAGCATAGAGCTCGAAGATGTTCTTGTTACCGTCCATTGACTTGGCACTCCAGAGGAGCTTGCAGTCAGAAGGAAGAACCTTCTTAGCCTCATCGCTATAGATAATCTTGTTGATATCAGCGGTATCACGAACATGAGCATAACCAACGAGGCTATAGCCCTGATTGATAGGCTGGAAGATTGCGAAGAGAGGGTGCTGCTTCTTCATCTGCTCGGTCTTGGCATCAGCCTTGCCGGTAGCAGCAGTCTTTGCGTCAGCGTTCTTCAACTGGAAATTAGGCTGTGCAGCAGCTTTTGCAGGCTCTGCCTTTGCAGAATCAGCAGCCTCAGCCTTGGTTGTATCAGCTGTTTCAGAGTTGGCATTAGCAATACGCTGGTCGAGCTGTGAGAGGTAAGGAACGATTTCCTGTGAGTTGTATGTCTCCCAGAACTCAAGGTTTGCTGAACCCTGAAGGAGTTTACGAACACGCTCAGGCTCACGTACACCAGGCATTTCGACCATGATACGGCCATCCTGACCCTCGAGCTTCTGGATGTTTGGCTGAACAACGCCGAACTTATCGATACGGTTGCGGACAACGTTGTATGAGTTGTCGATAGCAGACTGAACCTCAGCACGGAGAGCCTTCTCAACCTCAGCATCGGTGCTCTGTGTGCTTACCTTGCCCTTGAGCTGCTGAGTAGCGAAAATCTCAGCGAGACGGCGGCCAGGAGCGTTCTTCTTGAATGATTTGATGAAGAGAGAGATGAAATCGCTCTGTGATGTCTCTTCTTCCTTCTTTGCCTCCTCCATTGACTTAACGAAGGCTGCATCTGTCTTGTGGTCAGCAAGTACCTCAACAACGTCAGGTACGCTAATCTCAAGGATTACGTTCATACCGCCCTTAAGGTCAAGACCCAAACCAATCTGAGTCTCAAGGCAGTTCTGATAAGAATAGATGCCAAGATACTTTACAGAATCCTTGTAATCCTGCTGGGCAATAGGATCCTTAATCTTAGCAGCCTGACCGTCATAGTAGCTTGTAGCCACTGAGAACGACAGGTAGAAGATGCTTGCAAGCGTCAGAAGTACGGCGGTTACAAGTACAATTCCTTTGTTTTGCATTTTGATTAAATTGTTTTATTATTTTTGTTTTTATTTTTGTCTAATAGTCTTTTGAGGTTCCAGTTACGGGACTCTTTGGCATCATGCGGACAGGGTACAATACACCCCTATGTGCGCATACGACGTGCAAAGATACATAATTTTCTTCAATTTCCGAAATTTCAGAGCACAAATTACACTTTTAACCTTATAAAATGGCAAATAAAGTCTATCTTCCATGCCATTTTACCCATCCAACTACAGGATAATGGTCGGAAATAGTGCATTTTTTATCCACATGGAAACTATACGAGTCAAGGTCGTCAGTACACATCACATTGTCGATTCTGACATACATACCATTCCTGTGATAGGTGAATCCAGGTCCCAAGGCTGTAGAGACATAGCAGTCCTCAAGATCCTTGGCTATGGTTCTCCGTGCATAGCTTATCGGTATGTCGTTAAAATCTCCGCAGACAATCATGGAACGCCCTTTGTGCATCCTGACATAGCTTGCCACGGCCTCTGCCTGAGGAGCCCTGACAGCAGCAGCCGCACCGAGTTTCTTGAGTACGAACTTTGACTCAGTCTTTATACCGCTACGTCCCATGTCACCCTTTACCATATCGCTAAACTGCTGTTTCTCCTCCATCGAGAACTTATTTGTCTCAAGGTGGTTGTTGAGGATTATCAGTTCCTTACCGTTGACATCAAGATAGAAAGCCGCACTCAGGTTTCCCTTCGACTCGTATTTCAAAGCATCATGTTTCTTTATCGGATACTTGCTAAGCACCATCAACATCGTTCCACCCTCTATCTTGCAGGTATCCAGATACGGCATCTTCGGTTTGATGATAGAATCAATATCAGCCTCCATAGCTTTATGATAGATACCCTCCTGAATACACACGACATGACAATCCTCATCAGCGATATACTGTAGTATATCCCTGCGTGCTTTCTTCTTTGCTTCCTCGTCATTGCCCGTCTCACGCTGACTGCCGAAACCCCACGTGTTATAGGTCATTATTTTCAATGCGCCCAAGGGAACCTCTCCACTTGCATGGACAGGACAGTACTGCGTGACAGGCACATAGCAGATGACAAAGCCGAGAAATGGAACGAGAATGTGTTTCTTGCTTATGAACATCCATATCACAATCATTCCAAGATTTGCTAGCGCAAACAGAGGAAAGGCATAACCTGCCGTCGTCATGACAGGCCACGAACGAGGGTCAAGCATATCAGCAAACCCCGTCACCAACATCGCTGAGATGATGACGAGGTTTACAGCTATTGTCGTATGTATGATAAATTTCTTCAAATCAATACTCTCTTTAGTCTTAAGACTAAGGTCTAAGGTCAAAGGACTAAGGTCTGTGGATTAAAGGTTGAAGGCATTTGACATTAAGCTCTTCCCCTTTGACCTTTGACTTCTGACATTAGACTAATTCTTACTCGCATCAAAGAGTTTCTTCTTCTCCTCCGCAGAAAGGCTTGCATAGCCCGAACGGCGGATTTTATCGAGAATAGCGTCAATCTCAGCCTCATCACGCTTTTTCTGGGCATTATAGTCCCAGTCTGCCTGATGTGTAGAGGTAGAGCGGAAATGCGGGTCTTTATTATATTCGCTTTCCTCCCTGTCAAGATGCATCCATTTCCTTATCTTGCCAAGGATTGTAGCCGACTTCTGATCGCTCTGTGTTCCCTTATATGAATCCCAGCCAGAGAAGGATGTCTGACGGGTAGCAGACTTTCTCCAATGACGTATGAGGAAGAATCCGAAGAGCATACCGCCAAGGTGTGCCACATGAGCTACACCATCACCAGAATTAGAAAGGGCAAGTCCAAGTTCGACTGCTGCATATCCTATGACAAACCACTTTGCCTTGATAGGGAACGGGATAGGAATGATAAACATCCTTTCCTCCGGATACGTCATACCAAAGGCAAGGAGGATGCCATATATACTTCCAGAGGCTCCAACTGTTGTCATTGTATTTAACTGCTGCTGGAGATAAGTATCTGGGGACATGCTTGAAATATCCAAGAACTGGCCAATATTTTCAGGAGCAGGTGTAAGACTATAATACACATAAAGAGTTTGAGAAATCTCCTGCATCAATCCTGCACCTATACCACAGACAAGATAATAGATTAGAAAACGCTTTGCTCCCCATGTACGCTCCATCACACAGCCAAACATCCACAGAGCAAACATATTAAAGAACAAATGCGTCAAAGCATCCATGAATCGTCCAGGAGCACCATGAATGAATAGATATGTCACAAACTGATAGACATGGAATTGGCTGGCTTGCCAATAATGAAGCCCGCCCCAGAATCTAATATCTGGTACGAGAAAACAAGCCAAAAATACTAAGCAGTTGATTATAAGCAACTGCTTTGTTATCGTAGGAATTGTCTGCATTAAAAATTTTCTAAATATAGAAGAACGCCGAGATACAGATATGACCTGATATCGTATTACGGAACTTGAACTTATTCACGTCAAAACGATAGCTTGCACCAATGCCGCCACTACCAATCTTAACGCCGATTCTTGGCTCTACCAAGCAAGCTATATTGCCTGCACGATAGCCTGTTCCCCAGAAATACTCAGCACCAATCTTTGCCTGGAACATAAAGTACTTTGCAAACCACAAGGTTGGACGTACACCAAGTCCGATACAATAGCGGTCCAAATCAGTCTTGTCCTTACTATTCTTGCCCCATGCATAGTTGAAGTCGAGGAAGAAATCCTTACCAACATCAAAGCCGAGGAACTGATGATGACCATCGATGATACCATAGTTTACGTAAATGGCATCAATGTACTTATGATAGTCGAAACCCGAAGAGTTTGAGCCACCGTAATACTGTGGAGCTACCTCTGGAGCGATATTGTTTACAGTCTCTACTGCTGGAGCCTCAGCCTCCACGCTTTCCAACTCATTATCTGTTTCGTTTCCTGTTGTCAAATCATTTTCTGCAAATGCAATTGAACTGCAGAATACCATTGATAAGAATAATATCTTTCTCATTTATAAACCTACACTGATTCGTGACGTGTGCAACATTTTTCGTTATTTAAATGCCGATGAACCGCTGTTAAAACCTGGATACATCTATTTTGCGTACAAAATTAGTAAGAAATATCCAATTCACAAAATCTTTACTGCTAAAAAGATTTAGAACAGCATAAATTCATGACATAAAAAAAGGGAGACCGATTCACATCAGCCTCCTGAATACAATACTAAAACCTAATTTTATACTACTAAAACCTAACTCTATAATTCTTAATATTGTATCGCGCTCTTTTAGCGCAGATTGTTGTGTATGATGGATGCTATTCCACATGCAGTAGAGGCAGCCACCATGAGCAACATAAATACTGTTGCATAATCAATTGTCATTGTTCTTATCCTTTTTTATACCCAGTCTTTTCAGACCAGATTCGTTATCCTTATATGAATACAATCCTTTACCGCTTCTTACAAAGCTAATAGCCTGTATTTCCTTTTCTGGTGCAAAGGTACTAATTGTTATCGTACACAACAAATCTTTATGCAACTTTATTCCGATTTTACCCATTCTTTTGACCTTAGTCAAGTAATTGATTTTTAGCCGCAAAAGGTCGTTTTGGCTAAATATGCAAGATAAAAACAAGGTATAGGATACACACAGAAAATATATAAAAAAATGCCGCTTGAGCATTTCTGAAAGAAACCACTCAAGCGGCAATTATAATGCAATCAATAACCCTAACTAACAATTATACATTATTAATTATAAATTATCAATTAACTGAGAATCAGTTTAGAGCTTTGGACCAGCAGCAACGAGAGCCTTACCAGCCTCATTGTTTGTGTACTTGCTGAAGTTCTTGATGAAGCGAGCAGCGAGGTCCTTAGCCTTCTCCTCCCACTGTGAAGCGTCAGCGTATGTGTCGCGTGGGTCGAGGATAGCTGGGTTAACGTTTGGAAGAGCTGTAGGAACAACGAAGTCGAACATAGGAATCTTCTTTGTTTCAGCCTTGAGGATAGAACCATCGAGGATAGCGTCGATGATACCACGTGTATCAGGAATAGAGATACGCTTACCTGTACCGTTCCAACCTGTGTTTACGAGGTATGCCTTAGCACCTGACTTCTCCATCTTCTTAACGAGCTCCTGAGCGTACTTTGTTGGGTGAAGCTCAAGGAATGCCTGACCGAAGCAAGCAGAGAATGTTGGAGTTGGCTCTGTGATACCGCGCTCTGTACCAGCAAGCTTAGCTGTGAAACCAGAGAGGAAGTAGTACTGAGTCTGCTCTGGAGAGAGGATAGATACTGGAGGAAGAACACCGAATGCGTCAGCTGAAAGGAAGATTACGTTCTTAGCAGCAGGACCAGCAGACTTGCCGTTTACCTTCTTAACGATATTCTTGATGTGGTCGATTGGGTATGACACACGAGTATTCTCTGTTACGCTCTTGTCAGCGAAGTCGATCTTACCGTTAGCATCAACTGTTACGTTCTCAAGGAGAGCGTTACGCTTGATAGCACCGTAGATGTCTGGCTCATTCTCCTTAGAGAGGTTGATAACCTTAGCATAGCAACCACCCTCGAGGTTGAATACACCCTCGTCGTCCCATCCGTGCTCGTCATCACCGATGAGGAGACGCTTTGGATCAGTAGAGAGAGTAGTCTTACCTGTACCAGAAAGACCGAAGAAGATAGCTGTGTTCTCACCCTTCATATCGCAGTTTGCAGAACAGTGCATAGAAGCGATACCCTGAAGTGGGAGGAAGTAGTTCTGCATAGAGAACATACCCTTCTTCATCTCACCGCCGTACCATGTATTGATGATAACCTGCTCACGGCTTGTTACGTTGAATGCAACACAAGTCTCAGAGTTAAGACCGAGCTCCTTGTAGTCAGAAACCTTTGCCTTAGAAGCGTTGTAGATAACGAAGTTTGGCTCGAAGTTAGCGAGTTCCTCTTCTGTTGGCTGGATGAACATGTTTGTTACGAAGTGAGCCTGCCAAGCAACCTCAACAATGAAACGAACAGCAAGACGTGTAGCCTTGTTAGCGCCACAGAAAGCATCAACTACATAGAGGTTCTTGTTGCAGAGCTCCTTAACTGCGAGATCCTTAACCTTACCCCAAACCTCCTCAGACATTGGGTGGTTGTCGTTCTTGTACTCGTCAGAAGTCCACCATACAGTGTCCTTAGAGTTCTTGTCCATTACGATGTACTTATCCTTAGGAGAACGACCTGTGTAGATACCAGTCATAACGTTTACTGCGTTAAGCTCTGTGTTCTGACCTACCTCATAGCCCTGAAGGCCAGCCTTTGTCTCCTCTGCGAAGAGTACTTCGTAAGAAGGATTGTGCGCAATCACTGTAGAACCAGTGATGCCATACTGTGTCAAATCCAAATTTGCCATTTTTGTTATACTATTATTTTTAAAAAGTGATTAACTTGTAAATACAGTCTTTTCTTTTTTCCGAAATTTGGCGCAAAGGTACAAAAAAAATAATTCTTGGCAAAAAGTTTTCGCCAAGAATTAATATTTTTCAACAATAATTTTTCCAATATTTATGTTATCGCTAACAATTCGTCATTGTTTGCAACGTGCAGTTTGCAATTTGTAAGCAAAAAAGCCCTATATTTTACATATCAAGTTGCTTGAGCAATTCATCGTTACTAAGATGACAAGCCTTGACCTTACCGTTCTCTAAAACGAAGTTGTCGGGCACCTTTGTCGTTCCTATCGCTTTCACAATAGGAGAGTTCCACATAAGTCCGTCACAAACCGTTGACCAAGCCGTACTGTCATTGCCTACCGTTCTCTTTGCATCCACGGCTGATGCGTCGATACTCACGCCGAGAACCTTAGGCACCTGCTTGCCTTGCGACTTCATCTCTTCTATCTTCCTTAAGACACGTCGGGAAAGATTCGTCCCGTCGAAATCCCAAGTAGCCCATACGAGAATCAAGGTCTTGCCAAGGCGATACTGCGAAGCCTGAACATCCTTACCCTGAAGGTCTTTTGCCTTAAAGTTCGGAAGCACATCCCCTACTTGCAAAGGGGTATTCTCAAGTCCTACGGCAAGTCGCATAATCGACGGTTCCTTATCGGTCTTACCGCTTATCAGCTTCACAAGCTCCTTCGCTTTCTTCAGGTCGGGCTTTGCCGTAACTATGAAATACTTCCTCAGAAGCCATCGGCTGATTATAGAAGAGGGATTTTCCCTTATGAACTGCTCTGCCTGTTTCTTCAGACCGTCAGGCGACTGCGACGAAGTGTTTTTTCGCCACTCGGTCATCCTCTCGTTGTCCTTGGTACCCGTCACCTCGATATCCTTTATGTGCGAAGCATCTGCCTTAAGATCAACGTTCTCGCCCGGCTTTACGAAGACTGGTATCTCCGAATAGTTAGGCAACACGATGACGATAGTGCCCTCCTCTTCACAAGGTATCTCGTATGCAAAGCGACCGCCCTGCACCTTGATTGTGTCGATACCGCTTATCGCCCCATCCGGACTATATACATAAAACTGTCCCTGATTCATCTTGAGGAAACGACCCTCAAGACTGAAATGGTGACTGTCTGTTCCGCATGAAGCTAAGAGCAAAAGCAGCAGACTACTCGCCAGTGAACTCCAAATCCTCATCTGCATAAGGCTTCAGACTTGGGTCCTTCTGCAATGCCTCCTTCAGAAGGTCTGTTCCAGAGAACACACTTCCCTCACGATAGCAGCATATAGAGTGCAGATAACTTGTCATAGCATCAGGATTCTTGATTGCCTTGAATGTAGCACGACCCTGAGAATAGTCGCCAGCCATAATCTGAGCAAGACCTGCCATATTGTTATATATGCCCTTATAGTTAGCAGCAGCCTGCTTGTAGTTACCCTTTACGAAGTTCACAGCACCCTGAACGCGGTTGATGTCGTTTGAGTTTCCTGCCTTTGACATATAAGCCTCAGCCTCCTTCAGGTTACCGTTCTTCAGCTCAACGAGAGCAAGATTTGACTGACACTCACCAGCACGTGGGTTTACCTGAAGAGTCTTGTTCACCCATGCCCTAACCTCGCTGTCGTTGTTCTTTGAGAACTCACAGGCAGCCACATTGTTATATGCACGGTAGTCGTTAGGATATATCTCAACACACTTCTTGTAGATAGCCTCCTTCTTGTCCATATCAGCTATGGTACTTGCATAGTAGAGGATCTCGTCTGCGGTAAGTGACTGTGGGTTAGAAGCATAGTCAGCAGCAATCTCCTCGTCGCTACGTCCTACTGCCTCGTAGTTGATAATCATACGAGCGCGACGCAACTGTGGAAGAATCTGCTTTGTCAAATCCTGGAAGCCCATGCTGAGATTCTTGATCTGCTCCTCACGCTCCTCTGGATCCTTATACATATTCAGTACGCGGAGGATAAGCTCCTTATCCTGAATGTTGCTGGCAGCAACCAACTGCTGGAAACCTTCCCAGTCCTCTGCTGTATATTCACCCGTAACGCTTGTTGCGAGATTTGTCTTCTTCAACTGAGAATCAACATAGTCCTCTGATACATTCTGACGCTTTACAGCGAGCTTTGTGTTGATATCCTGAGCACCATCAGGTGAAGCGTATGCCTTTACCTCAATATCGCCGAGGTTATATCTCTTTGCATCAGCGTTGATATTCTCAAGAAGCTTAACAAACTCCTGGATAGAGTTGTTCTTCAACTCACTCTGACGGAGAGTAGCCTGATTAATAAGGAACGTGATGCTTGCCTCCTGCTTCTCCTTACGGATACGCTGGAATGTGTCAGGAGCAATGATACCGCCACCCTGAATCAAAGCCTTCTTATAGAGACCTGCAGTAGCAATAACACCAGTACCGATCTTCACGTCTGGCACATAAACGAACTTCTTACCAATGTGAGCGTCAAATCTCAGGTAGAGATCTGAACGGTGCATATCATCGCTATAGTCAAAGGCATCACGCATGGTGTAGTGACCGCCAAGGAGATATGAGATTGACTGGTCATTACCCAGCACCTTCTCACCCTGGAATGTCACGCCCTCACCACGTACCACCTTACCAGCAGCATTACGAAGCTCTGGGGTAACTGTGATGATAGCCTTCTTGTGCATGTACTTCTCTGGGAAAGTACCGTTGATTGTTACAGGCACCTGAGTACCCAGAAGCTCCAAAGGCTCTGGATCTACGTTGAAATTGTCAGCTGACAAAGGAGGCAGCTTCTTTGAACACGAAGAAAGTGCCACTGCTCCAAGTGCAATGACAGTTATTGTACCGATAAGGTTCTTTTTCATTCTTTTTTTTACAAATATGATATTGTTTCCTGAAATGTTTAGGATCAGGGGTTATTGCAATTATGTGCCGCGAGCGGGACTCGAACCCGCACGACCGTTTCGGGTCAAGGGATTTTCATACTACTTCTGCTTTTACACAGACCATCTCCGTGAGATGTTGTAGTCTGGACTATTTCTTCACCATGTCCTTACGGATTTAGGTGTTGCCTGTATAGTCTCTACGCCATTTATCAGCCTTAGCTGAACTTAGTGAGCCATCGCCAAAGTCTATGTCACCACAGACGAGGTTTCTGTTTGTTAGGGCAATTCTACACCATCAGTTTCCCGATGTGCACTCTTGTTTAGTCCTCATATCGAGAACCCGTTAAAGTCCCTCGTGTCTACCAATTCCACCATTGCGGCTTGTGGATAGTCTGAACAAATCGAATGCTTCTTCGTGCGAAGAAAATAGGGCTTGTTGCTCGCAGAGCAGCGCCCGTCTCTGATTTTCGAGCGCAAAGTTACTGCTTTTACGATAAAAAAAAGAATAGTGTCCGTATAAATGTCCGTTTCTTAACTTTTTTTAGTTATATCTCAAATACAATAACTATTAACGTGAGTTATATGACTTGCGATATTTCACCAACCCTCTACCTCAACATCATCATCCAATTTTGACAATATCCTGAGTGTACGGAAAGCAATAACCAGATTTGTTAGCGCCACAAGCAATAAAAGGATAACGAACAAAGCGGCAAACCCCAAACTATGCCCATGAATAAAAATATATTCATATTCTAATAATGCCATTGCCCCCGCAAACATTATTGTAAGGCATGAATATAAAGCCAGACTTATAGCTCCAAGTTTCTTCATTCTGTTTAAGCCAAGAACATAACATGCTATTGAAACGATAAGCCATATATCAACCAATAGTTTGCCAGGATGATGCCAACCTAATATAAATAATGAACCAATCCATTGAACATTCCACCATACGATGATGAAACGTTCACTCTTGACAAATTTCCAAATACTATCCTTTGAAACCATTAAATCAAAAGATAAACGCAAAGACACAAAGTCGCAAAGTTTTTTTCTTGAACACGGAAAGCACGAAAGAAACGGAATATTTTTGGCAGCAAGCTGCTTTTAACTGACGATAATTTTTCGCTAAGGCTCAACAAGCTACGCAAGTTCCCAATCTTACCAATCTTCATCCAATAAGAAATGAGTATTTATGGAAAAAGATTGCGCAGATTGGGAACTTGCTTTAGCTTGTTGAGCCTTAGCGAAAAATTATTGTCAGTTCAAGCAACGAAGGTGCGTTATATATTTTTTTTGGAACAAATTTTCTGGTAATCGTGAAAAACTTGCGTAGCTTGATGAGCTTTAGCGAATAATTTTTGTTCCGTAACCAGCAGCTTGCTGCTAAGAATTTACTGATTCCCTGCTAATTTACTTTCAGAAAAACAGACCTCAATACTCATCCGCGTCATCCGCGTCGATGCCACCGAAATATTCCTTGGAATCTAATTCCTTTGGCTCTTTTGTATTAACAGGGATCGTACTTGTCTGGATAAGTAATGAGTCACCCATCTTCTCTACAAATATTCTCGGAGTAATATATTTTTTATTCATTTCTTACAGTTTAAGAGTTTCGGCCTCTCCCCCCGCCCTCCCCCGTAGGGAGGGGGCCGATTCGATAAAGGGGGGTAGCCGCAAATTTTAAGTTATCAAGTTTGCCTTTTGCCTTCCGGCTCCCTCCCTACGGGGGAGGGCGGGGGGAGAGGCCGTCTTTATTTTACAACGAACTTCTTTCCATTCTTCACATAAACACCTGGCTTCAAGTTATTCTCGCTAACCTTTCTGCCGTTCAGGTCGTAGAGCTGGGTGTTACCTGACTGGTGCTGGATGTTAGCCACGCCTGTTGTCTCTTCCTCGTCCAACACCTTGAGGGTGATAACCTTTGCACGATCATGGGAAGAAGGACGATATGAACGGGTTTCCACCACCATAAACCAGCGGAAAGGCTTGAGGTCAGAGCCGTTGCTCATTACAAGCTCGCCACCACCCATAGCGTAATACCCATACTCTGCCAAGGTCTCATACGGGATGGTGTTGTAAGTACCTACGAAGAAGAATGTTGCAGTAGTGGTAGAGCAATCCACATAACTCTCTTCAGGAGCAGCATATACGGTTGTATTCTTAACGAAGAAAGTCTTCTTGCCCTTAGTCTTAGCCCTGATGAGATATGGGGCGTTAGGCTGGGTAGAACCGCTCTTCATCTTTATTATCTCCAGTTCTGTCTCGTCAATCTCGCCGTCATCATCATTATCCCTCTGGATAATACCGTTGATATAAGCCATCTCAAAATCATCCTTCCAGTCCTCGTATTTCAAAGAGAAAGGAAGATACAGAGCCTGCCAGTTCACGTTAGTGAAATTACGGGTATAGAAAGCAGCAACACCTTCAGCATCCGACTCTCTGGTATATGCCTCATCATCCGCCAGAATTATTGCTCCCTTTACTTTTGAGCTCAAGCCTCCCAACTTTGTCTTATAATCCTCTATGCTATTTGCAGGAACATATACAGAGACATTCTCATTGGGAGCCTTAAAAACATTTGCCAAAGACTTAGGAGGATTACTTCCCTTAAAAGTAATAGAGGTGAGAGCTGGTAAAGCATAGAAAGCCTCTTCTGCAATATCCGTCACAGAGTTGCCAATTGTGACTGAGGCGAGTCTGTAGCAATTATAGAAAGCTTGATATCCAATACTCGTTACAGAATTAGGGATTTCGATTGAAGTGAGAGCATCGCAAAGAGAGAAAGCTTGCTCTTCAATACTCGTTACAGAGTTAGGGATTTCGATTGAGGGGAGATTCTTGCATTCTACGAAAGCACGAACTCCAATACTCTTTACAGTGTTCGGAATTTCGACTGAGGTGAGATTCCGGCAGCCACCGAAAGCAAGATCTCCAATACGCGACACACCTTTTTTGATTACAATCTTCTTGATTCTATCACGTTGACGATCCCAAGGAGTTTCTCCTTCGTCATAATTTGACATATCGCCTTCTTGTGATACAGTTAACGTACCATCAGCTGACAGATACCACTCCATACCATCAGGTTCACTTTCCCATTTATTTTCCGCATGAATTGCGGAGAATGAGAAAAGACATAATAAAATAAGTAATAAATTCTTTTTCATATTTTTTTAAAGGTTTAATGGTTTATAGGTTTTAAGGTTTTCAGGTCGGAAGGGTTATAGCGATGCAGACCTTGCAACCCTACCGTTCTTGACATACATTCCCGGCTTGAGGTTATTCTCATTCACCCTTCTGCCGTTAAGGTCGTAGGTCTGGGTGTTAGGAGATGCGTGTTGGATGTTATCTATGCCAGTAGCCTCTTCACCAACCACTCTGATAGAGATCTCCTTTGCCGTATTATTCTTTATGCCATAAACAGATTCACGTTCATCTATCTTCATAAACCAACGATAAGGGAGCAGGAAAGAGTTTCCTTCGATGATATTGCGTCCATAACCATCCAAAACGTAACAGTTATGATAAGCCCCTATACCAGAGAAATTCATCACTTTGTAAGTGCCTATAAATGTGAACAGCTCGGTAGTGGTAGAACATTCAATACTGTTCGCCTTTGACTCATATACAGTCGTATTTTCTATGGATAGCGTCTTCTCGCCTGGAGTTTTTGCCCTAATGAGATAAGGGGTGTTAGGGTAAATAACAGAATCGTCATTCGTCATTTTTACAACCTCCAATTCGGTTCTGTTTATACTTCCTATATTATAATCATCATACTGGCGAATGCCATTTATACGAGCCACCTCGAAATCATCCTTCCAATCCTCGTATTTCAAAGAGAAAGGAAGATATATTGCCTGCCAATTCGTATTAGTGAAATTTCGGGTATAGGAAACATCAATATCATCTATCTGCGATTTTTGAGTATATGCAGTCTTATCATCCAGGGATAGCGGAAGTGCCTTTATATTTGACACCCCCAAACCGCCCAAAGCATTCTTGTATGCCTCTATGCTATTTGCAGGAACAGATACGGGGATGGAGTTGCAGACATTATAAAAAACATCTTCCCCGAATTCTGGAGGAGTACTTCCATTAAAAGTTATGGAGGTGAGACTTTTACATTCATAGAAAGCATATTCTCCAATACTCTTCACAGAATTAGGGATAGTGATGGAGGTAAGACTTGAGCAATTGTAGAAAGCTGCCCCTCCAATGCTCGTCACAGAATTAGGGATGGTAATGGAAGTAAGACTTGAGCAATCAAAGAATGCAAAACTTCTAATTCCCGTCACAGAGTTTGGGATAACAGTATTATTGCAACCCGTAATCAATTCATTAGATTCTGTCTCTATTATTGCATTACAATTGTCCCTACTGTCATATTTCGCATTCCCTTTCTCTACTGTTATTGAGGTAAGATCTGAACAATCTTGGAACACACTTTGTCCAATACTCGTCACAGAATTAGGGATGGTGATGGAGGTAAGACCTGTGCAATCGAGGAAAGCAACATCTCCAATACTCGTCACAGAGTTTGGGATGGTGACGGAGGTAAGACTTCCACAACCATAGAAAGCTTCAAATCCAATTCTCGTCACGGAATTAGGGATGGTGATGGAGGTAAGACCTGTGCAATCGAGGAAAGCAGCAGTTCCAATACTCGTCACACCCTTTTCGATTACAACTTTCTTGATTTTTTCTCGATCATTATACCAAGGAGCAAGATTTGGGTAATAATAATCAGGCATCTTTCCAGTTCCAGATATGGTCAACGTACCATCTTTAGATAGATTCCAATCTATCTCCGCATGAATTGCAGAGAATGAGAAAAGGCAGAATAAAAGAAGTAGTAATTTCTTTGTCATAAGCTATTTATTTTAAAGTGTCGGCCTCTCCCCCCGCTTTGCACATACTCCGATGTTATCAACATCGAACTTCCCTCCGTAGGGAGGGAGCCGGAGAACCCAATTTCAATTAACAATTAACATGCCTTTCGCGATTATACAATCAAACATCAGGTCACAAACTCCGATGTTATCACCGTTCTTGACATACATTCCCGGCTTGAGGTTATTCTCATTCACCCTTCTGCCGTTAAGGTCGTAGGTCTGGGTGTTAGGAGATGCGTGTTGGATGTTAGCTATGCCAGTAGTCTCTTCACCAACCACTCTGATAGAGATCTCCTTTGCCGTACTATTATTTATGCCATAAGCAGAATTACGGTTTTCCCTCGTCATATACCAACGATAAGGACCAATGTTACTTAGGGTAGTAATCTCCTCACTTAGATTACCTTCATACATAACGTAATTTTTGCCATTTGCCAATTGCGGAATAGACCAAACAGACAGTTTCTTGTAGAGACCTGTAAAGATGAAACTTTCGGTAGTGGTTGTACATTCAATATGATTCACAGCTGCCTCATAGACCGTTGTATTTTCTACGGATATCGTCTTCTTGCCTGAATTCTTTGCCTTGATGAGATAAGGAGTATTAGGCTCAATAACAGAATTGTCATTCTTCATTTTTACAAACTCCAATATGGTCCTGTCTATATCTCCATCATCATTATCGTCATACTGGTGAATACCATTTATACGAGCCACCTCGAAATCATCCTTCCAGTCCTCGTATTTCAAAGAGAATGGAATATATAGAGGTTCCCAGTATTTAGTGAAATTTCGGGTAAAGGAAACATCTATATCATCAATCTGCGAATTTTGGGTATATGACTCACTTCCATTCAGGGATATTGGAATAGCCTTGATGTTTGATAGACCAAAATCTTTCAATGCATTCTTGTATTCCTTTCTGCTGTTGGCAGGAACATATACGGGTATGGATTTATTATCAATATATAAAGCATATTTTCCAAACTTTGGAGGTGTAGTTCTCTCAAAAGTGATTGAGGTGATACCAGAACAATATGCGAAAGCAAAATCTCCAATACTCGTCACAGAGTTAGGGATAGTGATTGAGGTGAGACCAGAGCAATTGTAGAAAGTTGCCTCTCCAATACTCGTCACAGAGTTTGGGATAGTGATTGAGGTGAGACCAGAGCATTTGACGAAAGCATTCTCTCCAATGCTCGTCACAGAGTTAGGAATTGTGACTGAGGTGAGTTGCCGACAATTACCGAAAGCCTCCATTCCAATACTCGTCACGGAATTCGGAATTGTGATTGAGACGAGATTTGAGCAATCAAGGAAAGTATGAATTCCAATATTTGTCACACCATCTTCGATTACAACCTTCTTGATTTTTTCTCGATCATTATACCAAGGAGCACCTCCATAATAGTAACCAGGCATATCTCCCGTTCCTGATATGGTCAACGTGCCATCTTTAAATTTCCAATCAAAATCAGCCGCCACCTCCGCATGAATTGCAGAGAATGAGAAAACGAAGAGGATAATGAGGGGTAGAAATTTCTTCATAAACTATTTATCTGTTTAGATTAAGTTTTGAGTTTCACACTTACTTTTTTGTGACCTTTTAGATCGGATGCAAAATTAACAAAAATTTTAGATTTTTCCAAATAATTTTGCGAAAATTTCATTTCCTCCCCCAAATATTTTTTACCCCACCTCGTTGAGTATCAATATAAACGCCCCAGATTATATCATAACGCAAAGACGCAAAGACGCGGAGAAGATTTTGAACACGGAAAGCACGAAGAAACACAAAATTAATAAAGACAAGCAACAGGTTGCTTTAAACTGACACTTGCTTCGGCTTGATGAGCTTTGCGAATAATTGCTGATACAGCCTGAAAGGCTAACAAGCTAATAGCCTAGGGCATCGCCCTAGGTACATTGAAGTTGGCAATTTCGCCCTGTAAGGGCAAAAGCATTATTTTAACCTCAGTTCGACGAATTCATGGCAAACGCAACCAATCTTACCAATCTTTTTCCAATAAAAAATGATAATTACTGGTTGAAGATTGGTAAGATTGGTAATTATTGTCAGTTAAAAACAGCTTGCTGTTTGTCTTAAGGGCAATTATTCGCTGAAGCTCATCAAGCTAAAGCAAGTCATCGAACTCACGTTATTTATCAAGAATTAGAGACTTGCTTAGCTTGTTGAGCCATAGCGAATAATTAGAGATTTTTTCTTCTTGAATTTTGAAGAATTTGAGACTTGCTTTAGCTTGTTGAGCCTTAGCGGAAAATTATTGTCAGTTCAAGCACCGCAAGGTGCGAATTCCGTTATTTTCGTGTCTTCCGTGGTCAAAAAGAAATCTCAGCGACTCTGCGACTTTGCGTTTGAAAATTCCTCCTGACAACGCTCTCCCTCCGCTATTCCTCCGATGATAATACCATTATAATACCATTATATTACCATAATAATACCATAATATTACCATTAACTATGGTATTTTAATGGTAAGTTAATTGTAATTTAATGGTATTTTAATGGTAATTACTTCGGACTTAGAGCGGAGTTTCAGATAAACCAGATAAATCCGTTTCCTTTTTCTTTTGACCACAGAAGTCACGAGATTTGTCGCATAAGTTGCTTTCGCCATTTAGAAAAACCAATTAAAACAAAAGAAAACATGAGAAAACATTTTGTTTTTATATGTTTTTATTGGTTTCCCCCTGTTTTTTTAGAAGGCGAAAGCAATATATTTCAAACGCAGAGGCGCAGAGATACAGAGGTTTTCTTTTTACGAACACGAAATGCGCGAAAGAAACGAAGGCCTTCGTTTATTCTGTATTTTCCGTGTTCAGATAAAATCTTTGCGCCTTAGCGCCTTTGCGTTTAGTTAATAATTCGTTGCTTTCGCCATTTAGAAAAACCAATTAAAACAAAAGAAAACATGAGAAAACATTTTGTTTTTATATGTTTTTATTGGTTTTCCCCTGTTTTTTTAGAAGGCGAAAGCAAATAGCAAGTCCGTTTATTCTGTGTCTTCTGTGTTCGAAAAAAATAAAGGAAACGGATTTATCCGATATATCTGAAAAAACTACTGATTGAATTTAACGTGAGTTCGACCAAATTGCTGAAACAGCCTGCAAGGCTAACAAGCTAATAGCCTAGGGCATCGCCTTTCAGGGCGTAGTCTATCTATTGAACCAATACCACAGGGCGTTGCCCTGGGCTAAGAGCAAACTTTGCCCTTTCAGGGCGCAAGCCGACAAAACAATTCGTCGGACTCACGTTAATTTACTGATTTAATTTACTCCTAATTTACTTTCCCAAACTTCCGCGCAAGTGGGATTTCCTTTCTGTCTCAAAAACAAAAATTCCCTTGCAAATCCATCGACTTGCAAGGGGCAATTTCTGTTAGCTTGTACCCAGAGCGGGGGTCGAACCCGCACGCCTTTCAGCATCGGTGTTTGAGACCGACTTGTCTACCGATTCCAACATCTGGGCGGAAAGCGGTTGCAAAGGTAATAGTTTTTTTCGGTTTTTGCAAATTAATCTCCAAAAATTTTGCGAATAGATATAAAATTAGTAACTTTGCACTCATTAATTAGAAACGTGCGCCAGCCTTTTTGAGGCTGACACGCACTATTAATTTCGTGCGAGGATGCTCGGCACGTTGCACTCATTAAATTAAGTAGAAAGTAGAAAGTGTAAAGTAGAATGTGGAATGTGGAAAGTTTCCCTTTCAACTTTACTCTTTATCCTAAATTCACATGGCACTCGAAAACAGACTCACACAGGAACAGGCTCTGATACAACAGCAGCAACAGCGACTTACCGCGCAGCAACTTCTGCAGGTGAAATTGCTGGAGATGCCTCTTGCCCAACTGGAAGAGAATATCAAGACTGAACTGTATGAGAATCCTGCCCTTGAGAGTACCGATCCTGACGAGAATGATAACCTCAACCCTAATGCGAGCCTTAATGAGGGCGACAGCATTGGTGAGGGTGAGGATGAGGATTTCGACGCACAGACAGAACGCGAGGACAGGGAGGAGGCTCTCGACTCTGCCCTTGACAGCATAGACTCCGACGACCGTCTGGCAAGCGACTACCGAGCTTACGGAGACAGTAACCAGACGGGAGCAGAACAGGAGGAAATGGTGTATGGCGATACCCAGTCGTTCTATGACAAGCTTCAGGAACAGGTCAGCGAGGAGGACCTTACGGACACCCAGCGTCAGATAATGGAATACCTCATAGGCTCTCTCGATAATGACGGTTTCTTGCGCTCAGACCTATCCTTCATAAGCGAGAACCTCGCCATCTACCAAGGACTTGACGTTACGGAGAGGGATGTGAAGTATGTGCTAAGCATACTCCAGAGCTTTGACCCAGCCGGCATAGGAGCAAGTTCGTTGCAGGAATGTCTTCTTCTGCAGATAGCCCGACGTGAGGACTCAAGACTCACGCGAAGGATGAGGAGGGTTATTCGCGACTATTTCGACGATTTCACGAAGAAGCATTGGGAGAAGATCCGTCAGCATCTGAAGACATCGGAATACGAGGCTGAGGAGGTTATCAAGGAACTCAGGAAGCTGAACCCTCGTCCGGGAGCTTCGCTTGGCGAGACAATGGGAAGGAGCATACAGCAGGTGACTCCCGACTTTATCATAGATACCGACGAGAACGGACAGGTGACTATGACCCTTAACAACGGGGAACTGCCACAGCTGTTTATCTCACGCGACTTCGAGCAGCAGATGCTCGGCTATCAGAACAATAGCAAGTCGCTGAACCGTATGGAAAAGGAGGCTCTGCTCTATACCAAGGAAAAAGTGGAGCGAGCACGAGGATACATAGATGCCATAGAAAGAAGAAGGAAGACGCTGACATTGACTATGCAGGCAATAATAAAGATGCAGCATAAATACTTCCTTGACGGTGACGAGGCAGACCTTGTGCCAATGACTATGACGGATATAGCCGAGCAGATAGGCATGGATGTGAGTACCGTTTCACGAGTGTGCAACGCGAAATATGCCGAGACGCCTTGGGGCATTTTCAAGCTAAGGCATTTCTTCTCTTCAAGCTTCAGCAAGGAAGGCGAGGAGGAGATGTCAAACCGAAAGGTGAAGATTGCCCTTGCCGATATCGTAAAGGCAGAAGACAAGAAGCATCCGCTAAGCGACGATGCCATTTCCAAGGAACTGAAGAAACAGGGATTCCCGGTTGCAAGGAGAACGGTGGCAAAATACAGGGAGGCTCTCGGAATACCGGTAGCAAGGCTGAGAAGGTAGTTCTTCAAGGTTAGGAGGTTAGAGGTTAGAAGGTTAGAGGTTTGAAGGTCAGAAAGGCAAACGGCAAAAGACTTTAGACATTAGACTTTAGCCTTTAGACATTCAAAAGCTCTCCGACCTAAGAACCTGAAAACCTACAAACTTGAAAACCTTAAAATGATTGCCCAATAGCGCCCCGAAGGGGCAATGAGCCATTAGCCCAGGGCATCGCCCTGGGGAAATTGGAGGGATAGCTAACGCCCTGTAAGGGCAAAAGCCCTAACATGAAGCAATTCTTTTGCCCTTACAGGGCGAAATTACCAACCTCCATCTACCTAGGGCGATGCCCCAGGCTATGAGCTTGCTAGCCTTTCAGGCTGCCCATCTGATAAAAGCGGAAATATAAAAACAAATTAAAAATGGAAGAAACACAGGTATTGACACAGAAGAAAGGTTCACGCTCAAGAAGGGGCATGAACAAGATGCTAAGGCTATCTGTGAATGCTTCGAGGGTGATGAGTATCATCTTCACCCCTTTCTATATGCCTTTGGTAGGCATGATAGCCCTCTTCTCGTTCAGCTACCTGAGTCTCTTGCCACTATCATATAAGCTCTTCGTATTGCTTATAGTGTATCTCTGCACCATCCTTGTTCCTACGATACTGATCCATTTCTACAGAAAGTATCAGGGATGGTCAATGCTGAGACTTCTGACGAGGGAAGGACGTATGGTGCCATACGTCATCTCCATCATGTGCTATTTCATGTGCTTCTACATACTCAACTATTTCCATTGCCCTCATTTCATGAGCTCAATAGTGGTAGCGGCACTATTCATACAGATTCTCTGTGCTATCATAAACGTGTGGTTCAAGATATCAACCCACACAACGGCCATAGGAGGCTTCACAGGCAGTCTTGTTGCCTTTGCAGAGCTCTTTGATTTTAATCCGCTTTGGTGGCTGTGCGTGCTTCTGATACTTGCCGGACTCGTAGGCACAGGCCGAATGCTTCTTCGTCAGCACTCTTTGCACGAGGTGGTGTACGGATATCTGATAGGTACAGTAATTAGCTTTATAACAATATTAGTGATATAGAAAACAATGAAACCAATAGTTAGCATTATCATGGGCAGCACAAGCGACCTGCCTGTTATGGAGAAGGCTATGGCCTTCCTTAACGACCAGAAGATTCCTTTCGAGGTTAATGCTTTGTCTGCTCATCGCACGCCAGACGCAGTAGAGGCATTCGCACATGGTGCTGAGGAGCGTGGTATTCGCGTAATCATAGCAGCAGCAGGCATGGCTGCGGCTCTTCCGGGCGTTATTGCAGCAAGCACAACACTTCCGGTTATCGGTGTGCCTATCAAGGGTATGCTCGACGGTCTTGACGCTATGCTTTCTATCATTCAGATGCCTCCTGGCATTCCTGTAGCAACGGTTGGTGTTAATGGTGCTATGAATGCAGCTATCCTCGCTATGGAGATGCTCGCCCTCTCTGATGCCGATATCGCAGCTCGACTGAAGGAATACAAGTCAGGTCTCGGCAAGAAGATCGAGAAGGCGAACAAGGACCTGGCAGAGGTGAAGTACGAGTTTAAGACTAACTAAGTGAAGAGTTAAGAGTGAAAAGTGAAAAATTTTAGTTTGTATTGCAGTTTACGTGGCTGTAAAACACCTTTGCGCGATAATAAGGTAATTCAAATTCTTCACTCTTAACTATTCACTCTTAACTTTTAACTGGAGCTTGCGGAAGTTAAATACTATGCAAAGAAGACTTACAACTCCTACTAAGGTAGGAAACATAATAATAGGTGGAGATGCCCCGATAAGGGTACAATCTATGAACACTACCAATACCAATGACACGGAGGCTTGTGTGGCACAGGCAAAGCGTATCATTGAAGCTGGAGGTGAACTTGTACGTCTGACCACCCAAGGCTCTCGTGAGGCTGAGAATATGAAGAATATCTCCGCAGCATTGAAGGCTGAGGGATATATGACTCCACTCGTGGCCGATGTTCACTTCAACGCTAACGTGGCTGATGTGGCTGCTCTCTATTGTGAGAAGGTGCGTGTGAACCCAGGTAACTATGTGGATCCTGCTCGTGTGTTCAAGAAACTGGAATACACAGACGAGGAATATGCTCAGGAGGTTCAGAAGATTCGCGACCGTTTCGTGCCTTTCCTTAATATCTGCAAGGAACACAACACAGCTGTACGTATTGGCGTAAACCACGGCTCTCTCTCCGACCGTATCATGTCACGCTATGGCGATACCCCTGCCGGTATCGTGGAATCTTGTCTTGAGTTCCTTCGCATCTGTCGCGATGAGAATTTCCAGAACGTGGTCATCAGCATCAAGGCAAGCAATACGGTTGTTATGGTACAGTCTGTTCGTCTGCTTGTGGAAAAGATGAACGAAGAGGATATGCACTACCCTCTCCATCTCGGCGTTACCGAGGCAGGTGAAGGTGAGGACGGACGTATCAAATCGGCTGTCGGCATAGGAGCACTTCTTACTGAAGGTATCGGCGATACCATCCGCGTGAGCCTTTCTGAAGAGCCTGAATGTGAGATTCCTGTTGCCAAGAAACTCGTGTCATTCATTCCTGAATGTGCGGAGAAACGTGAGAATGCACGTATCGAAAACGGCACTCTCTACCTTGACTTCAACGAAGATTCCCTCGAAGACCTTCAGCTCAAGGCTGCTATGACCGCAGGAGCCCTTCTCATCGACGGTAAGGCAAAGGATTTGGTGATAACTAACAAGACCCTCTCCCCGCTCCCCCTTAAAGGGGGGGAGCCGGTTCGCGATAGCAAGTCCCCCTTTAAGGGGGATTTAGAGGGTCTCCTAAGCGACCTCTCCTCCAGCATCCTTCAGGCTGCTCGTGTGAAGTTCACCAAGACCGAGTATATCTCTTGTCCGGGATGTGGCCGTACTCTCTACGACCTCCAAGGCACAATAGCACGCATCAAGGCGGCTATCAAGGCAAAGTCAGCAGAGAATCCACGCTTTGCAACTCTCAAAATCGGCATCATGGGCTGTATCGTTAACGGTCCTGGCGAGATGGCAGATGCCGACTACGGCTATGTAGGTGCAGGTCCAGGCAAGATTTCCCTCTACAAGAACAAGGTTTGTGTGGAGAAATCTATCCCCGAGGCAAATGCCGTGGAGAAGTTGATAGAGTTTATTGAGAACGATAAGTAAGGCGGCCTCTCCCCCCGCCCTCCCCCGTAGGGAGGGAGCCGGAAGGCGAACAATTCCTCCAACCTATCCTCATAGCCGGAAGGCGAATATATTGTACAATAAAATAGTAATAATCAATTAAATAGCCGACCTCCATAGTCGAATCGGCTCCCTCCCTACGGGGGAGGGCGGGGGGAGAGGCCAGTATTTTTTTAATATGGAAGTATCAGTATCAAACGCATTCGCAGAGAAACTGCTCGCCGTAAAGGCAATCAAACTTCAGCCTAACGATCCATTCACATGGGCATCTGGCTGGAAGTCACCTATCTACACAGACAACCGCAAGACTCTTGCTTATCCAGAGCTTCGCTCTTTCGTTAAGCAGGAACTTGTTCACCTCGTTCACACCGAGTTCCCAGAGGCAACAGCTGTAGCAGGTGTGGCAACTGGCGCTATCGCACAGGGTGCATTGGTAGCCGATGAACTCCTCCTCCCTTACTGCTATGTTCGTCCAAAGCCAAAGGATCACGGTATGGGCAACCAGATTGAAGGCACTATCCCAGAAGGTGCCAAGGTTGTTGTCATCGAGGACCTTATCTCAACAGGCGGTTCTTCACTTAAGGCTGTTGACGCTCTCCGCAAGGCTGGCTTCGAGGTAGTAGGCATGGTAGCAAGCTATACATACGGCTTCCCTGTTGCCGAGCAGGCATTCAAGGAGGCTGGCGTCCGTCTCGTCACCCTCTCTGACTACGAGCACACCACAGCTATCGCAGCTAAGACCGGCTACATCAAGGAGGAGGACCTCGCCGTCCTCGCAGAGTGGCGTAAGGATCCATCCAATTGGCGTAACGACCTTAAATATAATGAATGACAGGTTGCTTTCGCCATTTATAAAAACAAATTAAAACAAAAGAAAACATAGAAAACAATAACTTTTTATGTTTGAAAGGAAAGAAATAGAACCTATTCTGAAAGCCAAATTAAAGAACTATGTTTATGACATAGTAGGATGTTGTCAAGAAGTACATAAAGAACAAGGTCCAGAGCTAACGGAATATATCTATCAGGAATCATTGGAAATCGCTTTTAAGCAAGCCAATATTCCATTCAAAAAAGAATACTATTTCAATCCAAAATTTAGAGGCGTTGTCTTAAACACAAAGATGCGTGTGGACTTCTTCGTAAAAGATAAAGTTTTCGTTGAGTGTAAAGCAATTAACGAAATAGGAGTTCACGAGCGTCTTCAACTTTGGGCATATATGCGAGCAGCAAAAATCAGAATAGGAATACTATATAATTTTCTTCCTATTATGGATGAATGCGAGAAATATTATTATGACCCAGATGATGATAGTATTGGATACTTTTAAATTGTCCCTAAAAAAGTAAAAGGTTTTATTTTGTTTTAATTGGTTTTTATCATGTTTTTTTAATTGGCGTAAGCAACTAAAATTAATTGAAATAAATGTCCAAATACGAAAGTCAGATAAAGATGCTCAACGCACCTGTTGAGCGAGTTTATGCAACGCTGAGCAACCTTGAGAACTTCCGTCCTATTCTCGAAAATGCAGCCAATAACCCAATGGTGGCAGAGAAGATGAAGGAAGCAGGTCAGGATCCTGCACAGCTTGAAAAGCTCAAGGAGGTAGAACTCTCAGCCGACCGCATAGCAATCCCGGCACCAATGATCGGCACTATTGCCCTCAACATCATTGAGCGCGAGGAAAACAAATGTATCAAGTTTGCAACAGAGCAGTCACCAGTAGATGCTAATCTCTGGATTCAGGTATTGCCAGTAAGCACAGGCGGCTCAAAGATGCGCCTCACCCTGAAAGCCGATCTCAACATGATGATGAAGATGATGATTGGCAAGAAACTGGAGGAGGGTATCGACAAGTTCGCCGATATGCTTGCCATGCTACCTTACTAAGTGAAGAGTGAAGAGTTAAGAGTGAAGAATTTAAGTTTGTATTGCAGTCTATAAGCATTAACAGCCTTTTCGCTATAAAGGTAATTCAAATTCTTCACTCTTAACTCTTCACTCTTCACTTCCAACTTGAGCCATGCGAAAGTTGGTGTAATACTATTTTTCAAAAAGTTTTCAACGCCGAGTATTACACCTTTGGTGTTTTGAGCACCTTAAATAATTGTATATCAACTCATTTGCCTTGGTGTAATACCCCCGAAAGTATTACACCGCATCTAACGCTCTGATAATCAACAAATATACTGTTCAAAATAGCAAAAGGTGTAATACTCGTTATAAAAACTTTTTGATTTTTTTCTTTGAAAGGGTATTACACCAATCTATTACATCCGTCTTGCCTTCGCTATGCCTTCGCTTTAAGTTCGCTCCCCTCGATGGAGCATCTACGGACTTACAACGGATTTACTACGGACTTACATGGGAGTTTTCCGCATAATTTCTTTGGTTGTATTTTTTTGTTTCCTTTGCCATTCTAACACCGATGAAATGGGCGTTTTTCGGATTTTTCGTACAATTTTCACGCAATTTTGACGAAATATTACAAAAAAATGACGAAATATTACATAAGGGTTTCATGCAATAATTGTAATTTTGCCCTCGAAATTTATAAAATTTAAACAAAATAAATCTAAATCGCAAATGAAACAGAAATTTACCCTCATGTTAGTATGCCTTTTCGCGCTACTGACTAAAGCTGCAGCCGCAGTAGATTCAGACCTCTTGAATCTTGTAACTAAACCAAGTAATGTAACCATCACGTCTCTGACGAATGATCCAACCTATCCATGGGAAATGCAGGAGGATGGATCATTTAAGAGAGCAGCGAACTTTGGAAGTAGCTACAGCTACAGGACATCTGGCATTACACTTGAAATGAGCTGTACCCACCCAACATATATTTCTTTTGGGTATATTAATAAGTCAACATATAGTGATGACAAAACTGTTACATATAGAGACGGCATCCTATGGACTAGTAATGGTACAAGTACAGCTGATGGGGAGACAACTTCTACTGGCTACGTTTTGGAACCTGGCACTCATACAATAATGTTTGCCCTTCGTCCATACTACGGCTATACTTCTTCTTATAGTATCCTAAAATCCATAGTTATAGAGGATCTTGAAGATAAATATATAACTATTAACCTCTCTGCTCCTGGTACACTTGGCGAAGAGGCTTTGGAGAAAGTAGCTACTTTGCCAGACATGAAATACCTTAAACTATCAGGTGCGATGAATGCTGACGACTGGGCAAAAATCAGACAGATGACCAGTCTTCAGGCCCTTGATATGGCTGACGTTCCTACAACAGAAATCCCAGCATCTGCATTTACAAGTAATTCATTTAGTTACTATGTATTCCCTAAAACATTGAAGAAAATCGGACAGGAAGCATTCTATAATCGCTTTCTTACTGGAACTATAACCTTGCCTGAAGGTCTTGAAGAGATTGGATATAGAGCTTTTTATGCTAATAGAATATTCTCCTGTAAGTTGCCATCAACGGTAACGACCTTGGGAAGTAACGCCTTCTATAATAATACATATCTTAAAGACTTTACATTCAATTCTAATACGACAAACGTCCCATCAAATTTCTTATGTGGTTGTACTAGTCTCAAAACCGTTTCTAGTCTTGAGAACGTGAAAACATATGGTGAGTCTTGTTTTTCTGGATGTACAGCCCTGACATCAGTAGGCACTACTAAGCCAACAACAATAAACAACTATGCTTTCTATAATTGTTATAACCTCCAAGCTTTCGACTTTAGTGAAATTACGACAACTGGCACTTATTCATTCTATAATTGCGACTCATTTAAGGAGATAGATCTTCCAAAGACTTCATCATTAGGTCAATACAGTTTCCAAGATTGTGACGGAATAACTAAAGTCACCCTTTCTGATAAGATAACAACTATTCCATACTATTCATTCAATAGTTGTGATAATCTTAATGAAGTAAATCTTGGAACATCAGTGTCATATTTCGCTGAATATGCATTCACTTCATGTCCTAACATAAAAAAAATCTATTGTAACGCTCCTGCACCACCATCAATTTATAGTACAAGCTATCAGCCATTTAATACATCCATCCCAACCTCTGCAACCCTCTATGTTCCAGAGTATGCGATGTCAAGCTATAAACTCGACAATTACTGGAGTAAGTTCACATCTGTAGATAAGAACCCTAATCCAACTACATCACTAACTCTTAGTAAGGCACTTACGCTTACAAGCGGAATCCGCATTACAGGCACACCTGACATTACCATAAATACAGGCGGAAAGATGACCATCAACGGCGATGCAGAGCAGACTGTTGGAAAATTCCTTGCATACTGCCAGAATGACAATACTAATTCCGCAAGCATCATCAGCCGTTGTGCTAATATGACAAGTACATCAAGTGAGATGCGCTATTCTATCAGCAGTGGCTACTGGTATTTCATCTGCATGCCATTCGATGTAAAGGTAAGCGACATCACAGCAACCAACGGTGCAGCCTTTGTTGTTCGCTATTATGACTCTGCTAGCCGTGCAAACGGCAACTCTGGCAACTGGAAGAATGTTGAATCCGATGCAACCCTAAAGGCAGGACAGGGCTATATCTTCAGCGCAAGCACAGGCTGTTGGCTTTATTTCCCTGCTACCGACGCCACACACAATGCAGTATTCGAGAGTACAGCAAAGAAGACAACGCTCAAGACATACGCTACATCCACAAGTGCTGATGCAAACTGGAATCTCGTAGGTAATCCATATCTTGCATACTATGACATTTATTATATGGATTACTCTGCTCCTATCACAGTATGGAATACAAGCAACAAGACTTACAGCGCATATAGCGTAGCAGATGACAACTTCGTTCTTCTTCCACTTCAGGCATTCTTCGTTCAGAAACCAGACGCTGTTTCTGCTATCACATTCAATCCACTTGGACGTCAGCACAATACGACTATCGACCACTCCGCATCTGCAGCAAAGGGTGATCTCAAGAGCCGTAAGATCATCAATCTGACACTCAGCAATGGCGAGACCGAGGATGCAACCCGCGTGGTAGTAAATCCTATGGCAACTGATGACTATGACATGGAGAACGATGCATCTAAGATGATGACAATGGAGACAACTCCACAGCTATACACTATTTCTGGTGATGTTCAGTATGCAATCAACGAAGGCCAGCTGGCTTCTGGTAAGGTGCAGATCGGTATGTGGATGCCAACGACAGGCACATACACCATCTCTGCTCCGCGTGCAGATGCAGATATCCAGATTCTTGACAACGGAACTCCTGTAACTCTTCCTTACACATTCGAGGCTAATGAGGGTACTGACGATAACCGTTTCGTGATGGTTATCAACAACAATGTAACAGGCATTGATAAATTGTTGCAGTTCAACATGACAAATGACGAGTCACCTGTTTACGACCTCACTGGCCGTCGTGTAAGCAACACGAGCAAGGGTATCTACATCATCAACAATAAGAAAGTGGTAAAATAAAGCCCTATGAGACTATCAAGATATCTAACCCTTGTGGTGGCGATAGTCTTGTCTATCGCTGCCCGAGGTCAGGGCTTCAATCCCACAAGCCCTGGGGAGCCTAATCCGACCTATGCCCTAAAGGTAAAGGCGGATCCTGAGGAGGCTGCCACCGTGACAGGTGCCGGAAGGTATGTCATCAACAAAAACGTCACGGTTTCGGCTACAGCCACCAGCACAGAGTGGAAATTCATCAACTGGACAAACTCTGCCGGTACTGAGGTAAGCACAAGTTCAAGCTTTACTTATAAGACGACCAACAACGATGAGACCTTTACAGCCCACTACGTGAAGGTAAATACAAGCACGCTCACCATGCAATCCTACCCTTCCAACGTATTCAAGGCAACGACCAACACCTATAAGGAAGGCGCAAGCGTAAACGTATCGTGCAGTACATCTAGTGGCTATACCTTCAAGAACTGGACAAACTCAAAAGGTGAGGTTGTAAGCACCGACCGCAGTTTCTACTATACCGTAACTGCTTCCGACGAGGTGCTGACGGCAAACTATGACTTTACGCCATCCTCTCCATCAGAGCCGAGCGAGACAAAGGCAAAGCATCGCGTATGGTTCACTTCTGATCCTACATCCGTTAACTCCTTTAGCCAAACAAGCGGAATGCAGGTGACAGAGGGCAACACATTCAGTGTTACTGCTTACAATCGCAACAACTACACCTTCGAGAACTGGACCATCAATGGTACTGTAGTAAGCACAAGCTCTACGTACTCAGGAAAGATGAGCACAGAGGACATTACCCTCGTGGCAAACTATGTCTTCATTCCTTCTTCTCCAAGTGAACCTTCATCCGACAAGCGTAAGCACTACTCACTCTATGCCAATCTGCTGGATATATACAAGGGAGAGACACAACTATATCCAATCTCTCTTGAAAACTCAACAGCAGCAAAGAGCCTCACCTTTAGTATGACGCTTCCAGAAGGATTCACGGCAGATGTAACGAAGATACAGACAACAAGCCGCACATCCGCATTTACGGTGACAGGAACTCTCAGCGGTCAGACACTCACGGTATCACTTACCGGAGGCACACAGATAGCAGGCGACAACGGTCCTGTCGTACTCATTCCTATCAAGGCATTATCTACACTTGCCGACGGAACATACGACATCGATTTCACATCGGCAACCCTGACACTATCCGACGCGACCACGCCAACCGTAACCTTCCGTCGTGGCACTATCAACGTGAGCACATTGGAAGAAGGCGAGATACAGGCACAGTTCAGTTCCGACAGTTACATGAACCGTGTTCAGTTCACCAATCAGAGTAGTGCCGACTCACGCACATACCTCTGGGACTTCGGCGATGGAACAACAAGCACGGAGAAGAACCCGATGCATATCTACTCCACTGCCGGCACCTACACCGTAAGGCTCACAGCCAAGGGCATAGTGAAAGAAAGCGTTGCAGAGCAGGTCATCAACATCAATGCCTCAAGCACATGGAAGGCATCGGGCGACTATACCCTCGATTCCGAGGGCATGGGAGCACGTAACTTCACATCACTTCATGAGGCAATCGATCTCCTCTCACAATGCACTCCTGACGGCAACATCGTTATCACGGTGAGCAATAACGGGGCTTATGCCATGAACGCTACCGCAGCAGATAGCATTGCCCTCATCAATACCCTCGCTACCAAGCTTGCTTCTGGTAATTATTCGCTAAAGGCTCTAACCACTAACCCCTCAACTCTAACCTCTAGCCTCAATTTCACTACAAGCGCAGAGCCATATTCATATAACAAGGTAATGAGCCTCGCTATGCTCATGACTCTCGACAATGTAGGTCTGAAGCTCAACAATGTGGAAATCAATCCATCAGCCCTTCAGAACATAGAGAATGAGGAACTATGTGCAGAGACAGCAACAAAGGTTGTAAATCTCACAGCACTGAGTAGCAACAGTAAGGTTACGGTGGAATGGCAAGCCACTATCAGCGGAAGCACGAAGCTCGGAGGCTATGCCAACAGCGGTACAGGCAACATCCCAAGCATGACCATCACCAACGGAGCACAGGCAGCACAGACACTCAGCTACGTCTGCACCTACAAGCTCGACGGCGTGGATCTCTACACCTATACCCATTCCATCACCGTGCGTCCATTGATGAGCCGTCAGACTATAACCTACGGCTCTGTCGCCGACAATGCAACGGTCAACTTCGGTTCTGTAACGCTCTCATGGACAAACCTCAACACAATGGCAACCGAAGGCTACACGCTGAAGGTGCAGCGTACTGACATCTCCACAGCAGCCGTCACCTACCACCTGACATCCAATAGCCGAACCATCGACTGCGCCCCTGGAGCAACCTACACATGGCAGGTCATAGCCCATGGAGCTTGTGATGATCTCACAGGTCCTGTCTATACATTCACCACCAAGCAACAGGCTAATCTCACGGTAACGGCAATAGAAGCGCCGGAAGATGCAGAGGCACTAACCTCGTTCACGGTAAAGGCGACTATCAAAAATACAGGTAAGGGCACAACAATCCGCACAAGCTGGACAGACGCAATCTATCGTTCAACGACAGCCGACGGCATAGCATCAGCTACTCAGGTAGATACAAAGACGCATAGCGGAGCACTTGCACCCGACGGAAGTTACGAGGTAACGTTCACCGTCTCTGTACCAGATGCAACGGTAGGACAGGTTTACTACTACGTGAAGACCGACTACAACAACTCAGAGACAGAGACCGACGAAACCGACAACGTGATGATGAGCAATGTCGTAGAAATAGCCAACCGCTACGTTGACAGCGAAGACTATGCCGTGCTCAAGGCATTCTTCAACGCCACCAACGGCAACGGTTGGGAGAAGCAATGGCACGTAGGAAGCAGAGCTATCAACAGCACCGCATGGACAGGCGTTACGTTCAACGATGAAGGTAAGGTGACAGCCATCAACCTTGCAAACAACAACGTAAGAGGTACGCTTGGTTCAGAAGCCTTTACCCTTACAGAACTGAAGACGCTCAACCTCAGCGGAAACCTCCTTACAGGCGATTTGTCAAAGGCATTCGGAGCTTGCACCAAACTCACAAGTTTGAACGTAAGCTATAACCGCTTCGATGCCATCGCAACTCCAATCCCATCCACTGTAACCACACTCAACATGGAGAATCAGAACAATGACCGTGATCTGAGCTACTTTACCAAACAGGAATGGGAATTGAAGGAGGACGTTGACAACGTAGAATTGAGTTCTCTTTTCACCTATAACCATAAGGATCAGAAATTCAATGCGCATCCACAGCTATATCTGTATTCCGTAGGTAACACTTACCTTGGTTCAATGCAATATAGCAACGGCAGCTACAAACTTAGCCTTTCCGGTGATTATAAGTTAGAGAACAAATCAGAGATAGTAGTCCGATCACATGAGGGCGTAGCATCAGGCACTCGTTTGCGCGGCTCTTTCTCATGGTTCTCTGGTGATGCCAATGTAGATGGTATAGTCAACGTACTCGATGCACAGCACACTCTCAACAGGGTACTGGGCAGACAGTCTGGCAACTTCAACTTCTCCGCAGCCAACACATATTCTTCCGATGAGATTATCAACGTGCAGGATATAGTTGCCACCATCAACATCTTCATTGGTGAGGAGAGTGGCAACAATGGCAAGTCAATGGCTGCAAAGGGAGACCTCTCATACAGCAGTCTCCACATTGCGAATGGTGCTATGTATCTAGACACATATAAGCCTGTAGCAGCTCTCGACTTCACCCTCCGTGGTGTAACGGCTTCGCAAATAAGCCTACAGCTAAACCGCAATCGCTACCAGATGTTTACGAGCGAGAATAATGACGGACTACGCGTTGTCATCATTTCTCCTGCTGGCGATGTCATTCCGGAAGGAAGCAACCGCATCCTCAAGATCTCAGGTGAAGCAGAGGTCAAGGCTGCCACAGCTTCTGACATCGATGCAAAGCCTATTGACATCAGAGCAGATTTTACTACTGGCATAGATAATTACGAATTACAAATTCCGAATTACCAAGCGCCAAACACTTATGACCTTACAGGTCGCCGTGTAAAAAGTGGTAGCCAGCGCGGTCTATACATCCAGAATGGACGCAAAGTTATCATAAAATAATCACTATATATTATGATTATGAACGCAAAAAGATTTTTTTCCATCATATTAACCATCCTGCTCACGCTCTCAGCGTGGGCAGGCAACAACATCCTATCCGTCAGGAAGGATATCAAGGCTTCAGGCGGCAAGACCGTCTTTGTGCCTATTGAGCTTACCAATGACGATGAGATTGTTGCTGCACAGTTCAATATCACGTTGCCGTTCGCGAGGACTAACGATGTATTCTCGCTCTCTGAGACGCGCAACGTAAACAATCACTCCGTGAGCTGTCGTGACCTTGGAGGAAACAAATACACCATCGTCATAGTAAACATGGAGAACAAGCCTATCGGCGGAAATGCCGGCGTACTCCTCTCCCTGCCTATGTTCGTCAGCGCTGATGCCCAACCTAACAGCACATACGACATCAAGATAAGTGACGTAATACTCACAGACAAGAAGGGTAACAACATACAGACAGGCAACAGTACTGGCAAAATAACCATCACAAGCAGTCCTTCACCCGACATCCGTCCTGTAAATATCTCTTTTGGCAATACATCTTTCATGCCAGAGGATAATATCACCGTGAACTGGACAGTTGAGAACATTGGTGACTCTATCGCTGTAGAAGGATGGACAGAGAACGTATTCCTCGTAAGCAGTCTTACTGGCAGCCGTATCTATATCGGCAACGCCCGTAGCTATGCCACTCTAACCAAGGGTGGTAAGATAAGCCGTAGTGGAAAGTTCTCCGTTCCTGCCTCTCTCGGCATGGATGGTGACGTTTATGCAGAAGTGACCCTCGTAGGCAATTCCGGATTCGGTGAATATATTGCCAATCAGGAGAACAACACAGCACATAGCACCGCTACTGCAACCCTAGGCAAGAAGTTGTATCTCACATCCGATGGTCCTACACTCAAGGAGGACTCAAAGAATCCGTTCCGCATGAAACTGAGCCGTAGCGGTGACTGGAGCACAGATGAGACTTTTTCGCTAAAGTGCCTCAACACAGGACTTATCTCCATCCCGGCAACCATAACCATCCCGGCAGGTCAGAGCGGTGTGTATTTCTATGTGAATGCAATAGACAACACCATCGTGAATACTGCTGACGAAGAAACCATAACCATCACCCAGCAAGGCAGCTCGTCATTGGCAATAAGCAAGACGATAGCCATTGAGGATGACGAGTTCTTCACCATGGGTATGCAGCTCTCAAAGAATGAGATCACCGAGGGCGAAACCACTAGTCTCAGACTCTCCCTTGCCAAGAAATCAACGGAAGATCAGGTAATAAACCTTTCTACCGATTTCCCTAAGCGTTTCACATTCCCATCCACCGTCACCATACCCGCTGGTCAGCTCGAAACCAACGTGGAGATAAAGACCGTGGACGATGATGTGGCAGACATACAGCGTAGCGCAGCCTTCTATGCAGTAGCCAACCACTACAACAAAGGGGAGGTTATCATGCTTCTCAATGACAACGACGTGCCAGATCTTGAGTTTGAAGTAAACCCAAGCACCATCAGCGAGAGCGCAGGATTCAAGGCAGTCATGGCCACCATACGCAGGACATCAGCCAAGAACTCCAATGTGACTATTAAGCTGACAGACGATTCAAACGGTGCTCTCTACTTCCCTACCAAGACCATCACCATGGCATCAGGCGTAGAGAAGGCAGAGTTCTATATCGGAGCTGTTGACAATAACATGCAACAGGAAGCAAAGACATATACCATCACGGCGAATGTCTATATCTCTTCTTGCTCATGTAATGCCAGTGGAGAGTTGAAGGGCGTGGCACAGCAGAGTATCACCGTACTCGATGATGACTCTCCTGCACTCCTTGTTTCTACAAGCATAGCAAGTCTTTCAGAAGGCAGCGATGATGAGGCAACGATCACCATCAAGCGAAACACATCGCCGACAGGTGCGCTTACGGTAAGCCTCACAAGCAGTGATTCACGCATTGTCCTTCCAGCCACGGTAACTATCCCTGACGGACAACAGAGCGCAACCATTAAGGTGAAGGCATTGGCAAATTCAATAACGAAGGACACAAAAACCGTCGTCATCACAGCAACAGCAAGCGGATACACCAAAGGCACATGCTGGATTCAGGTGGCTGACGAAACTCTTCCTGACCTTGTAATAACAGACTTCACAATCACTCCTACCGATAACATTGCCCATGGTTCCATAACGGCAAGAATGCGCATAACCAATAAAGGTGTCATAGCCACACAGAAGGATACCGAGGCAAAGATATATGCCGACGGCGAGGTTATCGCAACATTCAATATAGAGAGCGGACTTGAACCAGGCGGTGTAGTGACTCTCGTTGGCGAATGCACACTTCCCGACAAGGTAAAGACCATGACAGTGAAGGCAGATGTTAACCCAGGTCGTCAGGTAACGGAGAGCGTATATGTAAACAACGAGACGGAAAGCATCAGCGTAAAAGCAGAAGCTCCATATTCTGTGGTGGTAAATGTATCTTCAAAGCAAATCGCACCAGAAGGAACAGTCACCATCAGCGGTGAGATAACGCCTAACACCCAACACCTATCACCCAACACCCCTATTGAGGTATATGTTATCAACATGGGGCGTCGTGAGGTGCTCACCACAAAGGCAGATGAACAGGGTAACTACTCTACCAACTACACTCCGACATCCTCACAGATTGGTCACTTCAGCGTAGGTGCATGCTATCCGGGACAGAACCTGACCGAAGAGATGACATATTTCGACATTCTCGGACTCCGTCGTCAGAATGCTACAATTCTGAAACATGAGATAACTATCGGTCAGCCACAATCAGGCAATATCGTGCTCTATAACCCAAGTGGAATAGAACTTAACAATGTACATGTAGAGGTTACCGACTGTCCTGACGATGTTAAAGTCACTTTTGGCTCAATAGCACGTATGGAAGGTGGTGCTACACAAACCATCAAATACACCATTGAGGGTCTTGCACCAAACAACGATGAGGAGTGGCACTATGTCAAGTTCAAGGTAACAAGCAACGAGAAGGCTGGCTTCGATATGTCAATTCGATATTACAACTACACAGCCAACGGATCGTTGAAGGCTAGTACAAGTAATATCAAGACTACCATGATCAAGGGCGAGTCACGCGATTACCAAATCACCGTAAAGAATGTTGGTATGGGCGAAACAGGCAAGATGACCCTTGACCTTCCATCCAACCAGACATGGCTTACAAGCGTCACGCCACTTACAATGGCATCATTGGCATCAGGCGAAGAGACAACTATAATCCTTCGCATGACACCTACTGATGATATGCAGCTCAACGTGCCTATGACTGGAACACTTGCCATCAATGCCGCAAATGCAAATGGTATAAGTATTCCATACCGCATAGAGACAGTATCTGGCAATACAGGTAAGCTCTGCGTTGAGGTATGGGACGAATTCACATCATACGATGAATCCAAGCCAAAGGTAAAGAATGCCCAGATTGTTGTGCGTCATCCTTCAACCAATGCCCTCATCACATCAGGAACAACAGATGAAACAGGAGCGTTCAACACAGAACTTCCTGAAGGCTATTATGTGCTCAACGTGTCAGCCGATGACCACGGCTCTTACACCAATACCATCCTCGTTGACCCAGGCGTTGACAACAAGGAAATTGTTATGCTTCCATTCCAAGCTATCAAGGTAACATGGGATGTTATTGAAACAACAGTTGAGGATAAGTACGACATCAAGACTACAGTGACATACGAAACCCGTGTGCCAAAGCCTGTTATAGAGGTAATCGGTCCTGATTCTATTTCTGCACAGAACATACGCGACTATGGCTCTGACCTTGTATATTATGTATTAACAAACAAGGGACTTATCACAGCAAGAGATGTTACTGTAACCCTCGGCAACATAGAGGGATGCGATGTGACATATCTACGCGAAATGCCATTCGACCTTGCACCAGGTGCAACAGAGATCGTGCCAGTAAGGGTTTCTCCTCATGTAGACGATATGCAGGCTAAGGCATTAGCAAAGGGATTCTATGCACCGAGGAAAAATGGTAGCGTGGCTGATATTCCAGACAACTGGGACGGTTTCAAGAGTTGTGTGATAGATGCTGTGATTGACTTCGTGTTTTCTTGCGAAGGCTCGGATTTGCATGACTGGACTCACTTCACATCAACACTTGCTGGTTGTGCAAAAGCATTTATAGACTCATTGCCATTCATCGATATGGGTACAAGTTCTGGTTCTGGCGAAGGCAAGCCTTCAAAGACATCAACGACAAAGACCGAAGCTGGGAAGAACAGCAACGGCACAATGTCGTTTGAAACGAAGGAGTGCGACCCATGTCTGATGAACATCATCAGATGTATGCTGAAAACCGCACTCTGTGTCTATGACCACCTACCTTCGAAGCCGAAACTAAAGAAAATACAAGGAAGTCGTAGCGAGATGATTGCAGCCGCAGCAAGCAATGCCAAAGAAATACATGATTCAGCAGGTGATGCTTACGATTTCTTGAAGGATACCTGCCCACCATGTCCTTTGGATGATTGCTTCGAAGTTCCCAATCCTCCTTTTGACCCTGACGGTGTTCCAAACTCAGCACACGCAAAGAGAAAGAATTCCGTAGGCATGATTGCAGGCAGACGTCAGCCTTTACCTGTACATGTGCAGAACCTCATCCTTGCTACTGAGATGCAAAAATATTTCAATAGTAGTTGTGGCTCTATATTCAATCTATACTATGGGGATATGGAATGGGCTTTCACTCCAAAGGAGGAGATGGATGTATTCTCTGCCAACGTAGAGCGATACTTGAATGACGAGGCTTCCTTACTGGATGTAAGGGATGCCAAGCCAAGCAATATCAACGAGGAGCAGTTGAATAAGTTCATTGAGAATATCAAATATCGCAAGGAACATGATGGGGAACTGAAAAATATGAATCTCTTCATCTATCATGCAAATGTGATTGATTGGGCTGAAAGTATAGCGAAGGAACATGGGTATGAGGATACATACGAATTCCTTCAGGGAGCTATCGACGAATATGAAATTGGCGAGGAGGAGCGTAACTCAAGCAAGTCAAGTGTCTGCGCTTCTATCAAACTACAGATCAATCAGACCATGACGATGACACGTCAGGCATTCCTCGGAACTCTCACCGTATTCAACGGCCATGAGTCTGAGCCTATGACTGATATAAAGCTCGATTTGAAAGTAACGAATCCTGACGGTGACGTGGCTACAAGTCATGAGTTCCAGATTAATCCTACATCCCTTGATGTATTCTCTGGAAACCTGAACTTTACGGATGGATGGAGCCTTGCAGCAAACTCTACAGGTACAGCTACTATCACATTCATTCCTACGAAGTATGCAGCTCCTACAGAGCCTGTGGAGTATAGCTTCGGCGGTACGCTCACCTATACTAATCCTTATACTGGTAGTACAGTGACACGCGAGCTTTACCCTGTTAAGCTCACCGTGAAGCCTTCTCCTGAACTTGACCTCACATATTTCATGCAGCGTGACATTCTTGGTGACAATGCCCTTACGCCTGACGTTATTGAGAAAAGCGTTCCTGCTGAGTTCGCACTTCTCATAAACAACAAGGGTAATGGTGAGGCTACAAATGTGAATATCCTCACTAACCAGCCTGAGATTGTGGATAACGAGAAGGGATTGCTCGTGAAGTTCGAGATACTATCAAGTATGGTGAACGGTAAGGATAAGACCTTGGCTCTCGGTGGTAGCGTGGCTTCTAACTTCGGCAACATTCCTGCCAAGAAACAGGCTTATGCCCAGTGGGAACTGAAGTGCGACCTCCTCGGTCATTTCACCTCTTACGATGTGGAGGCTACTCACGTTACTAGCTACGACAACCCAGACCTCAGTCTGCTTGACAAGGTTACGATACATGAGCTTATCCATAGTCTGAAATTCCCTGTGGAAACGGGTAGCAACGACAGCATCATGGCTTGGCTCGTGAATGATATTCCAGATGCCAAGGATCGTCCGGATGCCATCTATTTCAGCGATGGCAGGGTGGCTGATGTCCATAACCTCACGGGTGACATGGCAGTATGCAACAAGGTGGATAAGACGCATTACCAACTCATAGTGAAGCCTGAGCGCACCGGATGGATTTACGGCAGCATTGCCGACCCTGCGCTTGGTCGCTCGAAGGTTGTGGGTGTTACGCGCGTTGGCGATGGTCAGAATGTGTCGGCACGCAACTTCTGGCAGACGGAATGGACGCTGCGCGACGGTGCCGACCCTCTGCAGGACTATCGACTGCATTTCTGCGACAGTGTGACTACGCTCGAGGATCAATACTATGTGATTGAGTTCATGCCACTCCCAGAGCTTGAACTGAAGGTGGCTTCTATCTCCGGTCCTCATGCAGACAAGAAGATTGAGGATGAGCAGTTGAAGAAAGTAACCGTGCACTTCAACAAGCCTATCCTTGCCGAAACTTTCACATCCGAAGATCTCTCCATGCGTTGTCAGGGCAAGGACATTGACATGAGTTCTGTTACCTTCTCTACCGATGACAACCAGAACTTCACGCTTGATATGTCGGAGGCTACCAAGGGCGATGGATACTATGTGCTCAAGGTTGCTACGAATACCATTACCGACTATGAGGACTTCTATGGTCGTGAGGATGGCAAGTGTGACTGGATTCAGTTCATTGGCGGTGTATGTAAGGTGGCTGGTATTGTATGGCCTATGAACAGCGGACAAATCTATATCACTACAAAGAAATCAGATACCGTGCATAGCAAGGGCAGATATCAGGCTCCTTCTCTCCTAACGGATGAGGTCAGCGTGCCTTATGGCGATGAGATGATTTTCGAGGCAATACCTAAGAATGGATATCTGTTCAAGGGTTGGTATATGGGCGATGAGTGCGTAAGTACGGATGAGACCTATACCACATATTGTCTTGACCATACTACGCTCAAGGCTGTTTTCTACGAGAGCAACGCTCAGCTTATCGTGGATTACAACAGCAAGGGCGGTACGGTGACAGGTGCCGGCTCTGGTACGTACGGCGTGGGCAAAGCTATGAGACTTCGCGCTCTTCCTGCCGACGGATTTGCTTTCACAGGATGGGTTATCGGCAACGAGATCATATCTACGGATGAGTTCTATGAATTCACCATCAAGGGCGATATGAGCATAAAGGCTGAATTCGTCCTAAAGGGCGGTAAAGTGGGCGACGTGAACGTGGATGGATTCATCACCATCAGCGATGTCACGGCTCTTGCAAACATCCTCCTTGAGAAGAGTGTCAACGGTTCATCTCTCGTATATGCCGATGTGAACAAGAGTAAGAGCGTCACTATCAGTGATATAACTCCGCTTAACAACATGATTCTCGGTGATGTTTCAAATGCCAAGGGTGGTTACGGCTATTCTTTACGCAGAAATGCCAACTACGACGCCCTCCTCAGCATGGATGACGTACAGCTAAATGCTGGCACAGCCACACAGCAGTCTATTGCTCTTGACGGCGTATATCGCTATGTCTGCTTCCAGATGGACATAGATGTTCCGGCAGGCATCGACATCCAGAATGTGGTGAACGCTGAGGGTACCGATGCTCATATCGTGGAATGGAACAAACTGAAGAATGGTATGTATCGCATCATAGGTTACTCTCATGACAATGCTTCTGTTCGTGACGGTAATCTCGCCGATATTACGTTCAGGGCTTCCGCAGATATGAGGGACGGAATCTACCCATTCCATGTAAGGAACATACTTCTTGGCAGGGCAGATGGTAGCGAGGTGACGATTGACAATATCAAGTCGAACATCATCGTTGGAAATGCGACAAGTAATTACGAATTACAAATTACGAATTACCCGCAGCAACAATCTATCTACGACCTTCAGGGACGAAAGCTCAACTCAGCTTCTGCTATGAAGTCAGGACTATACATAAATAATGGCAAGAAAGTAATTAAGAAATAAAAGGCCCCTTCCCCCGCCCTCCCGAGGGAGGGAGCCGGAGAGCCGACGAATTACACTCAGAAAATTGGAAATCAAAAAGAATGGTATGAAAAGATTGGTATTTATTTTCTCTCTACTGCTGAGCCTCACAGGGGCTCATGCAGTGGAGTTTACAGACATTAGTAAACTGGATTATGCTGTCTATTTTGAGCCTGTAACAGGACAGATAGGCAATTACGTAGATATCTACATCAAGGAGAAGACCCAGATGTTATCTACTGGCTATGGCATTGACATAGTGATGCCTGACGGCTTTAGCGTGATGGAGCACGAGAGTATGCGCAAGTGTGAATTTGCTGCATACGGTGGAAACAAAATCACGTCAAAGAACGACAACAGATTTCGCTTCAACTATGCCATCAGCTCTGTTAGCAATATGGTTCCCGCCGGTAGCGATGTGGTTACGCAAAGGGTGAGACTGAAAATCGACAAGACGGTTGCGCCCGGTGAATATGCCATTGTCATTACAAATAGCGAGATTGTGTCAGAAACTGGTGCTGCGGGCACTATGAAGCGTCCTGCCGATATCTATTGCAAGGTTACGCTACAAAGCTCGCCTGTGGTGACTTCTTCCACTACATCCATTGACCTGCGTGGTTTCGACGAGGTATTCGGCTTGGTGGATGTCTCGGCTAACCCTAACGTCATCATTTTTGCCAACGAGGGACAGGTGGAGAACGAGAATAACGTTGTGGTGGATGACAACTGCGAGAGTCTTGTCATTACCGACAAATATCCTTTCGCCATCCCTGCGGATATGGGGTTCCATGTTGACTATGCGTGCTATGAGCGTGAGGAGATCAATGGTACTTCTACATTGTATCTGCCTTTCGGTTTCAAGCCTTCTACATTCAAGGCTTACACGCTTGACAACGAGAATGGGGGCATACTGAATTTCAAGGAGATAACGAAGAGTTGCTCTGCCTATACACCGCTTATCATCTGCCCAAAAGATAACATGGCTTCTGCAAAGGTGAAGATTGAGAAAGAAGATTTCGATATATCTCCATCTACCGAAAAGTCAATCACGAAGAACGGTTATAGTTTTAATGGCGTTCTTGGTACCAGAGTTCTCTATGGCACAGACGGATGTTTCGTATTCTCTGCCAAAGACTACAAGTTCAAGAAGTGTAATGACGCTGGCACCACAATACGTGCTTTCCGCTGTTATATGCAGACTCCACATAACCTTACTGCAAAGTCAGAGTTGGGCTTTATTATCGATGGTATGAGTACAGGCATCAGCACCCTAACACCTAACACCCAACACCTAACACCTATTTACGACCTTCTTGGTCGTAGGGTCGTTTCACCAAAAAGCAGCGAAATCTATATTATTAACGGTAAAAAAGCTATTTTCAAATAATGATGAAAGATTATAAAACACCAACACTTGTTGTTCATACATTAAAGATTAAAACGCTCATGGCTGGAAGTTATGGCAAAGACGTTTTTAGTGGAAGTGTTGATACTAGCACAAGCGATATAATGGATTTTGACGAAGAGGCTGGAGCAAAATCCTGCTACTTCTACGATGGATTTGACGATTGAAGCAAATCCTAATAAAACAATCCCCCAAGGGGAAGTGATTTATCTATTATTGCCACTCATAGGTTTCCAAATTGGTTACCTATGAGCGGCAAGCATTTTATTCCGTACTTACCGAAATAACCCACATTTTCCCCCATGAGCATAGGCTTTCCTTGCAAGAAACCTTTTACCGCTTTTCCACCGTAGATGCTCCATCGATACTCCATCGATACTCCATCGATGGTCCATCGTTTCGATGGAGGATCGATGGAGGACTGATGGACAATCGATGGAGTATCCTCAGAGTTTCAAAGGAGGAATTTGCTTGTTGCTCACTTTTTCTTTGGAAAAGTTGCTTGATTTGAAAAACTTTTAGTATTTTTGCACGTTACAAGGTCAAAAGGCGAAAGGCAGACTCTCTCCCCGCTCTCCCTACATAGGGAGAGAGCCGGAACGCAAAAAAAACTCCTACGCAGGGGGATACAGGGGGGCTATTTGACTTTCGGAATAAAGTATTAAACCCAAAAAATAAATAACATGCGAAAGATATTATTCATCATATTCCTTGCGGTATTACCCATCTTATCCTTTGTATTATTAAGTAATGGGGTCTTTACACAGAAAGATTCTGTTCTTGAGACTGATTCTCTTACCCAAAAAGAGATAAAGCAGTTGCAAAAGAAAATAATAGTGACAGATAAAGATACGCTTCTCTCTGAGGCTTTCTTCAGGAAATGGGAGGAAGCATCTGCCGAATATGCACGTTCACATTCCAATACTATGATAGACAGTATCTATCAAAAAGTATTCACATACATAGTCGATTCATTTAAGATACGTGCTTCTGAAGATCCTACGTATGAGGTAGAAAATACTAAGTATATAGTCCTTCCATGCTACCTCGAAATCTGGGAATGGGAAGAAGATACTGTTGTTGAGCAAAGTACAGAACATGCCAATGGAAATCTCAAAGTGGTTGAACTTGGTGTAGGGGATATAATTGATGGCCATTATGAAAGAGTGGCAAGCGGATATTATGTCCCTCATATAAAGTCTGACAAGCCTGTATTGTACGACTTTCCAACGATTCATAATCTCATGGAGAAATATCTGAATAAGAATAAAAAAAGAAGAAAAAAAATAGAAAATCGAAAGTATATTCCTATTGCACCTCATCATTGGGGGAAGGGTTGGTATTTTAATACTATGCCTATCATCTATAGAATTAGCTTCTATAAAAATAAGGGGATAGGTGTATATACTCGTACTTCTTGGTGGACAGGTTGTGATTTCTTTCTGCCTGCTAAAAGTGATGAAATCATTGGGAAAAATTACTGGGTAGAATAAAAATCACATAAATAACGTGAGTTATATGAATTTATCCACTTGTATATTATTGAAAACCATAAGGTTGAAAGAGCTCTGAAGGAGCGACACCTAAAAGGGCAGTCCGTTAGGGCTGTTATATTTGTCGATATTAGAGGGATGAACACCTAAAGTCTTCAGGTGTCGCACTTACAGCGCTCCTTTAATCACGCATCTACCGAATAACAGCCCTTACGGACTGCCCTATTAGGTGTCGGGCTTTCAGCCCTAGCAGTCTTGAATTGTTCGCAAAGCTCACCAAGGTATGCAAGTTCTTCGCTGAAGCTCATCAAGCTGAAGCAATTCGTCGAACTCACGTTAAAATACCATATTTCATCTATGGAAAAAGACTTGAAATAAACACTATAAATCCCATAATGTTAATTAATCTCATAATTTGCGCTTGGATTTGGACATTAGGAGAAAAATGAGTAATTTTGCCGAAATCTTAAAAAAAGATAACTAAAACAACTAATAATAAATATAAAAAAATGAGATTTTACGCAAAACTCATGGGTTTAACCCTCAGCGCTATGCTCTTCTCAGGCATGGCTATGGCACAGGACGTGCAGAATTTCTATGAGAAAAACCAAGTTCTTAACTACAACGACGGCGACAAGCAGGCTGGCGAGATGCCTCAGCCTGACAAGTTCGACCCTAACTTCCACATCTACCTCTGCTTCGGACAGTCGAATATGGAGGGAAATGCGAAGATTGAGCCACAGGATCGTGACAACCTGAGCCCTCGCTTCCGCATGATGGCTGCTGTGGATATGAAGACCACAGGCAGAAAGAAGGGACAGTGGTATGTTGCCGTTCCACCATTGTGCCGCGCATGGACAGGTCTTACTCCTGCCGACTATTTCGGCCGCTCTCTCGTTGAGCAGCTTCCAGAAGAGATAAAGGTGGGTGTTATCAACGTTGCAGTAGGCGGTGCAAGTATCGACCTCTACGACGAGGATAAGACAACGGAGTATATCTCAAAGCAGGCTGACTGGTTCAAGAACTTCTGCAAGGAATATGACGATGCACCTATGCGCCGACTCATGGAGTGTGCCAAGGCAGCTCAGAAGGTTGGTGTCATCAAGGGTATCCTTCTTCATCAGGGATGTACCGACAACAACCAGAAGGACTGGCCTCAGCGCGTAAAGCTGGTTTATGACCGTATGCTCAAGGAACTCGACCTCAAGGCTGAGGAATGCCCATTGCTCGTTGGTGAGCTTATGACAGAGGAGGACGGCGGTTGCTGCTTCCACCACAATGCCATCATCGACAGGATTCATGAGACTATCCCAACAGCATATCCAGTATCTTCACTCGGTTGTAAGGGCCGTCCTGACAAGCTCCACTTCACAGCAGAGGGCTATCGTGAGATTGGCCGCAGATATGCTAACGTGATGATGTCGCTTCTCAACAAGGAGTCATTCAAGGTGGCAAGCACAACAGTTCCTTGCCAGGAATATCCAAAGATTGACAAGGACGGTCGTGTGACATTCGGCGTAATGGCACCTGAGGCAAAGTATGTTGCTGCTGATATCTGTAGCAAGAAATACCCAATGATAAAGGATTCTACTGGTTTCTGGACAGTAACCACAAACCCACTCGTTTGCGGAAACCACTATTATTTCCTCACTATCGACGGCACTAACTACATCGACCCATCTTCAAAGGCTGTATATGGCTGTGGAAAGATGTGCGGTACTATCGATATTGACGTTGACATCAGAGACAACAAGACTCTCTTGGCTACAATGCACGGAGCTACAATGACTCCAGAGGAGATCGCCCTCTATCAGCCAAATGCAAGTGCAAAGCGCGGTCAGGTGCGTGAATGCCGCTACTGGTCTTCAGTAGAGAACCGCGAGCGCCGTTGCTTCGTTTATACCCCTGCAAGCTATGACAAGAACGTGAAGGCAAAGTATCCTGTTCTCTATTTGCAGCATGGTATGGCAGAGAACGAGACAGGCTGGAGCACACAGGGTAAGATGCAGTATATCATGGACAACCTCATCTCTCAGGGCAAGGCAAAGGATATGATCGTGGTTATGGATAACGGTAACTGCGACTATGGCTTCGGCTCTAAGAAGGGCGAGACAATGCAGGAGTTCGGTGCTTCTTTCCAGAACGTACTCCTCACAGATATCATCCCATTCATCGACGGTAACTTCCGCACAAAGACCGACCGCTTGAACCGCGGTATGGCAGGCCTCTCATGGGGTGGCAAGCAGACTCTCGACATCACCACAGCCAACCTTGACAAGTTCGCTTACATCGGCACATTCAGCGGTGCTATCTTCGGTCTCGACCTCAAGACATACGCTAACGGTGTGTTCGCTGATGCAAACGCATTCAACAGCAAGGTGAAGTATTTCTTCATGGGCATGGGCTCTGAGGAGAACTTCGGTGCAGAGAAGATGACAAACGATCTGAAGGGAATGGGCATCAACGTGACTTACTTCCCATCACAGGGCACACATCACGAGTGGCTCACATGGAGAAGATGCTTCGCTGAGTTTGTGCAGCATATTTTCTAAAGGCCTAACCAAGCCTTCCCAAACGGGTAGTCCGATGTTGATAACATCGGAGTATGTGACCTGATGTTATATAGTATTGCCGCTCTAGTATTGCCGCTCATAGGTTTCCCAACGGATTTCCTGTGGGCGGCAATCATTTTATTAGAAATACTATATAAAAAACTCCCCCTTGGGGGGTTGGGGGGCTATAGGTCTTTTTTTCTCTTATTTTTTTGGTATTTTCCCCAAAAATATGTACCTTTGCAACTCATAAATCAAAAAGAATAAAGATTAAGAAAAACAAGAAGAATGAAGAAGAATCTCGAGACAATTTGTATTCATGGCGGATGGAAGGCTACCAAGGGTGAGCCTCAGCAGTTACCTATCTATCAGAGCACCACATTCAAGTATGACACAAGTGACCAGATGGCGCGTCTGTTCGACCTCAAGGACAGCGGTTATTTCTATACCCGTCTGGCTAACCCTACCAACGATGCTGTAGCAAAGAAGATTGCAGCCCTCGAAGGCGGTGTAGGTGCAGTACTTACAAGCTCTGGTCAGGCAGCTAATTTCTATGCTATCTTCAACATCTGTGAGGCAGGTGACCATTTCATCACCTCAAACAACATCTATGGCGGTACATACAACCTCTTCGGCGTTACCCTGAAGAAGCTCGGCATAGAGTGCACCTTCATCGATCCTGACTGGGATGACGAGCGTATTGAGAAGGAGTTCCGTCCTAATACAAAGTGTTTCTTCGGTGAGACAATATCAAACCCTGGCGGTAACGTATTCGATATAGAGCGATTCGCAAAGATGGCTCACAAGCATGGTGTACCTCTCGTTGTTGATAACACCTTTGCTACTCCAATCAACTGCCGCCCATTCGAGTGGGGCTGCGATATCGTTACCCACTCTACCACAAAGTATATGGACGGTCATGCTACTCAGGTAGGCGGTTGCGTGGTTGATTCAGGCAACTTCGACTGGGATGCACATAGCGACAAGTTCCCTGGCCTTACCACTCCTGACGAGTCATACCACGGACTGGTATATACCAAGGCATTCGGCAAGGCAGCTTACTGCACCAAGCTCGTAACACAGCTTATGCGTGACCTCGGCAGCATTCCTGCACCACAGAACTCATTCCTCCTGAACCTCGGTCTTGAGACTCTTGCCCTTCGTATGCGTCAGCATTGTGCTAATGCCCAGAAGGTGGCTGAATGGCTTGAGAAGAACGAGAAGGTGGGCTGGATAAACTATGCAGGACTGCCATCAAACAAGAACTATGCCCTTGCCCAGAAGTATATGCCTAACGGCACTTGCGGCGTTATCGCATTCGGCTTAAATGGTACTCGTGAGGAAGCAATCAAGTTCATGGATAACCTTGAGTTCATCTCAATCGTTACCCACGTGGCTGATGCCCGCACCTGCGTACTGCATCCTGCAAGCCACACACACCGTCAGCTCTCTGAGGAGCAGTTGCGTGAGGCAGGCATCGCACCAGACCTTGTACGCTTGTCAGTCGGCATCGAGAATGCGGAGGATATCATCGCAGACCTCGAGCAGGCAATGTCTAAGATGTAAAGACCCTCTAAATCCCCCTGCATAGGGGGACTTTTTAAAGATTTGGCTAAGCAGAAATATTATGTAGTATGGAACGGACCGTCTCCTGGCGTGTATTCCTCTTGGGAAGCATGTCAGGAGGCGGTTAATGGTGTTTCAGGAGCTAAGTATAAATCATTCAAGACACAGGAAGAGGCAGAAGATGCCTTTGAGATGGGAGAAGAGGCTTACGAAGAGGCTAAAGCCCGTGATACTAGTGATGCTAGCACTTCTAGCAAACCTAGTATTTCTAGAGATTCTAGAGAATCCAGTAATTCCAATGAATCCAGCAAGCCCATTCGTCCAGCCTTTAACCCGCAGAATCTTCCTGCAGAGGTCATCCGCGAGGCAATAGCCGTGGATGCAGCCTGTTCAGGCAATCCAGGAGCAATGGAATATCGAGGCGTGTATCTCGCTGACGGCAAGGAGATATTCCACTATGGCCCCGTACATGGCACAAACAACATAGGCGAATTCCTTGCCCTTGTTCACGGTCTTGCCCTACTCAAGCAGAAAGGTCTCGACACAATGCCGATATACAGCGATTCGGTCAACGCACAGCTATGGGTAAGAAAACATCATTGCAAGACAACCCTTGTAAGAAACGACGAGACAGAAAAGCTGTATCAGATGATTGAACGGGCAGAAGCTTGGTTGAGAAACAACACGTATCGAAACCCTATTATCAAGTGGCAAACTGATAAATGGGGCGAAATTCCAGCTGATTTCGGGAGAAAATAGGCCTATTTTGGTTAAAATTAATGGTTTTTCGAAAAAAAATCGGGAAAAGTTTGATTTATATCAACCTTTTTATTATCTTTGCAAATGTTTTCCGGCATACCCAATCTGGTTTAACCTCTGAATACTATACTCTCACAAAAATATTCTCACTATTAAGCTCCTAACAATACTGAACAATCTATTGTCGGTAAAACCATAACACTCATAAAGAGTGCTCAGATGGAACGGCACTTGTCATCCCGACAGTGCCGTTCTTTTATTTAATAAAGAACCTGAATGCTTATGAAAAATTGCATCATACTCTCCATACTATTATCTCTTGTTGCGATGTCATGCCTTGCCATCCCGGCAAAGCGTGTAAAGCGATCCCTTACCCTTGCCGACGGCACCACAGTAATGGCTACGCTCGTCGGTGATGAGAACGGGCACTGGTATGTTGACGACATGGGAAATGCATTGACAGAGGATAGTATCGGTGTGGCTCACTATATCTCCCAATTTGAACTTGATTCTCGCAAAAAAGCAAGGACAGAGCGCATAACTATGCGCAACAATAGCAGGAAAGCCCGACTTGCGAAGGCGAAACAAATATCATCATTTATAACACGAGGTTCTGACGAAACCATCTACGAGGGTTACACAGGCTCAAAGAAGGGACTTATCATACTCGTCAATTTCACCAACAAGGAATTCACCTTCACACGCAATGATTTCAATGCCCTTGCCAATGAGGAAGGATATAGCAAGAACGGTGCAAAGGGCAGCGTGAGCGACTACTTCAGAGAGCAGTCATACGGCAAGTTTGAATTGGAATTCGATGTAGTTGGCCCATACAACCTTTCACATGAAATTTCATATTACGGCAAGAATGACGATAATAACGAAGATGTTCTACCTGGCGAGATGATAACTGAAGCCGTGAAACTCGCAGACAAGGATGTCAACTTCGCAGACTATGACTGGAACCGCGACGGAGAGGTGGATCAGGTGTATATCATATATGCCGGCTATTCAGAAGAACAGGGAGCTCCCTCCCATTGCATATATTCGCATGAATGGGACCTTGAATCCGCTAAGCACTTTAACAATGGCGGAGACGGGGCTATCCTTCTGGATAACGTCTGGATCAACACCTATGCCTGCAGCAGCGAACTAAAAGATTTCAGGGGCAAGAAGATGAACGGCATAGGAACAATATGCCATGAGTTCAGCCATTGCCTTGGTTTCCCCGACCTTTACGATACCGACAACAACAACACCTTTGGAATGAGCTCATGGTCGATAATGGACTACGGTTCCTACAATGGCGACAGCCATCGCCCATGCGGATATACCTCATACGAGCGTTGGCAAGCAGGATGGCTTGAGCCTGTCGAGCTTACTGCCACCACCACCGTAACCGATATGAAACCTATCACCGGCACTCCCGAGGCGTATGTGATTTACAATGATGCCAATCACGATGAGTACTACCTTCTGGAAAACCGTCAGCTCACCTCATGGGATGATGCGGGCTATGGTCATGGACTGCTCATCCTGCATGTGGACTACGACAAAGAGATATGGGAGAACAATAAGGTGAACAACCTTGCCTCCCATCAGCGACTTACAATCTTCCATGCCGACAACGATGCCCTCAACACATCTCTTGAGGGAGACCCCTACCCTGGCACGTCAGGCAACAATTCACTTACCGACTCAACCATTCCGGCTGCCAAGCTCTTCAACGCCAATAAGGACGGCAAGAAATTCATGGGCAAATCAATAACTGACATTACCGAAAACATTAACGGCACTATCAGTTTCACATTCACCAATCCTAAAGCCACGACAGACATAACCCAATACCCAACACCTACCACCCAGAAGATATACAGCATCAACGGCCAGTATATGGGTACTGACTTGAAGAAACTTCCTCAAGGAATATATAAGGTGAAAAAAGGAAAGTAAACGAGTGTTTTTCATGAGTTTTCCTTGCCCTCGTTATAGGTCCGATTCAAGTCCGCTATAAGTCCATTCTCAGAACGTGGGCATAACGGAGGGGGCATTGGTTCAAGCCCACCATAAAGCGCATTAAAACTAAGAAAGAGTCCTGTAGGTCAATGACCTGCAGGACTTTATATTTACTCAATTATTGCTGTTACGCAATCAAAATAGTAAGGATGAATCCTACACGACATCCTCCTTGCGGCTTTTCTGCAAGGTCGAGCATTCCTCCTTGCTGAATCATCATCCTACGACTCAGGGAAAGGCCAATACCGCTGCCGCTTCGCTTTGTGGTGAAGAAGGGGACAAAGAGCGACTGCCGGTTCTCTGCAGGAATAGGCAGACCATCATTGCCAATGTAAAGCGTCAACTCATGGCTGTTTGCGGGCTCCTCCATCTGCTCTATCATCATTTTCTTCGCTTCTGCTTCCGCAGCGTTCTTTGCCAGGTTCATCAGCACTTGGCGTAACATTCCGACATCTGCTCGAACTATCAAATCTGTAGGAACATCTATCTCCCACGTCAGTTCTGGATAGGCATTACATACCTCATCAAGCACAGCACGAAGGGACACGTCTTGCAACACGGGTTTCTCCAATTCCGACATCTTACGGTAATTAGCCACGAAGTCACTCAAATGGCGGCTGGTGTCGAAGATGGCCTGAATGCCGGGTTCAAGAAGAGTGCCTTTCACATCGTCGCGGCTAAGCATTGACTGGCTGATACTGGTAATAGGAGCTGTGGCGTTCATCATCTCATGAGTCAGCACACGGGTTAGCCGTTCCCATGATTCCACCTCATTCTGATTCACTTGCTGACGGATGGTTTCTCCCAGTTGGTTCAGCGTCTGCTGCATGGCCCGTTCTCCAGGGAGTAAGCCATTGGTAGGAAGACGGAAAGTGAAATCATGATTGCGGATAGCCTCCTGCATCATATGGGCACGTATCTTCAGCGAACGCTGCCGACGAACAATCCATGCTATGAGCGCAGCAAACAAAATACATATTATAATAAAGAGCCACATCATAACCGCTTCATTTTATTATAGAGTGTCTGTCGCGTGATACCAAGAAGTTCTGCTGCCTGTGTGAGATTGCCGTGACAGTGGTCAATGGTTCGACGGATATGGTCTTTCTCCATTTCGTCAAGTGTGACAATCTCGTTCCGCATTTCGAGAACATCCTTTAACTTGCGAATCAGTTCGTCATTATCCCACGGTTTGGTGATGAAATCAGCTGCACCGCTCTTCAGTCCTCGTACTGCCAGCGAAACGTCAGCGTAAGCCGTCAGCAATACCACCGGAGTCTGCGGATGCTGTTTGCGGATAGAGCGAAGCCAGAACAGGCCCTCCTGTCCGTTGTTCACGCCAAGTGTGAAATTCATGTCGAGCAATACGATGTCTATCTCTTCCTGTGCCATCGTTTTCAGGATATCATCAGGCTTTTCCAACGTCAATATACGTTCAAAGACACTATCCAGAAGATAGCGCATGGCTGTCAGGATGGAAGCATTGTCATCTACAACTAATATAGTACCAAATTGTTTCATGGGTGCAAAGATACGAATTTCTGTCAAAAAATCATACGGATGACTGTCAAATTTTTTGACAATCTAACTTTGGCGACGTTAAAACTCTTGGAACATAATGGGAAAATATCTAATTTTGCAGAAGAAAAATTACGAGAACAGGCTGCACCTCGGTAAAGAGCAAGCTCTCTACACTCGGTTGAAACTGTCCTTGCATCACAAAAGAACAACAATAGTAATGAAAATATCATTGATCGCTATCTTGACGCTTACAGCCGTTTCAGCCCATGCGCAAAACTCATGGACGATGCAACAATGCATGCAATACGCAGTGGAGCACAACCATGAGGTGAAGCGTACAGAACTGGAGCTTGACAATTACAAGGCCAGTAAGACAGGTGCCATCGGCCGTTTCCTGCCTGATGTGCATGGAGGCATCGAAGCGCAGTATAATTACGGACGTGCCATCGACCCAGAAACGAATGGTTATACCGATGTGAATACCTTCTATAATGGTTATTCCCTGAGTGCCTCCCTGCCCTTGTTCGACGGATTCAGCCGTCTGCATGCGCTTCGTGCAGCCAAGGCAAGTGTACTGATGGGACGAATGGCGCTTCGTCAGCAACAAGACCAAACGGCTCTGAACGTGCTTCAGGCATATACCAATGTTGCCTACTATCAAGGTCTTGTAAAGATGGCAGAAGAAAAGGTTGAAGAGGCCGAACTACTGCTCAGACAAACGCGAATACTTGAAGAGGTGGGTCGCAAGAGTGCAGCCGACGTAGCTCAGGTGGAATCGCAGCAGGCAGAAGCCCATTATGAACTCACCCGTCAGCAAAGTCTCTTGGCTTCAGCGCTGTTGGACTTGAAAAAGGAAATGGCTTTCCCCATTGCTGACACGCTTTCGCTGTCAGTCCTACAGGATCAGCCGACACCCAACACCCAACACCCATCATCCATCGCCTACGGACAAACCTTAACGAAGGAACATCCGGAACTACAAGTATCGCATTACCAGATGCAGACATCAAAACACGAGTTGCATCAGGCGCGTGCATCCTTATATCCGTCTCTCTCGTTAAATGCGGGTATGAGCACCACCTACTATCACACCCTTCATTCTGATGCCGGACAGTCTTTCCGCAACCAGTTCAAGAACAATATGGGTGAATATGTTGTTGCCACGTTGAGCTTCCCCTTGTTTAATCGCCTACAGACCATCACCAGCATCCGACGGGCCAAGAACAATTATCAGATAGCCCGCGAGAACTACGAACAGAAGCAGATGGAGTTGGAGAAACTGAGCCGCGAAGCCTGGCAGGACTGGCAAGGCTATCTCAAACAAACTGAGCAGATGATAAAGAAAGTTGAAGCCGACAGTCTGGCATATCAGCTGACACGTCGCCAATTCGAGGAAGGCCTCTCGACAGCCATTGACCTGCACACCACTTCCTCACAACTGCTGAAATCGAAAGCCACCCTGTTGCAATGCCAACTGATGGTGATAGTTAAAGAACATTTGATAAGATATTATAACGGAGCACCGATATGGACAAAATAATTGAAAAGACAAAGACACAAAAGTTGAAGAAATATTGGCCGTGGATAGGTGTTGGGTGTTTGGTGTTGGGTGTTAGCCTCTGGCTTATATTCGGCAATCATGCCTCAACGTTGAAAGTAAATGCCAATGACCTGACTATGAGCGAGGTAACGAAAGCAGAGTTCAAGGACTATGTACGCACCAACGGACAGGTACTGCCCATACAGGTGGTGCAGATTTCGCCAGAAGAAGGCGGCATCGTGATGGAGAAGGTTGTAGAAGAAGGCACACACGTCAAGAAAGGCGATGTCATTGTTCGTCTTAGCAACTCCAACCTCGACCTGCAGATCCTGAATTCCGAAGCAGAACTGGCAGAGAAGCAGAACCTGCTACGTAACACCCAGGTAGCCATGCAGCAAGACCGTCTGAACAACCAGACGGAGCAGGCACAGCTGGATATGGACACCCAGCGCAAGCAGCGTACCTTCGAACAGAACAAACGGCTCTATAAGGAGAAACTTATCAGTCGTGAGGATTACCTGAAGTCGCAGGAAGACTATCAGCTCGCTGCCAAGAAACGCTCCTTGATTTCAAAGCGTCTGAAACAGGATTCTCTCTATCGCACCACGCAGATGGACCAGATGGAAGACAACCTACAAAATATGCGCAAGAACGTGGTACTGGTGCGTCAGCGCAAGGACAAGCTCGAAGTACGCTCAGCTATCGACGGTGAACTGGGACTTCTCGATGTGGAGTTGGGACAGAGCATCCAGCCCGGTCAGAAGATTGGGCAGTTGAACGACCTCTCCGACTATAAGGTACAGGCACAGCTTGATGAGCATTATATCGACCGTGTGCGTCAGGGCCTTACCGCCACCTTTACCCGTGGCGATAAGCAATACAAGTTGCAAGTGCGCAAGGTATATCCCGAAGTGCGTGATGGTAAGTTCCGTTGCGACTTCGTCTTCAAAGGCGAGCGCCCGGAGAACATCCGCACAGGCCAGACCTACTACATCGACCTCGAACTGGGACAGCCCGAGCAGGCCGTCATCATTCCTCGCGGCACGTTCTTCCAGACTACTGGCGGACAATGGATCTTCGTCCTCGACAAGAGCGGCAGCAAAGCCTATCGCCGTAACATCCGCATCGGTCGCCAAAATCCGCAATTCTATGAAGTTCTGGAAGGCTTGGAACCTGGCGAGCGCGTAGTCACCAGCGGCTATGAGGCATTCAAAGATAATGAAGTGTTAGTAATTAACAATTAATAATTAACATGGAGTGCGCATGGCTTTTGACCTTAGACCTTAGTCCTTAGACCTTTGACCTCCAATTACATATCAACATGAAGAGTTATCTGAAATTCCTGAGCCGTCACAGGCTGTTTACCTTTATCAATATCGTAGGCCTTTGCCTGTCGATGGCGTTCCTGTTGTTGCTTGGCGACCTTATCTATCGTCAGACGACGGTGGAGAATTACCAGACACGAGGCGAACGTACCTTCGCCATTGGTAACGAGAATTTTATGATGTCACACTTCCGTGTAGGGCAGAAGTTGCAGGACCGTTTCTCGGAGATTGAAGACTGGTGTTCCATCTCGGGCATGGGTGCAACATTCACCATTAAAGGACAGGAGGTAGAGACGAGGATGCTTCTCACTGCCCCTAACTTCTTTGAATTCTTCGACTACAAGCTATTGACAGGCAATAAGAAGAAGGTACTAAGCGCGCCCAATCAGATTGTGGTCAGCAAGAAGTTCGCCCAGCGTTATTGGCCCAACGGTGATGCTGTAGGCAAAGAAATTGTTCTTGACGACGATAAACCCATTACCTATACCGTCAGTGGCATAATGGAAGATTTCGACCGTTCAGTTATCCCTGACACCTATGAATGTGTGGTTAACCTGGAGAACCTGCGTCAGCTTCATCCATCGGCATACGCTGAGGGCATGAATAATGCTGGCAGTTGCGTGCTCTTCCTGATGGAACGCGAGGGTTGCAACCTTCGTAGTAAGATAAACGATATGCGCGACTATCTGAAAACCTTCTTCTGGATCTATGAGATGGGGGCAGCGAAGGAGTTGACTCTCACCCCACTGTCCACGCTCTACTACGATGCCACGAGGTGTCAATTTCAGGCCGGCGACTCCCTTAATCATGGCAGTCGCGACATGGCTCATCTCTACGTGGTTATTGCCTTACTCGTATTGGTGTTCGCCATTTTCAACTACGTGAACCTGAGCGTGTCGCTTACCACAGAACGGTCGAAGGAGATGGCTACACGACGACTGCTTGGCTTGTCTCGACTACAAGTCTTTGGCAAACTGATATGCGAAAGCATTCTCTTTACAGCCATCGCCTTCACAATTGCCTACTTGATAGCACTCGCCCTGCAGGACAAGGCTATGGAAATGGCCAATTGCCAGATGGACCTGCTGAAGGATACAGGAGTAGTGACCATCGTTGCTATAATACTCGCTATCATCCTCGTTGGTTCAATGGCAGGTTTCGTGCCAGCCGTGATTCTCAGTAACTACAAACCCATCGACATCGTGCGCGGCACATTCCGCCGTCGTGTTCGCCAGCGTTGGAGTCACATGCTGATGGTAACGCAGACCGTGTTCGTCATAGTCATGCTAACTATCACGTTGTTACTTAGCAGCAGCATACGTGAGCGCATGAGCCGTCCGCTGGGCTACGAAATCGAAAACATCCTCACGACTTGGGGTGTTTACAACCTCAATGAAGCTCAGCGTCAGACGTTCCGCAGCAAGATGCTTGAACTGCCGGAGGTAGATGCCGTCGGCTTCGGTTACGGCACTCCCGTTGAGGGACTGGAGAACCAGACAACTTCTGCCGATGACGGAACGGTGGTGAGTCAAGAGATAATGATGGGCGATAGTTGTTTCTATAATATCCTGAACATCCACCCGGAGAAAGTTTACAGCGATGAGGGCGTGGGGGTAAACCACCAGTTGCTACGACAATTCGGCGTACGTGATGATGCGCGGGAGATTGTGACGAAAGACGGAGACAACAAATTTAAAATTGCAGCAGTCTATCCCGATATGGTTTATCAGAACGTAATGCATGAGGAAGAGCATCCCACACCATTTGTAATCGTCAATGCGAAAGAGTTCCATGACGATGCGGACACCTTTGAGAACAGGATTTACGGAAGACCTCGTCAGGCTCTTGTGAAATACCACGGTGATCGTAAGAAGGTCGAAGATGCTATCAAGCGACTAATTAGCACAGCTACAGGACATGAGGCACAAGAGGTTCGCTCACTCACTCAGGAGCATCAGAAGTGGTACGAGGAATACGAGCGCTTCCTCAGCGTACTGACGGTCTTTACTTCGGTTGCCCTGCTGATTGCCATACTCGGTCTGATGGCTATGAACAGCTACTTCGTCAGCCAGCGCCGTCGTGAGATTGCAGTCCGTCGTGTCTTCGGAGCAGAAATCAGCGGCATCACCATGCGCTTGCTCCTTGCAGTAGTCGTACAGTCAATTGTCGCTATGGTTATCGCCATTCCCCTTTCGTGGTGGCTGGCTCCAATGGTAGGCAGTATCTCCGGCCTTACTATCAAGATGGAGTTCTTGCCATTGTTACTCTCCCTTATCATAGTGCTTGCCGTCAATCTGCTGACCGCAGCATTCCAAGGTTGGCAAGCAGCAACCGAGAATCCAGTAAATAGTATTAAAAACGAATAAGGGATAAAGAGTAAAGTAGACTGCGAAGCTGATGAGCTTTGCGAATAAAGTTTTAAGGCATGAAGAGTTATTTTAAATTCCTATCGAGAAACAAGGCTTACACCTTTATTAACATTGCTGGCCTGGTAGTGTCGCTGATGTTCATCATCCTGATGGGCGACTACACTTGGCGACAATATAGTATCGACTCATGGCATGAGCATGCCGACCGCATCTACCTGATGGGTAGCAATGAAGATTTCTTTATGTGGCCACAGGTGGCTGGTGAAGTGAAGGAACTATGCCCTGAGATTGAGAAGACCTGCTGCGTGATGAGCCAGAACGGACGCATCAAGTATGGACAGCGCGAAACGATGGCAAAGGAGAGCGATTACGGCAACATCCTGTTGGTTGACTCGACATTCTTCCACTTCTTCAGTTTCCCGCTTGTGCAAGGCAATCCACATACTGTCCTCGATGCCCCCGACAAGTGTGTCGTGACTGAGAGTCTGGCCCGCCAACTGTTTGGCGACAAGAACCCCATCGGGGAAACACTACAGATAGTAGGCGACCGCAATATACATTTGCGAGATGAAGACCCTTACGACTCTACGCTGGTTTATACCATCAGCGGCGTGGCACGCGACTTTGACCGCACGGTGCTGCCCAACGAAACGCAGATCATTGTCAGCATAGAGCGGTTTGGGCAGGTGATGGGCTACAATCTCACGGACAAAGCCTTCGGGTACGGTCCGACGGGTCCCTGCAAGGACTTTCTTATGTTCAAGCCAGGAACCTCGCTCGATGAGAAAAAGAAAACCATAGAGGATCACTTGAATAAGAACTACATGCTTTGGGGTCGCATGGAAGAGCATGAGTTAGTGCTTACACCTCTTACGGACATCATGTTCGCGCCGCAAAATGAAGGCTACGGAATACAGAAGGGTGATCGGACACGTTTGCGCATCCTGCTGGCTGCCGTATTGGCAATTCTGTTTTTCGCCGTCAGCAACTACATCAACCTGACGGTTGCCAATACAGGTTTCCGCGCCAAGGAAATGGCTACACGACGGCTCTTCGGCAGCAGCCAGCACGAAATTTCCCTGAAGTTGATTGCCGAATCAACGCTCATGATGGCCGTAGCATTCCTCATAGGCTTTGCTTTAGCCCTCTGTTTTCAGGACGATGCAGCTGATTTGTTTAAGGGAAAGATTGCGCTGCTCAATGATATCAGCATAGGCACCGTGAATGTCAGCCTCGCCTTCATCCTGCTTGTAGGCATCGTCTCTGGCATCATGCCTTCATGGCATATTTCACGCTTTCAGCCTATCGACATCGTGAAAGGCAACTTCCGCTATCACTCTAAGATGGTTATGGGCAGACTGTTCATCATCATTCAGAACATCGTCACCGTAACCATGCTCACCGCCGCCCTTGTCATCTGGCTACAAGTGAACCACCTCATTCATGCGCCTTTAGGCTTCAATACCAAGCATCTCTATTACATCATGTCACCTGAAGGAAAGAGCCAGACTGTCAGGAATCAGTTGGAACGGTTGCCTTTCGTTGAGACTATCGGTGAGATGCGAGGCACAACGTTCTCTGACTATAATTCGAAGATGCGACCTATTAAAAAAGGTGAGAAACTGGTCACTTTGTTCATCACCGACCTTGACTCTACGGCTTTCAAACTCTACGGACTAGAAATCCTCAAAGACTACGGTCCGACAGATGGCGGCTATTATCTGAACGAGGATGCCATCCGACGTTTGGAATATACCGATAAAGTCCGCGAGATGGACTGGGGCTATGGAAAGATAGTTCCTATCAGTGGCATTCTCAAAGACTTCCATCGCATCAATGTGCTTGATGGAGCAGAGCCTTTCGCCATCCGTGTGAAAGAACATGTAGATAACCCGGACCTCCTCGTCAAGACGAACGGCGACAAGCAAGCCAAGGCTGCCTTCATCAACATCCTCAAAGCACTTGATGTTCCCGATGCCGACCAACCAGAGAACGTCAGCAGCCTCGAGGAAAACATTGCTGAGTCCTTCGATGAGCAGCATAACACGCTGAAGATCATCACGCTCTTCACCATCATTGCCGTGATTATCTCTGTGATGGGCTATGTCGGTATGTCACTCTTCTTTATCCGTCAGCGACAGAAGGAGATAGGCATCCGTAAGATTATGGGCTCGACATCAGTCGAGGTGATGATACTGATGCTCCGTATATTCTGCGCACCGTTGCTAATATCGTTCATCATCGCCATTCCACTCTCGTGGTATATCATGCGCGATTGGCTCAGCAACTTCAGTTATCGCATTGAGCTTAGTGCCTGGATTTTCGTTGCCACCTGTGCCATTGCCCTGTTGATTGCTATACTCTCTGTTAGCCTCCAAATTATCAAGGCTGTCAGAACAAATCCCGTAGAAAGTATTAAAACAGAATAAAGTATGATTTCAGCAATTAAAACACTAAATAAACGAGGCCAGCATAACTGGACGAAGATAATCTGTCTTGCCATAGGACTGGCAGCCGGTGTCGTGCTGATAGGCAAAGTGGGCTTCGAGCAGTCGTATGACGATTTCTTCCCTGAGAGTAACCGCATCTATGTGGTTTGTGAAGACTTTATCAAGGATGGCGAGTTCCATCACTTTCCCCAGACATCAGGAGGTATTGTACCAGGCATGCAACGCTATTGCCCGCAGATAGAGGCTGCCACGCGCTATACAAATGTCGGCTATGATATGCCCATAGTTACGGAAGATGACCACTGGGTGCGCACCAATTATGACCTTGTGGATAGCTGTTTCTTCGATGTGTTCCCCTTCCGTGTCTTGCAGGGAAATCCCAAGAAAGTGCTAAGTCAGGTGGATTACTGCATGATTTCCCGCTCCTTGGCAGAAAAACTGGGCGGGAATGTTGTGGGAAAGAAAGTGTATTACAAACGGCGTGGTGGATTGGCGCTTACCATTGGCGGAGTATATGAGGACATCCCTCTGAACTCCAGACTCCACAATATGGAGGTGATGATATCAATGTCCTCGATAGCCAAGTTTAACCATGACGGACGCGCTGACTGGGTGGGCTATGATAACTATATAAGCTATGTTCGCTTGGCTGAGGGTATCTCTCCCGATGACCTGAAACCGCAGTTGGAGAAGATGAAACAGGAGAATCTGCCCTTGGAAGAAATGAAGAAAGCAGGAGTGGATGTGGACTTCTCCTTGTCATCGCTCACTGACTTCCACACGAAGGATGACGGTGTGCGCCGCATGACATTAATCCTCTCGCTCTTGGCTGCGGTGCTCATAGGCTGCGCCGTGATGAACTACCTTCTGTTGGTAGTGGGCGGCATCAGTCGCCGAGCCCGAGAAATGGCGGTTCACAAGTGCTATGGCGCTGAAAGCCGACATGTATATCATAAGGTGATGGTCGAAAGCGCGGTTCATCTGCTGTTGTCGCTGGCATTGGCTGCCCTGTTGCTCTATGCTGCGAAGGATATTGTCGAGGAGTTGACATGCGCACCGCTATCCGTGTTGCTGATGGCAGGCAACAATATGTGGATGATAGCGCTGACCTGTCTCGTGGTTCTGCTTATCACAGGCATCGTTCCCGGCTACATCTACACCCACATCCCAGTAGCAGCTGCTTTCAAGAACTATAGTCAGAGCCATAGGCTGTGGAAACTCCTGCTGTTAGGCTTGCAGTTCGCATCGGCAACGTTCCTCATTGCGCTGTTGGCTGTGGCTGGGCGACAGTATGATAGAATGATTAACGACGACATAGGCTACGACTATTCCACATTGGGTTCCGTACAGATTAACGGCATGTCCGTTGAGCAGCGACAGCTGGTATTGGAGGAGTTGCCCAAACTGGCGTCCGTGAAGGGAGTGACGATGTCGTATGCTAATCTGACTGAGCAACAGGGCGGTGATAACATCTATTTGCCTGACGATGACCATGAGTATATGAATATAGCCGACCTTTTTCATGTAGGCAACGGTTATTTCGATGTGATGGGTATTCCCATAGTCTCAGGTCGCACCTTTACCGAGCAGACCGACACCATGCGCGAGGTGATGGTGAGTCGGAAGTTCGAAGAGCGAATGAAGGAACTGGCAGGCTGGGATCAGGCAGTCGGCAAACAGATATTCTGTTCCTCGTTCGACGAACTGCATACCATCGTCGGAGTCTATGAAGATATCCGCATCGGCAGCATTACGAATCCCGACACCCGACCAAGCGCCATTTTCTATAGCTACAAGCCAAAATATATGCGTTATATCCTCATCCGCTTCCAGACAATGGACGGCCTTGAGGCTGCCAACAAGCGACTGAAGGAATTGGTGACTGACAATCCCGACATCAACATCACGCCATATAGCCAGATGGTGGTCAAACTATATACTGATGCCCGTAATTTCCGCACCACGGTGATGATTGGCGGACTGGTGGCTCTGCTCATTGCCCTCATCGGACTCATCGGCTATCTATCAGGCGAAATAGGCAGAAGACAGAAAGAGATTGCTATCCGTAAGGTGAATGGTGCTCGGGCGACTGATGTTATCCGATTATTCATTATCGACATCATGCGTGTAGCTCTGCCCGCAGTTCTTATCGGAGCCGTAGCATCCTGGTATGTCTCTCATATCTGGCAGGAGCAGTTCAGCGAGAAGGCAGTCCTTTCACCCCTACTCTTCTTAGGCTGTGCATTGTTGGTGCTGATAGTCATCATGGGTGTTGTCTGCATCGGCTGCCGTCGCGTCACGACAAGCAATCCCGTCAACTATCTAAAGACAGAATAAGGAATAAAGATTAAAGATTAAAGTTTAAAGATTAAAGTATAAAGATTAAAGTTTAAGTTGAAAATATGATAAAATTAGAAAACATTCAGAAGGTATTCCGCACAGAAGAGGTGGAAACCGTAGCATTGGGCGGTGTATCGCTCGAAGTAAAGAAAGGTGAGTTCGTAGCCATCATGGGCCCTTCAGGCTGTGGTAAGTCAACACTATTGAATATCCTTGGCCTGCTCGACAATCCCACCAATGGCACCTACATGCTCGATGGTGAGAACGTAGGACAGCTGAAGGAGAGTCAGCGCACAAAGGTTCGCAAGGGAAAAATCGGTTTCGTGTTCCAGAGCTTCAACCTCATCGACGAAATGAACGTAGAGGAGAACGTGGAACTGCCGCTTACCTACCTCGGTGTACCCAAGAAAGAGCGTAAGGCACGAGTAGAAGAGGTGCTGCGCCGTATGGCTATCTCGCATCGCGCCCATCACTTCCCTCAGCAGCTCTCTGGCGGTCAGCAGCAGCGTGTAGCCATTGCCCGAGCCGTGGTGATGAATCCAAAACTCATCCTTGCCGACGAGCCAACAGGAAACCTCGACTCAAAAAATGGTCTTGAGGTGATGCAGCTGCTCACCCAATTAAATCAGGAAGGTACCACCGTCGTAATGGTAACTCACTCCGAGCGCGATGCCGGCTATGCTCAGCGTGTTATCAACCTCCTCGACGGTCAGGTAGTGCCAGAAGTGAAATTATAAATACTCACTATAAAATACTCTCTCTTATTATGTTTATGATGGGTAGCGTTGACTTTATGCCGGCGCTGCCCTCTTTTCTTGTTGAAAGCAAATTATGAAGCATTTATGCGCAGTAATGGGTACTGACTTGAAGAAACTTCCTCATAGGAATATATAAGGTGAAAAGCGTAAAATAAAGCCACTGAAAAAACTTTTTCGCGCTAATCCTACATTTCTACATCGACACCCGTGTAAATTGTTGGTGCACAGAAGTTTGTAGCGATTTTAAATATCGCCTAAACCTACACTAATCCTACACTGAACCTACACTAAAACCTGAATTTTTCAGGAATTCAGGTTAATTGATAATTAATAATGAATAATTTATAATTAAGTTTGACTTGAACTCTTATAATACTATTCAAATTATTAATTATTAATTATTAATTATCAATTATCCATTATCAATTACCTACATTAAAATGTAGGTTCAGTGTAGGATTAGTGTAGGATTTGCGTATATTTGAAAACCTTGTAACGCATTAAGTATGTGTACGTTATATAGGGTCGGAATGTAGGAATGTAGGATTAGCGCGAAAAAGTTTTTTCTGGAGTTTTTCAAAGCCCCCCATTGCTCTTCGCTATACCTCCGTTCCAAGTCCGTTTCAGATCCGTTGTAAGTCCGTTCTGCCTTCGCTATGCCTCCGTTCCTTAGAATGGGCGAAAAATGGGAGTTACAATGGTATATGAATTTGATGACAAAAAACTATTCCTGATTTTCTACTTTTCCAACAGTCTTCTGCTCATATATCTTACAGGATACCAGACGGCTATCCAACCTACTGCTATAACGGTCAGAAAGACTATTGCCACGTCGATATAATGCACGCTTACAGGATAGGCATCAATAACAAACGAACCGCTTGAAGAGCCGAGACGTACAAAGCCGTACTGTTGCTGTAACCAGCAGAGCAAGAGTCCAAGAAGCACTCCCGCAACAGCACCGATAAGGGTTATCATCCTTCCCTCAAGCATGAAGATATCTGATATCTGTTTGTCGGATGCACCAAGGCATCGCAGCGTTTCCACATCATTCTTCTTGTCGATGATGAGCATTGACAATGAACCTATGATATTAAAACATGCCACCACAAGAATGAACGTCAGGAAGATATAAGCCATGAGCTTCTCTATCTCCATAACATTAAACGTGTCAGCCTGTTGCTCGTAGCGATTCAGCACACGGAACTTGTCTCCTGCCACCTTCTGCATCTTCTTCTGCACGGCATCAACATCCACACCCGGTTTCAACTTTAACTCAAGGGCTGTAAGCTCACCGTCACAGCCAAAGAGATTACGGGCAAACTGTATGGAGGTTAGGATGTAATTCTTGTCGTAGCGTGACTGCTGAACGCTGAATACCACACCCGGAGAGAGTAATGAGTCAACTACAAATCCGTCCATAGGATCTGACAGATCCAACTGTCCTTCACGACGTGGCGCATAGATATTAAGATAACCATCCCAACGGGCACCTGTACCAAGAGTCTGAGCCAACCTGATACCCATGATACCATATTGCAGGTCGGCTACATGAAGCTCGTAAGCGCCATCGCCATACAGAATATTCTGAATGTTTACAAGTTTGTTGAAGTTATCATCCACACCCTTTATCATCACCATTGACTGCTGGTCGCGATAGATAGTGAGAGCCTGATCCTCCACACTTTCCGTTGCAACTTCTATCTCTGGGAATTGGCGTATCTTTGTCAGTTCAGGAGCATCAGCAGGGGCATACTTTCCCATAGCAGGCACAATCTCAATCTGCGGGTCAAACTGAGTAAAGAAACCTGCCACCATATCGTGGAAACCGTTGAAGACACTAAGCACGACGACAAGTGCCATCGTGGCAACAGCAACGCCCACAACGGATATAAACGATATCAAGTTGATTACGTTGGTACTCTTCTTCGAAAAGAGATACCTTCGGGAGATATAGAATGGAAAAGAAGACATAAGACCTACCCCATCCCTCCCCAAGGGAGGGTGTTTTATATAGTAAAGAACGCCCCAATAGACTTCCTATATAAGTTCTCTGGGTAATAAATTAGATTGTTATTATTGAGTTTATATTCATCCGCACCCCTTTCCACAAAAAATGTAACTACTCCCCCATGTGGGGGAAGGGGGGAGAAACCCTCCCTTGGGGAGGGTACTGGGTGGGTCTCTACTTTTTCAGCAACTCGTCAATCCTCTCCAGATAGTCAAGGGAGTCATCGATGAAGAAACGAAGTTCAGGGATGATGCGCAACTGATTACGAACACGGGTGCCGAGTTCGTAACGGATCTGCTTTTCATTTGCCTGAATGTTCTTGATAATCTCCTCACCACGCTCAGAAGGGAACACACTAAGATTTGCTGTGCATATACTGAGGTCTGGAGAGATACGAACACGAGTAACACTTACCAGCACACCCGGCATCATACGTGTCTGTGCTTGGAATATTGAAGCCAGCTCCTTCTGGAGCATACGGCATATACGAGCTTGTCTTGTTTCTTGCATAATAAAAAAAACACAGCCCCTCACCTGCCCTTCGGGCATCCTCTCCCCAAGGGGCGAGGGGGAAATTACATTTTATCGCTTAAAAATCTATCCTTTAAAGGATTTTTACTAACTTCTTCCTCGCCCCTTGGGGAGAGGATGCCCAAAGGGCAGGTGAGGGGCTTTTTAATTGCCACAAAACCTATCCCATTCCGTCTGGAAGCCATTGAACACATTGATATCGACCTCTGTGTTTATACCCTTGACACGACCGTCTGGACACAATTGCCAATATACAAGGTTCACATTCGGGCGGTACATACCATAACGGGCTATCCACACGTTGTAATTCTTCATCAGGTCGGGCGCTGCTGGAAGGTGTCTGTCCACAAACTTCTGACTAACGTAGAGAATAGGCTTCACACCGTATGCCTGCTCTACCATATTCAGCCACTTGCGTATATGGGCGAACATCGCCTTTGTACCACCCATCTGCCTTATCTGTCCAGCTGTCGGCTCAACATCGAGCACAGGAGGGAAGTCACCATACTGATAACGCGAGTTCCTGAGGAAGAACATAGCCTGCTCTGCGCCTGTGGTCTTGGTAGAGAAGAAATGATATGTCCCCACCTTATATCCGTGGCTACGAGCAGCCTTGTAGTCTGTGTAATAGTAGTTATTCTTGATGCTCTTACCCTCGGTTGACTTGATATAGATGAATGAAATCTTATAGTTCACATCACCTGATATCGTCTTCTTGCTGATATTGCCGAGGTGGGTTATCTTCAGGTCGTTCCAGTTGATGCCGAACTTCTGCACCTTGTTCCGCACACGCAGCACCTTCTTTCCCTTACGGTTACGCACCCATTTCTTCACCTTCGTTATCTTCTCATGCTGATAACGCGAGATGTCGATGCCATAGATACGCTCTTCGGTATAGGTAATGAGTTCTCCCAGATAACCGCCGTCTTTCCACTCACCTATGCGCATTCGCATACCAGGCGTGAGTGCCAGACCAAAACCTGAACGTAATCCATGAAGCCAATTACCCTCGTAGTAACCGCCATCATTTTTATAGAGCTTTCCATAACCGTGATAGCAACCTGCGGAATCAACAGTACCGATATAGGTACCGATAGAGTCAATCCTCACATGACTTGGCAATACCATTCTCGGAGCCGGACGCTTTGCGAGATGCTGCTTTATCATGTCGGTGCAGAAAGTATTCAGACTGGTAGAGAGATAGTATGGCTTTCTGCTGTCCTTTGTACGGATTATCACCATACCGTTCTTCTCCTTCACCATTTCACACTCCACACGAACAGGTCGGGCAGAGGCTTTCTCTGATTCGTTTATCCATGCGTAGTAACGTGAACATAGTTCTAGACGCAGCGGAGCCTTATTATCAATCTTCGCAAGAGCCTTTGCAACCCCATTGAGCGAATCCTTTGAGTGATGCATATATTCACTTGCACGAGTAACAACGTCAAAGCCGTCCTCAGTCACATTATGTGTGCGGATGTAATAATCCGCATGTTCCTCCTGCTCTTCTATGTTTACAAGGAGTCTCTTTACCGACGCCTTCTGACGGGCTACGATTTTATGCAACTGCTCACTACTTGCCTTACAAAGCGAGACAGTATCAGCCTTCATCACCATCAGTCTGCCCTTGCATGAGGGTATCACAGGAAGCCAATTCACCCATTGGCCGGGAATGGAATATGTGACGGTCGTTACATTTGAATGGCTGTCCGGTCTGCCTCCCACGAAAAGCGTATCGCCCTGAATATCGCGAAAGGACATCAACGTATCATTACCCGACATCAATAGAAAACAATCCTCGCGCTCTACCTTCGCATCTGACATTGCTATCTCTTCAGGAGACACACTACGTGACTGCCAAAGGAATACTACAATAATGATGCAGAGTATGACTGCAGGAAATATACTATACTTAATTACCTTTTTCATTATTAGAGAGCAAAATTACACATTTTTTTTTTCATAAATGCAAGTTGTTGATATTTTTTTATATCTTTGCATCAAAATAGTTAATCTTATGCTTGTAAAAACATATTGTGCAGCAATAAACGGCTTGGAAGTTACCACAGTCACGGTAGAGGTGAGCGTAGAAGCAGGACAATGCCTGTACCTCTCCGGATTGGGCGATGAAGCTGTGCGCGAGAGTCAGAGTAGAATCAGAACCGCATATCTGTATAGTGGATATAAATTCCCGAATAAGTCTATTACCATAAACCTTGCACCAGCAGATTTGCGCAAAGAAGGTACGTCTTTCGACCTGCCTATTGCCATCGGCATACTTGCAGCTAACGAGGATATGCCCAAGGAACTATTGGACAAATACCTATTGATTGGCGAGCTTGGTCTTGACGGCACTCTCCAACCAATACGCGGTGCCCTGCCTATCGCCATCAAGGCGAGGAAGGACGGATATAAGGGAATGATCCTTCCTCGTGGAAATGCACGTGAGGCCGCTGTGGTTAACAATCTTGAAATCTATGGCATGGACACTCTGGCTGATGTTGTGCAATTCCTGTCTGGACAGAGTGAGGCAAAGCCATTGGAATACGACACACGAAAGGTGTTCTACGAACAACAGGCAAGCAGTAGCGAACTTGATTTCGCCGACGTAAAGGGACAGGATTCCGTGAAACGTGCAATGGAAGTAGCGGCTGCCGGTGGTCATAACATGATAATGATAGGTCCTCCAGGCTCAGGCAAGTCCATGATGGCAAAACGGTTGCCAAGCATCCTCCCTCCCCTATCCCTCTCTGAGAGTCTTGAAACTACTCAGATTCATAGTATCGCAGGCAAGTTAAGCGGAGGCAAGGACGGCAGAGGAGCTACCCTTATCTCCCAACGCCCTTTCAGAAGTCCTCACCACACCATCTCACAGGCAGCTCTTGTCGGCGGTGGTCCCAAGGCTCTGCCAGGCGAGATTTCCCTCGCCCACAATGGTGTGCTCTTCTGTGATGAGTTACCGGAATTCAACAAAAGCACCCTTGAAGTTCTCCGTCAGCCATTAGAGGATAGGACTATCACTATCTCTCGTGCAAAATACACAATAGAATACCCGTGTTCTTTCATGTTCGTTGCAAGTGCCAATCCTTGTCCGTGCGGTTACTATGGCGACCCAACACATCATTGTGTCTGCTCTCCTAATCAGATACAGAGATATATGAACAAGATCTCAGGTCCGTTGCTCGACCGTATTGATATCCAGATAGATATCGTGGCTGTTCCTTTCTCTGAACTCTCAAAAACTGCCCAAGGAGAATCATCAGAAGAAATCCGCAAACGTGTCATTGCTGCCCGTCAGATTCAGACGGAGCGTTTCAAGAAGGAAAAGGGCATCCATTGCAATGCACAGATGACCGACAGGATGCTGCGCAAGTATTGTGCCATTGACGAGCAGACCACCACCCTCCTCCATAATGCGATGGAGCGTCTGCATCTCTCTGCAAGAGCATATTCTCGCATCCTGAAAGTTGCAAGAACTATTGCAGACCTCGACGGCTCAGAGAATATCCAGACGCAACACATAGCTGAGGCTATTGGCTATAGGCAGTTGGATAGAGGTGATTGGGCAGAAAGATAAATAAAATTGTATAACAGACAAACGGTATAATTATGAACTATTTGATTATTTTAGCAGTATTAGCTATCGCATTTGTGTTTCTGTATTTTAAAAATAAATCTGCCATAACAATGGATAGTATCCAAGACGATACGGCAAAAGGCAAACGTATTATCATGGCAACGCAGATGAATGAAAATGAAGTTGAAAATGCGATAAATGGCTTTATCAAACAATATGAAGACAATGGAGATAAGGTAGATAGACCTCAAGTTAGGCAACAGGAAGGAGATGTGTTTATTATATACCTGCCAGACACCACCCCTTACGACCTGTTTTGTTATTGGGTAAATTATATGGTCTATTCAGATAAAGGAAAGAAATATAACAACAACATAACAGGATGGTATGAAGTATCGGCTAATGCCAAGCTTTTTCCAAACCAAATATTGATGGTATATGTTCCCGAAAGTGATACAGAATATGATAATGTATATTTCACGACCAAGGACAATTTCTGTTATAAACAGGAATTTGCAGGCGGTACATCCATAAAACCGCAAAAAAATGTTTATAGGAGATATTCTGATATTCCGTCAAATATAACATCATTTTAATTCCCATCCAACTCCTATATAGATTCAATAAATAAAAAAATCAAACGTAATGAAACACCTGTATGCTATAATCCTAATGTTGTTAATATCAACAAATATCATTGCTCAAGAAAGGGAAATTCTTCCTGTTGACTGGAAACAAATAAAAGAAGAAGTCAATAAAAATCCCCAAAAAGTAAAAGATTTGGTTGCCAGACTATCTGCTACCAAACTTGACACGACCTTGACCTATCCAGATAGAATCCTAGCTTTTTATGGTCAGTCTTTCCTGACAAACGATGAAGAAGAAAAACTGAAAAAACAAATGTACAATCAGAAAGACAAAGGACTTATCAAATCAAGCCTTGAAACTGCAAAGAAAATACTCGAAATAAACCCTCTTAACTTAGAAGCATTAAATCATGCAGGCCAAATACTATATGCTATGGCTAGTGATTCCACGTCAAATAGTGGCATAACAAAGGAGGATGCAAAATCATATTTTAATCGGGCTATGAGAATTTTTAATACAATAGCCATGACAGGGGATGGCTCTAGCAAACACCCTTTCTATGTCACAAAAGTAAGCGACGAATATTGTTTTATGCGTTTTTTCCTGGATTTATGGGAATACAAGATGCAGGCAGCAACATCAAATTGTGATGTCATCACCTTGAATAAAACAAGCAAATACTACGATAAATCTCAGATTTATTTTGAGATTACACGTGTCTATGAATTAGAACGTATGATGTTCCAATAATTCCGTAGTAACTCCTATGTAAGTCCGTACCAAAGTCGGTGTAAGTCCCATTTCCCTCCCAATCATAGGAACGGATTTGGAACGGACCTGAAACGGACTTATAACGGACTTAAGTCTATGTGATTGCGGAACTGTAATGTAGAGATTGCAATTTTACGTTCAAAAAAAGAGTTTTCAAAAAACTCATCACTCGTCACCCGTAACGCTGTAAATTATTGTGACATTGAGGATTATAGCGTTGATTCACCCTATACCACTCGTCACCACACTCGTCACCCAAACAAAGGTATCTTACTGATAATAAATATATTAGGCGCGCGATTTACCCTCTCCCCACTCGTCACCCTGAAAAAGGTGATGAGTGAATCAACCTTGCAACTTGTTCTGTATCAGAATGATATGCTATGTGCGGGTGACGAGTGGGTGACGAGTGAAACGAAATGAATCACCGCCGTAACCTTTTAGATCTCAAAGCGATACAGCGTTTCGGGTGACGAGTTGCAGAGTGTTGTAAAAATTCTTTTTTTTCTTAATTACGGAACGTATGAGCGAGTGATGCTTGTGATAACTCCATTTTCAATCTTTACTAGGGTGCCACAACAGATAAAATCTACCATAAATTCTCGGCTCTCCATATATTGCCGGTGATTAACACGGATAGTATCGTATTGATTAATATCCTCATCCCGATAGTTAAAGAAAACGAAATCTTTACTCAAAGGCAAGGTTATCTCACCCATCTTATGAAAAACAGAGAAAGGACTTGGGTCATCCACAGAACGGTATTCTCCATTATATTTTTTCTCAAGGAGAGCACCATATTCATAATGTCCACCATTAGCACGCTTAATACTGTCTATTCGCTGCCGTTCCTTCTCTACCTCTTCCCTTGTATGGCATGTTTTACCCGTAGGTCCGTCATTGATAACCATAAGACTATCTTGCCACTCTATCTTTTCCACTACTATTGTCCTATCGTTGAAAATGATAGTATCACCAGCACGCATCTTGTCAACGGCTTTTCTATCATATAAGTCCTCGTAAAAAACGGTCATGGTGAGAGTGCGCTTGTCCCAGTCAAAATCGGAAAGCTCGAATGACGCAGGCACAACCACGTTCTTTAACGAATTGAGAGAATAGCTTGGTTTCTTTGGCATAATGGTAAAATGACCATCGGCAGAAACCTTTACAGAATCGTTGGAAGTAACCTCGATGCTGTCCGTCGCATTAGTAATAGCAGAATTGCCGTTGCCTGTGCAGCTGCCTAATGTAAGTGCAAAAACTGATAGTGTTATTGCAGATAACAGATTCCTGTTCATCGTCTTGAAATTTCTATAGAATAATAGTTTAGAATATTTAATCGGGTGCAAATATAGATATTAATCTTGGATAATACAAGAATTTGGCAGAAAATCTGTTAGGCTAACTATAAATTATTTGCCAGAGCCTTCATCAACTCTGCCACATCAATAGGCTTGGCTATATGGGCATTCATTCCACAGCGGAAGGCCTGAATCTTGTCTTCTGCAAAAGCATTAGCGGTCATGGCAAGAATAGGAATATTAGCCTTTTCGTAGTCACGAAGGGCACGGATGGCTCGTGTAGCCTCATATCCGTCCATTATCGGCATCTGGATATCCATAAGGATGATGTTATAATAGTCGGCTGGAGCACTATCGAGCATATCCAGACATTCCTGTCCGTTGTAGGCGTGCTCTACAATAAATCCCATCTCTTTTAGCATCTCAATGGCAATCTCGGCATTAAGTTCGTTGTCTTCCACAAGTAGGATGCGCTTGCCATGAAATAGGGAAGGATCAACATCCACACCCCTGTGAGAGACTATAGCACATGTGTCAGCTATACGATGCGGGATAGTGACGGTTACTTTTGTGCCAACACCAAGTTCCGATTCTACCTCGATAGTACCTTCCATTATCTCGACCAGTCGCTTAACGATAGGCATTCCAAGTCCGGTGCCTTCCACACGACCTTGAGTGGTGTTATGCTCGCGCGAAAACTCCTCAAAGAGATGTGGCAGATATTCCTTGCTCATACCAATTCCGTTATCGGTAATGACTGTTCGGAACATGGCATAGCCCTCACGATCGGAAGGGATTTCCACGGTATTCATATCAATTTTGCCACCCTCCGGGGTATATTTATACGCGTTGGATACAATATTCAGGAATATCTCGCGAAGCTTTGTCGGGTCGCAGAACACGTTCTTATGCATTACATCAATGGAACGGGAGAAATGAAGCCCTTTTTGGCTCATCATATCCTCGAAGATCGTGAAAAGGGTGTCGTTGAACGTCTTGGCATCCCATACGCTTTCCTCAAGCTGCATGGCGCCTTTCTCAATTCGGGCCATCTCAAGAACGTTGTTGATAATAGACAACAGCACATGACTTGATTCACTAATCTTACGGATAAATTCTGCTCGGCGCACAGGATCGTCCTGATACTTACTAAGCAGATTGGTAAAGCCCATGATGGCATTCATAGGCGTGCGGATATCATGGCTCATATTGAAGAGGAAAGCGGTCTTAGCCTTACTTGCCGCCTCTGCCTGTTCACGAGATTCCATGAGCATCTTCTTGTCGTGCTCCTCACGTGCTATGAGCTTGTCAATACACTTGCAACCTACAACCATGTTATTGTGGTCATGAACATCTACTGGCATTACCACCGCCTCAAAATTCTCCTGACCAGCCTTATTCGGCTTTGTCTTGAAACGAATTGATATGTTGAAATCACCACAGCATGCGCGACGGCGAAGGTTTTCGAGATTGGCTACCTTGCGAAACTCCTCACGATATTCCTCATCTACGAAGGTATCAATATAAAGCGTGAAGAAATCGTTAAAAGGAACCACGGAAGGGAAATTGAACTTATGCGCGTTCTGGTTAGGATCCATCTTGTGAATACGCATAATACCTTCCTTAAGATTGACGGAGAAGATTGTGGAGTATTCGTCAGCAAGCGCATTATTTAGCTTGTTGGTCATCTCCATTTCGCGCTTCAGATTTACCTCCTTGCTTATGTCGTAGTTGAAGGCGATACATTCCAAGTGGTTGTTTGTCGGGTTGATTACCAATCGCCCAACGAAACGCACAGGCACTATGTCTCCGTTCTGATGCCTCACCTCCGTATCAAGCGTTATCGCCTTCTCTCCTTTTTCATAGGTTTCCTGAACATAGGCATAGGAGAAGACACGTCGGAACTCCCTCTTTGCTTCAGCTGTAGTAATCTCGTCCTCTATGGCTTGCAGAAGCATATCAGAAGAGGTGATCTCTATGCCAGGCAACACGTCTTGCTGCATATTGAGGTTGAGAAGTTTCCTGTCGTTGATATCGACATGACAGATACCCTGAGCCATACTGATAGAGCTGACAATAGCATCAACCTCGGTCTTATATCTCTTCTCCGAACGGCGCATCTCCGTAACATCGGAGAAATATTCCAACAATGCCTTTTTGCCTTTCCATTCAACGAACTTGATCTTTATTGAATAGACTCCCGTACAATCTTCTACATCCTTGACAATCTGCTCACTATTGTCCATGCTATTATACGGACAGAATGAGCACGGCACATCGCTATCCATAAGGTACTTATGACATTTCTGCCCAAGATATGGGATATCGCCATGTGCAGCAGCCTTCAGCATAGGTGCATTGGCATAGAGCATGGAGTGTGTCTCCACGTCACATACCTGAATCATCTGATCCGAGTCATCAAGGATTTGTCGAAGTGCGGAAAGCTCATTATTCATAGCATTATTGTTTATATCAAACCTAGGTTTAGTCTGGAAAAGTGTACTCGCGAAATAGAGAAGGATAAAAGGCTTTAGTCCTTAACTTTATTCATTATCGGTTGCAAATATACAATTTTTTCCTGAAACATCCAAACAAATTGAGTAAATTGTGAAAACATACGGCGAATATCTTAAAAACACAAATATCCAATATAACCAAAACTCCAAGGATACTCCATCGTTAGTCCATCGATGGAGTATCTTAGGAGGAATAGCGGAAAAACAACGGAATTTCCTACAAGGGAAATAGTATGTTTTTGGGAAAAAATAAAGAAAGAGAGAAAAGAAAAATAGGCGTGCATGATTTTGCACACCTATTCTCGTTATTATCATTATTTCCCTTACGGGGCTTAATCCTTTACATACTCTGCGAAGTCTGTGAGACGCATATCGCCCTTGCGACGGAGTGTGTCGTGGAATGCGAATGCACAAGGCAGATTGTGATGAGTATGACCGCCTGTTGCGAGCTTGAGATAGTCGCGGAGAAGTGGCTTATAGTCTGGATGTGCACAGTTCTCGATGATGAGATTAGCACGCTCCAACGGACTCTTGCCGCGAAGGTCGGCTACGCCCTGCTCTGTCACGATTACGTTCACATCGTGCTCTGAGTGATCCTGATGGCTTACGAATGGTACGATAGAAGAGATGATACCATCCTTAGCAACAGAAGAACAGGTGAAGATTGAGATATAAGCGTTGCGCTCGAAGTCGCCAGAACCGCCGATACCGTTCATCATCTTTGTACCAGAGATATGTGTAGAGTTAGCGTTACCGTAGATATCAACCTCGATAGCGGTGTTGATAGCTATGACACCAAGACGGCGGATAACCTCTGGAGAGTTACTGATTTCTGACTGACGGAGTGTGAGACGATCCTTGAGGATGTCGATGTTGTCGTAGATCTGCATCAGGCAGTCGTTGCTTACTGTGAGAGAACAGGTAGAAGCATCCTTTACACGACCTGTAAGCATCATGTCAACGATAGCATCCTGAAGCACCTCGGTATATATGTTGAAGTCAGGAATGTTCTCATCCTTAGAAAGAGCTCCGAGGATAGCGTTGGCTGTTGTACCTACACCACTCTGAAGTGGAAGGAATGATGAAGGGATGATGCCGCGCTTCATGTCGTTGAGAAGGAAATGAGCCACATTGGCACCAATCTGGTCGGTGATTGGGTCAGAGCCTTTGAAGCCGCGAGCCTCGTCAGGGAGGTTGCACTCAACAACGCCTACTACCTTAGACTTTGGTATCTCAACGTATGGCTTACCAATACGGTCACTTGGCTTTGTGATAGGAATTGGCTGACGGAAAGGTGCATCAAGAGGCTCATAAACGTCCTGAATAAGACCAGTCTTATCGCTATGGAAAGAGTTGAGCTCAAGGATTACCTTATCAGCAATACGTGCGATAGTTGGAGAGATACCACCGGCAGCAGTAAGAGACACGTGATAGTTTTCGCCTACCTCCTCAATCTTTGAAACCTCGAGGATAGCCCACTGGAGCTTGCCATAGAAGCCGTAGCGGAGATCCTGAGCCATGTGAGAGAGGTGGAGATCGTTGTATGAAATCAGGTTCTGATTTACTGTCTTACGGAATGAAGGGTTGGTGGTGTAAGGCGCACGGAACTTGATAGCGTTAGCCTCAGAGAGGACACCATCAGTTGACTGACCTGTACTTGCACCTGTGAAAAGGTTAACCTGAAACTCATTACCCTTAGCGTGTTCAGCCTCAGCGATCTTTGCAAGTTCGCGAGTAACAGCCTTAGGCACACCAGCAGGTGTAAAGCCACTAAGACCGAGCGAATCACCATTCTTAATAAGAGCCGCAGCCTCTGCGGCAGTAATTGTTGTGTACATTAAGAGATATATTTAATTTTTTGTTTTTTTCTTTGCGGATGCAAAGTTACATATTTTTTGCGAATTAAAGACATAAAAAAAGAAGAAATTACACATTTAACTATAAAATGTGCAATTTCTCCTTTTTATGGGGGTTATTTCTATTCACTCCCCTCCCTTTATTGGAGGGGTAAGGGGGTGGGTCTACTTAATGCGTGCACCAGAAACGGTGAATGTGCCATTAGCAGTCTCGATGACAAGCTTGCCATTCTGGAAGAACTTACGAGCCTTGCTTGCCTTAGTTACAACAGGAGCATAGAAATCATTAATGCCTGTAGTCTCATCACCATAGGTTACATCAAGGATGAAATCTAATTGCTCACCAGCATTCGTGAATGTGAAACTTGGCATGCCACCTATAATGAAGGTCTGGATATTTGGTGTGGCGCAAACCTTATTAGCAGCGGCCTCAGATATAGTTTCTGTTCCCTCGTATGGAGTATATACCATCTTTTCATCAACAAGCTCTCCTGTGCCGAATTCTGAACCACCTACCTCGTACCAGAAACATACGCGATCACCAACACCTTCATGCTTGCAGCTGACTATCTTCACACTACTTATAGTCTTACCCTCAGGAGCATAGAAAGTGTTCTGGGCACCATTGGAAAGCTTGACAGACTTATACTGTTTGCCATTATAGGTTATATCACTTGCAGCTCCGTAGGACTTTGCAGTATTACCCGTGAGGGAAAGCTTTGCTCCATCTAAATAGTCGATCGTATTTATCGTCTTCTCTGAAGAAACATAGTAATATACCTGTGATATAGTGCCTGCAAGCTCAGGATAGTACTCTTCAAATGTTTCCTCAGCATTAGCACGCTCTTCCTTGATTATATTCTCTACAAGGGAGTTTGCATATACCTCGATATTGGTGTAATAACCCTTTGGGTCAAGGTCGTAGCCGTTGGCATTTGACTTGTAAGGATCAATACCGCACTTTATCTCGAAATCATCAGGCATACCGTCACCATCGGTATCTGCTGCCTTTTCTCCTGTAAGCTTAGGCCAAACCATTAATTCGCTCTGGTCATCTTCCATGATTTTACCAGTACCGTTCTTTACATCATTTGCTATACGCACATCAACAGCATCGCGTGAAAGGGATGCACCGGCAAACTCTATTACCTTTGAAAGAGCATCATTTGCATTATGCTGCGAAATGATATTATATTTGAACTCTGCATCAGAAGATGTGAACTTGGTTGCAGAGACACATGAGTTCTTCCATTCCTGATAAGTAATAGGTGACTTACCATCCATCTTTATTGCAGCCGTACAGGTATTGTCCTTGGTCACAAGAGCAGAACCCTCCATTACATTGCCCGTAATATAGAATTTGCCAGGCACATCAGTACCCGTACAGTTATCACAAGCAGTTGTAGGATTGAGGATACGAGTCTTGGCTGAGCTTGATGTGCTTGGACCCGGTTTGTAATAGTTGTTGACAATATTGAAGGTCTTTGCCTCTGCACCCTGGTTAGTCTCACCACCGTATGCAGAATTGCTGCCCCAGTTATAAATCACATTATTGACATAATCCACAGGACCGGCAAACGATGATACATAGCCGTGGTCGAAACGAATCATTCGTGAGTCGTTATGAGCAAGGAGATTATGATGGAAACTTGCCTTCTTACCTCCCCAGATACCTGCATAACCATGTTTTCCTTCCTTGTATTTATTGGTCTTCAAGCTCTCAGAGAGAATACACCACTGGAGTGTGAAGTTCTCATTACCATAGAACGAGCCTACCTCATCCGTACACCATGACATAGAGCAGTGGTCAATGATGACGTTCTTCTCAATATCCTCATCGTGGTGAGCTGCCGACATTGCATCAGCATCACCACCATTGCTACCAAGTCGGCAACGGATGAAACGTATGATTACATTGCTTGATCTGATGGACAGATTATAACCCTTGAGACAAATGCCGTCTCCCGGAGCAGTCTGACCGAGAATGGAAATATCGCCCTTATTTATCTTGAGGTCACCTTTGAGCTCTATAGTTCCTGCCACATCAAAGACAATGGTTCTTGGTCCGTTCTTCTTTGAAATGAAATAACGGAGTGTACCTTCTGCTGGATTCTGAACATTATCGTCAAGTGATGTAACGTGATATACAGCACCACCGCGTCCACCTGTGGTGAAACGACCATATCCTTCAGCACCCGGGAAAGCAGGAGCCGAAGCAAACTGTGCAAGGGCTGTTGAAAAAGCCAAAGTACACGTAGATAATAGAGTAAGTATTCTTTTCATAATTCGTGTTTAAGGTAACTTTTTATTTATTTTGGGCAAATTTACATATATTTTTCGAGATTGCAAAAAATTTGGAATAAAAAGTGTAAATAAGGTGTGGAATAACAAAACGGAGCAGTATCCTATAATACCGCCCCGTTATATCTGGTGTCAAATGTCAAATGTCATTTACTTTACACGCGCACCTGTTGCTGAGAATGTGCCGTTAGCAGTCTCGATAACGAGGCGGCCATTTACAACAGCCTTGCGAACCTTGGCTGACTTAGCAGCAGCGACCTCGCTGATACCTGTAGTGGTTCCATCGATGTCAGAGTTGATAGCGATAGCATAGAGACGGAATCCGCCTGTAGATTCCTTGACCTTTGCCGTACCGCCTTTAGTAGCCACGAACTTGATTACTTTGTAATCATCCTTCGCTGTACTCTTAAGATCGTCCTCAGAAGTAGATTCATCAAGCTCGATACATGGTGTTTCACCATATATTCCCATCGTACTTGCTGTAGAACCCTTTGCAGAGAACTTGATAGTGAGAACATCCTCAGTCTGAAGAGGTACATTGATAACGAAGTTCTTAGAGTCGAACACAGCATAATCAGGAGCAGTCTTTAGAACATTGTTCTTTTTCTCCTTGTTTCCATACTCAAAAAAGATTTCCTCATTAGCAGCAAGCTTAATCTGCAGCTTATTATCACTTGCACTAGAACCTGTATAATTTACAGAAAAACCAGAAACTTTATCCATTTCATATGTTGTGGCTTCAGTATAATCACCCAAGACATAAGTTTCTGCCTTGTTATCAAAGTGATAGACTATAGGCTCTGTTTTCTGAGCATTAACACTAACTGCCATAAGAGCAGTTGCAATAAGAGTAAAGATTTTCTTCATATGATTATTTTTTTAGTCAGGTAATTAAATTCCTAATTTACAAGTGCAAAGATACAATAAAAATTGAGAATTCACAAATACCACCTTTACTAAAATACCAAATTTTAGTTTTTTTAATCAAGAAGGAGTGCAACGAATCGTCGCACTCCTTACAGATATATTGATTTACTGATTGCTATACCAACGTGGGTCACCCGCCTTGAACTTGCTCACGCTCTCATTCTTCAACGTGAAATTGCCCGAAGCTGCATCAGCATACTGAGGATTAAGAACTGTTGCCTTCTCGTCGATAAAGAGGTTTGTCTTACCACCCTCGGCACCATCAAGAACATTCAGCTTTTCACAATTGAAGTAGAAATTATTATTTCCAAATGTAGGAACCGTTGTCTTTGACTGGTTGCTCCAAACCGCTACTGTATTTGTCACAATATTGTTTGTCCAGTTGATTGTAGTACCCACAAAGCGAACATAGAGAAGGCGCTTGCCGCTCTTATTAGCTGCAGCATTGATTGTGCAATGGTCAATGGTAATCTTTGGAGTAGCACCCGCAAATGAACCGGAAGCATCATCAAAACGCACAAAGTCACGCTCAGCACAGCTGTTATAAATGGTAGAGTTAGTGATTGAGAGATCATCGATACATCCTGTACGACAGTCGAACATATCACCACCTTCACAGGTAATATCGTGAATCAAACAGTTGTTGAACTTGATGTAAGGAACCTTTGCAGCAACATTAACATAGTAAACACCCTTCTTGAAGTTCTTTATTTCAGCATTGTCAACAGAAATACCACCAACGTTTGTTCCCTTGTAATTGAAGCACTGGTCTCCTGTAGTTCCTTCACCATCGATATTAACCTGATTGATTGTCAAGGTAGCGCCATCCTCAAGTTGGAAACGACCATTGATAACAGGAACACGTGTCGGATAGATACCCTTGATTGTGATGTTCTTACTAACAACAATCACACCTGCTGTTGCGGATTCACTTGAACTTTTTACAACAAATGTACCGCCAGTAAGGGCAAATACATCACCATCCTTGGCATTTGCTACAAGGTCAACAATATCATCTGTTGGACGCACAAGGGTAGCACCGTTGAGGTCAACGATTGTTGTAAATGTCTTGCTACCACGCTCCTTCAATACTCCATTTGAGTTGTAATAAAGCTTGAGGGTGTATTTGGTTTCAGGACTAAGTCCATCAACCTTTGCCGTGCCAGAGTTTTTCTCTGCATCGGTAATAGTATGGGTAGATATTAACGCGCCAGTCTGATCGAAAGCACGAAGTTCAGAAACCTCTTTCTCGCCTTCAGCCCACGATACAACCACACTTCTGTCACCAATGTTATCTTCCGCAATGGCGTTGAAAATCTGCTGAGCTGCTGTACGGAAAAATAGAGTTGCCGGCTTTGAATTACGACTTGAGTTCTTTGTGTCCTTGGCAATTACCTTTACACTATAACGGGTGTCATAGGTAAGGTCCTGTAACGGCAATTCATTTTCTGTAATGTCAACGGATTTAGGAGAGGAAGTAAACGTAAGGCTGTCATCAGGATACAGCTCAACGGTATATTCGGAAACACCTGTTGAAGCGTTCCACTTGAGCAATGCCGACGTCTCCTTAACGTTCTTCACTTCAAGATTGGTTGGTGAGAACTCTCTGGCATAGATGATGTCTGTGATTTCCTCCATTGGATCGCTACATGATGCCATTGAAAGGATTCCAATGCCAATCAAGCATTTGTTGATAATAGATCTTTTCATATAAGGATTTTTTCGGTTTTAGTTTTTATTCAAGTTTCAGTTATAAGGTCTAAGGACAAAAGCCAAAGCCTTAGACTTTTGACTTTTGACCTTAGATTTTTGTCCTTATCCTTTACAACTGACCGTAATTACCATCATTGTTGAGCATGTTGTTACTCTTGTCAATAAATGTCTTCCATATAGGCCAGAGGTAGTTAAGGCTTGGCTTATTGACGAAGATGCCATCCCAGTAGTCTGAGGTTATGACATTTTCATCATTGTTGATGAACCAGTTCTTTGGTGTAAAGCCATCCTCCTTGAGAGAAGAACCTATTTCATCGGTCTGACCCTTCTCAAGACCGTAGATAACGATAGCCTCACCAGACTTGCCATCGCCTACGTACATGCCATACTCTGAGATAAGTTCCTTGTCTGTTTTCTCATCGTATGTCTTGACATAAAGCTTTGCTGGATAGTCTGCATAAGCGCCTGTACGGTTAGCAAGTGCCTGAAGCTTTTGCTTTGCCTCTTCCATCTTCTCATCAATGATACCCCAGCGAACGAGGTCTGCACGACGAAGAGCCTCACCTGCAAACTCAAGACCACGCTGATCCACGATACCTTTCTGGAATGCATCCTTGTCGGCTGTATACTTAGTCTTCAAGTCTGCAACCTCATTAGCAGGAAGTACACGTGCAAGAACAGGCTCCATATAAGGCCATGCTGCTGACGGACCTTCAAGATAGTTTATTGCCTCTGCTGCCATGAGATAAACATCTGCAAGACGCATATACTGCCAGTTTATACCATCGTCATTGGTAGAGGTAACTATACGATCCATCCACTCATAACGAAGCTTGCCAAAGCACCACTGGGTAATCTTGCGGAGATCCTGAGGAGCCTTGCCGTCAACAAGAGTCTTACTCCACTCATAAGGAACACAAGTAATGTCACGACGCTTGTCGTTCTTGCTATAGTCATAGAAGAGGTAAGGCATTGGACCGTTTACACCGCCCTGTGCCTGTTGTGTATATTGATCCTTAGTCTGGTGCTTGACACCCCATGTGTAGAGCACACGACCACGACCTGCAGAGAATGGGATTTCCCAAAGGCTCTCAAGGTTAGATGCAGGAGATGCTGTACCATCTGCACCATCCTTACAAAGGTTCTTGAAGTTATCCGCGAACTCACCAAGAGTGTTCTTGCCAGAATTGATGATATCAAGGCACTCATTCTTTACGATAGCCATCATCTTGTCCTGAGAAAGTTCAGAATTGTTGCTACGACGATAACCGTCACCACGAAGTGCATATCCGCAAGCATAGAGAGCGATACGCGCACGAAGTCCCTTGACAAACGACTTATTAACACGCTCTGCTGTTTGTGTGATATGGCTCTCATTTGGCCAATAGCAATAGTTTTCTGCCTCTTCAAGATCCTTGAGAAGCTGGAGATAGATATCATCCTTGTTTGTACGTGGAAGATAGACATTCTCCGTGTTGTTTGGAACAAAGCGTGCAGGAACGTCACCCCATGCCTTAATAAGATCGTTGTAGATAACAGCACGCATTGTTAGAGCCTCACCAAGAAGGTGAGCCATATCCTTGTTTTCCTCTATCTTACCATACTTACGAATACCTTCAATTGCAAGGTTGGCACGCTCAATACCCTCATAGAATTTAGCGTATGCGTTGTTATCGGTATTCATCTGAGTGTTATTATCCAATGTAGAGAAGTTACAGAGACTCATCTTGTCGTCATTCTTCTTTGACAGGCTTGGATATGAACCTGATGTAGTCTCAACGTCAGAGTTCAAACCATAGTATGGAAGATAACGGCCACGGTATGAGTTCGTTTCGCCAAAGGATACATTGATTGACATAATTTCGCGCTCAGCCAGACCATATACACTATATACAGAACTCTCATCGAGAGTAGATATAGAAGGAGCATCCATATCACAGGATGTTGCAAGAGAAGCAACAACAAGTGAGAGAATTGAGAGTTTTATGTAATTTTTCATTGTTATATCTGCTTTTAGAAGTTCAAGTTAAGACCAAATACGAACTGACGGCTACGTGGGTAACCAGAGTAGTCAACACCAGGAGTAAGTGCAGACCTACGGATACAGTCACTCTCAGGATCGAAACCAGAATAGTTTGTCAAAGTGAATACGTTGTAAGCCGTAGCATAGAAACGCAGAGTTGAGATGTGAGCCTTCTTAGTAAGACTTGCAGGGAGAGTATAACCCAAAGTTAGGGTATTCAAGCGAAGGAAAGAAGCATCCTCAATAGCCCAATCAGTAAGTACGAATGACTTCATGTATGGACTCCACATAGTGGTGTTCGCATTCATAGCTCTCAACTTTTCAGAATCATTACAGAGAGTACCATCATCATTGAGGTTAGTCCAACGCTTGCCATCCGCCATATCAGTAATCATACTGCGATACATATACTTGGAAGTAGATGTATATTCAATCTTGTTGGCATTGTAGATATCGTTGCCTACGCTGAAATTGAAATTTGCAGCGAGGTCGAAACCGTATGCACGGATATTGAGACCGAAACCGCCTGTGAAATCTGGGTTAACATTACCAATAATAGTATTGTCATCATCAGAAATCACACCTGTTGCTGTATTGCCATCAGCATCAGTTGTCTGACCCGTTGAATTCCATACCCATGCGCCCTGAGCCTGGTCCCAGTGCTGTGTGGTAGAAGCTATCTTCATTGTACCTGGACGGATGTCACCTAGAATAGCAGTTCCATCAACAACGCCCGGCTTCAGAGTCCAGCTCTTTGTTGACTCATTGTATTCAGTAAAGTCATCAACCTCATAGCGACCTGCGTTTCTGAAACCGCGAATCTCACCAACCTGACCGCCTACAGCAATCCAGTAGTCGTTAAGAATCTCTGATGATGCCCAACGTGTGTCCCAGCCGAAGTCTTTCATTGCACCAAGTGACTTGATCTTTCCCTTATTAATACCGATGTTTGCGTTGAAATCAATACTGAAATTCTTTTTATTTATAGCATGCCAAGAAATGGTAGCCTCTAATCCCTTATTCTCGGTCTCACCCATGTTACGATACTGGGTGTCATAGCCTGTGCCTGCTACAGGGAACTCAATGAGAAGATCCTTAGTGTTACTAAGATAAGCCTCAATGCTACCTGAAATCTTGCTATGGAAGAGAGTGAAATCAAGACCAAGATTACGAGTAATCGTAGTTTCCCACTTAAGGTCAGGGTTGGCCATAGTCTTATTAGGAGCAACGTAGTTCTCAAGACCATTCACCCATGTAGTACTTTTTACGTCGTATGACTGAATGAGCTGACCAACAGGAATATTATTGTTTCCTGATGTACCAAAAGAAACACGGAATTTCAAATCGTCAAGCCACTTCTCTGCACTCTTCATAAAGTTCTCAGAAGAGATACGCCAAGCAAGAGCTACTGATGGGAAGTAACCCCAACGATTATTCGCATTAAACTTAGAAGAGCCATCGGCACGGAATGTAGCATTCAACAAATACTTCTCATCATAGTTGTAGCTAATACGACCGAAATAAGAGAGAAGTTTGTCATTAGGCTTATAATAGTCATTTATAGAATAAGGAACACCTACGGTTGTAAGTTTCCATGCGGTCTCAGCATCGAAGTCTGCAGGATATCCGTGGACCTCATCAGTCACGTCATGCTGTTTTGTGATCACATACTCATGACCTGCAAGGATATTCAAAGAGTGTTTAGAATCCTTACCAAACAGTTTCTTGAAGTCATAGTTCAATGTGTTTGTACTGCGGAATCTATGACGCTTGGTATCTATCACGCGGGTTACTGGTAATCCCTGATTCTCAGCAGCAGGAATATTCTTAACATAATATGTTGTCGTACCCCTAAATGTCTGATCATATTGTGTATAGTCATCATAGCCCAACTCGGCCTTGAACTTAAGGTTCTTGATAATATTCCATCCGAAAGCAGCGGAAATATTGAGGTTCTTACGTTCCTTCTTACGATCACTATCTCTCTGAGCCTCTACAGGATTATATAGGTTACCAAGATCATCGTCAGCAGAAGCTGCGGCTGAGTTCACGTTCTTAACAGGGAATGGAGGATACATCATGGCATATTTCAGGCGCTTGTCTGAATCATATGTACTTGTAGCCTCATTTGCACCACCGCCTCTGATATCTGTATCTGCATATCGTGCCTGAAAATCAAGGGTGGTAACCTTGCTTGGCTTTGTGTTAAGCTTGAGACTGAAGTTATCACGCTTGAATGAAGAGCCAATCTGAATAGCCTTGTCATTCATGTGAGTATAGTTGAACGAATACTTCAACTCCTCTGAACCGCCATTGACATTGACACTCTGGTTGAATGTGTGACCTGTACGGCCATATACTATGTCCATCCAGTCGTTTGTCTGAATATTACGATATAGATCCATATCCTGATAACCGCCAAACTGATCCTCGTAGTCAGACATCTTGGTAAGATCACCCTGATTTTTGAGGAGTATAAGCTCATACTGCCACTTGGTATAGTCGTATGCATCAAGAACATCCAGTTTCTTGGCAATCTTCTTCCAACTATAGTAAGCATTGTAAGAAACATTCACCTTACCCAACTTACCACTCTTAGTCGTAACAAGGATTACACCATTAGCACCACGAGAACCATAGATGGCTGTTGAAGAAGCATCCTTCAACGCTGTCATATCCTCAATTTCTGATGCAGGAATATCGCTGATACTCTCAACTGGGAAACCGTCAACAATATAGAGAGGGTCATTAGACTGAGTGATAGAGCCACCACCACGAATACGGATCTTCACCTCAGCGTCAGGCGAACCTTCTGCAGTAGTAACCTGTACACCTGCCATCTTACCTGTGAGTGCCTCTGCTGCTGATGCGACAGGAACAGCCTCAAGAGCCTTACCACCTACGGTTGCTACAGAACCAGTAAGATCCTTCTTCTTCATAGTGCCGTAACCAACAACAACAAGATCCTCAAGAGTGTTGTTCTCGTCCTCAAGCACAACTGTGACATCCGACTTACCGGCAACGTCAACAGCCTTTGTCTTCATACCAATGTATGAGATGTTGAGCTTGTGACTCTTGCCCTTAAGAGTGATTGAGAATTTTCCGTCGATGTCAGTAATTACACCATTCTGAACACCCTGTTCCTGTACAGTTGCACCTATTACGGTTTCGCCTGTAGCGTCCTTAACGACACCCTTCACAGTTTGCGCCTGTACTGCCGCACAGAAGAACAACAGCATAGCAACAAGCGCATAGCGGACGTTTTTAATTTTTTCAGACATAGAGATTATGTTTGTTAGTTATTTAAAATTAATGATTTACGATTATAAAAAATTCATACTGCTTCCGAATCACCAGTTACCACTAAAAAAACAATTTACCATATAGTTAGTTCCCAAATCGCATATCATAAGTGCTTGATTCTCTGATTAAGATTTGATACGATTTCTCTTTTATCAATATAGTGGACAATAGTGTTTCTGAACATCTAATCACAAGACAAAAATAGGTTAAAAATAGCAGATTCTCAATATTTTATGATTATCACGCTATCGCGTATAAAACCCATTAGAGTCTATACTACGCAATTTCTTGGCAAAGATACTTGTTTTTTATCTTAATTTCGTCTTTTTTAAGTTAAAGAAGGTTAAACATGCTTTTTTGTTCAATTAGTACAACTTTTGTTTTTCTCATTCGTCAAAAATCGAGCTGAATTTAGGTCCGTAGAGCCATAAGGTGGGTTCTACAAATTTTTCGCAAAGCTCATCAAGCTAAAGCAAGTCGTCGAACTCACGTTAATTATTACTGTACGCTAAACCATAGTATCCCTTCCCCAACTTCTTAAAACACAGCTGACCATACACTGGCTGTCCGGAAAAATGTGTACTATTGCCCATGGTTATGTTACAATGGACTCGCTACGAAGGTGCTTGTGAAATCAGACATTACTTTTGGCAGCAAATAAAAAAAGTTTTTTCACGATTTTCCTGTCACACCGTCACATCGCCTGAGTGTTAGTTGGTTACGTGTGACAGGAGCATTTCCTTCCCGTCACACTCCTATCACGCATACATTGCCTTGTGACGGCAATGTGACGGGAAAACAACCTTCCTATCACGTATAACTCGCTGATATTCAATGAGTGTGACGGTGTGACAGGAAAAACGCTAAAAAAACTTTTTTAGCATATCCAATGCTTGTACTTTTCAAAAAATAATGCGGTATTAATGTGATATTAATGAGAATTTATATGTTTTCGCTCTGCGAACCTACATTAATTGTCACAAATGACACATTAATGTCGCATTAATTTCTTCTTATAGCAAGCGGTTTGTTTTATTCGCAAGGCTCATCAAGCTAAAGCAAGTCGTCGAATTCACGTTATTTATCATCACTTAATTCTTGTTTCTTCTTCATGTAAGCTCGTAGCAGTTCCAATCCAAGTCCAATCCAGCTCCAATTCAAGTCCAATTCAAATCCAATCGGGAATTGGAAATCTATTGGATTAGAATAGGATTTATATTATCGCTTCTCCAAATATTCTGGTAAGAATATAATAAAATTTTATCCCGAACAATTCGAATATTCGAATAATTCGGGATAAAAGAAAATTTCATGAAAAATTCACGTTATAAGTAGTGTACATAATTGTTTTTAATTAGGTAGTGCAAGGATTGTAAAGATAATTATGTACATCTACTTACTATTTAACCTCCAACTGGAATGGACTTGCAGGAAGTCCGTTCTTGCCCTTCATGTTATGCTTTTCCGGGTTGTCCTTCCAAGCAAAACGGATAGTAGGGTGCTGAGAGATGGATGTAGCAGGGGTGATGACAACAGTCTTGCCATCCGTGGAAGCCTGAGCGTTATGGAACTTGCCGTCATCGCCCTTGACCTCAAACTCCATAAGATTATCGCAAGGTTCGAGTGGCTGATCCATAGTTAGGATTATCTTACCACCATCTACGTGTGCCTCTACAGGCTCTGCAGAAAGCACATTCTTCTTGCCAAAGACGCTATTCTCAAGTCCGAGAACAATACGTTCAGTAAGTTCACGCTTGCTCAAAGGATGAATATCCGAAGCCTCTCCAAGGTCAATATTGACAGTAAGTGTAGAGTATGGATCATTATCGGTAAACCCACGCTGAAGCTCACGAACCTTTGCCCAAGAGCTATTCTGTGGCTGGTCGCTTGGCTCCATGTGGTTGGCAAGCTGAACGATATTGAAAGGAAGGTCTGGACGATTCCAGAGTGTTCGCCAGTTTCCGGTAAGTTTCTTCAGAAGAACACCATAGTCATCTGGAGTACCTGTATTTGATTCTCCCTGATACCATACTATTCCAGAACAAGCGTATGGAGCAAGTGGATGAAGCATACCGTCATAGAGCATAGAAGCCTGATTCTCAGTATCGAGTTTTCCGCCAAGAGCACCTTCAAGCATCACGGAGCCGCGCTTTGTGAGCCATTCGTAGGAAATCTCGACAGGAGAGAGGCTCTCATCATCAAATTCAATCTGATGCGGTTTCTTCTTATAGAAGAAAGCCATTCCGCTCTTGCAGATCACGCGTACGGAAATCACATTGTCGCCTTCCTTGAGAAGTCCTGCCGGAATCTTGTAGCGGCGAGGAGGATACTGATAATAGGTAGTACCGATATGCTGTCCGTTGAGATAAGTATAATCCATATCGTGAAGGGTTCCCATATGGAGAGTAGCAGGCTTTCCTGCATGAGCAGCATCTATCTTGATATGCTGACGAAGCCAGAAAGAGCCGAGGGTAGATGGACGTGAGCCCTCAACAGGGGTCATAGCCCATTCGCGATTGTTATATTGGTTAACCTTCTTCCAAGAAGAATCGTCATAATCAGCCTTTGAATATACATTAAGCCCCGGGTCAGATTCATCCATTACCTTTGTCCAGAGATTGCCGGCAATAGCATTAGCCTTTGACTGGGCAGCTATGTAGTCCTTATCAGTATAGAGAAGATACTTGGCATAGTAGGTATTGGGTATAGGGTTCTGGGAAGTAGGCTTGAGAGAGTCAATGTCAATCCATGACTGGATAGGACTACCGCCCTTACTGCTCTGGATTATACCCTGTGGGATGCCTGTACGCTTAAGCATTATCTGTCCGAGGAAATATCCGACAGCAGAGAACTTCCAGCAATTCTCCTTATTGACATGTTTCCATGCAGTTGGGAGGACATCAGTTTTGCGATCTACAGAGAAATCCGTCTGCACTTGGAAAACGTGAATCTGGTCGCTTGTATAGGCATCAAGATCCTTCTTGTATCGAGGATATATACGCTCAATATTTGTGTCGATATTAGATTGTCCAGATACAATCCACACATCACCCACAAGAACATCTGTAAGGGTGATATCGTTGATTTTCATCTCGAAAGGACCTCCATGCTTCTGCTTCGGAAGGTCGATGCGCCATTTGCCGTCAGCAGAGGCTGTTGTGGTATAGGTCTTTCCACGGAATGTAATCTTCACGGTCTCATTTGCATCTGCTGTTCCCCAGATAGGAACAATCTGGTTACGCTGAAGCACCATTCCTGACTGGAAGAGCTGAGGGAGCTTGACAGCTGCATTCGCAATTCCGACTGGAAACAAGGCTACAAGAAGGAAAAGCCTAACCAAGCCTTCCCAAAGGGAAGGATGTTTTATAGTATTTACGGTTACAAATTTTTTCATTATAAATTATCCTTTAGTATTATACAATCTTTAAAACGTAAATAGGCTAAGGTTTATTGCCTATATTAATTACAAAAATGCGGATTACTATTTTGAGCAATCCGCATTTTATAATTTTATTTGAGTGGCAAGAACCAGTTCTTCTTATCCATGAGCTTAGAGCGAAGAGTTTCATCTATCTTTCCATCACGTCTTGCAACTGCATCGGCAAGATATGCAGGATCGTTTCTTCTGAGAGCTATGCGCATAAGGTCGTAGAAACGCTTTCCCTCGTATGCAAACTCAAGAGCGCACTCATCAATAATCATCTGCTCTACGAGAGGAATCTGATAGTTGACTGTATCCTCGTAGGAAGCAAGTTTTGATGTAGGCTGTGGAACGCAGTAAGCATCGTTGTATTCAACATCACCACTACCACGAGCATGTACTCCCAATGTCATTGCCTTGATAAAGATTTCATCGTCAAAGTTCAGAAGTGAGCCTGCCCTTTCACGTTCTTTCTCTGAAACATATCTCTCTATGTTCTGATTACGAAGTCCATATTTCAGCACGCAGAATGCAGATTCAGGATAGCCAAGGCGGTTGAGTGCCTCTGCAAACATGAGGTAAACTTGTTGCGCGCGATACACAGGTATAAAAACATCTACCCTAATTTTATTAACAGAAACTTCTTCTGGACCATATAAACTTGTTTCTGAAACATTTTGCTTTCGCCAAGAATAACTTGAACCTAAGCGAAGGTCTCCTGCATAGATATCCTTTGGTAGTCCTGTCTTTGGAGCTATGACGGTATCCTTTTCAGTCAGAGAAACCTCGGTATAAAGGGTATAGTCCTGTGCTTTTGAAAGTTGCAGATAAGCCTCAGAAGGACGAGCCTGAAATCTGTCCAAATTTAGTGCTGTTGACTCGTAGATATTGGCAAGGTCAGATTTTATTCCGTAAAAGGTTCTATCCTCCATAGGAACATAGCAAATGACCTCACTGCTGCTTGGGGAAATAATGAAAGAATAATACCCATTTGATATTGATGCCTTAGAGAAATCATTATTATCTACTATCATTTGGCAGCGGCCAGAATAAGAAGTTATAGGATCGTCCTTAAACGTAAGATACTCATAGAGATAATGAGCTGCTTCATTATAACGGCCAGCCCAGAGACAAAGCTCACCGAGGAGCACACGGACAGGAATGAAGAACTTCTTTGAGTTCATACCATTTATGCCGCTATACTGTGGAAGGTGTGTATCAACGTATGGTCTGATGTCTTCAATGAAATAGTTGCATATAGCATTGATGTCAGAATATGGCTTGTTCATCTCTGCACTTGCCTCAGCCTCGGTGAGAACCGGCTTGAGAACGAGAGGTACCTCGCCATAGTTCTTCACCAACTGGAGGTATGTCCATGCGCGGAATGTCTTTACTGCGGCAAACTCCTTCTCGAACACCTGAGTTCCAAGCTTATAGAGAGCAGTATCTGCATTCTCGATGAAATAATTGCAGTTGTTGATAACAGCATAGAAATCGCTTACCTTGTTGTACTTGTTCTCTGTGTCCAACTGAAATGATGCTATCTTCTTCAGGTCGGTAGAAGCATCTTCTGTCATGGTGAACTGATCACTACGGATATCACCGAGAAGGAGAGTACGGTCGGCAATGGTCTGTATGCCACGTACTATACCCATTACGCTGTAAAGGGTATCACTTGTTGAATTAAGCTTGTTATCCTCAGAAAACTCTATCATGTCAGATTTCGTATCGAGGAGGTCAGAGCAAGAGGTAAGACCCCCTACCCCCCCGAGGGGGAGTATTATTGATAGTAATGCTATCAGAGGATTTTTGAAAAATCTTTTATTCATAATTTTCAACTTTCAACTTTTTAATGAAAAATACAATATAGCATTTTCGTGTCTGGTCATTACCAGAAAAGTGCGACTTGTATTTTCATTTTTCACTTTTCATTTATTACAGATTAATCTTCACACCCATTGCGAAGCTTCTGCCCGAACCGAGGAGACCGCAGTCGATACCCTGATAGAGCACGTTGCTTGAGAATGAGCAGTCGGGATTTGAACCGAGATAGTGTGTGAGGGTGAAGAGATTGTATGCTGCACCCCATACAGTAATACCTTGTATGTATGTATTGCTGATAGGGATTGAGTAGTTTACAGTCACGTTGCTCAGGCGGAGGTAAGAACCATCCTCTATCCAGCGATCTGAGAAACGGGAATTACCCTGTGCATCACGATAGCTAACACGTGGAATATCCGTAACCTGGCCTTCTGTTGTCCAGCGACTGTTCATTGCCGTGGTCTGGTTATAGAAGTATTTTCCACTCTCCAGTATGCTACGCTCATAGTTGTAGATGTCGTTGCCGAGAGAATAGGTGAGTGTAGCATCGAGTGTCCAATGCTTCCAGTTGAGACGTGTGTAGATGTTACCGTAGATGTCTGGATTCGGATCACCTATAACCATGCGGTCAGCCTCAGAGATGATGCCGTCGTTATCACGGTCAACAAACTTCATGTCGCCTGCCTCGAATGCTATTTTCTTGCCTGTACCATCCACATAGCCAAGGTTTGCAGCCTGTGCCTGTGATGCTGTAGTAAGCACACCGTCGGTCTTGTAGCCGTAGAACATTCCTACAGGATTTCCTACTGCAGTAATAACCGTACCGTTGCATATATCGGTCAGTATGCTCTTGTTGTCTGTGCCTATCTCTGTCACCTTGTTCTTGTAGTGACCAACACTTGCACCAAGTTCCCAATGCCAGTCTTTGGTGTTGAGCACTCGGTATGACATATCGAGGTTGTAGCCCGTGTTCTTCAGCTTACCGCCATTAGCATAGTTCACGTCAAGACCGCTTGTCCATGCAAGATGACGGAGTGTTACCAAGCCCGATGTCCAGCCTGTGAACCAGTTGAAGTTCATGTGCAGACGGTTGTCTATGAAGTTACCCTCAAAGCCGAGATTCACACGGCGTGTGGTCTCCCACTTCAGATTACTGTTACCCACGTTGCCGAGGCTCTTTGTGTTTACTTCCTCACGGAGCATTGTCTTTGCAATGAAGTATGTGCGTGAGGCAGTATAGTCAACGTCATCGTTACCGGTAATATCAAAACCGCCATTGAAGCGGAGATAGTCAATACCATTTACCTTGGCAAGCCAGTTCTCATTAGAGATAACGTATGAAGCCTGCACGCTTGGGAATACTCCCCATACCGTTCCCAGAGCCTTGAGACCTACGGCATCCTTACCAAAGCGTGAAGAAGCCATTGCTGAAAGCCCTGCCGTAACGTAAATCTTCTGGGCATAGTTGTAGTCGGCTACAAGGTAGTTGGTGAAATCAATGAACTTGTCATCGGCACCATTCTTTGACTTGTATGCAAGACCTGTTGACATATTAGGGGTCTTATCGTTACCTGTGTTATAACCTTTCTGGAAATTATACCTGTACTTGCTGTTGATATAGCGCATTCCAGCGGTCAGCTTTATCGCATTGGCACCGTATGCGTTCTCCCACTTCATGCGGGTATCGCTCTGAACGGTATTCTGACGCGATGTCATCGATTGGCGTACATTATGCGCAACACCCCATCCTCCATCTAGACTCCAGTCTAACATAGTGAATGTAGGCACACCTGAAATAGGAAGATAATAATCCTCATTGGTGTTTACGAGTGAGAAATTGAACGCCTCCTCCACGCTGAGGTACTTGTTTATCTTGTACTTAGGATTTACCGAGAACGACACAAGGCGGTTACCTAAACTGTTGCGGTTATCACCTTCTCCGTATTCCAGTATTGCAGTAGGGTTTGCCAGCGTGATGTCATTAAATCGTAATTGGTATATTGTACCAAACTCACTCGACAGATAGTCGTCAGCCTCTGCAAGATATGAGCTCATGTTGCCATTGATATCGATGGCGTAAGGCGACATAAACGGTGACTTGGTGAGTGCGAGGAAACTTGGTGCTGTGGGAGTACCACTTTCTAAACTTCTGCTCACACCCATATCAAACAGACTGCGGTCAACATCGCTGAACGATACGTCGAAGCGCACGCTCAGGTCCTTTATCACCTCGATGTCTGAGTTGATGCGCAGGTCGAAACGCGAGAAGTCACTCTTCTTCAATGTCTCGTTTGCAAGGCTGTAGCCCACGCTCACGTTATAGCTTGCCACATCGTCACCACCCTGCACATTAATGCCGTATGTCTGGGTGAAGGCATTGCGATACACCTCCTTCTTCCAATCGGTCTCGTTGTGATACTGGTTATAGTAGTAGTAGTTCGGGTCGTTCACGAGGAACTTCATACCGTTAACTGAGGTGGTCACGCTGTTAAGCAGTTCCGTGGCATAAGTGCGGTAGTCGTTGGCATCCATCATTGTGGCAGTAGTAGGCTGCACCATAAACTTTCCGCCGAGAGTCACGTCAATTTTCGTCGCCATACTCTTACAGCGCTTAGTAGTGATGAGGAGTACTCCATTAACACCCTTCGCGCCATAGATAGCCGTACCGTTTTTCAGCACCTCGACTTTGTCGATGTCGTTCACGTTGATATTGGCAAGAATATTATTGAAATATCCTTCATGGATAAGCGAGCGATCATACTGCATATCCATAATCACACCGTCGATAACAACGAGTGGCTGGGCATTGCGCGAAAGGGAGTTGATACCGTTGATGAGCATCACACTACCGCCTCCCTCAATACCGCTACGGTCAATGGTGCGCATCTGTGCGTTGAGACGCTGCTGTATCAACGGGTCAATACTCATCTCTGCACTGTTGCCGAATCCCGAAGCGGAAACGAGCTTCACGGCCTCAGTTGAGCGGGTATATGTGTCAGAGAACACGTCGCTGTACATCTTTGCATCCACCTTCGTCAGGTCCTTGCCTATTGCCACCTGCTGCGACAGACAGCCCTCCACGCGCATATAGAGGCTTGACACATCGTCAGGCACACTGATGAAGTATCTGCCGTTAACGTCTGTGATGGCAGCATACTTGCTGTTACCGTATGCCTCGATACTCACACCCTGTAATGGCTTGCCTGTTGCAGCATCTGTCACCTGTCCCTTTATCTCCTTTGCAGAGGCAATGGAAGTAGAGAGGAGGAGGGAAGCGAGAAAACCAAAGAATGGGGTACGACCTGCCATCTTGTATTTCTTGTTTATATTATTCATATTTTCTTTACACTTTACACTTTACTCTTTACTCTTTCAACTTTATTCCTCCTTCGCTCTCTTGAGCACTATTGTGTCAAGATAGAAGTTACGGTCATACCTTGCATTCTCGTTAGGACGGATGTTACAGGTCAGTGTTATTGATGGCTGGCCTATAGTACCTTCGCCGTAATTGCAAGTAGGGAACTTGAAGGTTGCAACTCTTATAACGTCAATCTCATCTGGGTTGGTATTTATAGGAGAACCATCGTTGCATACATAATGCTGTTCCTTGCCATCCTCATCGTAATAGTTGATTGTAGCTGTGAAACGGCATGGGCGCTTGTTCTCACCACCATTAATTGACTTTGGAAGAACTTTCACATCGATATCGTACTTGCCTGATATTACGCCATCGAGTCTGTATGTTACAGACCAGTTACTGTTACCGCCAGTAGGCTTTATGTGCATGAACCAACCTTCTGACACATCCTTGTTTATTACCTTTATTGGTATGAGTGTTGTTGTCTTGCCATCGTATGAAGAAATCCTACTTGAATAATCAGCTTCCACCTCCACTTTTCTCTGATATGTCATGGCAGGGTCGAACACCCATTCGTCGGTAGCATATATTATACCATTACTGCAACTGATTCTCTCCTTAGCCTTACCGAAGATACCATCACTGCTGAATGGCTTGTAGAAGACACTATACTCTGGATAGAATCTGCTATACCATTTTGACCTTACACTATCATTCATGCTTGGCTGCGTTGTTTCACTGAAAACGGCATCATCCATAAGGGCACGATATGCATAGTAACGCTGAAGAGAGTCTGCCTTTGGATTGTTCTTTGGGAATACGAAGCACTCCATTGCCTCTTTCCATGCCTTGTTCCATCCTGCTTCTGTAGGAACTACTACATGATATGTAGAATCCTCATCATCAATAAAGCCAATGGCATTGATAAGCTTGTTGCGCTCATACATAACAGAATCAACATACACCTTCTTACCGTCAACCACACCGCTGCTTACGCTTGCGTCCTCATCGAAGACATCCTCGTTGTAAGAAGCAAGGAATTCACCGTGTGACTTGAACTGTGGAAGAGCAACCAAGGCCTCATAGATGGTCTTCTTATAAGGCAACTGACTGTTCATCACGTGCATGATACCGTTCTTGCTGTGAATGTTACTCTCCTTTACAGAAACTTCGTTAACTGTATTATTGTCGGCAAACGATACATTCTTATAGTTGAGCATACGGAACTTCTTGTTCGTGCCGTCGGAAGAGACAAGGTTCTGTGAAAGATGATTCCATACAAAGAAACGCTCTACCGCAGAGTCACCCTTTGCTGTGTTGACGAGTGAAAGGATAGAGTCCTTGTTGAATGTACCATTAACTGGTGCAAACAAGGTGAAAGAGCGACCGCCCTTCAATACATCAGCATAGCTTACAGGTGTCTTCTTATGCTGACGGAATACCATTGTCTTCTCAAGAACCTCGGCAAAGTCACTCAGGTCACTACGCTGCTTTATAGCATCCCATAGAGTGAGGTTTGCACCGTTGGCAGCCTCATTCTCATAGTGGTCGTCCCAGTCTGAGCAGGAGGAAAGAAAGCCCCCTACCCCCCCAAGGGGGAGTATTACAGACAGCAAAGCCATCAGAGGACTTTTTGTATATTTTGATAGTATTTTCATTTCAACTATTATTTATTCATTATTAATTATCAATTAGAATCAATGTCTATCCTCTCCGTCTGGACTTGCATATACATCCTTAGGACAAAGCTCGATATAGTCAAATGACCACTCCTTGTCACCCTTGGATACCTGACGGAATCTCAGCCAGTATTCCTTGCCCTCATCAAGTTTCTGAGTTGCGAGGATTCGGCGGAGATGCTCAGGAGAGTCCTGACGGAAGCTGTTCATACCAGGCTTACGGTAAGAGTCCATACCTCTCATATATCCGAGGTTATGGAGGGTCTTGTCCATAGCGGTGTTGTGCTCATCGTCCTCAGTATCTGAGATATCGCCTACGATGTCCTGAAGATTCCATGTACCGTATGTAAGGTCAACAGGAATGCCACATGGCTCATTGTTGAGATATACCTGAACTACGCCACGCTCCTCACCGGCAACGTAACCCATACGGATCTCGTATGTTCCTGATGGTACAGGTGGCAACTTGAACTGAACATCATACTGTCCCTTGATACAGATGGCATTGCCGAGATATGAAGACCATGAAAGCTCTGCTGGGTGAACGGCAAGGAATGTGTCGTCGGAAATCTTCCATCCCTTGATTTTGCCTTGCTTGAGAGCATACAGACGGTCGTTCAGCGCACCAGCCTCATCGTTGAAGCGGCAACCCTGATTCATGAAGTCTGCGCTAAGAGTTGTTGCGTCAATACGCATACGGCAGCTGAGTACCTCATCGCGTACCTTGGTAGAGTACTCGAGAATGTCATCAAGATAGAGGTATGTGCCATTGAGTGCCTGCTGCTCAGACTTACCTGACTCTGATGCTGTGAGTACCTTGACTCCCTTTACCGTGTACTTGTTGCCTACTCCCTTACGATTAGCATAAAGACCACCAGTGCTACCTGTACCTGCACGGCAGAAACGGAGCATTGTACCAGGGCACATTGTCTCCCAGAAGTCCTCTGCATCAATAGCTGATGTTACAGTACACTCAGTAAGGAAACGGCCTGAAGGTGCCCAGTCACTATAGTTACCAATACGATCCATGAGGTGATAGCTCACAAAACGGTTGAGTGGGTTCTTGCGATTGGTAGGATCATTATCATATTTATCTGCATCCTCAGGATATGTAGTGTCGTACACCTTCTTTGCGTATGCCTTCAAATCATCAAGTGTATTGATTCCTCTCTTGGCGAATACGGAGTTAGGTTCCACGAAAGCAGTGAACTTGAAATATCTCTTGCGTGGGTATGTAACCTTGTTGTCACGTCCACCATATCTCACCTTGGCAATATCACCATTGATAGAGTCCTCGGAAACAGAGTAATGATCATCTATGTACTTTGTAAGAGAATCATCCATGTGAGTATATTTGAGTGCCTCAACAAACAGACTGATTGTTGCGTCCTCGGCCATAAGGTCAGGAAGGAAATCATTACTTGGGGTAATGACACGGTCAATGAAATGAACAACGCCATTGGTAGCAGAGTCGTTCTTCTCAACAAGCAATGAGCGCTTGTTTACAAACACGCGAAGCTGGTTGTTGTTCTGCACGTCACTGTCACAGGTCATAACAAGATAGCGATCGTCCATATTCATCTGTGGAAGGGCACCGTCGCTCACATCGGTAGTGAAGAAAGCTCCGTCCTTGACAATATGAGTACGTGCAATGGTATCGCAACGCTCTACATCCTGCAACAATGCGTCGAAAGAAGAATAATTGTTTTCTGCAACAAACTTATTTATTGCCTCGTTGGTAGGAACGAAAACAGTATAGTTACCATATACAGAGAGAAGCGAGTAATAATTCGACTTCTCGAGAATTGACTGGAACATACTGCACCTGTCTGCGGCATCTGTAATGATTTCGGCAGCAGTGCGCTTCGTAGAAGAATAGAACGTGCCTTGATCATTAGCCATGTCATCATTATCGACGCAGCCAATTAGTGTAGAGAGTAAAGTGGATAGTATAATGCAGAATGGCACTCTACCCCTACTTATATATTTTTGAATGAACTTTTTCATAATTCATTAATATCTTAATTTCTTAATCTCTTTGTTTACTTCTTGAAATCCTCTGTATCACTATAAGCAGAATTCTGCTTGAGCAGAGAATTCTTCTTCAGTTCATCTCTGTTATATGGCCAGAAGATTGCATTGATATCGGCAAGCTGGATTTTGATAGCCACAGCATTTTCCTTCTGCTTCTGAGTAGCCTCATTGGCAAGATAGTGTGTATTGCCATCACGAAGTGACTTTCTGACAAGGTCGAACCAACGCTTTCCTTCAAACATGAACTCTCTCTTACGCTCCAGCATGAGGAGTTTTTCCATTTCCTCCCTACTTGAGCTATAGGTGGAGAATGCGAGAGAATCACTCTTTACATTCTCTGTATAGTTACGAGCACGCTTGTTAATAGCGTTGATGAGAGTGAATGCTGTACGGAAATCGGCATCATTCTTCATAATACACGCCTCTGCCTTTATCAGCATAACGTCTGAAAGACGGTAGAAAATCCAGTTAGACCTATTTGTTGAGCGTAGAGAATAATCAAACTTTAGGCTATTATGGTCTGTGACATTGTCAATGTCAAGCGATGACAGTTCGAATCCATACTTTGTTATAAAGAAATTACCTTTATTTTCGTAGATATTCTCATATACACGGCAATCGTTCTTAGCGAAATATACATTGTTACCCGTCCATACATTCTGGAAGTAATCCTCTGGAGCAGAATAACGTCCCATCTTTCCATCAGCGTTCAAATATGAACCGCTTGTATATTTGTTATCGTAGGAACACATGCTGTAACCAAGTTCGAAGATACTTTCAAATGAGAAACCATCACCAAAGATCTCTGTATATGCATTACCGCAGAGTTTTGAACTTCCATAGCTCTCACGAATCATTGGAATACCATCGAAGACAAACATATCGCTCTGCTGTCCCTTATTGGAAACCCTCTCTTCGTACTGATTTTTCTTGAAATTGATTACATAGTCACAGCAGGAGATAGCCTTGTCGTATTCTCCACGCCAGAGATAGATATCGGCAAGAAGAGCATATATTGCTACGCGAGTAACCTTTGAACAGTTCTCGTATGCCTGAGATTTAGCCTCTGAATTAGTCATTTGGCTATCATCAACATAGCGAAGAACAGCATCATTCTTGACACTTTCTAGGTCGTCGGAGAGCATTTTCAGAGCCTCCATCATAGGAGTTGCAGGAACTTTGTAATTCTGAGTATCGTCGATACTTGGATCGAAGACCATAGGAACATCACGGAAAGCCCTGATGAGATAGAAATAACAAAGGTCGCGGATAAAAGTAGCTTCAGCCTTATTGGCACGCATCTGTGCCTCTGTATAGTTAGGATCAAGTTTCTGCACGCCCTCTGCGTATGCAAGAACGGTGTTACAGCGGTTGATGGTCTTATAGAGATCCTCCCACTTTGTAAGGTCGTTTGTAGGAAGGATGTTCTCCTTCAGAACTTCTAAATACTTGTTATCCCTATCCGTAGCGCTACCCCTAACGAGATTCTCAGAGCGAAGCTCTCCCCACACGTTCATGCGGTCGAGACATCCCTCAGAAGCAAGTGACTCATAGCATCCACTAAGCACACTGGTTACATCATCTTTCTTTGTCCAATAGTTCTCAAGTACCACCTCGTTCAAAGGAAGAATCTCGAGATAATCGGAGCAACCACTTAGTGTGAAGAGTAAAGTGAAAAGTGTAATGTGGAATGACACTCCACTCTTACTTATATGTTTTTGAATGAATCTTTTCATATCTTGAAATATTATTGACTTTTCTATAATCTTTTCAACTTTAATCTACGAATTAGAACTGTACGGTAACACCTAACGTAGCTGACTTAGCACGTGGTGTCTGTGCATTGTCCTCTGATATACCATAGCCACCATAACCTACCTCTGGGTCAGAACCGGAATACTTGGTGATGACAAACAGGTTGTTGGCTGACAGATAGAAACTGAGCTTCGACAAGCCCCACTTCTTTACCGTGGATGACGGGAGCGAGTAGCTTACCTGCGAATAGTTGAGACGGATGAAGGAGCCGTCTTCTATGAAACGGTCGCTACCCAGATAGTTGTAGCCGTATTCACGAAGTGCACGCGGGATTGGTGCGATGTCGCCCTCTACACGCCAGCGATAGTTCACTGCTCGGCTCTGGTTTCCGTTTCCGTACATTGACTCAAGGTTCATACGGTTGCGGTTTACTATCTTATTGCCATAGCGGAAGTTGAACTGGTTGTTCCAAGACCAGCGTCCCCACTTGAACTTGACACCGAAACCACCGGTGAACTTAGGAAGTGAAGAGCCGAGATATACGATATCAAGCTCGTTGATCGTACCATCGTGATTGATGTCCTCATACATAGCATCACCACCCTTGAACTCATAGCGTGCTGACGTACCGCTGTAGCAATAGGTCATAGGCGTAGTGCGTCCGTGGTTGTCGAGTACCACATTGCCGGCGGCATCACGTACCACCGGAGCATTAGGACCGCTCACACCTTTTATTTCCTCTGGACTATATTCACTGTACTGATATACTCCTTTGTAGCGGAAGCCATAGATAGAACCGAATGACTTGTTAATCTCTACACGTGAGAGGTAGCTGCCGTTGTTGCGGTCGAAATCCTTGTTGAGGGTTGCAAGACAGGTCTCGTCCATCTCGGTGATGACGTTCTTGTTGTTTGCAAAAGTGACATTGAAATCAACTGAGAACTCTCCGAACTTCAGAAGGTCATTGGTGTTGATGTTGAACTCCCATCCCGTGTTCTCCATCTTACCTACGTTATCGTAAGCAAATTCGCCGTAACCTGATGTTGTAGGGATGCCACGATGCTCCATGAAGAGGTCGGAGGTGTACTGCTTATATACCTCCACATTACCGTTGAGCTTGTCGTCGAAGAATCCGAAGTCAACACCTACGTTGTAGGTCATCTTCTGCTCCCACTTGAGATTCTTCAACTGGATATTGTCTGGATAGGTTGAAGCCTGCTGCAAGTAGCCTTTGCCGTTCTTGTATCGGCTGTAGAACAGGTACTCGGCTTTTGGTGAATTACCAACGATACCCCATCCTGGACGGAGGGAGAGCATGGAAAGCCAAGGGAGTGTCTTCGTTACCCAAGGCTCACGGCTGATGTTCCAACGCAGTGACACAGCAGGGAAGGTACCCCAGCGTTTGTCTGGTCCGAACTTGGTAGAACCGTCACGACGCACTGAGAAGTCGAACATATAACGGCTCTTGTATGCGTAGTGCATAGAGTAGGTGAAATAGATACTTCTCCACTGTCCGGCATTACTTGTGAAATCGCCTTCTACCTTACCTTCTGCTCCCGGATTCTGGATAGAGCCTGATGGGAAACCGTAGGCGGTGGTCTTCTGCGACTTACTGCTACCGTCGTTGAGCTGTCCGCGAAGCATCATCATCATGGAATGGTCCTCATTCTTGAAATGCGGTGTGAAGGTAAGGGTATGCGTTGTAGCGATACCGAGACTCTTGTAGCTGTATGATGTGCCACGGTTCTTGAACTTGCTTGACCATGAACCTACTATGAGTTCGCCAGGCAAGAATGATTCCTGATACTGATTGAAGATGTCGAACACTATCTTTCCCTCATACTTCAGTCGGGTCTTGTCATTGTCGGTTCCGAGCAAGTCGTAGTGTAGCTGGAACTCAGGTATTATCTTATACGTATTCTCGTTGTTGGTTGCAAGGTTTGCAAGGGCAACAGGGTTGATACGGTTTGTTACGTTCTTGTCGTTGTCAGGTAACTGGTCTCCGAGAGCACCTGATATGGTCGTAGGCAGGAGGAAATAGTCGCCTGTAGGATTGTTGTTGATATCCATCTCATATACCGATACGTTAGGCATATACCTGTATGCAATGCCGAGAAGGTTGTCATAGTTCTTCTGATTGTCGGTATATGTGAACGCGATGTCAGATACGATCTTGATACGGTCGGAAATGAAGTAGTCGAGAGCCACACGTGTGCTGAGACGGTCGAGCTGCTGCTTGATGACAGAACCTGTCTCATGGTCGTAGCCGGCACCGATACGGAAGTTTGCCTTCTCACCACCACCGGTAAGTGATACATAGTGGTTCTGGCGAAGACCTACCTTTGTAACCTCCTCAATCCAGTCGGTGTTCTTGTTGAAGTTGTTCCATCCGTTAGGGTTGGTTGGGTCGTAGTTGATTTCCACGATGTCGCTGGCTGTGCTGCTCAGGCGTGGGTTGAAGTAAGACTCCTTCAGGAGCATGGTGTATTCGTCACCATTGAGGAGATGGTAGCCCTTAGGCTGCTTTGTGGCTGTGACACGATATTGGTATGCCACGCGTGTCTTACCACGCACACCACGCTTTGTCTTGATCTCGATAACACCGTTAGCACCCTGTGAACCCCAGATGGCAGTAGCGGTAGCATCCTTCAATACGCTGATGCTCTCGATATCCTCTGGGTTTACGTTGAGCAGCTCAGCGAACTTCTCATCGTTGGCAGAGGTAAGGTCGATGTCGCTGTTGCGGTCGGTTTCCCATACGTTGCCGTTTACAACGATAAGAGGGTTGGCATCACCATTGATTGAGCTGACACCACGGAGGCGCATAGATGTGCCGGAACCGAGGTTACCGGAGTTTGCCACGATGTCAAGACCAGCGATACGACCCTGAAGAGCCTCATCGACAGTTGTCATTGACAGACCCTCGAATTCCTTCATGTCGATAGACTGGTTGGCTGTTGACATCTCATCCTTAGGAATTGAGAGACCTGAACCACCGGAACGGCGCTTTGAGGTGACTGTTACCTCGCTAAGTGTTGTAGCGTCGTCAAGCTTTATCTCATAGACCTCACCCTTGATAGGAACTGTCTTGGTCTTGAGACCTACGAAACTGAATCTCAGCTTATTCTTCGGGTCCTTTATTTTGAATGAGAAGTTACCATTGATATCTGTCTTTGTAGAGCTAACGATACGATTGCTGGCATCAATCTCGACTACGTTAGCCATCATAACAGGTCCCATGGCATCTGTAACGGTACCAGAGATAATCTGTCCTGCTTCTTGCGCAAAGGCGGAGGTGGAGAAGAAGAGGAGTGATAATAATAAGCCTAAACAGCGGCTTCTCCCCCCGCTTGGCACATACTCGAAGATACTCAATCTTCGACTTCCCGCCGTAGGGAGGGAGCCGGAGTGCAAAAGGGCTGTTAGTTTTTTATATAGTTTATTCATTATTATTCATTATTAATTGTTTGTTGCGATTCCGTCGGCTCTCCGGAGAGGCCGAGTCTTTACTTCTTTATCAGCGGCTTGTCAATCATGTGAATGACGGCAGAAGAAGTGGTGGTAGCCCTCGTAGCATTCTCGTTTGTAGGAGCATTGAGGAAGTACTCACGAGCCTGGAGATTATACAGGCCTTCCTTCTTTACAACATGCGCAGGATCCTTGTCATCTGCAGATGTCTGGATTGTGATATTGTCATCACCGAGAGTTACGTAGATACGCTCGAACTTGCCATTGCTACCGATGCAGGCTGTCTCATATTTCTCTCTGTCTATAGGATTAGCACCGATATACATGGCGTTATCCTGAATGTGGTATCTCACGAAGTCTATGATCTTCTGCTGCATCTGGTCTGCTATTTCCGTGTTGCCCCTGTCTCTTTCTGCCTCTACATCATCGAAAGTAGGGAGCTTGCCACTTGTCTGCAATTCCTTGATGGCCTCATTTGAAGGTACATATATAGTATAGTGGTATGCATTGAACACGCTGATGTTCTCTCGTGGTGAACACTGCTTGTTACGTTCCTCTTCAAGAAGACCACTGCTGATGATGAGGTCGCGCATTGCGCTCATTTCCGGATGCTCACCCATAACGTCTATCACGCTCTTTGTGGTGGTCATGATAGGTGTAGTATCGAGAATATAGCACTTACCGTTACCTGCCTTGTTCTGCTCCTTGTTAGGTGACTGGTCGTAGATGTCGGTAACATAGAGAGGCTGCTTGGAATTGTTTACCTGGAAACTGCCCTCTACGGTCATACCGTTGATACCTGCCTTCGCATTCTTGATGCGGAGAGCCGTGCCTGCCTTGGTGAGATAATACTCATGGCCGTCTTCCACATTCTTATTAACAACGATACAGTTGTCGAGAACGTCCTTCAGCAGTTCCTTCATCAAAGGTGTGTTATTGCGAACCTCTGCCAGACTATCACCCATAGTTCCTGTTTCAAGGTCATAGGCAAATACACTTGCCCATACAGGGTTGTTCATTGTCTCGTCATAGTGGAAACGGTATAGCTCTGCCTGCTTCTTTCCATAAGATGCAGGGTTGATATACTCAAGCATAGCCTTGTTTGTAGGGATAAAGAAGCTATAGTAGGCATTGAGGGAGTTGAGATATACGGTGTATTGGTTCTGCTCAATAGCCCAGTTGATAAGCTTCATCGTCTTGTTGACCACGGTTGGGTACTTAACGCTGACGAATGCCGTTGGTGAGTAGATAGAATTTGTTACATATACCACACCGTTACATCCTACCATTGTCTCAACCACCTTTGACGGGTCAACATCCATAGGGTCATTGGCATCGTTGAGGATAGTAGGGAACTTGCTCTGCACTCCCTTGGCACGGAAAGAAGCCTTGAAATTGTTGTTGATAAGCTCCTTGATTACATCATTAGGAATATTCTCTACAGTACCATACTGGTCAATGAGGATTCGTCCGGCACCGTTTTTCCAATATTCAGCAAGAGCCTCATTGGTAGGAGCGAGGATAAATGCCATATCACGGTTAATGGCAAGTTCATCGTTAGAACCTGAAGCATACACATCGTCAAGATAGTATCTGTTCCAGCCCGGATCAAAGTCCAGGAGATCCTGATGAACCTTGTTGTCATCATCAATTTTCAGCACATGATTCTCCTGACTTGAGAAATAACGCTTCTGGAAAACCGAATCGACATTTGTATTATAGAATAGGTTATAGCGATCTGTTACTTCCTTTCCTGCATAGAAAGGAACAGCGAAACGATCAAGGAGCTTGCTGAACTCACTCGTCCTAGGATTATTGGCAATAAGTTCTGCCATGTTCTCAAGAGGGAGCATTACCTCATCAAGCTTCTGGATAAATCCGTTACTGCACTTGATATTCTTCTGACCAACGTTCACACCATTGACAATGGCATCGCCTGGCTGACGGTGAATCTTTCCATTGAAGAGGAAATCGATGTCTGAGTTCTCGAAATGGTTGTTGTTGATGAAGTCCTCAACGAAATGCACCATAGGAGTACTTGTCATGTCCTTCATCAGGACTACATTTGGACGATCTGCGAATCTTGCCCAAAGGGAATTGTTCTTCCTGTCCTCCGGACGCATGTTAGGAAGATCCTGAATCTTTACAACTGCTACAGAGTCATAGATAGTAGAAGCTGTTGAACGGCGCATACAAGCACCCTCGATGATGGAATTGTCGCCACCGACACTTGAAAGTGTGTTGAGCTGATAACTGTTGTTGATCATTGCACCATAAAGAAGGAGCTTCTTCTGGCTTGCACTCAATTGCTCATAGCTGCTAACGCCCCATTTGTTGTTGCTGAAGAAACGTGCAAAAGCATCATCATCTGCAACAAACAATGTCTTTGAACCGGTTTTAGCCAACACTTCCCTTTGGTCAAGGTCATCAATCAATTGGATGGTGTTGGTGTAATGACCATCTTCAGCAAGATAGCTGTAGATGCTGGCACCCCACCCCTCAGGATCGGTCTTGTCCAAATCATACTTGTCGCACGATGTGAAACTAATCAGACATGCTGACAATGCGACGACACAGGAAGTCCTACGCCATCCCATCTTAAGTAAATTTTTACTCGTTGTCATTAATTGGTTTTATTATTAGTTTTTTTATAAACGTCTACGCGAACCCGATGAGCAAAGCCAAACAAGTTTGAACTCCGTCATTGCGGGATTAGTTGCATAAATAAACGTCAGATAAAGTAGTATATTCCTAAAGTCTTATGGATATCCGTAATTTTCGAGTGCTTCTTCGCACAATGGAAATAGTGCGTGTCAACCCCAAGGTTGGCGCACGTCTCTGATTTTCGAGTGCAACGTGCGAAGCATCCTCGCACGTTTGAGCGTCTTTTGATAAAAGAGCGGCGTAAGCCTAGATTCCCAACGGTTGGCGCACGTCTCCAATTTTCGAGTGCAAAGTTAACATTATTTATTTACATAGCACGTACGATTTATTTCGTTTTCTTTTGTCCTTGTAACATTTTTATAAAATACATTAGTTTTTGTGCCAAAAACATTATTTTATATAACATATCCGCGTTTTTTCACGAGATTTTTACGTGTTTTTCCCCCTAAACTTAAAAAAAATAACCAATATTGTTGCATTTTAAGAAATTTTTACTACTTTTGTAAGCAAAACTATAAACACGTTGCTTTTTCGCTAAAGCCTAACAAGCTAAAAGCAAGTGCAACCTAACTACAAAATCATGATGACAAACATAAAAACACTTATCATTTCCCTACTTACCCTTCTGCTACCTCTATGCATAAAAGCACAGATCGGCACATTGTTCAACTACACCAGGAACCTGAGCAGTAGCTTCGTTCAACAGGTGTATCAGGACAGACAGGGGTTTATATGGGTTTCTACTGCCAATGGTCTTAATCGATATGACGGCTATACCTTTCAGACCTATACAGCTGACAATGGCCTTCCTATCGACAATATCATTTGCGTAATACAAGACAAGAACAACCTTATTTATGTAGGCACTTCATCCGGCCTCTACGTCAAGCTGAAAGACAGATTCGTATGTGTTACAAACAAAGATACAGGTGAAGAACTTTCTGCATACATCAATTGCTTCTGCCTTGACCCTGATGGCAATATCGTCTTCAGTACCTCCGGACGCGGTATCTGGCAACTGACTGATGTTGACAAGGCAAAGAATATCATTGACGGCATTAACGAGTCTAAGTATGTCAAGGATATCCTGTTTGACCATAAGGGTATGCTATGGGCATCTGCCGACAAATACGGTATCATCTCATACCGGCATACCGGCAGCGGCGACAACAAGAAATACATCCTTACGAATAAATTCCCTGCGGGCGAGAACTCACCTTACTCATCAATATGTATAGACAAAAGCGGTAACCTCTATCTTGGCTACCTGAAAGGCGGTGTATATGTAATGGACTCAAGCAGAAAGGGCTTTACGCTCATTCCCTCTACATTCAACGTCACAGTATCGACCCTCAAGGCGCGTAATGATGGCAATATCTATATTGGAACAAATGGCGACGGCGTAAAGGTTCTCAATCCCCGAAATGGAGAGATACGTCCTGCCCGTATTGCAAGTACACAGCTTGATGTGAACAAGACAAAGGTGGGCTCTATTGCAGTGGACCGTAACCAGAACCTCTGGTTGGGACTATATCAGAAAGGAGTCTTCATGCAATCGCCTGTCAGGTCTCCTTTCCATTGTCTTGGCACTAACCAGCCATCTGGCAACCAGATCGGCCAGCAATGTGTCATGGCTATATATCGCCAGAAAAACGGCACATTATGGATCGCCTGTGACCAGGACGGACTTTACGCGCTCGACTCCAACTATCAGCTTATTCGCCACTATGCCCCTTCATCAATAGGCGGAAACCGTAAGAGCGACGAAGTGCCAACCACCATCCTTACAATCACAGAGGACAACTCCGGCAGGTTGTGGGTAGGCTCCTATACGGATGGATGCGGATGGTTTGACCCTCAGACTGGCAAGTATCATCGTGCCTCATTCAGCTATGGTAATGCGCAGAGCGTATTCGATATCCGCGCAGACTATCTCGGCCGACTATGGATCGGAACCCTCGGTGATGGTCTGAAGTGTTATGACATTGAGCATGACAAGCTTACGGAATACAAGCACGACTACCGAAGAACAGACTGCCTCCATAACAACTACATTCTTGAGATGGGTTTAAGTCCTGACAAGAAGACTTTGTATGTGGGAACGTCAATAGGTCTGTCTTGTCTTGATTTACCTTCCAACAGTTGGACAAAGGTATTCAAATCCAACAAGATTCTTGACCGTGAATCAATCACGGAAATCTGTCAGGTAAACAATGACGAGATCTGGATAGGTACGGCCATAGGTCTGTACAACTACAATCTGAAAAACCACGCATTACGCAAATATGGCACAAAAGACGGACTCCCTGACTGCCACGTTGCTGCTATCGAGTCTGACAATCAGGGCGTACTGTGGATAAGCACCTCCAATGGCCTATGCCGATTCAATACAAAAGACGGCAAGACGAGGAATTTCTACGTTTCCGACGGCCTTCAGGGCAACGAGTACAATTCCGGAGTGTCATTCCACGATCCCGACTCCGACCTCCTCTTCTTCGGCGGAACGTTAGGCATATCATATTTCAATCCGCCTAAGAGCATACCTGAGCCAACAAAGCTCAAGGTTACGCTGACAGGCATATTCCGTGGAAGTGAGCGCGTACAGTCATATATGAAATCGGGCAACTATGTCATCTGCGAGGATGCAATAGCATTTTCCGATGTGTTCGATTTCTCTCATGAGGACAACACGCTCGCGTTTACATTCTCCACACTCACCTATTCCGACATTGAGCATATCAGTTTCGCATATAGCATCAATGGCGACAAGGAGGTTGTCCTCCCTGCCGGAGAGAACAGGATAACGCTGAGCCGAATGTCGCCAGGCGACTATGACTTCCGTGTCGTGGCCATCAATAATGGTGTCCGCTCACAGGAGAAGACCTTCAAGGTGGTAATCCACAATCCTTGGTATTTCACACCACTTGCCAAGGTCATCTATCTCCTGCTTGTCATCGCCGCCATCTGGTGGTATATACGCTTGCAGCGCATACGTAACCGTGAACGTCTTCTCATTCAGGAGCATATACACAAAGAAGAACTCAATGAACAGAAACTGCGTTTCTTCATCAATATATCACATGAGATACGTACTCCGATGACCCTCATCGTGACACCTCTGCTACAGCTCATACGCGAGGACAACGACCCTCACCGCCAGTCTGTATATGAGATAATGAAACGCAACGCAGAGCGAATACTGCATCTTGTAAACCAGATTCTCGATCTAAGGAAGATTGACAAGGGACAGATGATAATGCAGATGCGCGAGACCGACCTCATCTATTTCACAGAAGACATCCTGAAGACTTTCCAGCCACAGGCAACAAGCAAGAAGATAAATATCGAATTCGAACATGAAAGCGAGAAGATGCCTGTATGGATTGACAGGAGCCAGTTCGACAAGGTTATAATGAATCTGATGTCGAATGCGATGAAATACACCCCTGTATGCGGAACCATAAAGGTGACAATCGCTTCCGACGATAAGAATGCCACTATCACGGTATTCGACAACGGAGAGCAGATACCGGAGCAGAGTCTGGCAAGAATCTTCGAGCGTTTCTATCAGGCTACATCCCTCACAAACCAGACAAAGACAGGCACAGGCGTAGGACTCGACCTTACACGCTCCCTCGTACAACTACACCACGGCACAATCATTGTACGTAATGTGGAAGATGGTGTGGAGTTCGTTGTCACCATTCCTCTGGGATGTGAGCATCTTTCAAAGGAAGAGCTTGCTCTGCACGAAGAACAGAAGGCAGAAGAGGTTTCAAGCATCCTCGAACAGGAACTTGCGAACTCGGCAGAGGCTGAAAGCATGGAGGAGAATTTGCCTCCAACGCTAAGTTCTAAACCATCAATACCAATCTCTAAACGCCCAACCATCGTTGTCGTAGAGGATGATGACGAGATACGCAGCTATCTCGTTACTGAACTTGAATCCACATATCGTGTCCTCAGTTTCAACGATGGTGCAGATGCTTTGCCTATCATACTGCGTGAGATTCCGGCACTCGTCATCTCCGATGTCATGATGCCACAGATGGACGGTAACACGCTGTGCGCTAAGATAAAGAGCAACGTGAACACCAATCACATTCCTGTAATACTTCTGACGGCAAAGACACGCGACGAGGACCGACTGGAAAGCCTTGAGACTGGTGCAGACCAATATTTCACCAAGCCTTTCAACATGGATATCCTCCGACGCTGCATCGCCAACCTCATAGCCTCTCGCCGTCTCATGGAGAACAAGTTTGCCGGCAAGGAGGATCATAGCGACATGATCGATGATATCGAGGTTGAGAGTGCTGACGACAAGCTCCTGAACCGCATCCTTGCAGTTGTGAACGCCAACCTCAGCAACAGCGACCTGAACATCGACATGATATGCTCCGAGGTGGGTATCAGCCGTGTGCATCTACATCGTAAGATGAAGGAACTTACAAACCAGACTCCACACGACTTCATCCGTAACCTGCGTCTGAAACAGGCTGCTCGTCTTCTTAGCCGTAAGGGACAGAACATCACGGAGGTTATGTACCGCTGCGGATTCAACAGCACCACAAGCTTCTCCACCATGTTCAAGAAGATGTACGGACTCTCACCACGAGAGTATATGAAGGAGCATGCGGAGTAGAGGAACAGCAACCCCTTTCCCGCCATACGGGCACCCTTTCCCCGTAAGGGGCAAGGAGGAAGTTACAATAAATCCCTAATACGTCCGTTATATAGCTATATAATCATAGCCCCATTGACTGCAATACTAACTTTCCCCTTGCCCCTTACGGGGAAAGGGTGCCCGTAGGGCGGAAAAGGGGCCTCTTTTTCTTATGACTCTATCCGACTGCAAGATTATAGAGCTTCCAAAGGAGGAAGACCCACGCGGAAGCCTTACCTATATATACGAGAATGTGCAGGTGCCATTCCATATAAAGCGTGTTTTCTACATCTATGATGTTCCTGCGGGTAAGGATCGTGGAGCACACGCCCATAAGGAATGCTGGCAATTCATCATTGCTGCTTCTGGCGCTTTGGAGGTCTATCTGAGTGACGGAAAGGAAGAAAAGACCGTTACTCTAAACCGACCATTCCAAGGACTTCTCGTCCCTCCAGGTATCTGGGCTCACGAACAGGAGTTTACCACAGGTGCCCTCTGTCTTGTGCTTGCCAGCCATCCGTACTCAGAAGACGACTATATCCGTGACTATGATAAGTATCTGCAGATATACGCAAAATAAACAGACCGAATGGGATGATTTCGTTAAGGTGTCGAAAAACGGCACCTTCCTTTTTCTGCGTTCGTATATGGACTATCATAGTGACCGTTTTCAGGATCATTCCCTGATGTTCTATAATGAGAAAAACAGGCTCATCGCTGTTCTTCCAGCAAATGGACCCTCTAAATCCCCCTTAAAGGGGGACTTTCCATCCAACCAGCTCTCGGCCTCTCCCCCCGCCCTCTCCCGTAGAGAGGGAGCCGGAGTGCTCAATGGGGAAAGGGACAAAGAATTAGAGGAAAAGCTCGTTATCGAATCGGCTCCCTCCCTACGGGGGAGGGCGGGGGGAGAGGCCATCCTTTTCCACTCCCACCAAGGCCTTACCTACGGCGGATTCGTACTATCCCCGGAAATACACATCTCAGAGGTGGGAGAACTGTTCCGTCTGACAGTTGCCTATCTCAAGGAAAACGGATTCTGCGAATGGATCTATAAGCAGATACCATATATATACCACCTCATACCATCACAGGAAGAGGACTACTGGCTTTGGCGATATAATGCCACGCTGAAAGCGTGTAATATGATGACTGCAATAGACCTTGGCCATTCCGAAATTGATATTACGTCATCACGCAAGCGCACCTACTTCAACAAACTTACGCGACAAGGCTATACCGTAGCCATTGATGATAACATACGCAATTTCTGGCCTATTCTTGAGGATAATCTGATGGAGCGTTTCTGTTCCCGTCCTGTTCATTCTCTTTCAGAAATTGAGCTGCTCAAACAGCGTTTCCCCGATAATATCGTATGCTGTACTGTAAAGAATCCCGACGGAAAGACCATAGCTGGAACTCTTCTTTTTATCACACAGCAGGTTGTGCGCACCCAGTATATTTCAGCCTCACACGAAGGCAAGCACACCAATGCCCTCGACTATCTCATGCTCAGCCTCATCAATCACTATAAGAGCCATCCCGAATACCGCTACTTTGAATTTGGCACAAGTATGGCAGAAGACGGCATTCATCTTAACGAAGGCCTCATCCTGCAAAAGGAAGGCTTTGGCGGAAGAGCCGTAGCGTGCAACATCTATACTATCAAAATTCAATAATGGAGAAAATATTAGTCATTTCGATTTCACTAAACATAATCCTTTTGATTTGGCTTATAGTAACCAGAAAGAAAGGGAAATCCTATCAAGCGTCTGACGATGGCAGCAAGAAGATAAAGAGGGAGTTCAACTGGAAGCTGGATTCCTCACGTGGCATTGGCCTAAAAGGTCATCTCGAACTGGAGTTTGACGAACAAGCCGTTTTAGAGCAGAGACGGCATAATCCGTTTGGCAGACCTTCCGTTAACGGTTGGAACTACAGGGCCAATCTGCAGGAGATGTACCATTATATGCTCGCCAATCCCCATCATCTTGCGGCAAGTGCCAAGATTGTGCAGTATATCAACCGTATATGCTCACAAAAAGGCATAAACGAGTTTGACAAACTGCAATTTGTCCTTGATTTCGTACAAGAGCCTAACATCAAGTATGTTCTTGATGACAAGAGTCAGGAACTTGCAGGTGCTCAAGAGTATATACGCTACCCAGACGAAACTCTTCTTGATGGTCGTGGCGACTGCGATTGCAAGGCTTTCCTTGCAGCCACCCTCTATCATCTTATGGGTTATAACGTACTCTATATCCTCTCCGACAAATTGGCACATGCGGCTATCTGCATAGAATACGACTCTCATTGGGGCACTCGCATAGGAAATCCAGCCACTCTACGTAATGCAACCATAGAAATCAACGGTCGCTGGTACATTTATTGTGAGACTACATCCGACGGTTTCCGCATAGGAAACATAGGCAAGAAAGAATCAGTAAAGGATTTTGAAACAATCCTTGAGCTAAGAGCATAATATTACGTGAGTTCGACGACTTGCTTCAGCTTGATGAGCCTTAGCGAATAAAATAAACGCTGCGCTTGGCTACATGACTTGCGTAGCTTGATGAGCTTAGCGAAGAACTTGCATAGCTTGGTGAGCCTAAGCGAACAATTTCCATGAATTAACCGTGAATTATCATAAATTTTTATCCCGACTTGCGTAGCTTGTTGAGCTTCTGCGAAGAACTTGCATAGCTTGGTGAGCCTAAGCGAACAATTGCCATGAAGACAAGACACCTAATAGGGCAGTCCGTAAGGGCTGTTATTCTATAGATGCGTGATTAAAGGAGCGCTGTAAGTGCGACACCTGAAGACTTTAGGTGTCGGTCCTACAGACCTCATTCCCCCTATATCGACAAATATGACGGCCATAACGGACTGCCCTATTAGGTATCGCTCCTTCAGAGCTCTTTCAACCACATGATAGTCAACAATATACAACTGAATAAATTCGTCGAATTCACATTAATTTATGTTAGGGCTTTTGCCCTTTCAGGGCGCAGCTTCCCTATTGAACCAATACCACAGGGCGTTGCCCCGGGCTAAGAGCAAACCTTGCCCCTTCGGGGCGCAAGCCGACAAGCAAGTCATCGAACTGACGTTAAATTAACGTGAGTTCGACGAAAATAAACGCTGCGCTTGGCTACATGAATTTCCATGAATTATCGCGACTTGCGTAGCTTGATGAGCCTTGCGAATAATTTATCGTTAATTTTTATCCCGACTTGCGTAGCTTGTTGAGCTTCAGCGAAAAATAATTCGAATATTCGAAAAATCGGGACAGAGAAAAAATAATTCGTGGAAAAATTCGTGAGCATTAATGGTAATTTTTCGCTGAAGCTCAACAAGCTGAAGCAAGTCGTGTAGCTCCACGCAGTGGATAAGGCAGCTTGCTGCCATTCGTAGAATTCATCGAACTGACGTTACATTATTTCAGATAAATCTGATAAATCCGTTTCTTTTTTCTTTTCGAACACAGAATGCACGAGATTTGTCGCAGACCCACTGACCACGGGGAAGTAAAGAAACGGAAGTTTTTCGCATAAGTTGCTTTCGCCATTTGGAAAAACCAATTAAAACAAAAGAACACAAAATAAAACATTTGTTTTTATATGTTTTTATTGGTTTTGTACTGTTTTTTTAGAAGGCGAAAGCAAATAGCAAGTCCGTTTATTCAGTGTCTTCCGTGTTCATGTTTATATTGACCACAGATATTCAGGATCTCACAGATGCAAATCACGAGCGTAAGCGAGCCTATCCGTAAAATCTGTGCTATCTGTGTTCGTTTAAATAATAATTTAACGTTGGTTCATATTTATTGCACGTCCCTTCCGACAATAAATTTTTCCCTTATTTCCTTGACGATAATATAAAAATTATTACTGTCCGATAAACCTCTGTAACTTACCTTCCATCAAGAAATTGAATCTTGGTAAGCCTATGAATAATACAAAAACAATAAAAACCCCTTA
>CACZCN010000010.1:0-73747 GCA_902779665.1 uncultured Prevotellaceae bacterium | reverse complement strand
CAATAGATAGACTACGCCCTGAAAGGGCAAAAGCCCTAACATAAAGATGCTTTTGCCCCTACAGGGCGAAATTGACAAACTTCAATGTACCTAGGGCGACGCCCTAGGCTATTAGCTTGTTAGCCTTGCAGGCTGTTTCTGCAATTTGGTCGAACTGACGTTATTATAGATGTAATGAGGATTTGAGGTCGTCGGCATCGAAAGTGGTGAAGACATGACCGAAGAGACCGACTGATACGGTCTTTGGCTTGTCGTCGATATCAATCTTGCCCACGCTGAATACGAAATAATTGTCAACTGTCACAACCGTCTCGAAAGCTGCACCAAGTACTGTAGAGGTCAGCTTGGATGTGATTTTTGAAATACTCTTTTCTAAATCCGAGTCGCCTAATCCCACCTTGTCCTTGATAGCGGTATCGATAGCGCCGTTCATTTCTGCCATGACAGCATCCTGATGTGCCTGTTTGTCAGGGCAAGTGACTATTGCAACCAAAACGACTGCAATAATGATTACTAATGATAAAATCTTTTTCATACTTTTGGTTTTATAGGATTAACAATTTCTTATTATATGCTTTTGCCTGATAGGCAGCCTGAAAGGCTAGCAAGCCAATAGCATAGGGCATCGCCCTATGTATATTGATGTTGGTAATTTCGCCCTGTAAGGGCAAAAGAATTGTTCGTGTTAGGGCTTTTGCCCTTGCAGGGCGTTAGTTATCCCCTCCATTTTACCCCCAGGGCGTTGCCCTGGGCTAATTGCTTTTGCCCCTTCGGGGCGTTATCGGTTGCCGACCTTTTCGACGTTCGGGGCTTTTCGTAGAACTCACGTTATCTTTCTTTTTGGGGTAGCAGAATAGAACTGAGGTTTGCCCCGTTGATGAAGTTGTCGAGATCAACGTATGTCCAGATGCCTTGTACGTGACCTCTTTCCGAGCGTTGCCACATGATAGGGCGTATTTCGGGATGGTCGGGTTCGTGGGAATAATGGGCAATCCAGAGCGGGTAGTCGTTGAAAGTGGGGGCGAGGTGTTTCTTGTAATATCCCTGATTGCTGTAGATGATAGGCTTTGCCCCAATCTCTGCCTCAATGAGTTGGGCAAGTCGCAGTACGCTGTCCTTGAGGTGGACAATATTATATGGGGTGGTGCTTAGCGACTCTACATCGATTACCGGGCGCAAATCTTGCAATGGCATATCAACTATTTCCAGAAAGTCGTTGAACTGGCTTTGGACAGACAGGGCCATAGTAAAGAATATATATGTGCCCACGGGAATGTGGTACTTGCGGCTCATCTCTATGTTGTAATGGTAGGTCTGATCGCGTCGGGAATCCTTGCCGAAAGCCCTTACGAAAATGAACCTTGGCTTATGCTTTGCCATGCTGAGTGAGTCCCAGAAGATTCTACCTTGGTGCTCGGAAATATCAATACCGTCGAAGAACTGAGAAAATTCCGTATTTGCAAGCATATCGTCCTTTGGCCATTCGGGCACAACGTGTCGAGGCTTGTCCTTCAGATATGGAGGCACCACCTCTCTTGTCATTTCCCAAATGACAAGAACACCTGCTATCGTGAGGATAAGGATAATGAATATTGTGTTGAGGTATACTACCTTTTTAATAGTCATAGGATGGTTTGAGTTTTATGCTTTTCAGCATCACTATCGGGTTGCAAAGATAAACAAAAAATATGAAAACGCAAATCATTTTTGGGATTATTAACGTCAATTCAATTTTTATCTACTATGAGATTTACCATTAATGTTTTCCGGAACGCAGAGACGCGAAGATTTGTTTATTAAAGAAATGATTATCCGCATAATATCGAATATCGCCCTGAAGGGGCAAGGTCTGCACATAGCCCAGGGCATCGCCCTGGGTTTTGTCGTAAATAGTTATTTTTCGCCCTGAAAGGGCAAAAGCATTACCTCATATTAGGGCTTTTGCCCTTACAGGGCGAATTATCCAGCTTCTGTGTACCTAGGACGTTGCCCTAGGCTATGAGCTTGTTGGGCCTTCAGCCCGTCTTTGCGACTTTGCGTTCTGCACACAGAGGCGCAGAGATTTTTATTAGAACCACAGATATCACAGATCAAAGGGATAGTCTCGCTTACGCTCGTGATTAATATCCCTAAAATCTGTGGTTAAAAGACTAAAAATTAATGCGACATTAACGTGACATTTATGATAATTAATGTTTCCTCACGGAGTGAGACATATAATATCGCATTAATACCACATTAATACCGCATTAATTTCAAGCACCGCAAGGTGCGAATTCCGTTTATTCTGTGGATTTCGTGTTCAAAAAATCATGGTATTATGAAATGGAAAAAAGACGATATTCGATGTGAATACCGCCCTTTTTATGTTTCTAAGCTTTTTACTTTTATCTTTATTCTTTATTCTTTATTCTTTATTCGCAAGCTCATCAGCTTCGCAGTTCCTCTTTCTACTTTATTCGCAAGCTCATCAGCTTCGCAGTTTCTTCTAAAATCAGAGATAACGCTTTCTGTTTGGCAGAACATAGTCCATACCTGCTTCGAGAACATCGGCTACCTGATTGATTTCGAGGAATGAGGTGTGAGTGCCTTGTTTTCCACCGCTTAGGTATGCCACCATGTCGGTTGGCTGAAGAACGCCATCGTCGAGGAGCTTGCGGAGGGCTGCGAAATAGTATGCCTGTCCGTTAGCCTTCTCAGGCATGAAGATAGCCTCTACACCATAAGAGAGGGCGAGATGGCGCATTGTCTTCTCCTTGTAGCAGATGGCGAGAACAGGATATTTGCCACGGAAAGCGGCAAGGTTGCGTGCCGTGCGACCAGAGAAACTATCGGTGATGATAGCCTTGATAGGAAGCGCGAATGTTGCCTTTACCGCCTGCTTTGCAAGGTATGACGTTACGGTTGGATTCTCCTCAAGTGGGATGCGGATATCGTTATCGACGAGCTTGTCCTCCTCTGCCTGTGCTGCAACGGTTGTCATTGTCTGAACAGCTTCTACAGGGTATTTGCCGTATGCCGTCTCGCCAGAGAGCATGATAGCGTCGGTGCGATAGTAGATAGCGTTTGCGATATCTGTGATCTCTGCGCGTGTTGGACGTGGATGCTTGATCATAGTGTGGAGCATCTGTGTGGCAACAATGACAGGCTTCTTGGCAAGTACGCATTTCTTTATGAGGATACGCTGAATGCCTGGGATGCGCTGCTGAGGAACCTCTATTCCGAGGTCGCCGCGAGCCACCATTATACCATCGGCAACGGTTAGGATATCGTCGATGTTGTCAACGCCTTCCTGATTCTCAATCTTTGCTATGATTTGGATGTCAGAGCCGTATTCGTCAAGAATTTCGCGGATATCGAGAACGTCCTGCTTGGTGCGGACGAATGAGTGTGCGATGAAGTCGATGTCGCGCTCAATGGCATATTTGATGTTCTCCTTGTCGCGCTCGGTAAGTGAAGGGAGGTTGATGCGAACGCCCGGCACGTTTACGCTCTTGCGTGAACCGAGAGTAGATTCGTTCTGTACCTCGCAGAGAAGGTATTCGTCGGTCTTCTCAATAACCTTGAGCTCCATCTCACCGTCGTCGATGAGAATGTCGTCTCCGTTATTGAGGTCGGTCACGAATTTCGGGTAGCTAACGGCAATCTGCTCGCGTGTGGTGAGAATGTCTGGATTTCCCACGATGCGAACCTTGTCGCCTATGTGATATTCAATCTGGTCAGCATCCTGAATCTTTGTGGTCCTGACCTCTGGTCCCTTGGTATCGATAAGAATGGCTATACGGTTGCTAACCTCTCGCACATTGTTTATCAACTTGTCCATACCCTCGCGTGTGCCGTGAGCGGTGTTCATACGAACCACGTTCATTCCAGCCTCAAAGAGGGAGCGGATAAAATCGACTTCGCATCGTAAATCAGAAATCGATGCAACGATTTTTGTCTTTTTTAGCATCATAACCTTTATTCCTTATTAAAGTTGTTTCTGTTTGTGTTGGGATTTGTTATTCTAAAGTTCATCTTGCGGGTGCAAACTATAGGTTCGCACGAAAGAAAAAGTGCGTGTCAGCCCTCAAGGCTGGCGCACGGTCTTCGATTTTCGAGTGCAAAGTTTAGTTCGCACGAAAGAAAAAGTGCGTGTCAGCCCTCAAGGCTGGCGCACGGTCTTCGATTTTCTGAGTGCAAAGTTACGAAAAAAAACTGAAACAAGTGCAAAACGGCTCTTTCTTGTGAAAAATTCTTTCGGAAAAGGTCTTTTTCTTGAGATTGGATAATTGATGGTAAGTGAAAGTGGTAAGGTAAAACTATACTTCCGTTCTTGAGAAAAGCATTAAATACTGCACATAATTTGGGATAAATCTTGTAAGTCCCAATATTTTCTTTGTTTTTCTTTGCGGTATTGGATTTTTTGTTTATTTTTGCCATAGAAAGTGCGATATTCGAACAAGTATAAGGGAAAGTGACTTGACAGAATGTATAGCGTACAAAAAACTTGATGAGTAAAAATTATGTTTAAAAACAAAAAGATTATAATATTATCCGTGACTTTTATTTTAATTTCTGGTATTATGAGTGGTTGTAATAAATCCATTGTAGATCCCGATGTGTCAGAAGTAGTTACGGAGGACAAGAATACAGGAATTAAATGTTCAATCACAAATAAAGATTCTTTGGAGAAAATTGTGAAGAAAGTTAATTCCTGCCAAAAAGAGTTTCGAATTTTCAAACCTCAAAAAGAAATGACGTTAAAATACAAAAACGGGGAAAAAACAACAATCCTAATTAATAATGATGGACATTACATGAAAATAGATGGAAAGACTTATGTAAATAATTGTGGTTTATAATGATTGATATCTTCCCACACTTCCAAGCGAATTTCTTGATGGTGTAAGAATTTATAAGACGTGATTTTAAACAAGATTTTTAATTGAAATTATGACTAAAATTTATAGAATTATTGCATTATTTATAATATCAACATGTATTTCATGCTGTAATGAACATGACATGAAGGAATCTATTGTCGTGACATGTTTTCCTGGGCTTCCGGAGTTTTATAAAAATGTCACTCCCCCTGTTTTTGAAAATGTAATAGACAAACCTCTTGACACGCTATATATATCAAAGGAAATATATACGAAACTGAAAGAATATGCATCCTCAAAAGAGGCTTTTGAACATTCTAACAAAGTAGATGTAAGATTATTAATGACCATTGACACCACCAAAACATATTTTGGAATGTTTCCTTATGGTTATAATCCATCGGATAAAGTTCAGGAAATGGAATATCTTATCAAGAGCGTTTCGAACTACTATAATTTCCTTTCAAGAGACGAATTGAACAATTACTACTTTCAAGAAATAAGGAAATATGGCATTCCCAAGGAATATCACTACATAGACCTTTCAAAGGCTCAAGTGATAAGGCAATATTACAGATGTTTGCTATTGGTTGAATAGTCCTACACTTTCTCACACCTCTCATCAATTCCCCGTGAATTCCTTGGTGGTGTGGGATTTTTCTTTTCTCTCTTTCTTGATTTTTCACCCCAAGGACATAGGGCTTTCCAAGTAAGAAACTACGCTGTTTCTCCCTTATTCCTCCGTAGATACTCCATCGATACTCCATCGATACTCCATCGATGGTCCATCGTTTCGATGGAGGATCGATGGAGGACTGATGGACTAACGATGGAGTAACCTTGGAGGTTAAAGGAAGAATTTATCTGTGTATGTCTCAAGCACGGCTATAGTAAACTCCTTTGAGTTGATGTTAGAGTTTAGTAACAGCTTTGCGGCATTTCTTCCTGTCTTTTTCCGATAGCTGAGGATGCATTACAGTACCTCCACGCTCTATGGTCGTAACGATTTTGAAACCGGAATAATGGCATATCTCACGCAAGGCACGAATGGCACCATGTGACTGATTGAACCAGATATTCCAAGGCCAAGGAGTAGTGCAGGTGCTGAGGAGAATACATTTCTTGCCTTTCATAAGAGGCTCTGGGAAACGTGGGGTATCACGCATCATGCCATATACAATACGGTCGAAGAGCAGCTTCATCTGTCCCGGGATGTTACCCCAATAGCATGGCGCTCCTATGATGATGGCATCAGCATCCTGCATCATCTTCAAAACCCGTTGGGAATCGTCTTCGCCAAGCACGCATTTCTCTTTCGTGCGACAAGCCATACAACCGATGCAAGGCTTGATATTCAGGTTGTTGGTGCGGATTGTCTGCACGTTGTCGCCTCTTTTTTCCGCTTCTTCGCGCATGATGTCGAGCATCTGCGAAACCAATCCCTTCTTGCGAGGACTTCCAGATAAAATCAGTATATTCATCATTTTTTTTCTTCCAACATTTTTTTCAGATGATTGATATTATCTTTAATGAGTTCATCGTCAGGATTAAAGCTGAGTGCTTTTTCCATAAGTTCAAGAGCGCCTTGAATATCATCTTTGTCAAGTTTTAGAACAGCTTTGTCATTCCAGAACATGGCATTCTTCGGAGAAAAACGTAATCCAAGATCTGCAAATTTCTCCGCATATTCCTTATGGGCTGTTGAATAATAGCAATTTGTGAAATAGTCCTGCATGGAATCTTCTATAACAGGATTTCTTTCAATAGTATTATCCGAAGTCCATGTGAGTTGGGTGTTTGGATTCTTAAGCACCCAGTCAATGGTCTGTTCCATAATTGAATACATCTTCTCTGCATCGTCAAGCATTCTGTAGAGCGTGGAATAGCCCATGCGCAGGTCAAGTCGCTGTGGGAACTTTTCTATGCCTTTCTTTATCCATGTAATGGCAGAATCAAGTTGTTCTGGTTTCTCTACGGAAATATTGGGACGTATAAAGCCAGCCTCATTGCCCAACGAGTCTTTTACTGTCATACACTCATCTGGGTTGGCATATAGAGGCATGTACTTGTCTATTGCGATAATATGCTGCAAGGCTTGGTTTTGGTGGATATTGAAATGCGCAGCATAGTAATCTCCATCCTTAGGCCCTTTTAAATCCCATTCTGCAAGAATTTCTTTTGCCATAGGGAAAGAGTCTTTTAATGCTGTGTTGAATCGAGAGTTGTAATCGTTGTCTGCCTTTACACTAAATGATGTTAGTATGGTAAGGACTAAAAGAAATAGTTGTTTCATAATTTTAGTAATTTTCAAGTAATGCCTTGCACCCTTTGAGAAGATCCCGATAGGTGGTTTCGAAATCGCCTGTGTACCAAGGATCTGCAACGTCGTGAGGATTGTTGGTGAGGTCGAGAAGTCGGATGACCTTATGCTGTGTGTCCTCGCCTATGGTATAGCGTAGGTTACGGATGTTGTGCTGATCCATGCAGATAATAAGGTCGTAGTAGGCATATTCGCTTCGGGTTATTTGATGAGCCTCATGCCCTTTGCAATTTATGCCGTGCTCAGCAAGTTTCCTGCGAGCTGGGGGATAGACAGGCTCTCCGATTTCCTCGGTACTTGTGGCCGCTGACGATATTTCAAATTCGTCTGCACGACCAGCCTCTTCCACCATGCTGCGGAACATATACTCTGCCATCGGACTTCTACAGATATTTCCGTGGCATACGAACATAATCTTCTTACACATACATATTTGGCTTGCGCCAATGTTTTTTATAGAAAGTAAATTGGGAGTAAATTAAACCAGTAAATTATAATCAGTAAATTTAATTTTTTGAGAAGAATAATTTCCAATAAAATAATTTACTGAATTAATTTCCCCCTAATTTACTTTCCAAAGAAAAGCCCCACGCAAGTGGAGCCTTTCCAATTTACTTTCAATTTCTATTCATACTCCTGCCAAGACTTGATCTGCAGGTCGTTCTCGCTCATAGAGCAGAATGCCTCGATGAATGCAGAAGCAAGACGGGCGTTGGTAATCAATGGGATGTTGTGGTCGATAGCGCCACGACGAATCTTATAGCCATTGGTCAACTCGCGCTTGGTGTGGTTCTTAGGGATGTTCACGATAAGGTCGAACTTGTGGTCGTGTATCATATCCATCACATTAGGAACATGGCTTCCTGACTCGTCAGGCCATCCCACAGCTATAGCCTTCGCACCATTCTCGTTGAGGTACTTGGCTGTGCCTTCTGAAGCATAAACCGTGTAGCCTGCCTTTACGAGAGCAAGAGCAGGGTCGAGTAGGGCAGCCTTTTCCTTCGCACCACCACTTGAGAGCATGATGCCCTTGTCCTTTGAAGGAATCTTGTAGCCGGTAGCGATGAGTGAGTTGAGAAGAGCCTCCTCGAAGGTATCGCCCATACATCCAACCTCACCCGTAGAGCTCATATCCACGCCGAGGATTGGGTCGGCATTCTGCAAACGAGCGAATGAGAACTGTGAAGCCTTAACGCCCATGCGGTCGATGTCGAACACGAGTTTGTCAGGCTTGGTATATGGTGCGTCAAGCATTATCTTTGTGGCTGTCTCGATGAAGTTGCGCTTCAGAACCTTGCTGACGAATGGGAATGAGCGAGAAGCACGGAGGTTACACTCGATAACCTTGATGTCGCTGCCCTTGGCAAGATACTGGATGTTGAAAGGACCAGAGATGTTGAGCTCCTTGGCAATAGCGCGAGAGATCTTCTTGATCTGACGAGCCTGAGCAAATGTGATATTCTGTGCAGGGAATACCATAGTAGCATCGCCTGAGTGAACACCGGCATACTCCACGTGCTCGGAGATTCCGTATTCTACAACCTCACCATTCTGTGCAACAGCATCAAACTCAATCTCGTTTGTCTCTGTCATGAACTGAGAGATAACGACTGGGTACTCCTTGCTGACCTCAGAAGCCATCTGAAGGAAGCGCACAAGCTCCTCGTTGTTGTAGCATACGTTCATGGCTGCGCCTGAGAGTACGTATGATGGGCGAACAAGTACAGGGAAACCAACGCGCTCAACGAATGCGTTTACGTCTTCCATAGATGTGAGGGCGCTCCATTGTGGCTGGTCAATACCGAGCTTGTCGAGCATAGCAGAGAACTTACCACGGTTCTCGGCACGGTCGATAGAAACAGGACTTGTTCCGAGGATAGGCACAGACTGACGATGCAGCTTCATAGCGAGGTTGTTAGGAATCTGACCACCAACAGAAACAATCACGCCACGTGGGTTCTCAAGGTCGATGACATCAAGCACACGCTCGAATGAGAGCTCATCGAAATAGAGACGGTCACACATATCATAATCGGTAGAAACCGTCTCTGGGTTATAGTTGATCATGATACTCTTGTAGCCGAGTTTACGAGCGGTGTTGATGGCATTTACCGAACACCAGTCGAACTCAACAGAAGAACCGATGCGGTAGGCACCAGAACCGAGTACGATGACTGATTTCTCATTATTATAATAGTTGATGTCGTGTCCCTCAACTGCGTATGTCATGTAGAGGTAGTTGGTGAGGTCTGGATGTTCACTTGCAACTGTTGGGATACGCTTTACGGCAGGAAGAATGCCGAGCTTCTTACGCTGAGCGCGAACAGCAAGGTTCTCCTTCTCCATGTTGCCTTCCTTCACCTTGAGCACGAAACGCGCAATCTGGAAGTCGGAGAAACCGAGCACCTTTGCCTGACGAATCACATCAGCAGGAAGTTCCTCAAGTGAGTTGTAGCCTTCGAGCTTATGCTTGTAGTCAACGATATTCTTCATGCGCTCAATGAACCAAGGGTCAATCTTGGTGAGGTCGAAGAGTCGCTCTATGGTGTAGCCTTGCTCAAGAGCCTGAGCGATGGCGAAGATACGGAGGTCGGTTGGGTTTGCAAGTTCCTCGTCGAGGTTATCGAATTTGATATGATCGTTGCCTACAAATCCGTGCATTCCCTGACCAATCATGCGGAGGCCCTTCTGGAGCATTTCCTCAAAAGAGCGGCCGATAGACATGATCTCGCCTACAGACTTCATTGAAGAACCGATCTTACGGCTAACGCCTGTGAACTTGGTGAGGTCCCAACGTGGAATCTTACAGATGAGATAGTCGAGTGAAGGTGCTACGTATGCTGAGTTTGTTGTGCCCATCTCGCCAATCTGGTCGAGGGTATAGCCGAGGGCAATCTTTGCTGCAACGAATGCGAGAGGATAGCCGGTAGCCTTTGAAGCGAGGGCAGAAGAACGGCTCAGACGAGCGTTGATCTCGATGATACGGTAGTCGTTTGTATCTGCGTTGAAAGCGTACTGAATGTTACACTCACCCACGATGTTGAGGTGGCGAACGCACTTCACGGCAAGTTCCTGAAGCATCTTCACCTGATCTTCGCGAAGAGAGCATGTAGGAGCTACAACGATTGACTCACCCGTGTGGATGCCGAGTGGGTCGAAATTCTCCATTGAAGCAACAGTAAAGCAATGGTCGTTGGCATCACGGATAACCTCGAACTCAATCTCCTTCCAACCCTTCAGAGACTCCTCAACGAGTACCTGTGGAGCGAAGGTGAAGGCTGACTCTGCAATCTCGATGAAGGTCTTCTCATCAGGACAAACACCTGAGCCAAGACCGCCGAGAGCGTATGCTGAGCGAATCATAATAGGGTAGCCGATTTTGCGGGCAGCAGCAACAGCCTCTTCCATGTTCTCGCAAGCCTGTGATACTGGCACCTTGAGGTCAACCTTGTTCAGCTCCTTAACGAAGAGGTCGCGGTCCTCGGTGTTCATGATAGCCTCTACGCTTGTGCCGAGCACCTCAACGCCATATTCCTTGAGCACGCCGCTCTGATAGAGGGCTGTACCTACGTTGAGACCTGTCTGACCACCCCAAGCCAGCATGATGCCGTCAGGACGTTCCTTCTTGATTATCTCCGTGATAAAGTGTGGTGTGATAGGCAGGAAATACACCTTGTCAGCAATACCCTCACTTGTCTGGATGGTAGCAACGTTAGGGTTTACGAGTACTGACTTGATGCCTTCCTCACGCAAAGCCTTGAGCGCCTGACTACCAGAGTAGTCGAACTCACCAGCCTGTCCGATCTTTAGTGCGCCGGAACCTAATACCAGCACCTTCTTCAACTGTTTCTTCATTAGTTTCTATATTTTGTAGAATAAATTGGTTGTTTATGATTGAAAATTTCGGCACAAAATTAGGAAAAAAATGTGAGATTCAAGAATGATTTACGTTAAACTATCATAACGAATCTACAACAAAAAACTTATCTTTTCAACTGATGTGGGGTAGGGGAAACTCCAATCTCCCTCCTTTGTGCCTCCGTACCAAACTCGATGATCCTCCGCTATTGGATAGTATCATCACCGACTTTGCACCGACTTTGCACCGACTTTGGTACGGAGGAAGAGCGAAGGGAGAACAGCCCTGAAGTAATTAATCTGCGGTCGTATATTTGTCATCGGGAGAAGAACCCCAAAGGGGTGATACCTGAAAGGGCGGTTCGTAAGAGCCGTTATTTCGAATATCCCGTGGGGAATGAGGTCTGAAGGACCGGCACTTAAAGACATCGCGGCTATGACTTTAGGTGGCGTACCTACGGCACTTCCTAAATCTCACGGTACTATATTGACAGCCCTAACGGACTGCCCTTTCAAGTGTCACCCTTTCAGGGTTCTATTCTTGATGTTTTTCGCTTGAGGATGTGTTTTATCTGTTAAAAGTATAATGCTTTAGCTTTGTGACATTTTCAAACTCTTGTAATGAGATTTTCCTTCCGTATCTATAAATGCTCTTTTTGTCCATTGCAAAACCATAGCCAATATATTTGAAAGTGTTTGGATCTGCACCATTTATAATGTATTTTGAAAAATATTCCCCTCCAACATCCTCGCCGTCAAAACAAATTGATTCTATCGGATAATAAACCTGATATTTGTCTTTTGCATATTTTGAACCTAGACATATCTGAAATGATTTATAATCGCTATTTTCTAAATTTGGCAAAAAATCTTTTATGTGTTTCTTTTCACAAAACCCGCCATATATTTTTTTATCTAAAAGTATATACCCATCAAATGACGAAGTGTCAGAAATGTTTTCCCAATTTCCGATATCTTTATAGTCCTCGTATTTGGGATTATCGCAAGAAATAATGACAAACACACAAAAAAAGACGATAAAAGTTAGTATATAACAAGTTTTCATAATATGTAATTTTTATCACTGAAAGGCTAATCTTTCAGTTTGTTGTATAATTTGAAGGGAAAGAGAGCTTTTTCTTTATTTATGAATACCAAACTCTAAATATCCAATTTCAAACTTTTGAGAGTTTCTTCTTGCCATTGCAATAGCTTGTTTAATCCTTTGTCAAAGGAACAAGAGTTGACATAACCGACAAATTCTTTTGCTGTTTTTACGTCTTCTTCAAACCATTCAGGATTTTGATGGTTTTCAAAATCGATAATCTTGTTAAAGAAATGTCTTGATTTTTTATAATCAGACAATAAATAGTAGAAGAAAGCAAGGCAGATATAACGATTGTCGTCAGAACCGTAATAAGGATGAGATTCAAAGAAAGAAATGTAGTTTGAAAAACTTGTTAGTTGTTCAAAATCTTTGAATGAATCTATTATTTCTTTAGTTCTGTCAATATCAGAAAGATTCAAATGTCCTCCTAATCTGTCTCCAAGACTTAAATCGATATCTTGATTTCGGATGTACAAAGGTTGGACAAAATAATTAAGAAAGAAGCAGTCTTTATTAATGGAAGAACTCAAGCAAAAACCTTTCATGATTTTTGCTCCACTTTCATGTTCTATGATTGAATAGGCCTGACTTCCCTTTTTGATGTAATTTAAAGGGAAAGAGAGCTTTTGCATTATTCTATTTAATTCACAACTTTTCATATGCTCTTGAATTTCGGATTGTTGGATGCAAAAGTAAACAAAATTTTTAAATTGTCAAGGAACTCACGAGGAATTTATTGACTGTGTGAGATGAAATTATAAAGTTTCAATTCAAGATGTCTTATGTAAGAAACGATTATATCTTTTTATAGATCCTTATGTCATTACCTTTGTGATAAATATAATATCTATCCATTTTATATGAATATTCAGTTTCTTTTGTGCGGATTAATCTAATGAAATAATGTAAATCATACCCACGTTTCCAAAGGTCGGATGCCTCTGCTATTACTTCATATTTACCTTGAAGTATATAGTCCATCTCTGTACGGACAAAGTTTTCCCATGCTAAGTTTGGCTCGTTTTTTTCGTAATATGCTTTTATTCGTAAAAAATGATTGTCACTATATAGACATTCCTCGAATCCATCTTCATATTCACCTGACGGGGCAGCAAATCATAATAAACAAAGTGTCGGATTTAAAGAAAACATCTGCGGTTTTCGGCGTTATGTTTTTTTGTCTGTTTCCATCTCGGGACTTATATAGTTTCCTCTTATTGCGGTATGGTGCATGTAATTTATCTACACCATGCATTAAAGAAAAGAAATCTTTAGCAACTATTGTGTTTTGTCCGTATAATAAAATGGACAAAACAGTAATAATGCAAAGAAAATAAACGACGGTTTCATATAATTAGCCATTAGCATTGATGTATTTGATATCTTGGGCGCAAAGTTACTGAAAAATAACGAGAAATGGTTTGTAATCATGAAAAAAATGTAGATTTCCGTAATGTCCTATTATGTTAAGGTGGAAGAAAATTGAATGATATAAGATGTGAACATCCTTTGAATTATGATAATATTCACTTGATATAGCGCAAAATTGCAAAGCCTAGTTTGCAAAACTGACCTTAAAAGCAGAAAAAAAGAGTATTTAGGAAAAAAAACAGTTGTTTTTCTTGCAATATCGAACTATTTTATTAACTTTGTATCAATAAAAAACCTTATTAGTATCAAATAAAAACCTTATTAACACCATACAACTATGACATTTAAAAAATACTTTTACACTTTATTTTGGTTTCTACTAATCAGTGCACCAATTATTGCTCAGCAGAAAAACAATGCTGATCAAATGACGAAAAGAGCCAAAAACTATGTCTTCCAGCAGAAAGATAAAATAGGTAAAATGGATAAGACCTTGAATCTGAAGCTGACGAAGATGTATGCAAGTGACAGAACAATCAAAATTGTTTACACCAAGAGAAACACAGATTATGCGTCTCTTTTCCCTGAGATGACCGAGGGCAAGTTCAAAACCGAGGCTCAGGAAAACCGATATGTGGCACGTACGTACTGCATTTGGAGAGTTGCGACCGATGCTCTTGCTTCTCAGTCTCTTTCAAGCCTCATTCGAGGCGATGTTTATACATGGCTTGTTGAAGTTGTCGGACCAGAGGGCGGTGAGCCTTTGTATTCATTCGACTTCAAGACGCAGGCTGTTCGTAATGCCATTATGCTATGCGGCGGTAAGATGCCGACCGACTTCAAGGCATATCTGAGCAAGACGCTTGTCGAGCGTGCGTTGCAGTCTTTGCTGAAGGATGTATATCTTCCTCATGATAGTGCTGGTTTCTGCAATGTCCTGTTGAAAAATCAGAAACTCTCTGTTGAAATGCTGACAACTCACAGATGCTATCCTCTTCTGAAGGAAAACAACGGTGAGGCTGCTCGTACAGCGTGGCTCGGTTCATTCATGAGGCTGAGTAAGTCAAAGAGATACTTCAACGACCTTTGCGACATCATCAAGGTGCGTCAGGTGGCTGTGGAAATCAAGCTCCGTGACATCAATAACAGGGCTGACAGTACGATGTTCATGATCTACCCACAGGAGATTCTTGACTATGCAAAGAAACCTGTTGTTTCTGAGGCTCAGATAGAGGCCTACCTCATCGGTAAGCTCGGCGGTAAGAAGCAGGAGCGTGAGAACCGTGGTTGGTTCATCTCAAAGTATGGACCTAACAAGACCACTCTCACAGCCGCAGTTGCTCCAAGTAAATCAAACAAGGTTTATGAGGTTGTAGAGGAAATGCCTTCATACCCTGGAGGAAAGCCTGCTATTGCAGCCTATATTGCAAAGACTGTCAAGTATCCTGGTCCATGCTTGGATAAGAAGATCGAAGGACGTGTTGTCTGCCGATTCACGGTAACGAGGGACGGAACCGTCAAGGATATCGTGGTGACAAAGTCTGTTGACCCGCTTCTTGACAAGGAGGCTGTCCGAGTTATCTCTCTTATGCCGAAATGGATTCCTGGAAAACATAACGGTGCACGTGTTGACGCGAAATATACTCTTCCGGTAACATTCCGTCTGACACCGAGTGTTGAAGATAATTAATCCTCATCGAAATCAGATGATTGGGTGAAACTTTTGCGGGGCATCTATGACATTAAGTCGTGGATGTCCCGATTTTTTGTCTCATTCGCATAGCTCCAAACAACATTAGCTGAAGAATACATGTTAAGCTATTAGAAAAAATTACTATGAAAACTAAATTTAATGCAATAGTTTTTGTAAAATGAAAATATTTGCGTATATTTGTACTCGAATTTCGGAAAAGCAAATATTGATAATGATAAACAGACAGTTGATTAATCCTGCCAGCATCGTTGTGATTGGTGGTTCGAATAATACTCTGAAGCCTGGAGGGGCTTTGGTGAGGAATTTGATACAAGGGAATTATCAGGGAGAGTTATATGTGGTGAATCCGCATGAGGATATCGTTCAGGGTGTAAAGTCGTATCGTGACGTGAAGGATATCCCGGAAGCAGAACTTGCAATTATTGCCGTTGTCTCAAAGTTTTGTCCGTCTTATGTGGAATACCTTGCATCCGAGAAGGGTGTCAAGGCTTTTATCGTCATTTCTTCTGGTTTCAGCGAACTCTCTCTCGATGGTGCGGTTCTCGAGGCTAAGATGCATGCTGTTTGCAATAAATACGGATGCTCGTTCATAGGCCCTAACTGCATAGGCATGATTACTGCCAACTATTGCGGAGCTTTCACCTCGCCTAATCCTATTATCTGTAAGGAAGGTGTGGATTTGATATCCAACTCAGGCGGTATCGCTCTCTATACCATAGAGATGGCTAAGGTCACAGGTCTTAGATTCAATTCTGTATGGAGTATCGGAAACGCTCGCTATACTGGTGTTGAGGATATTCTTCAATACATGGATGAGACATTTGATGCAGAGAAGGATGTGCGCGGAAAGATTCTGTATATCGAGAGTATAAGAGACCCGGAGCGTCTGCTTCGTCATGCCAAGTCGCTCATAGCAAAGGGATGCCGAATAGCTGCTATCAAGTCGGGCAGTACCCAGAGCGGTGCCCGTGCCACAAGTCATCATACCGGCTCTGCTGCTTTTGATGACAAGCGTGCCGATGAACTATTCCGTGAGGCTGGAATTGTAAGATGCTATTCACGTCAGGAACTCGTGGCTATGGGCTGCCTGTTCTCCTTGCCGAGGATTGAGGGCAACCGCTTCGCCATCATCACTCAGGCAGGTGGTTTGGGCGTACTCACCGCCGATGCGCTCAGCAAGGGCGGAATGCTCGTGCCAGAACTCAAGGGCGAAGTTGCCGATGAGCTCCTTACCCATCTCCATAAGGGAGCGTCAGTATCAAATCCTATCGATGTGCTCGCTACAGGAACGGTAGAGCAGCTTGAAACCGTCATCGACTATTGCGACAATCGTTTTGATGAGATAGATGCCATAATCCTATCGTATGGTTCCGCAGGTCTTGAGCCTATGGATGGGTGTTTCGATGCTATTCACCGTAAGTTAAGCGAGTGCCGTAAGCCTGTCATAACAATTTGTCCGAGCATCTTCACCGAGGCTGGAAACCTTGAGAAATTCCTTGCCAAAGGTCACGTTAACTTGCTCGATGAGGAATTGGCGGTACGTTGTATCGTTCGAGTGGCGGGTGCCGTTAGCGGATCGTCTGGCCATGAATGTTTCGGATAACGGCGACGTAGTTCCTTACGCACCTCGAAATATGTTTCCTGCCAGAAACTGCGCAGGTCTTTCGTCAGTTGCACAGGCTTGAAGCCTGGTGAGAGTAATTCCATGAGCAAAGGCTGCTTGCCATCGTTTACGGTAGGTGTGTCGGTCAATCCGAAACATTCCTGAAGCCTTACGCTCACCACAGGTGCCTCGGCACCTTGACGGTAGTCTATGCGGATGCGTGAACCCGTAGGCACCGTGATATGAGTCGGTGCAAGACGGTCAAGTGAAAGTTGTTGCTCGTAAGTGAGCATGCCAAGTATAATTGCGCTTAGGTCGAGTGACCTGAGCGTTTTTTTGTCTATCGTTCCTGATACCTGTTCGAGATAGAAGGGTAGCCATTCATCGGCCGTAGCGAGAAGATGCTCCGTACTCGTGTCGGGAAGCGAAAGTTCTGGATGCCAATTTTTTACAGTCTCTATCCTGCGCTGTAAGGCAGTTACGGAATCAGAGAAATCAAGGAGTGAAACGCCACTCTTAGCCACCGCCTTGCATACAGCTTCTATTATCTGTTTACGGTCAGGCGACTGAATATCCTGCGAGTCAATCACGAGGTTTCCTATGCGCTTCTGACGCTGAGCAATGATACGCTCGTTCTTCACGTCCCATTGCACAGTCTCGTGGTCATAGGCGAGCGGAAGAAGTGCCTCCTTGCTTATTGGCGAGGCAAGGAATATGCGCCCGGATGCTGCGTTGAGCGATGCTACGGCAATCCATTTGCTTGCTGAGAGAGTATCATTAATATCCACCTGTGCATTATCGCCACTCGACAATCGGAAGTGCCCGGGAGTGCTCAGAGCCATACCCACACGTTCGGGATATGCGAGGGCGAGAAGAGTGCCAATCTCGTCCTGAGAAGGAACGAAGTTATCCTCCTTGCAATGCGCCATACGGCAGTATTCGGAGGCAATACGAGCGATGCGCGACCAATGTCCGAGATTGCCATTAGCCCTTGCATGGCGCAGTTCAGTGATGCGGGTGAAGATATCACTATCGTCCGTGAGGTGAGCGAGCGGGTCTTTCTCTTCGAGCAAGGCGGCAATGTCACAGGCAAGTGATTTTAGGTTGTCATCAGCCACAAGTATTCTAGAAATGCGGGGGTGGCACGGAATGCGCGACATACGTTTTCCGAGTTCCGTTATACTGCCGTTTCTGATAGCTCCTAATGATTCGAGTAATGCCTGTGCCTGATACACGTTGCCTCGTGGCGGGAGGGTGAGCCAAGGAAGTTTCTCCATGTTGCTCTCGCCCCATGCTGCAATGTCGAGAACGAGCGATGAGAGGTCTGCATCAAGAATCTCAGGACGGCGACATTCCTGCATTCCATGCTCTGCTGACTGTGCCCACATACGATAGCAAACGCCTTCCGACAATCGTCCGGCACGTCCCATTCGCTGTGTCGCCATATCGCGAGAGATACGCACGGTTTCGAGATGCGACATTCCGTTTCGCTTATCAAAAATCATCGTGCGGCAAAGTCCTGAGTCAATGACTACTCTCACGCCCTCAATGGTGAGCGATGTCTCGGCAATGGAAGTGGCGAGAACAGTCTTTCGTTTTCCGTCGGGTGATGGTGCTATGGCTGCTCGCTGTTCAGAAGGAGTGAGGCGAGAGTATAGCGGGAAGATGCTTGAGTCGTTTGGTAATGCCTCTGCCACGCGCCTTATCTCGGCTTCACCTGGGAGGAATACGAGTATGTCGCCATCCTGCTCACGCTGCGCATGGATGATGAGTCGGGCAACCTCATCGGTGGTGGGAATATCATGTTCGGGTGCTATGTAGATAGGTGTTACGGGGAACATCCGCCCTTCGCTCTCTATCAGTTTTGCACCAAGGACGGTGCAGATGCTGCTTGCGTCGATGGTTGCCGACATGATTATTATCTTCAGGTCGGGGCGTATCATATTCTGCGCCTCACGCACAAGGGCGAGGGCGGTGTCGGAGGCAAGGCTACGCTCATGAAACTCATCGAAGATAACGAAATCCACACCGTCAAGCGTCGGGTCGCTCACGAGCATTCGGGTTAGTATTCCCTCGGTTATCACCTCCAGTCGGGTGCGAGGCGAAACCTTTGTCTCAAAGCGCATACGATATCCCACCGTCTCGCCAACGCTCTCGTCAAGAAGCGATGCCATGCGCTCGGCTATCTGTCGGGCGGCAAGGCGGCGCGGCTCAAGAACAATGCCTTTGCCCTTTATGCCTTCAAGGATTGTGAGAGGCAGAACGGTTGATTTTCCAGCTCCTGGAGGCGCGGTAATGACAACGGAAGAGTGGTTGCCGAGAGCCTTGTTTACTTCCTCGGCAATGGAATATGCAGGTAGGTGTGATATCTTCTCTGTATGTAGCATTTGCTTTATTTTGATTGCAAAATTACTATTTTTTTGAGTGAAAACTCCTTTTTCTTGGCAGATTTATCGTATATGTTAAGGAAATTTACTAATTTTGCAACTCAAATTTATAACAAAAAGACAAAATAGATATGAATATTCTTCTTTGTGGTGGTGCCGGCTACATCGGCTCACATACCGCCATCGAACTTGATAAGGCTGGTCACTCAGTCGTTGTGGTTGACAATCTCGTGAACTCAAACCCTGAGTCACTCCGCCGTGTTGCCAAGATTATCGGCAAGGAGATTCCTTTCTATGAGGCTGACGTGCGCGATGCTGAGGCTCTCGACAAGATTTTCAAGGAGAACAAGATTGATGCCGTTATCCATTTCGCTGGCCTCAAGGCTGTGGGTGAATCGGTTGAGAAGCCATTGGAGTACTATCACAACAACATGACTGGCACTTTCGTCCTCATGGACGTGATGCGTAAGAATGGCGTGAAGAACATCATCTTCTCTTCTTCCGCTACCGTGTATGGCGACCCAGCTATCATTCCTATCACTGAGGAGTGCCCAAAGGGACAATGCACAAACCCTTACGGACAGACAAAGTCAATGCTTGAGCAGGTGATGATTGACGTGCAGAAGGCTGATCCTGAGTGGAACGTGGTGCTGCTTCGTTATTTCAACCCAATAGGTGCACATCAGTCAGGCACTATCGGTGAGAACCCAAACGGCATACCAAACAACCTCATGCCTTATATCACACAGACAGCCGTTGGCAAGCGCAAGGAACTTGGTGTGTTCGGTAATGATTATGATACACCAGACGGAACAGGCGTGCGCGACTATATCCATGTATGCGACCTTGCATCTGGTCATGTGGCAGCCTTGAAGGCAATCAACCGTAAGTGCGGTTTGGCTATCTACAATCTCGGCACAGGTCACGGATATTCCGTTCTCGATGTTGTCAAGGCATTCATCAAGGTGAACGGCGTTGATGTGCCTTACGTTATCAAACCACGCCGTGCAGGCGATATCGCTACCTGCTACTGCGACCCTGCAAAGGCAAAGGCAGAGCTTGGTTGGGAGGCTAAGTACGGCATAGAGGATATGTGCCGCGATTCATGGAACTGGCAGAAGAACAATCCTGACGGATATTAATTCTTGTTACTTATGGCACGAGGAAAGAGAACTTGTAGGATATTAAAAGAGATTCGTCGGCAGATAGCTGAGGCGAATGACATTGAGTATGTCGTTGAGGAATGTCAATACAAAGGTGATTGCAAGGGAACTTGTCCTAAGTGCGAGGCTGAGGTGAGGTATCTTGAAAGCCAGTTGCACAAACGCCAGATGCTCGGTAAGGCTGTGGTGGTTGCTGGGTTGTCGCTGGGTGTGATTCCTGTTGTGGCTCAAGAAGTTTCTGCCGTTGATACTAAGGTGACTACAACGGTGGCAGCTCAGAGTGATGGTATTTCTGGTAAGTATATAATTAGTGGAAATGTTTGTGCTAAAGAGAATTTGGGTAAAACGAGTACTTTGATTTGTGCTTCCGTGAAAACTACGGGAGGAGATAATAATCCTGAAAAGTCCGTAGATAGTGACAGGTATGGATGTTTCTCTATTGGGGTAGATTCACTTCCTGTTGAGATAACGGTTTCATACCCAGGCTTTGATAGTCTTACTTTCAATGTTACAGAAGAAAATTATCGAGATTACTTCCAAGTCATTTTGGTTGAAGGTGATATCATTCTAGGTGAAGTAAATTCAAAAAGGGCATATCGGCATTATAAGAAAGAATGGAAAAAGGCAAAAAAGATGAATGGTGAAAGTAGAGTTGTGGTGATTCCTTCGATTAAGAAATAAATAAACCCATTGCGAAAGTAGGTATCTTTGGCAATGGGTTTGTTATTCAAATATGCTTATCTACAATTCCGACGAGGCGGTGAAGGTTCTCCTTTGTGTTGGCTGCGAGTACGCCTGATGGGGTGATGCAGGTGAGGGGTTGTCCTTGAAGGTTGCAGAGACAGCCGCCTGCTTCGGTGAGGATGAGGGAGGCTGCTGCGAAGTCCCATGGGGAAAGGAGGTATTCGAAATAGAGTTCGCAGCGCCCCATAGCGAGATAGCAGAGCTCTGGGGCGGCTGCTCCGAAACGACGGATATCGTTGCATTGCATGAAGGTGTCGCAGATGATGTCGGAGCATACCTTCGCGTATTCCTTGTGATAGACGGCGAGTGCGGTACACATGATGCCGTTCTGGAAGGGACGGTCGGAAACGTGTATCGGCTTGCCGTTGAGGAATGCTCCCTTGCCTCGCTCGGCTTGGAAGAGCTCATTGGTGCGAGGGAGATAGACAACACTCATCTCCATGTGGTCATTATGCCTGAGTCCCACGCAGATAGCGCATTGTCCTATGCCGCGTGAATAGTTTGCCGTGCCGTCGATAGGGTCGATAATCCATGTGTATTCGTGGGATGCGTCGTTGATATCCTCTTCCTCGCAGATGAAGCCGGAAGAGGGTAGGAGAGTGGCAAGTTGCTTGCAGAGAAATTCCTGTACGGCTATGTCTGAAGACGTTACGATGTTGGAGAATCCGTCCTTCTGTGATATTTCAAAGTCGTTGAGCATCAGCTTGGATGCTTCCCTGACAATATCTATGAGTGAATTGATGTTCATAAAAATGTATAAGTGTAAAAAATGCAGAGCCATAAGGTTCTAATGACTTTATGACTCTGCGTTATGTCTTGTCAAAATATTACTCTTGTGCTAACAGCCAAGGGAACTCGATGTTTCCGATGAGGTATCTGCGCCACATTCTGCGTGGCTCGATGATGAAGCGGTAGAGCCATTCGAGTGAATGCTCCTGCCACCAGAGAGGTGCACGCTTTGCTGTTCCTGCGAAGAAATCGAATACTGCACCGATTGTGCCTACGTGGCAATGGATGTTGAGCTTCTTCCAGTGCTTGTAAGTCCATTTCTCCTGCTTTGGAGCTGTCATGCCGATCCAGAGAAGATCAGGATTAGCCTCGTTGATGGCGTTGATGATAGCCTCGTTGTCCTCGTCAGAGAACTCAGGCTTGTATGGTGGGGAGTATGTCACGACCTCAAGGTTACTGTACTCGATGGCAGCGCGAAGACGGATGAGCGTGAGTACCTTCTCTGAAGAACCCATGAACATGACCTTGAGACGAGGCTGTCCGTTCTCCACGTTCTTGGCGCTCTTTGCGTTGAGACGCTTCATCTCGAAAGTGAAGAGATCCCATCCGGCAATGCGCTCTACAGGCTGGTACTTTGCATTCTTCATTTGGCAAGCCTTTACAATGCCTGCCCCATCAGGAATGAGATAGTCACCCTCGCGGAGAGCCTCTGCAAAGAAGCTGTCCTTCTGTGCATTGTTGTAACTGTAGGCGTTGATAGTGTTTATCAACTTTTTACCCTCAGGTATCTGCGCTAATTCCTGGCGCGATAGAACGAGTTTGATTTCCTTGAGTTTGAGCATTTGACAATTACCTTTCTTAATCTTAACTGTTAATAATGTTGATGCATACCGTTTGGCGATTATACCAGACATGCATCCAACTCAGTTTTGATAAGTTTCTTGTCAAGATGCTGTCCGATAAACACGAGCTTCTGCATACGATCTCCGTAAATGTCGTCCCAGTCGCGAAGAACGTCAGGGTTCTGTTCAACGAACTGTTGGAACTCATCTGCCGGCATTGTGGCATACCACTGTCCTGCATTTCGCAGGTTCACCTGCTTTCCAGCCTGTTCGAATACGTAGCAGATATTCTGCTCGTCTGCGAAGTAGCACATACCCTTTGCGCGGATGATGCACTTAGGCCAGCGTCGAGCTACGAACTCGTCAAAGCGTGCGATGTCCATTGGACGTCGAGCTACATAGACGTATGTTCCGATGCCGTATTCCTCAGCTTCACCTGTCTCCTCGTTGTGATGATGGTGATGATGGCCGCAGGTACACTCGCCACCATGATGGTGCTCGCAGTGTTCATCGTGCTCGTGCTCATGCTCGTGATGATGATGATGATGTTCACAATGTGTGTGATCGTGATCATGCTCGTGATCGTGATCGCCGTCGTCTTCTAATTCTTCTTCTACTTCCTCTTCCTCCTCTTTCATTTCATCAAGATGTTTCTCTACCTCTGTAACCCATGTAGCGGCAGTAACCGTCTTGTTGAAGTCAAACATATTGGTGTTGAGAATCTTTGATAGCTCCACGTCTCCGTAGTTGCACTCAATGATCTCTGCTTTAGGCTGTAGTGCTTTGATAATCTCCCTAAGTCGTCCAAGTTCTTCTGGTGACACCTCTGCTGCCTTGTTGAGCAGCACGATGTTGCAGAACTCTATTTGCTGGATGACGAGATTCTCAATGTCTTCTTCGTCGATGTTCTGACGGAGTAAGTCAAGACCTCCGCCAAATTCATCTCGCATCCTGAGCGCGTCAACAACGCTCACTATACAATCGAGGCGTGCTAAGCCGTTCTTCCAATATTTCTCCTCCATCTGAGGGATGGAGCAAATCGTCTGGGCGATTGGCTGAGGCTCACAGATACCGCTTGCCTCGATAACGAGGTAGTCGAATTTCTGCATAGCAGTAATGTCTGAAATCTGCTGTACGAGGTCCATCTTCAGAGTGCAGCAAATGCAACCATTCTGGAGTGCCACGAGAGAATCATCTTGTTGTCCTACTACGCCCCCCTTCTGAATTAGATCAGCATCAATATTCACTTCACCGATATCGTTTACGATTACAGCAAATTTGATACCGCGCTCATTTGAGAGAATTCTATTAAGAAGAGTTGTTTTACCACTACCTAAATATCCAGTTAACAATAGAACTGGAAGTTCGCTATTCATAATCATTTTATTTCCTTTGCAAAAATACAATTTTTTCCTGATGTTACAAAATTTTTCCGCGAAAAACGGAAAAAAAAATGTTGTTTTATTGAATTTGGTGGAAATTTTCCGAAAAATGTACAATTTCTTGACCAAAATCAGTTCTTTTGCTTGACCAAAATCAATTTACTGCGTTCTTTGGCTTGCCTTCCGCGAATGCCTTGATGTTGGCTATTACGGTTGAGACGAGTCGCTGTCGGGCCGCTCCCGTTGCCCATGCTATGTGCGGGGTGATGAAGCATCGCGGAGCCTTGGTCAAAGGAGAGCCATTGCGAGGAGGTTCTTGCGTAAGAACGTCGGCACAGAAGGCTTCTATCCGTCCTTCCGTAAGGGCTTCAGCTACCGCTTCTTCGTCAACGAGCGGACCTCTTCCGGTGTTGATGACGATGGCATTTTTCTTCATCTTGGCGATGTTCTCCTTATTAATAATATGCTTGGTGTCGGCTGTCAAAGGACAATGTAGGGAGATGACGTCGCTATTGCGCATAAGGTCGTCAATATCCCTTGCCTTGGTGATGCCTTCGGGGAGATTTTCCTGCGCCTTAGACGTAAGGGCAAGAACTTTCATTCCGAGGGCGAGTACGATTCGCGCCGTTGCAAGACCTGTATTTCCGAGTCCTACGATGCCGAATGTCTCGCCCGCAAGTTCACGCTGTGGAGTAAGCCAATAGCAGAAATCCTTGCTCGACTGCCATTCGCCCTTGCTTACGCTATCCGCATGAAGGGCCACACGGTTGGTTACGTTGAGCAGATGCGCCACAGCCATCTGAGCTACCGACATTGTGCTGTATGCCGGAATGTTGGTAACGATGATGCCATGCTCGCTTGCGTATTCCAAGTCCACTACGTTATAGCCAGTCGCAGCTACGCCCACATATCTGAGCTTCGGCAACTGCTGCATCACCTCCTTGGATATAATGACCTTGTTGGTCACTATAACCTCGGCATCGGCAGCACGAGAGACTGTTTCCGAGGGTGGGGTACGATCGTAGATCACCACCTCACCAATTTCTTTCAGAGGCTTCCATGAGAGGTCGCCCGGATTGGCTGTAAAGCCATCGAGAATAACTATCTTCATAAACTTAACCTTTCCGACTCCAAGAGTCTTCGTTTCTTCTCTATCATCTCGCCCTCGCGCTTTCCGCTGAATCCACATAGCGAGCCGTCAGCAGCAATAACACGATGGCAAGGCACATCGGGAGCGAATGGATTGCGCTTCAAAGCCTGACCAATGGCCTGTGCGCTTCGGCATCCTATCCGTCGTCCCAGTTCTCCGTAAGAAATGGTCTCTCCTCGCGGAACATTCAGAAGCTCCAGATACACCTTGCGCTGGAATTCCGTAATATCCTGTGAGGAGAGAACGAGTTGTCGGGTTTCTTCGAGAGACACTTTTGATATTTACTATTTAGCTATTTACTATGTACTATTTATTTACTATATCTTTTGAATTTACTATTTTATATCAGATGAAAAATAGGACATCATCCAAATAGTAAATAGTAAATCGTCAAATAGTAAATAAATTTAGTCTTCCATCAGCTTGCGGTATCTCGGACGCTTGATTTCGTCAGTACCGAGACGCGCAGCCTTGTTGATTTCGTATTCTGTGTATGTTCCCTCGAAGAAGAACACCTTTCCGTCGCCCTCGAAGGCAAGGATATGGGTACAGATACGGTCGAGGAACCAACGGTCGTGAGAGATAACAACGGCACATCCGGCAAACTCCTCAAGACCTTCCTCAAGAGCACGAAGGGTATTTACGTCGATATCGTTGGTAGGCTCGTCGAGAAGAAGAACATTACCTTCCTCCTTCAAAGCCATAGCAAGATGCAGACGGTTGCGCTCACCACCTGAGAGTACGCCGCATTTCTTCTCCTGATCAGCACCTGAGAAATTGAAGCGTGAGAGATAAGCACGCACGTTCACATCCTTACCACCCATGCGGATTGTCTCGTTGCCGCCGCTAACCACATCATATACGCTCTTGTCGGATACGATGTCCTTATGCTGCTGGTCAACGTATGCCATCTTCACGGTCTCACCACGCTCAAAGGTGCCGGAATCGGCTGTTTCAAGTCCCATGATGATGCGGAAGAGGGTTGTCTTACCTGCGCCGTTAGGACCTATGATGCCCACGATGCCGTTAGGCGGAAGCATGAAGTTAAGGTTCTCGAAGAGCACCTTGTCACCGAATTTCTTGCAGACATTCTTAGCTTCCAATACCTTGTTCCCGAGACGAGGACCGTTAGGAATGAAGATTTCGAGTTTCTGCTCGCGCTCCTTCTGCTCCTGATTAAGCATAGCGTCGTAGGAGTTAAGACGAGCCTTACCCTTTGCCTGACGAGCCTTTGGAGCCATGCGAACCCACTCAAGCTCGCGCTCAAGAGTCTTGCGGCGCTTGCTTGCCACCTTCTCTTCCATCTCCATGCGCTTTGTCTTCTGCTCAAGCCATGAAGAGTAGTTGCCCTTCCAAGGAATACCCTCGCCACGGTCGAGCTCAAGTATCCATTCTGATACATCGTCAAGGAAGTATCGGTCGTGGGTAACGGCAATAACCGTGCCCTCATACTGCTGCAAATGCTGCTCCAACCAGTCGATTGACTCTGCGTCAAGATGGTTGGTAGGCTCGTCGAGAAGAAGCACATCAGGCTTCTGGAGAAGCAGACGGCAGAGAGCCACACGACGACGCTCACCGCCCGAAAGGTTTTCTACCTTCCAGTCGCCTGGAGGACAATGCAGGGCATCCATAGCGCGCTCAAGCTTCGAGTCGATATTCCATGCATCGGTAGCATCGATGATATCCTGCACCTCGCCCTGACGCTGGAAGAGCTTGTCCATCTTGTCCTGATCCTCGTAGTATTCGGGCAAGCCGAACTTCTCGTTTATCTCGTTATACTCATTTATAGCATCATAGATATGCTGAACGCCCTCCATCACATTCTCCTTGACGGTCTTGTTAGGGTCGAGCTTAGGATCCTGCTCAAGATACCCTACGGAATATCCTGGGCTCCATACCACCTCGCCTTGGAACTTATCGTCGATACCGGCAATAATCTTCATGAGGGTGGACTTACCGGCACCGTTAAGACCGATGATACCGATCTTTGCGCCATAGAAGAAACTCAGGTAGATGTTCTTCAATATCTGCTTCTGATTCTGTGGGATGACCTTCGACACACCCACCATGGAGAAAATGATTTTCTTGTCGTCAACTGTTGCCATTATTTTCTTGTTTTGCTTATTATTTATTTTTGCTTGCAAATTTAGCAAAAAAAATCGAGAATACCGCCTTGCAGATACATAAATATTCCTAAAAAATATAGGAAATGATTTTTCTACAGGAAAGATCTGTTCGTATGCTTTTCCCTTGTGCCTCCTATGTAAGTCCGTTGTTCCTCCTAACCAAACTCTATGAAGGTCCGCTTTTTCCCGCTCCAGAGCGGAGGTTCATCGAGTTTGGTTAGGAGGAACAACGAAGGTATAGCGGAAGAATAACGGGCTTACAACGTCTGTTCTTGCTCTGATGATAGATTTTGTTTTAGGAAGGCTTTTATGCTATAAGTATGTTTTATGTGAGTTCTTTAAGGATTTTGTTCTTGTTTTGCGTATTTGCCATAATTTTTTGTTAAAAAGTTTGGAGATATAAGGATAAATCCTTATCTTTGCAACAAGAAAACGAGGAAGAGGTTTCACGCGCCCAAAGGACTTGCTCCGGGTTAACGCATTCTTCCTCGTTTTTTTATTTCTTACTTTTCAATTTCTATCCACCCATCCTTATCGAATTGCATCTTTCGGATGAAGAGTTTTGCCCTTCCGTTCTCTTTCACATCGTAGGCATGAGAAACGAAATACCATTGACCGTCAAACTCATAGGCGGAACAATGACCTATGCCGAAGAATTCTTCGCATGGACCTACGAGATACGTGCCTCCTCCATGTGCCATATCCCTGCCTTCCTTGTCGAGATAAGGACCGCGTGCGGAACGTGAACGGCCGTAAACGGTTTTGTATGTAGAGTTTCGACCACGGCAGCAATAGTCCCAACTCACAAGCAGATAGTACCACCCGTCGCGATGTATCACAAACGGCGCTTCTATCGCATTCTCGCCAGCCTCTATGGTGTCGTTGCCCTCTATGGTGAAAGCTGTGGAATCGTTCATTTCCGCTAATGAGAGCTTGCGTCCTATGCGCCTTGCTATGGTCTTGGGAACTGTCGTCTTGGTTTTTAGGTCGTTGGCAAGGTCAACAATTTGTATGCCGTCCCAGAAAGAGCCGTAGGTGAGCAAAGGCGATTCGCTATCGGGCACGAGGGCAGGATCAATGGCGTTCCAGTTGTCCTGACGCTTGTGGGAAACGATGACAACTCCCTGATCTTCCCATTTATAATGAGGAGATTGCGGGTCGAGCGTAGAGTTGGTAGCAACGCCGATGGCACTTCCGTTCTTGCCGAATGTGGAGCATGAATAATAGAGATACCATTTGTCGCCATGGCGCGAGATATCGGGTGCCCAAATATGACCTCTGAATCCTTTGACGGAATCCACAGCCCATTCAGGGGCATGGTCGAAAACAGGTTTCTCTCTTCTCCAAGTCTTCATATCAGCACTCGACATCACGCCTATGCCCATACCCGTGGAAAAGACATAGTATCTGCCATCCTCAGCACGAGCCATTACGGGATCGTGAACATCGGGATTGTTTTCGTTGAAGAAAAACCGATGATTGTCTTGCGCAATACCCGAAAATGGAGCAAAAAGTAAGAAAAATACGCAAAAAAGCTTACATTTCATCATAATCGTGTAGTTGTTAGTAAAATTTTTGCTACAAAGATAGTGTTTTTTCACGGAAAAATATTATTTTTGCAGAATATTTTGTAAAATAGCTGAAGTTTCGCAAGCTCCACTTCAAATGAAAAGTGAATAGTGAAAAGTGAATAATACCTAATATTGGTAGCCACCAGAATGAGGGCGCTCACAAGGGCGTTAGCCTGTATTAAGTATTATTATCTATTCGTTATTCACTATTCACTTTCAACTTGAGCTTTGCGTAAAGTTGAATAATTAACAATTAAAGATAAGATGAGAATAGGATTTGATAACGACAAGTACTGTACTATCCAGTCGCAGCATATTCGTGAGCGTATAGCTCAGTTTGATGGCAAGCTCTATCTTGAGCTTGGCGGTAAGCTCTTCGACGACCACCACGCAAGTCGTGTGTTGCCGGGTTTCCAACCCGACTCCAAACTGCGCATGTTCTCGCAATTGGCTGACAGTATTGAGATTGTAATCGTTATCAGCGCTGAGGATATTGAGCGAAATAAGGTACGTGCCGACCTCGGTATCACATACGACGAGGACGTGCTCCGTCTGCGTGGCGAGTTCATGGAATGTGGCTTCTATGTGGGTTCAGTCGTAATCACCCACTACAACGGTCAGCCGTCGGCAAAGGCTTACAGCGAGCGACTTGCCAACATGGGCATCAAGTCGTATTTCCACTATCTCATCGACGGCTATCCGCACAATGTGGCCCTCATCGCTTCTGACGAGGGCTTCGGAAAGAACGACTATGTGGAGACCTCACGCGAGCTTGTCATAGTGACCGCCCCGGGTCCCGGTTCCGGCAAGATGGCTGTCTGCCTCTCACAGTTATATAATGAGAACAAGCGCGGGGTGCGTGCCGGATATGCCAAGTTCGAGACATTCCCAGTATGGAATCTCCCTCTCAAGCACCCTGTGAACATCGCCTACGAGGCAGCCACCGCCGACCTCAACGATGTGAATATGATTGACCCGTTCCATTTCGACGCCTACGGCAAGGTGGCAATCAACTATAACCGCGATATCGAGATATATCCTGTTCTCAACGCACTCTTCGAGGGTATCTATGGTGAGAACCCGTACAAGAGTCCTACGGATATGGGCGTGAACATGGTTGGCTACTGCATCTGCGACGATGATGTTTGCTGTCAGGCTTCCAAGGAGGAGATTGTGCGCCGTTACTATGAGGCAACCAACAAGCAGGTGGAGGGTGCAAGTAATCAGGCAGAGATTAATAAGATACTCCTTCTCTTCAATCAGGCGAAGATAACGACCGACACGCGCCGCTGCACCGTTGCGGCCAAGGAGCGCCAGAAGGAAAGCGGACATACCGCTGCTGCCATCGAACTTAGCGACGGCACTATAATCTGCTCTAACTCATCAGAGCTTCTCGGCTGTTCTGCCGCCCTCATCCTCAATGCCACAAAGTATCTTGCAGGCATCGACCATGATGTGAAACTCATCCCGCAGAGCATGATAGAGCCTATCCAGAAGACGAAGATAGAATATCTCGGAGGCAAGAACCCGCGACTTCATACCGATGAGGTTCTCGTTGCCCTCAGCGTTCTCAGCGATACCGACGAAACCTGCAAGAAGGCACTTGAGCAGTTGCCTAACCTCCGCGGATGTCAGGTTCACTCAACGGTAATGCTCTCAGAGGTTGACCGTAAGATATTCAAGAAACTCGGTATAGGCGTATCTTGTGAGCCGGTGAAGAAGAAGTAAAGCATAACCAAGCCTTCCCCAAAAAAGGAAATTATGTTAGATATTAATGCCGCTTATGGAATTGTTCATTACGAACTACCATAAGCGGCATTACTATATAACATCAGCTCACACACTCCGATGTTATCAACATCGGACTACCTATTTGGGAAGACTTGGTTAGGCTTTACGGCCTCATTATCACCTCAGCATGATTTCCACTCTTGAGAATCACATTCTTGATATAAGAAGAAATGTCCTCTGGTTTTACGTTCTCGATAAGCTTCTTATAGTTGGTGTAGTTATCCTTGCCATAGAGCTTCCAATCAACGATAGCGCTAACCCAGAAATTATTGTTCTTGAATGAGATTTCAGCCTCCTTGAGCATGTTCTCTTTTACCTTTGTGACCTTGTCTGGGTCCACCTTCTCTGCTGCATCATTAATGATTTTCTTCATAAGTCCGGCAGCCAGGTCAATCTTTGAAGGCTCAGAGATAGGAGCAGAGATGTTGAGAGTTACTAATGGTGTAGAACCAGTGAGATTGATTCCGCAAGTAGCATAACAACCATAGGTTGCAGAAGCATCCTCACGAATCTGCTTCATCAACTCCATGGTAAGTACCTCGCTTGTGTATCTCATAAGAACGTCATTCTTGCATGTATTCTCTGCAGGGGCATAGTACATGTTTGCAACCAGTGGCTTTGGACTTTCCATCTTGCGATTGAAGTCGAGCTTCTTATTGCCCTTGAAGAATGTGCTAACATCCTTTAGAGCCACATTGTCGGCCTTCTTTGCAGGAAGAGAGGCAATATACTGCTCGATAAGAGGGAGTAGGGTAGCCTCGTCATAGTTGCCTACGAATACGAATGTGTAGTTGGCTGCATTGGCTGTGCGCTCCTTGATGATCTCAAGACAGCGGTCGTATGATATCTTGTTGATATCTGACTCGCCCAGAATCTTATAGCGTGGATTTCCGCTGTAAATAACAGTGCTGAGAGAGTCCTCGAAGGCATACGCTGGGTCAAGTCCCTGATTTGGCAGGATGAGCTTCAGCTGTCCCATTAATGACTCAAACGACAGAGAATCCTTTGCCACAGAGGTGAAGTTGAGATATACCAGCTGCAAGAATGTCTCGATATCCTTTGGAGTAGTCTGTCCCATAACGTTAGTACGGGTAACATTCAAATCAAAATTTACGCTACACTGTTTTCCGGCAAGAACTTTTCCAAGTTCGTTGTTGCTGAAGTTGCCGAGTCCTGAGAGGCTGCCCATATATCTCATAACCTTCAGGTTAGAATAGTCCTTCTCTCCATAGAGGCAAGAACCACCCTTTGAGAATGCTGTAAGCCGAATCTCGTCGGCCTTGTAGTCGGTCTTCTTCAGGATAACGGTAGCACCATTGCTAAGTGTGAGTTCCTTATAGCCAAGGGTTGCGTTCTCCGTAGTGTTCTTTATGCTGCCCTTCTTTGGAAGTTCTGCGATAAGAGGCTCGTTCTTTGTGTTGTCAACCCAAGGCTCAAGCTTCTCGGCACGTGCAGCCTCGTATGTCTTGCGAAGCTCATCGGCTGTAGGAATGAAACGTCCCTCCTTATCCTGAGCATACTCATACACAACAAGGTTTGTATCGCTTACGCTGATAACCTGATTAGCATACTGGTTCATAATCTCAGGTGTCACCATCTGTGAAACCATGTTCCATATTTGATGCTCGTCATCGATGCTTGGAATAGGTGTATTGTTGATGAAATGAGAGCTATACGTACTGCCGAACATGTCATTGTCACGCTTGTCGCGATTGAGATATTCCTTCTCTATCCATGACATGAAGCCTTCTCTTGAGCGTATAAGCTCTGAAGCGGTGAAACCATGCTGCTTTACACGCATTATCTCACGCACGGCATCACGAAGGGCTTCAAGGTCCTTGTTCTCCTTGGGAATGACTGAAAGCTGGAAAGCATCCTTGGTGTCGGAAGTAATATATCCGCCTACACTGGCATACGCTGCCACGAAGTTACATTCAGGTTTCTGTGCCAGTTCGTTGAAACGTGCCTCAAGCATACCTCTTAGTTGCATCTTTATATAGTGGTTAATGTAATATGCCATTGTGCCCTTCAAACTGTCAGGCATAGCGTCAATCTTCATATTGACACTAATCTGATTGTTACTCATCTCCTTGTCCTTATCTACAAAATAGATAGGCTCGTAGTTGTCAGGCACAGGATATTTCTCCACCTTTGCGGCATTAGGATCAAGAGGAATAGAGCTGAAGAGTTCCTTGATAACCTTCTCCGTATGGTCAACGTCTACGTCGCCTATTACGATGACAGCCTGATTGTCTGGACGATACCATTTCTTGTAGTACTTGCGCAATGCGTCGTATTTGAAGTTATCTACCACGCTCATAAGTCCGAGAGGATGTCGAACACCCCATTTAGAACCGGGGAAGAGCCTTGGATAGTTTGACGCAGTCAATCGCAAATGAGCACCGTTGTTTCTTGTCCATTCGCCGTGTATTACACCACGCTCCTTGTCTATCTCCTTATCCTCAAGCAACAGTCCGTTACTCCAGTCCTTGATGATGATAAGGCAGGAATCAAGGGCTGACTGGCGTGTGGTAGGCACGTTGTTCACGTTATACACGGTCATGTTGTAACCTGTCATCGCATTGAGGTCACGGCCGAAAGACACACCGAGTGAACTGCAATACTGCAAGATGCCATCACCCTTGAAGTGTTCAGTACCATTGAATGCCATGTGTTCAAGGAAATGGGCAAGACCGCGCTGGTCTTCTTCTTCCTGAAGAGAACCAACACGCTGAGCGATGTAGAAATTAGCCATATGTTCAGGCCATTCATTGTGACGGATGTAATAGGTAAGGCCGTTAGGTAACTTGCCAATGCGAACTGCCGGATCAACAGGCACAGGCGGCATCTGTTGGGCATTCGCAACTGCTGTAAGCGTAAAGGCTAACAGCGAAAAGAGTTTTCTTAGTTTCATTTGTTTTTGTTCTTAGTTATAATTTTGGTTTAAGATTTTTCGTTCCTTATATATAATAAGGACGCAAAGGTAATAAAATAGATTTAGAAAATCTCATTTTTAACCTCTTTTATTACATTGCGTCCGTATGAAAGACATTGTATTCATGCTATTATAGCATACACACGAAATCTGATTTCGTTCACGGAATTGCGAAAAAAAACAATTATTCGGTTTACTTCACCCCCTCAACCTTGAATCCTGCTTTTCTAAGGAGATTGATAACGCCTTTCTCGCCACCGAGATGACCTGCACCTACAACGAAGAGGGTAGGGCTGTCCTTGACGATTGCAGGAATCTTTCTTGCCCAGTCGCTGTTGCGGTTGAAAATCAAGTCATTCATATACTCCTCGGTCATATCGCAGCTGTTGCCCATCTTCATCATGCCGATTTCCAAGAGCTTCTCGATGTCCTGTTCATGATAGGCATCCCATTGCTCCATTGTCTGCTTTTCGAAGAACTCGCTGTTGTCAACGGTACACATCAGTTCTTCTACCATTTCATTCATAGGCCTGCCGAGCGTGAGTCTTGTCTGGAAATCCATTGTCTCAAGACCGCCGGTATTCTTGCCTTTCTCCATTGCAATACGCGGAAGATAGAAGTCGATGGCATTGTTCTGGTCAAAATGAAATTGCTTCTTTTTCATAAGACTTATGACGCTGAGAGACAGGTTCAAGGCTAAGGGATTCTGCTTGCCCATCTGCTGAAAGACCATAGGATTGCTGAGAGGTGCGCCCAACACGGATTCCACGTATTTGTCAAGTCTTTCGAATTGTTCTGTGGTGAGAATGTCCTTGATAGTCTTGCCCTCGGGAAGTATCGATGCTTTTTGGGTGATGGCGACAGAATCAGGATTTGTCATAGTCTTGATGTCCATCTCGCCATACACTTGATCCACCTCATCTACAGCAGCCCATACTCCGGGAATCTTATCCAGAAAACTCTCGGTCTCCAAGTGGAATGTGCCGATGATATACGAAGGCTTCTGCTGAGAGTCAGAAGTGATACGATATAGAAGCTGCGCATTGGCAGACACGAATGTTGTAGCTACAAGTGCTACTATTGTTATGATTTTTTTCATTGTCACTAAGCCTGATAAGCTACAGGCATGTTAATTATTAATTGTTAATTGTTAATTGATTTATTCCACACCTCCACTATTTCCTCGATACTTATACCGAGCATTCTCGCCTGTCGGAACAATTCAGGCAGTTGTTGGCGTTTGAAGTCCTCTTTCTGCCCTTTGAGCAGTTTCTTCTTAGCGTCGGCACATACGAAATAGCCTATGCCACGCTTCTGATATACGATTTCCTCGCGTTGCAATACTTCCATAGCTCTTAATACTGTATTATAGTTAATCTCGTAGGTAACAGCCAGTTCCCTGACACTCGGAATGCGGTCTTCTCCCTGGTAGTTGCCCTTTAGAATCTCTTCGCAAAGTTGATATGCCACCTTGCCGAAGATTGTTTTTTCGTTGGATGTAATCATATCATTAAAAATCCGCTATTAGCAGGCTGCCAGCGCTTGTATGTCTGGTAGCTCGCTATGAGAAATACAATGGATAAAACTCCGAACACATAGAAGAGGGTATGGGGAATCTCTATTAACTGCAATAAGATGATTGTCACCCAGAAGATTCCGCTCATGAACATGTTTATGCCCAAGTGCAAGTTCTTGTTCTTTATCAATGTTGAAATAAACATCTCAAATGTTGTCAGGAATGCCAAGATTGAAAACCCACCTGTCTCTTCTGATATATATCTAATATATCCGCCAATGGCAAAACTTGATGCCTGTGGAGAGCCGACTGTCAGCAATGAACCGATATATTCCACTACCATAGAGAATATCATACAGGAAATAATGACGATGAGGATTGTGACAGATGCTGTTGCATATTTCCGTATCAATGATTCTGGAAACTGATAGTTAGGCATTGTTCGTAATTCCATAATGATATAGGAAACTGCAAATCCTATTATCATACATAATATGTAGAGGTCGATACATGCGCCCATGTTACTGTTGTTTACTTCAGATGTACCAGCCAAGGCAATATTAAACAGATTGACTATTCCAAAGAACTGTGAAGCCAAACATACCAACAGCAACCACCAGCGATATGTAATAATAATATTCTTTATTGTATTCATAATTCTACTTTGATTTTTATATTTTTGTCCGCTCTTCCTCCGTAGATACTCCATCGATACTCCATCGATACTCCATCGATGGTCCATCGTTTCGATGGAGTATCGATGGACAAACGATGGACAAGCGATGGAGGAACATAGAAGGAATGAGGTTTCTACATCATATCATCAGAAGTCCGTTATTTGCTATTTGCCAGCGTTTGAAAAGCTGATAGTTTAATATCAGAAAGACTATTGTTACAAATAAGCAGATTATGCTTTCTGTCATTGATACACACATTGGCTTACCGTATGCAAAATAGAAACTGTTCAGGAATGGGATTGCTATTATTGCAACAAAAAATCCAATGTTTTTTCTGAATAATACGCCACAAAACACGCCCACACTCATTTCCGCTAATAAAAGTGGGATTATTCCGTTATGGGCAAAGAATCTCACAACTCCTCCTATTTCTATTTGCCTGTCAGGAGTATATATAGCAGTCAACATGCTGCCTATCATTTCCACTGGTAGGCTTATAAGGATCAAAGAGAAGCACAAGAATAAAACTGTCAGCAAGATAATCACGTATTTCTGGAATAGCGACATTGGCAATAGCGACAACATGTAATTTCCACGTGGGCTTTTCACCTGAGGATTGCACATCATCTTAGGTGCCATTACGCTGGCACCTGTTAAGGCTGCGCAAATCATCATGGCCATACTGCTATACGCACTTGTGATAAAAATGTTTGGATTGTCAACGAATACGAACATTAAATATATTCCGCTTATAAATATGACACCAAATATCACAACTATTTTTAGCCACTCCTTTGAGAGTTCGAAAAACAAATTGTACTTGTTCATAACCTTGCTTCTTTAGCGTTTAACTTATACTCTGAAAATACCATCGTTTGCTGGTTGCCAATGCTTGAATAGCTGATAGCTTGCTGCAATCAACACGACAGAGCTTGCCAGACAACCTATTATAGCATTTGTTGACAATGCGCGAGGAGACAGAAGGTAATCATAAAACACAGGTGTAAATAAGAATGTTGCCATAATTAATGGCCCTAATATTAATCCTATTACTAGGTTGTTTCGCACAAGTGAATGGACAAAGGTGCTTGCGCAAGCAATTACTATAGCTATGAATATCATCGAGTTGTTTTTGAAGCTGTACTTCAGAAAACCTCCTGTGGCAACCTGTAGTTCCGACACATTATCTATTGTGAATATGTGAGCTATAGCCTCGATAGGAATTGTAAGAAGACAGATGGCGACTAAGGTGAGAAATACAATACCCAATGGCATGAAGAATTTTGTCCTCTTTGATGTTGGGAGCAGATACAATAGCTTCTTTTCATACATCTTATAGTATACATTATTCAACAGAGAGAACAAGAAAAACCACACCATCCATATAATGTTGTACAATCTGGCAACAAAGTCTGCTGTCGGCATGGTTGCACGTAATATTGTCAGGACTATGAAAAACCCCAACGGCATTAATACCATATACAGCGAAGACTTGTATGTATTCAGGAATATCTTGAATGTGTCCATAGACTTATTTCTTAAAAGCGTTAGGATTTGCGTTTACTGCCTCGAAGAGAAGTTCAAGACTTACTGGAGTCTCTTCTTCCGACTCTGTACGGCGAGCCACACAGAGATCTCCCTCAAGGCTCTTCTCTGAATATATCACCTCACCCTTTGGCATTGTGCCGAAAGTGTATTTCTGGCTAAGTCCTTCTGTCGTATCGTTTACGAGAAGATCCTTTTCTCCAACGATGACAATGTGGTCAACCATCTTCTCAACATCGTGTACCTGATGGGTAGAGATGAGGATTGTGCGGTTCTCGGTCATGTGGCTGTTTATGAGCTTTCGGAAGATGCGCTTTGAAGGAATGTCAAGTCCGTTGGTAGGCTCGTCCATAAGCAGATAAGGCACGTTGGTAGCTATTGCGAAGCATATCATCATCTTCTTCTTTGTACCCATAGAGAGCTTGTTGAGGCTCTTCTTTTCTGCTTTGAGGTCGAACTCGCGCATACACTCGTCCATTACCTCCTGACTATAATCCTTGTAGAAAGGACTATACAGCTTGATGAAGTTCTCAAGAGAGAGGTTAGGCACAATAAGTTCCTCCGGGATGAAATACAGTTTCTCAAGAATCGACTTGCTCTTGGTCTTTACGTTTTCGTCATCGATGGTAATCACGCCTTGCTTGGCAAAAAGCTGTCCGGTAATGAGGTTAAGAAGCGTTGTCTTACCAGTACCGTTTTTGCCGAGCAGTCCAACTATGGAACCTGGGTTCAACTGAAGGTTCACGTTCTCAAGTACATTCTCCTTTGAGCTTTTATAGCCGAAAGTCAGGTTTTGAATCTGTATCATATCTGTTCTGTTTTTGAAGTTTTTTGTATTGTTTGTTGATATACTTACATGGTGTCATAGTGAAGTATGACAGTGCAAAGATAGATTGTTATTTTGAACTGACCAAATTTTCAATACGAATTTAACTTCTGTTAACTAAAAATTGCCCGTTTTACTATGAAAAAGCCCTCGAAATTCATGTTTCCCTGCTTTTTTCTGCTATGATATACATGAAATTGAAGACAATGCTTGGCGGTTTGCCCTAAAAACATTACTTTTGTATCCGAATAAATAAAAACTCATATCCTATGAAACGATATCTTTTCTTCTTGTTTTCTGTGGTCTTGGCTGCTTGGGGCGGTCAGAGGTTTGCTGTTGCTCAATCGGCTGTAGGTTCCGTAGAGCCTAAAGACTCGCTGTCAATGGTTGAGGAAGAGAACAAGTTGCTTGAGACGCTTATTCCTGACCTCTGTTCGCGTAAGTTCCCTACAGAGGAGGAGATGAAGATGTGGTATCTCATAATAGATGAGGAAAAAGACCGGAAGGAACTTCCTGTTCTTGCTCGTGCATTGGTAAGGGCATATTTCGGAAATGAGTTCTGGGGATTGAAAGGTGATTATGAGCTCAAAGAATATTCTTCAGCTATCGTTCCTGCTTATGGTGATTTCCATTCCACAGGTGATCTTGATTGGTATGGGCTATGGCCTGATTCTGTATATGCATCATCCGTATCTTATAATGAGGGAAGGAAAGATGATGTGAAGGAGGTTGTAGGAGGTGGGGTATATAAGCCGTGGTGCTCGGCTGTAGGCGAAGCAGAGGGAGCGAGCGTGACTTGTGTCTTCAGATTAGGTAAGCGTCCGATTAACGGCATTAGTGTTGTTAATGGCTATTGCCATACGGAGAAGCAATGGAAGAATCATGGTCGTGTAGCCAAGATGCAGTTGATTGTTGACGGACAGCCTTATAAGACATTCGACTTGGAAGATACCCCTTATGTGCCATTTTTTTTTGATGTTGTTGCTTCTATCTCACCAAAGGCGCAGGGAGAGCCTGTAGAACTGACTTTCAAGATTCTCAAGGTATATCCGGGTGATAAATATAATGATGTCAGCATCGGCCACCTTTCTTTCAGTAGCGAACAAGGAGCAGATGTAGAGTATGAAAATCTTGACGATTCAGAAAAATAAAGGTAGGATTATTTGGCTATTCATTGAAAAAAGTGTATCTTTGCGCGGTAATTCGTGTAAAACGTATAAAAATGTATTTGTAATTAAGATTTATGAAGACAAAGGCTTTATTGGTAGCAGCGATGATGCTGTGTGGTGTTTCAGTTGCTAATGCCCAGTATGTGGCAGGTTATGGCGGAAAGCACAATAGTGTGAAGGCTGACTTTAACTGTGGATGGTTCATCTCTAAGTTTGAGGACAGATATGGAGATAGTCATCGTGGTATTTTCGGTACAGGTTTCTCAGTTAGTTATGAGCATGTGTTCAAACCAGGTGTAGGCTTCGGATTGAATTACATAATGGAGAACGGAAATGAGGATGATATAAAGACACAATTCATAGGTCCTTCTGCTGTATATGCAGGATCATTCGGAAGCTGGACATTCAGCTATTCCGTAGGTCTCGGATTGGGCAAGATCAATTATGATTCATATCGTATGGGCCATTATGATGATAACGGCTTTGGCTATTATGCTCAGGTTGAGGCTCAGAAGCGTTTCTCAGACCACTTCGGCATAGCAGCGGGAATTCGTGTGTTGGATATCACAACATCTGTATCAGATGATGGTGATATGACAGGTACTGGATCATTTAGATTCACTATCGGTCCAAGATTCTATTTCTAAAAATGGGATTATGAATAAAAAATTCTTGTTGAGCGTAGCGTTGGTGTTAGGCAGTTTCTCTATGTCTAATGCTCAGACGGAGGGTTCTGAGGAAAAGGATTTTGTTGCTGTACCACATGAATCTTATGACGAGAATTTCGGTTTCGGCGGTAAACACAGTTGTGTGAAGACCGATTTCAATTGTGGATGGTACCGTCATAATTTTCCTGCTGGTGGTTTCGGTCCTGGCTACTCTCTTAGTTATGAGTACGTTTTCAAGCCTGGAGTAGGTGTCGGTTTGGAGTATATGGCGGAGTGTGGAAATAAGGATAATTTTCGTACGCATTTCTTAGGGCCTTCTTTTGTCTATGCAAAATCATACGATAGTTGGACATTGAATTTATCCTCTGGTCTTGGAGCCGGATGGATAAAGTATGATTCGGCTCGCATGGGGAAGAATACTGTAGATAACTTGATGGGCTTATTTGCACAGGGGGAGGTTCAGAAACGCTTCTCTAAGCACTTTGGAATAGCTGCAGGTGTACGTGTTATTTGTATTTTTCTTTTTGCTATGGATAAATGGGAAGAGGAGGGTGCAGAACCTGTTACTGATGGTTCTGCCTCAATTAGATTCACTATCGGTCCAAGATTCTATTTCTAAAAAGACCTAACCAACCCTTCCTAAAGATACTAATGCCGCTTATGGTAGTTCGTAAAGAGCAATTCCATAAGCGGCATTCATATTATTTGCCTTTTGAACTTATTGGCGTTTGGGTATGAGTAACGGGTAACAGGTAACAATAAGAAAAATAGTGTAAGCAGCTGCCTATATTTATTATTTATATATATAAAAGGTATATAAACTCCTTAGAATAATTCTGTAAAATTTTGGTATGCACTAAAATCCTTATTGTTACCTGTTACTTGTTACTGGTCGTGATTTTGCTTGCTTGTTGAGCGAGGCTCTATTATAGTTCTGAACTACCCAAGATAAAGATAATGAGGCTGTTATGTGTAAGTTGTAAGGCTGAGTATAGGCGGCTGATAGTCTCAATAGCATAACAACAAGCATTGATTTCTGGCTGATTCGCCCTACTCTGTATGCTTGAAAAACGATGTAAAACGTGAAAAACATTCCCAAACCATCCCCCCAGCTTAATACAGGCTTCAATGAGATTCTTTGAGAACTTTCAGCTCCCTCCAATGTAGGTCCGTTGTAGTTCCGTTGTAAGTCCGTTGTAAGTCCGTTGATACTCCATCGATTGGAGCGAACATGAAGCGAAGGCACAACGAAGGCACAACGGCATTTCTAACCTTGCAGTAACAAGTAACAGGTAACAATAAGGAATATAGTGTTAGCGTACCTCATCTTAGGCATAGTCCCCCCCATCTGGATATGCTCTATTGGGGAGGGACTATGAATAATCCTGTTTAGGCTTTATTTCCTTGTTGATGCAATCATCTCTTTTACCTTCTCGTTGAACTCGGTGGCTTGTATGAGCTGTTCGAGGGTGAGGTGCATACGATAGCGCCAGTAGTGCTTTGGATTGGCTGGGATGTTGATGCGCTCGGCATTGGCATCGGCAAGGCGCAAATCGGCATCGGTGGCAAGCCAATCCTGAAGCGTGAGGATGCAGAGCATGGAAGGACAGGCGAGGTGGTTGCTGACTATCTCCGTGGCAATATCTGGTGTGAGAGGGTGGGGGGCTTTGCCCTCATGCCCAAGTGACCACTCCCAATAGTTCTGTGTGCGTTCCTCGTCCTCATCCCACCACATTCGCAGGGTGGCTGTGTCGTGACTGGAGATAGTGCAGACGGATAGGAATGGGTTACGGTCGAGTATTCCGAATGGGACTTGTGGGTCCTTCGGCATTGACTGTATCTCAAGCGAGAGGATGTTTAGCTGGTTGATTACCCATGCCACACATTCCGGCACCATACCGAGGTCTTCGGCACACACGAGCATCTTTGTCGCTTCTACCAGTCGTGGGAGTTTCTTCATCGCCTCCTCGTACCAGAACTGATTGTTGCGACGATAGAAATAATCGTTATACAGGCGGTTGAAGTTGTATTTGTCGTGATCCCAAAGTGTTTCGTAACAGGTATCCAACTGTGCTGAGATGCGTGGGTGTACGAGGTCGGGGTTCTTGTGGTCAACAAGGAAGAGAACGTTGCTCTGGAGGGAGTAGATGCCCCCCTCCATCTCCCCCGAGTGGGAGGGATTTTTGGATTGTATTATTGTATCTAAAGACTCCCTCCCTCGGGAGGGCTGGGGAGGGGCCGTGTGTGTCTTGAAGTACTCCTCTACCTCCCTCTGCGTCTTGAATCCCTCGCGGAAACGGTATGTGTCGTCGTGCCAGGGCTCAAGGAAGGTGTTCTTTACATATTCGGCATTTTCACCGAACAGACGCTCTAATACCCAGTCGGTTATGAATGGGTTGAGGAAGAAATCCTCCTGCCATTTAAGTCCGTATTGCTCAACCTCCTGTCGTGTCATGCCGAGCGATGGCTGGAACTGTCCGAGAAGTCCGTGGACGCTATGGATAGGAATCTCCCAGATACGGAAGAAACCGAGCACGTGGTCGATGCGGTAGGCATCGAAGTATTTTGCCATGTTCTGGAATCGGCGAATCCACCACTGGCAGTCGTCCTTCAGCATCTCGTCCCAGTTATAGGTAGGGAATCCCCAGTTCTGTCCGTTTACCGAGAAGTCATCTGGCGGTGCGCCTGTCTGTCCGTTGAGGTTGAAATAGCGCGGCTCCATCCACACATCACAGCCGTAGCGGTTTACGCCGATAGGGATATCGCCTTTCAATGCCACCTTATGAGCCTGCGCATATTTATGGGCGGAAATCATCTGCTGCGCAAGGATGAACTGGATGTAATAATAGTATGATGCCGCCTTGTATGCCTTGCTTCGAGGGTTGGCGAGCGATTTACGGTCAGCCTCGTTCCATGTGTTATGGTCGCGCCATTCAGAGAAGTTGGCTGTGCCGTAGGTGTCACGCAGAACGCTGTACTGGGCGTAGGGCACGAGCCATTGCTCTTCTTCCTTGAACCATTGCTTGTATTCCCCGGATGCGAGTACCGTCTTGCCTTCCTGCTCGAAAAGGAGATGCAGATACTCGTTCTTGGCATTGTTCACGCGCTCGTAGTCGATTTGCGGAAGGGCGTTGAGCTCTTTTCTGAGTTTTTCAAACTCTGTGGCTTTCTTCCAGTCTTTCAACGGAGGAAGCTGTCGGAAATCGGTATATTGCGGATGAAGGGCGAAGATGCTGATAGCGGAATAGGGATAGGAGTCTGTCCAGGTGTGTGTGATGGTGGTGTCGTTGATTGGTAGCACCTGAAGGATGCGCTGCCCTGTGAGCGATACCCAATCCACCATTTTCTTCAGGTCGCCGAAGTCGCCTACTCCGAAGCTGCCTTCAGAACGGAGAGAGAAAACGGGAATGGCTGTGCCTGCTATGCGGTCGGCTGGGATAGGGAAGTGTGCCATCTCCAAGTTCAAGGTCTCGGTCTGTCCGCTCTCTATCTCAGGGATATACAGAACACGGTTCATACGCGCCTCCCATATAACAGGCACGCTCTCGTCATCGTCAACGACGATAAACTTCATCTCAATGCTCTTGCCAGTGAGATTGGTGGCATCGATTACGGCTGTCCACTCGTTATCGCCTGTGTATAGGCACTTGAGGGCTTCGCGCTCCTGCCAGTTGCCGAGTTCTTCAACGCCTCCACTTAGTGCAAGACGCTGGTTGGGACGAAGCTGTGGAGCCTGTACCCTGATGATGAGAGTCTTATCGAATGTGCTCTTTTCGAGAGCCTGTATTTCGTGTCGGTGTATGCATTTCGTGAATGCTGTGCTATAGAAGTAATTCATTAAAGATGTTGATTTGTTATTTCCTCTTGTTCCGTCTGCAAAAATACACATAATATCCTAAGATACGCAAATTTATTGTCCGTTATGCATGATATCTCATTGCTAACGTTTGCGAATACGGAATCGTTTTTTATACAGAATCCTGTTTCCGGATTCTTTGTCTTTATTCCTCGCAAAATTACTAATTTCAATCTGAATACTGAAATTTTTGAAGGAAAAATTTTCTGCAATCGTGAAAAATAACACGTTCAAAATGTTATATTGTGCTTTTCTTGTCTTTGCGCAACCGATTTCATTCAGTATCTTATAGATTTTATGCAAAAAATTTCTTCATTTGAGAAAAATTTCATATATTTGCACACGAAAGCAATAATATTCATATAAAATGTTCATAAAAATATCACTTATTAACCCTATATAAACTATGCCACATTCACAGATAACAATGAAAGATATTGCCAAGGCACTGGGAGTGTCGGTGGCAACTGTCTCACGAGCATTGGCTGATAATCCAAGTATTAGTGAGAAAAGAAGGAAAATGGTGCAGGAATATGCAAAGGAGCATAATTTCGTATCAAACGTTCTTGCTGAGTCTTTGCGTCATTCCAAGGCAAGGTCACAGAAAATCATAGGTGTCATTGTACCTGAGATAGTGCATTATTTCTTCTCTACCGTTATTTCCGGTATCGAGGAGGAAGCATCAAATCGTGGGTACTCAATCATCGTTGCACAGAGTAAGGAGCAGTTTGATCGTGAAGTGAAGATTTGCGACAACTTTATCAGGTCAAGAGTTTGCGGTGTAATCGTTTCACAATCAAAGAACACGAAGCAATACGATCACTTTATCCGTATTATAAACAATGAGATGCCTCTTGTGTTCTTTGACCGTATCTGTACCGGTGTGAATGCCTCCAGAGTGGTTATCGACGACTATCACGGAGCTTTCACGGCAACAAAGTATCTCATTGACACAGGTTGCAAACGAATTGCCTTTTGCGGAAGTTCGTTGCATCTTGAGATCGTGAAGAACAGGATGAATGGCTATAAGGATGCCCTTCGTCTTCACGATATGGAGATAAACAACGATTACATTTTGGAATGTGATTCACGTGAACTCGCAGAGCAGATGATTCCTGGGATGATGCAGAGAGAGGATAGGCCCGATGCATTCTTCTGTATCAATGATGATACCGCCATTGGAGTTATCCATGTAGTAAAGCGTCTCGGATTCAAGATTCCTGACGATGTAAGCGTTTGCGGATTCACCAATGGAGAGCGTGCTTTGGCATGTGATCCTATGCTCACTACCATGGATCAGCGAGGAAATGAAATAGGTCATCAGGCTGCAAATATCCTTATCAATAAGGTTGAGGGTATTACTCCGCTAAACCGCGTTGAGAAGCAGGTGGTAAGAAGCAACCTCGTTGTGCGCGGCACAACAAAGGAGCCGATGCCTTAGAAGTTTAGGATTCAAGTGAAGAGTGAAGAACTGGGAATGAAGAACTTGAGTTTGTATTGCCGTTTAGGGTGGTCATAGCCTTTTTTCGTGATAAAATGTAACTTAAATAGGCTTTATTAGCAATGCTCACCAAGCTTCGCAAGTCCCTTTGGCCGCCGAGCTAAACCTTCTTTATTCTTCGCTTTTTCGTTTATTCCTGGCTTTCATAGCAAATGCTAACAGCATAATTCTTTTCAGGAAAGTCCTTGGTGATTATTTGCCAAGGGCTTTTTCCTTTATAGTAGTCGTCGAGTAGCGGACGGAGCTGTTCCTTGCCCGTTATTCCCCTGCCTGTGAGTTTCACCACGGCTTCCTTCATCGTCCATAGGCGGGTGAATTTCAGTGGGGTGAGGTCTTCAAGTTCGCTGTCGCTAAGCACATAGCGGGCAAGTTCGTCTTTCACTTTCTCCTGAATCCTTTCTACGTCAATGCCCACAGGCTTGTTGCTTATTGCACATGCAACTGCGTATTTGCAATGCGACATGTTGAAATGGATATCCTCATGTCCGACGATGACTGGTTTGCCGTTCTCCAACTCGCGGAAAACGGGCGGCTCCGTGATTCCGTATTCTTCCTTTAGCAATCGCTGGAGAAGCATATAGGCTTTTAGGCTCTGCTCCCTTCCTGCCTGGAATTTATACTTCAGAACCTTCTCACGGCGTTGCTCGCTGACCCTTGAGAGGCAGTCGTTGAACTGCTCCTCGGTCATCGGAGTCATATTATCGTCGATAAGGAACTTCAATTTACTATTTAATGTGATATTTACAACGTATAAATTCAGCCTTACGTTTTATTAAACGTACTTTTATCGCATTTTATTTCAATAAAAATCGGAGTTCTTTCTTTTTTCTGCAAAAAAATCATTACTTTTGCACTTGGATACTATTAATCATCATTTATGAAGAAAATCCTTGCCTTAATATCTTTTGCATCTGTTCTTTCTGCTTCTGCCCAAAACAAGATAGATCTTTCGGGAACTTGGGAGTTTCAGATTCAGCGTAGCGAGAATACCGTTACGCCAATATCGGTTTATGATGATACTATCCAACTGCCAGGCTCTATGGTTACGAGAGGCAAGGGCGATATCGTTTCCGTGAAAACACAATGGACAGGCTCTTTGTATGATTCCTCTTTCTATTTCAATCCCTATATGGAGAAATACCGCGTTGAGGGACAGATGAAATTCCCGTTTTTCCTTACTCCTGAACGCCACTACGTAGGCAATGCGTGGTATCGCCGTAAGGTGCTCGTGCCGAAGGAATGGAGGAAGCAGCGTATCATCTTGACTCTTGAGCGACCTCATATAGAGACTACTGTATATATAAATGGTAAGGAAATCGGGCATCAGATGGGACTTTCCGCTCCACATGTATATGATGTTACTGATTGTATCAAAATAGGCAGGGAGAACATAATTGCAATCAAGGTATATAATGGAATAGAGAACGTTTGCGTTGGAAAGGATTCCCATTCTGTTACCGACCATACGCAAGGCAACTGGAACGGTATAGCAGGGGATATATCGCTTTCCGCACGTCCGATGAATACTGTTGAGCATATTGATGTTTATCCTGATGTATCTGTCAAATCCATCCGTATTGTGCTCAGAGGCAATACCAAAGGGCATTCTTTCTTCATTGATGGAAAAGAGAGTAAGGCGGTGGCTATATCTGATAGTTCGTATGTCATTCGTATGGGCGATGATATCAGGCTTTGGGATGAGTTCCACCCGAATCTTTATACCCTTGAGGTGAAGGATGCAAATGGATATTCTGTTACAACGACCTTCGGAATGAGGGAGGTGAAGGTGAACGGAATGGATATCGTTCTCAACGGAAAGACGATATATGTGCGCGGAACCGTGGGCAACTGCTGTTTCCCGGAAACTGGCTATCCTCCAACCGATGAGGCTTCATGGGAAAGAATTATACGGAAGTGTAAGGAATATGGCTTGAACACCATGCGATTTCATTCCTATTGCCCTCCAGAGGCAGCATTCCGTGTGGCTGACCGTCTCGGTTTCTACCTTCAGCCAGAAGGACCTTCATGGCCTAATCATGGCGTAAGGCTTGGTCGTGGAATGGCTATCGACCAGTATCTCATGGACGAGACGAAACGCATGGTTGAGGCTTACGGCAATCATCCGTCGTTCCTTATGATGAGTGCCGGAAATGAGCCGGCAGGCGACTGGGTGACGTGGTGCAATGCGTGGGTGGACTATTGGAAAACCGCAGACTCACGCCGTATCTATTGTGGTGCAAACGTAGGTGGCGGATGGGCTTGGGATAATGGCTCTCAGTACCATGTGAAGGCAGGAGGACGCGGTCTTGACTGGAACCGTAACGCGCCTAATTCTAACGATGACTACAGCAAGGATCTCCTGTTTCCGCGTAATTACAAGGATAGCGTTCCGAATAATTCACCTATTATCAGTCATGAGCAGGGGCAATGGTGCGCCTTTCCCGACCTGAAGGAACGCTCACAATACACAGGAGTATATAAGGCGAAGAATTTTGATATCTTTGAGGACTTGCTTCGTGATAACGGAATGGCATCACAAGCAGAGAAATTCCTAATGTCGAGCGGACGGTTGCAAACCCTTGCATATAAATATGAGATAGAGCGCAATCTACGTACAAAGGGATATACAGGCTTCGTCCTCCTTGGTTTGAATGACTATAGCGGTCAGGGAACAGCCATTGTCGGACCTCTCAATGTGCATTGGAAGGAGAAGGGATATGTTGATGCAAAGGCTTGGACGGAGTTCTGCAATGATGTGGTGCCGCTGGCTAAGTTCCCTAAGTTTGTCTATTCCGCTTCTGATACCCTCAAAATCCCTATAGAGGTATATAATGCCTCTGCAAGCGAAATTGAGGATGCTAAGGTGGAGTATAGCATAACAGAGAGTGTAAAGGATAAGACAGGAATGATAAATGGGCAGGAAGGATTAGAGTATTCTTCAACGTTAGCCATTCCTCCATTAACTATTCCACTTGGTAAGAACCAGTACTTAGGAACAGTTACATATCCTCTTGGCTATGTTGTTGATCCAAGTAAGATAACCCTCACCGTCACCATATCGTCTGGAGATAAGAAATGGAAGAACCATTGGGACTTCTGGGTGATGCCGTCAGTTCAGAGCGAGACGGAAAGCGTAACGGCGAAAGTGGAGCTTAGGAAGGGATTTGTTGACGGAGTGTATATTTCTGATACCCTCGACGACTTGGCGGTACAGACCTTGAAACGAGGGCATAAGGTGCTTCTTACGGCTGCCGGAAAGGTGCGTTATGGCAATGATATAAAGCAGAACTATCTCCCTGTGTTCTGGAACTCCTCATGGTTCAAGATGCGTCCTCCACATACCACGGGCGCATATATCGATATCACTCACCCTGTATATTGTGATTTCCCTACTGACGACTGGACAAACCTTCTTTGGTGGGAGCTCGTGAATCGTGCTCAAGTGATGAATCTCTCGGAGTTTCCTGCTGATTATCAGCCGCCTATGCAGCCTATTGATACTTGGCATGTAAGTCGTAAGTGCGGTATGATAATCGAGGCAAACGTGCTTGGCGGTAAATTGCTCATGACCACTATTGATATCACCTCAAATCTCAGATCCCGACTCGTTGCCCGTCAGCTTCGCAAGAGTATCATAAACTATATGAAGAGCAATGATTTCAAGCCATCTATCACCCTCGACGAGAGCGTGATACGCCATCTCTATGAGAACGAGGCTCGTCAGGTTAATATGTTCACCAATGATTCCCCTGACGAACTGAAGCCCAAGATTAAGTAAGGGTAGCTCCCTTCCTGCACCAATTCAGGGAACGGACTTACAACGGATTTGGAACGGTATTACAACGGACCTGAAACGGAGGTTAGAGTTTAGGGGTTAGTGGTTAGAGTTTGAGGACATCCCGCCATCATCCTATCACCTAACATCTAACACCCATCACCTATCACCTGATTTTCGAGTGACAACGTGTGCAGCACCTCGCACGCAGTCAAAAGTGCGTGTCAGACCAAAGGCTTGCGCACGTCCTTCGGTTTGACGAGTGACCACGTGCTTTGCACCTCGCACGCAGTCAAAAGTGCGTGTCAGCCCAAAGGCTGGCGCACGTCCTTCGGTTTGACGAGTGCAAAGTTACAACAAATTTTCTCGTTACTGCAAAGAATCATGAAAAATAATATGTTAGTTTTGAGAAAAGTTTGTTTTGGACTTGTAAAGTATTGATACACAGGCTTATATTTTCGGAAGGATATTAAAATAACCCCAATCTAACATATATCCGTTAGAAAAAACACACACAGGGGGACTGTGGGTGATCTATAGCCATAATATAATATATAATATATATTATATATTATATTATGAAGTTAGAAAGGGGGGAGTGGGTGTCCCTGTTTTTTCTAACGGATATATGTTAGATTGCCATTCTGAGCCTTCTGTTGGGGGTACATCTAACATCTCTTGTAATATGATGGTTTACGATTGGCTATAAATACGCCTTTTTTACTTGATTTTACTAACAAGTAATGCACGGACGAAACAGAATTTCCTAATTTTTTCAAAGTTTTCTGTATTCATTTTCTTGATGACGCTGTGGTTTCAACCCACACCGTCTCGTGCAAATTCGCATTTTTCTCGATTTTAAGTGCCAAAAGGGGTGTCCGATTTTGCCCCCCCTTTGCCAAATTGCATGTTCTTTTGTCTGTTTGGGGATGTATCTAACATATAACTGTTAGAAAAACAGGGAGAGGCTGGGGATATTAAAATGTTAAATATTAGCATATAAGTTGATTTTTGTGGGCAAAAATTTGTACAAATCAACTTTTATGTTTATTTTTGCAGTCGAAATCAGGAGGAATAGATATGAAAAAGACAAACGCATTAATGGAGTCAATCCGTAGGACAACGCCGCCAGAGGTGAACAAACAAGTTGACCTGAGCGTTGCGATAGCCAATAGGGTATATGCTCTGTTGGAAGAAAAGGGCATGAATCAGCGTGACTTTGCAAAGGCTCTCGGAAAGACAGAGACGGAAGTGAGCCGTTGGTTAAGCGGCACTCATAATCTCACCATTGCGACTATAGCAAAGATGGCGGTCGTTTTGGGTGACGATATAATCACAACGACGAGCAAGAATCCTCTCTATTCATTGCCAGAGGATAATGTGGCTTTGGTTGCAGAGCCTTTTCTTAATTAGCCACTTATGTATCTAACATATAACTGTTAGAAAAAACAGGGAGAGGGTGTCATAAGGTAATGAGAATTATGGACTGGGTGAACGAATCGTTCACCCCTTTTTATGTGATTATAGAAACGGATTTGTCTGATTTTTTCTGATAGCTGGCAAATCTGTGTTTAGGTGTTCAATGGACGTCAGCGCAAATTTGCGCCCTCGTAATTTTCATCTTGGAGCTAAGGATGATTGATGTTTTACGTCAGCTGAAATTTCAGCCCTCGTAATTTTCACCTTTGAGCTATTGCTGATTGAATATCATGAAATACGTGGGTCGAAATTTCGGCTGTCGTCATTCCCGATTTGGGAATCTGCTTCATGTAAAACCACCGCCCTGATTCAGGGTACAGGTTTTTATTGATGACTCCGTGAAATACGGACTCATATAATATGTATCTAACATATAACTGTTAGGAAAAACAGGGAGAGGGTGTCATAAGGTAATGAGAATTATGGACTGGGTGAACGAATCGTTCCGTCAGGTGTGTTCTGAAGGCACAAAGTAAAAAAGCGCTCCCTCGCGGGAACGCCTTTTCTCGTTAGTATGTAGTTGCTTATTTAGCTTTAGGGGTTGCTGGTTTCTTTGCCGCCTTTTTGGTCGTTGACTTCGCTGCCTTTGCCTCCTCTGTCTTTGGAGCAGCCTTAGCTGGGGTTTTCTTGGCAGGAGTCTTCTTGGCAGGAGTTTTCTTTTCTGACTCGCGGACGGCATTGTCAGGATCAAGCTTTGAGAGCTTTGCCTGAAGGCGCTGTATCTCCTTGTCCTTCATCTCTATCTCCTTACCCTGATTGGTGATGGTGGTGAGCATCTGCTCAAGCTCGTCGTTGTCGATACCGCCGTAAAGGGCACGCACACGACTGATGAAGTCGCCGAGGATGTTCATATAGTTGGTGAAGGCGTCGAAAGGTCCGTCATAGATACCACGGTCAATGTTGCAGTTGCTTGGTTTCGTGGTCATGAAACGGAAGTTGTTTGATGCCTGGAGATAGTCCCAGTCCTGAAGTAGGGCAGGGTCGTTGGCGATGTGCAGACGGTCAGCAACAGAGTAGAGTTTGTTGAAAGCCTCACGCTGCATCTGGTTTCCGAGCCATGTGGAGGTGTCGCGCTCCTCGTCAACCCATGAGAGGGAATCAGGAACGTCGAGGTCGCCTACACTCTCGAACTTGTCGCATACCTCGCTTGGGGTGGCGAATTCGAGTCCTGCTTGCTTTGCGCATGTAGGGAGTGCCTTGAGGAACTCAAGGATATTGCTTGAGAGAGGCTGGGCGATGCCGAGGGCGGTAAGTTCCATGAAGATATTTACAACTTGCTCTGACTCAGGGCACTTTGCTATCTCTGCGATGTATGTGTCGGCAAAGAGAGGATAGCGCTCCCATGATGAGTTGTTGAAGCGGAGCGAGATATCGTCGGATGCGTTAACGTCGCGAAGCAAAAGCTTGAGGTTAGGTGCGAGGTTGCAGTTATATACATAATGTGGTGACTTCCAACCGAGTACATGCTTTGCACCCTCAGTAAGCATACCCTTATAGCCGAGGGAAGCAACCTGTTCTCCGATGTCGTTGGTGTAGATGAGTGAAGAGTTGCGCATCACGGTTGGACGCTTGCCGAAGTACTCCTCAATCTTCTTTGACATCTTCTCTATATCGCGCTTGAAACTCTCCTCGTTGATGAGACCTGCAAGACCGTGAGAGTAAGGCTCGGTAAGGAACTCCACCTGACCTGTCTCGTTGAGTTCCTGAAGCTTTGTGAGCACCTGTGGGGCATGAAGCTCAAGCTGCTCCATACCCACTCCTGAGAGGGAGAAGGCAACCTTGAAGTAGCCAGGGTGCTCCTTTATCATTTCCTGCATGGCTGTGAGAGCCGGCATATAAGAGTGCTCTGCAATATATGTGATGCTACGCTCGTTGGCATAGTCGTCATAGTAATAGTGATCAGTACCGATGTCGAAGAAACGGTAACGCTTGAGATGTGTTATCTGGTGTATCTCAAAGTAAAGGCATATTGTTTTCATTGTGATGAAATTTTAAGTGGCCCCCCCAGCCCCCGAGGGGGAGATTTTTATATACAATAATTACTATCTAAAATCCCTCCCCCTCGGGGGAGATGGAGGGGGGCTATCGGTTTTTCTACTTTATGAAGTTTGCGAGATATTCCTCGTTATTGAACCAGCCCTTGTCAAGCAACTGGTCATAGCATTGGCGAATGCGAAGTCCAACCTTCTCCCATGTGATGCCGGCAACCTCCTTGATGCCTTCTTCGGCGATGTAGTCGTGGAGGCTCTCGTTCATACAGAGGGAGTAGATGGCATCCGCCATTGCGTGGATATCCCAGTAATCTACCTTGATGACATTGGTAAGGATCTCACCGCAGCCCGACTGCTTGGAAATGATACTTGGGCAACCACATTGCATAGCCTCAAGCGGAGCGATACCGAACGGCTCAGAAACCGATGGCATAACGAAGACATCTGAATTCTTATAACACTCATATACCTGCTTACCTCTCTGGAAACCAGGGAAATGGCATTTGTCGGCAATGCCGTATGCAGCAGCAAGTTCAATCATCGCATTCATCATATCACCTGAACCAGCGAAGCAGAAACGTATCTTGTCGGTACGCTGGAGTACGAGCTTTGCAGCCTCGATGAAGTACTCAGGACCTTTCTGCATGGTGATACGACCGAGATACGTAACAACCTTCTCGTTAGGCTTCTTGTGAGGCACGATGTCGAGATACTCCTGTGAAAGAGGATAGACGGCATTGTGCATTGCAACGCACTTGCGTGGGTCCTGATGATACTGGTTTATGACTGTCTGACGTGTCAGTTCTGATACGCACATTATGCAGTCGGCATTATCCATTCCGTTCTTCTCGATGGAATATACCGTTGGGTTCACATTACCGCGTGAACGGTCGAAATCAGTTGCGTGTACGTGGATGCAGAGTGGTTTTCCGCTAACAATCTTGGCATGTACTCCGGCAGGGTAGGTGAGCCAGTCGTGAGCATGAATGATATCAAACTGCTCAGAGCGAGCCAATACGCCTGCAATGATCGAGAAGTTGTTTATCTCGTCGTGTAGGTTGCCGGGATAGCCACCGGCAAATCCCATACAGCCAAGGTCGTCCAATCCCTGCATGTAGTTGAAATCTGCATAGATATGGTCGCGGAAACGATAGTAGTCTTCTGCCGTATGACCTACGATGCGGTCCTTGATATTATCATACTGAACATCGCGCCAAACGATAGGCACCTGACTCATATTCACTATCTTGAGGAATTTCTCCTCTTCGCCCGTAGGCTTCGGCATACAGAAGGTGGTTTCAATGTCGCCCTGAAGACTGAGACCCTTGGTTATACCATAGGAGGCAACAGCAAGTCCACCGTATATCTTTGGAGGGAATTCCCATCCGAACATTAATACTTTCATTCTTGTTTGTCCTCCTTAATTAGTTAAACTGGTCTATTAATCTCCATGTGCGAAGAATCTCGGCAACGTTCATTGCGAATGATGATGCGCCACGTCCGTTGAACGGTGGGTTTCCGTCGAACAGCTCAGATATAGAGCCTAATACGTGATACTGCATCTCGTCCTCATAGCCAATCATCTGTCGCTGTACGAAACTGAGGCGTGAACGCTTGTAGAGCTTCAGATATGCCTCCATATAGAAGCCGCCGAGCCAAGGCCAAGCCGTACCTGAGTGGTAGGCGTAGTCGCGCTTTGTCTGTGGACCTACGTACATAGGGTTATAGCCGCCTGACTTTGGAGACAAGGTGCGGAGTCCTTTTGGTGTGAGGAGCTCTCGTGTGCAGAAGTCAAGAACCGATTTCTTCTGTTCCGGCTCAAGTGGAGAATAGTCGAATGCCACTGGGAATATCATATTCGGGCGAACGCTCAAATCCTCTATTCCTTCCTCTACATAGTCGTAGAGATAGCCGCTATCGGTAATGAACATCTTCTGGAATGCCTCCTTTGCAATATCAGCACGAGCCTCAAGCTCGGCTGCAATCTTCTTGTCCTTGTTTGATTCTGCCATTTCTGCGCAGAACTTCAGGGCATTATACCAGAGAGCGTTGATTTCGACAACGTAACCGGTACGTGGAACTACTGGGCGTCCGTTAGCGATGCTGTTCATCCAAGTCATCGGCTGCTCACGTCCCTCGATGTGGAGGAGTCCGTTCTCCCTGAGTTCAAGGTTAGGATGCTTGTTGCCTTCGATGAACTTGAGGATGTCGATAAGCAGCTTTCCATATTTCTTGAATGCTTTGGCATTGCCAACTTCATGTGCATACTGTTGAATTGCCCATATTGCCCAAAGGAGCACGTCTGGCTGCTCTATCTCGTGAATAAGGCTTTTGAGTGGCTTGCCCGTCATGAAGTCCCTGATGCTCTTTGCTGCCGTATCCATCACGAGTTCGAAGTAGTCGTTCTCCTGAATGGCAAGCGTGAGACCTGGGAGGGCAATGAACGTATCGCGTGCACGAACCTTGAACCAAGGATATCCGGCAAGCAGATAGCGCTCGGTGTCGCTTACACGAACATGGAACTGGTGAGCAGCATTAACGAGAGCGTGGTAGAAGCTGTCGATAGGCAGGCGAAGTCCTACTTCCTCATTGAAGAGTTTCTTCAGCGATTCAGGCTTTATCTCGTCGATACCGGCAGAGATTACAATCTCGTCACCTTTCTTTGCTTGAATCTCGAAATATCCCGGAACATAGAGGTCTTCCACTCCATGATATCCTCTTTCCTGTTCTTTCTCATATACGAGGCTCTTGTTCCAATGTGGGTCAAAGACAAACTTATTCTTCTTTGAAATCTGGATGTAGAGGTTTGGATAGTTAGGATAGAGCTGAGTCTTGATACCTCCGTCAATCTCCGTATAGTCCCTGTTTATGTTAGGGTTCTCAACCATACAGTTCTTCACGCTGCGGAAAGCCAGGAAAGGCCTCAGTTGCAGAGTCGTGGCGCTGTGGCAGTCGAGTAGGGTATAACGGATAAGAACACGGGTGGAATACACTTGGAATATGATTTCCTTCTTGAGAATAACGCCACCTACACGATAGATAGTCGTAGGGACATTCTCAAGAGAAAATTCGCGAATGTATTTGTGGCCGTTAGGGCTGAACACTCCGCTCTCGTATTTATGCACTCCGAGATTGAACTGGGCACCATGCTGTATCACCGAACAGTCGAGTGAAGAAAGCAATACGTGGTTCTCTCCGTCAATCTCAGGTACGGGTACGACAAGCAACCCGTGATATTTGCGGGTGTTGCAGTCAACAACGGTACTGCATGAGTAAGCCCCCGAGCGATTCGTACACAATACTTCGCGTCGCAGGGACTCCTGCAAGTTAGTCATCTGAGCTTTTTCAAATTTGAGATAACTCATAGTTGCTATATTAAGGTTTAAATATTTGTTTAACTTCAGGTTGTGATTTAGGGGGAATTTCCATTTCTGATAGTGTCATAGGCACACGTGATTTGGAAATTTTCTACAAAAGTAAGCAAAATAATCTGCTTTTCAAAATAAATGACAGATTATTTTCCAAAAACCAACAAAATTCCACTATGTTTGAAACATGTTTGTAACTTTTTCATGTTCCTAATGCCCGAAGAATATAATGTGCTTGTGTCTTCTCTTGATTGTAATTGATAGGGAAAAGGGTATGCCTTTCATTACATCCTTTCCCGAATTTGTCATTTCATTTTTCTTTCCTTCTTCCTTCGCTCTTCCTTCGCTCTTCCTTCGTTCATCCTATAGTCGCAGGAACGGATTTATAGCGGATTTACAACGGAACTACTTGGGATGGATTGCAAATTGCCTGGAAGGCAACACTATGAGTAACCGAGGCGCATACTCGACGAAGGAGAGGATGCCCTCGGATAGAAAAGCAGCCGCTATCTTTACCAGCCTGGAAGGCTGTACCTGATTGGTTCGCATAAGCCCTTTCATTATGTACTGCCTTCCAGGCAGTTGAAAGATTGTGGGCTTAATCCCCGCACATCTTCGTTTCACTCGTATGTACGGGGTTACTAATCGTACTGTCTTCCAGACAGTTCAGAACTTAAGGCGCATGATTTCTTTAATATGCAAACTACTAAAAGCAGCAAATGGCTTGTAACCCAGAAATAATAGCCGATGTGGAAATTTGTAATGGGAACTACTATGTCGTAGGTTATATATTTGTGGAATAACATGCTTGTAGACAAGAGGAAAGAAATCGCAGGTATAATTATTTGCACATCATTATTTCTAAAGATTTTCACAATAATGGTTATATATGCTATATTTGAGCACCATATTAGGAATAACCATAAATCTGCTATGATATTTGACCAGCCTGCTAATAAACAAAAGTATCCTCTGGTACATTCATTCTTTGTAGAATAACATGGAAGAAAACATGAAGCTATATATAAGGCTATACAGATTGTAATCCATCCCCAAAAGATAGTTTTTCGATGTTTCATATCTGTGGCTTTATCATTAATGTGAATGGTCTTCCTTAAAATTACTTCTCAATAATGAAATTTATCGCTTCCTGCTCTACGATTACCTTCATAGGGTCGGTAGATGTGTCGATATCAGAGAATGAATGGCCGTCGATACTTACGGGTGTGTTCTTAGGGACTTTTATCGTGATATCGTGGCATCTGTATGGAAGAATCATCTTGTGGTTCAGAATCTTTCCGCGCAAGAAGAGGGCAATGGCTGAGAAAATCTGCGTAAAGGCAGAGTTTCGCATCACGGTTATGTCTATCATTCCGTTGTATGGAACGGCATTAGGAGTCTGTCCGAAGCCCAATGCGCTACCTATGCACATGGTCATAACTCTGTGCTGCTCGGTTTCATAATTGATAGTATATTCCATCTTCCAGAACATGCGTTGGAAGAGTAGGAGAACGAGGGAAATGACATATGAAACCTTCCTTGACCAGAATATCTTTCTTGTCTCTGTCCTAAGACGTTGAATACCGGCTACAAGTCCGATGTTAATGCAGTTGAGGAAGTATCTGTTTCGTTTCTCTCCGTCTTTATTTGTATAGATGAGGCAACCGGCATCAACCTTCTTTATACGCCTCGTCGCAATCGATTCCACCGCAAGCTTTATGTCATTCTCCGTAAGTCCCCAGAAGGCTGCAAAATCGTTCATCAGGCCATTAGGGATAACAGACAATACCACGCGCTCACGAACCTCCTTCTCTTCCCTCATCAGACAGTTTACGGCATCGCACAATGCGGCATCTCCACCGCAGATTATGATGTCATCATATCCGTTGTGGATAAGCATAGAGACGAGTCTTTCCACGCTTTGGGCATTCTCGCTCTGCACGAGATCATATTTAATCCCATGACTTTCGAGACATTCTGCTATCTTCTTCCACCTTTTCTCTGGTGATTTGAATCCCTCGCGTTTCGGACAATATATTAATCCTGTTTTCATAAAATAAAAGTAGCCCATCCAAGCCTTCCCAAAAATAGAGCCCACCCAGGCCCTCCCAAAGGGAGGGATGCGATATAGTATTATCGTTTATGTGAGTTCAGTTGGAAGTGTTTCTATTAAATGTTTATCTTACTATCTACTCCCCCTTGAGGGGGGAGGGGGGAGGAACCCTCCCTTTGGGAGGGACTGGGTGGGCTGATAGTTTCTCTAATCGCTTTTACCTTCTCTTCCATCGGAAGCATAGCGTCAATCCAGTTAATCTTGCATCCACGCCTCTCCATACCACGGAACCAAGTCATCTGTCGCTTGGCAAACTGGTGTATGGCGATTTCCAGTTCCTTGAGCATGTTGTCGTATGAACGCTTACCGATGACGTATTCGGTAACATACTTGTATTCAAGTCCGTAGTAAATCAAATCCTCGGCACTTACCCCAGAGTCAAGGATGCGCTTTATCTCGTCAACCATTCCCTCGTCCACACGGTTCTTCAGTCGGGCGGAAATCTTCCTTCTGCGCTCGTCACGTGGAATGTCAACGCCTATGATAGTTGTTTCGATAGGAGGGAAGTAGCGGTCTTCTGTCTTGTGTTCAAGGTTATAAGCCTCAATCTCAATAGCACGTATGGCACGTTGCGGAGAATCCACATCCGTCTTGTTGTGCATATCGGAATTGTTCTTCTCCTTCAGATCCATGAGAATCTCCGTGAGTTCTTCCATTGACTTATGGCTTAGTTCCTCGCGTAATTCCTCGTTCTTCGGAACTGGTGAGAGGTGGTATTCTCGGATAACGGATTCTACATACAATCCCGAACCGCCGCAAAGTATTGGCAATGCACCACGCGAGGTGATATCCTCGTATGCCTTGAGGAAATCCTGCTGAAACTCAAAGATGTTGTATTTCTCGCCCGGATCACAGATGTCTATAAGGTGGTAGGGGATTTTCTGGGTGGTAGGTGTTGGGTGTTGGGTGTTGGCTGGAAGTGTGACTTCGTAGTCGCACAGATCCTTACCCGTACCTATATCCATACCACGATACACCTGACGTGAATCTCCAGAGATGATTTCAGCCGGCTGTCCTTCAACAATAAAGGAAGCCGCAAGGTGGGCAGCGAGAGCAGTCTTTCCCGATGCCGTAGGACCTATTATGGTTATCATCTTCTGTTTCATTGTGTGCATTTGAGTGCAAAGATACGAAAAATTAATGAAAGATGGAAAAAAGTCCAGATAAAAGTGTGTAACTTGAAAAAGTTTATGCATGTTTCACAAGTGAAGAGCGCCAAGTACAGAACGGCCTGAAAGCCCAACGAGCACTTAGCCCAGGGCATCGCCCTGAGTATAAGAAAGTTGATACAATCGCCCTGAAAGGGCAAAAGCTTATATGTCGCTTTATTGCTTTTGCCCTTTCAGGGCGTAGATTATACATCACGCTTACCCAGAGCGATGCTCTGGGCTATAGGCTTTCTGGTCTTTCAGACCGTCTTTAACGCATCTCCGATGCTGAACTGACAATAATTACCAATCTGCGCAATCTTTTTCCATAAATATCCATTTTTATTGGTTGAATCTTGGTAAGATTGGGAACTTGCTTTAGCTTGTTGAGCCTTGCGAAAAATTATTGTCAGTTTTAAAAAACAGCTTGCTGTTGCCGTATAGACAATTATTCGCAAAGCTCACCAAGCTTCACAAGTCGTCAAATATATAATGTTGATAAACAAAAAAGAGAGCATACCCGAAGATATGCTCTCGTATATTGGTTGGATTTCTCCAATCAAGTCTATTTGAAATCGGTTTAGATCTCAGAGAAGTACTTGATTGTACGAACCATCTGAGAAGTATAAGAGTTCTCATTGTCGTACCAAGAAACAACCTGAACCTGGTATGTATCGTCGTCGATCTTGCTAACCATTGTCTGAGTAGCGTCGAAGAGTGAACCGTACTTCATACCGATGATGTCAGAAGAAACGATCTGATCCTCTGTGTAACCGAAAGACTCAGTACCAGCAGCCTTCATTGCAGCGTTGATACCCTCTACAGTTACGTCCTTACCCTTAACAACAGCAACGAGGATAGTTGTAGAACCTGTTGGAGTTGGAACGCGCTGAGCAGAACCGATGAGCTTACCGTTGAGCTCTGGGATAACGAGACCGATAGCCTTAGCAGCACCAGTTGAGTTAGGAACGATGTTGCAAGCACCTGCACGTGAACGACGGAGGTCACCCTTACGCTGAGGACCGTCAAGAATCATCTGGTCACCTGTGTAAGCGTGGATTGTAGACATGATACCTGACTGGATAGCAGCGTACTTGTTAAGTGCGTCAGCCATTGGAGCGAGACAGTTTGTTGTGCAAGAAGCAGCAGAGATGATCTTGTCGTTAGCTGTCAGAGTCTTGTGGTTTGTGTTGAATACGATTGTTGGGAGATCGTTACCAGCAGGAGCTGAGATAACAACCTTCTTTGCACCAGCTGTGAGGTGAGCAGAAGCCTTCTCCTTAGATGTATAGAAACCTGTGCACTCGAGAACTACGTCTACGTCGTTTGCCTTCCATGGGCAGTTAGCAGCATCCTTCTCAGCAGAGATCTTGATCTCCTTACCATCAACGATGATAGAATCCTCTGTTGCCTCTACAGTGTGCTTACCCTCACCGAACTTGCCAGCGAAACCACCCTGAGCTGTATCATACTTGAGAAGGTGAGCGAGCATCTTTGGAGATGTCAAATCGTTGATTGCAACAACCTCGTAACCCTCAGCTTCGAACATCTGACGGAATGCGAGACGACCAATACGGCCAAAACCGTTAATAGCTACTTTTGTCATTTTTGTTTAACTTTTTATTATTAAATAAAGGTGAATATAATCTTTTTGAATATATTTTCTTTGTAAAGCACTGCAAAAGTACAAAAAAAATTGGAAAACGCGGAAAAAATGCGAAATATTTTTGAGAATATACGAATTATTTCTAAAAGTTTTGTATTTTTGCAGCAGAATTGCTATTTACACATTTCAATTTTTTTTAATATTATGGGAAAATTCATTGAAGAATTCAAGGCATTCGCCGTTAAGGGCAATGCAGTTGACATGGCTGTCGGTGTAATCATCGGCGGCGCATTCGGTAAGATCGTTAGTTCAATCGTTGATGACATCATCATGCCTCCAATTGGATATCTCATCGGCGGTGTAAACTTCTCAGATCTTAAGGTCGTGCTTCCTGCCATCATTGAGGGACAGGAGTCTGCTACAATCAACTATGGTAACTTCATTCAGACTCTCATCGACTTCCTGATCATCGCATTCTGTGTGTTCATGCTTGTCAAGGGTATCAACAAACTCAAGAAGAAGGAAGAGGAGAAGCCTGCTGCTCCTGCACCTGCTCCGGAACCATCAGCAGAGGAGAAGCTCCTTACAGAAATCAGAGACCTGCTGAAGAATAAGTAAGATCCTCCAAAACCCTCCCCAATGGGGGTAGTCCGATGTTGATAACATCGGAGTGTGTGACTTGGGTTATATAGTAATGCCGCTCATAGGTTTTCCGTTATGGATTCCTATGAGCGGCAATCTTTATATAATAAAAGGTGTAGCCTGTTTTTATAAAGAAAGGACTATAAAACATCCTTCCCAAATGTCTTGGCATTATGCTTTCAGAACGGATGAAATGTTCTGTTCCCTATGCGTAATCCTAACCTCCACCCCGAACTTCTTGTGGATATGCTCTGCAAGGTGCTGGGCACTATATACGGAGCGGTGCTGACCGCCTGTGCATCCGAATGAGAACATAAGACTGGTGAAACCTCGCTGGATATATCGTGCTACGTGGGCATCGGCAAGCTTGTAAACGGAATCGAGGAAGGTGAGGATTTCTCCGTCATCTTCAAGGAAACGGATTACTGGCTCATCCAAGCCTGTGAGTTGCTTGTAAGGCTCGTAACGTCCCGGGTTGTGCGTGCTTCGGCAATCGAACACATATCCGCCGCCGTTACCGCTATCGTCCTCTGGAATGCCTTTATGGAAAGAGAAACTGAACACCTTTACAACCAAAGGACCCTTGCCGTCGTATTTAGAGAATGTGGCAGGACCATCCTGCGGATTTGCCTCATACACGTTTTTGTCGGTTGTCTTGTAGCCGTCGGCACGAACGGAAACCTCTTCCTTTGCAGGGGCAAACTGTGGCAGTTCTGTCAGTTTTGTCAGAATCTCAAGCAGGTAAGGGTAGGGGAATGCCTCCGGATGCTTTAGCAGCGAACGGAGGTTATCCATTGCCGGAGGAATGCTGTCGATGAAATGCTGCTTCCTCTCGAAATAGCCTCTGAAACCGTAAGCTCCAAGCACCTGAAGCGTGCGGAAGAGTACGAACAGACTCAGGCGGTTGACGAAGTGTCGCTCATTAGGAACCTCGGTATAGTTCTTCAGAGAGTTGTAATACTCATAGATCAACTGACGGCGCAGTTTGTCAGGATATTTTGCCGAAGCCTGCCAAAGGAACGATGCAAGGTCGTAGTAGAAAGGACCGCGACGGCCTCCCTGGAAGTCGATGAAATAAGGATTCCCCTCTTCATCGAGCATGATGTTACGAGCCTGGAAGTCGCGATAGAGGAAACAGCAGGAAGAAGACTCTGGTATGTTGCCGTCCTCATTGTCATAGACAAGATCGTTGGCAAAGCGACGGAACACAGCCTCAAGTTTCAGCTCATGGAAGTCAAGTCCTGTGGCCTTCAGGAAACAATACTTGAAGTAGTTGAGGTCGAAGAGAACGCTGTCAACATCCATCTCCGCCTGTGGATAGCATTGTGAGAAATCCAGTCCTCGTGCACCGCGGATCTGCATATTAGGCAACTCGCGGATAGCCTTCATGAGCAGTTCCTTCTCCTGAAGGTTATATCGGCCTCCAGCCTCACGACCGCCCTTTATGGCATCATAGAGGGATGTGTTTCCCAGATCCGACTGGAGATAGCGCATCTCGTCGTCGCTAACTGCGTGGATATGAGGAACAGGCAACTGTCTCTTCTCGAAATGACGTGCGAGATAGATAAAAGCGTGGTTCTCCTCCCTTGAAGTGCCTATAACGCCAATCACGGACACCCCCTGGGCATCCGTGAAACGGTAGTATATCCTATTGCTTCCAGCACCTGGAAGCTGTTCGATATGGGCAGGCTCAGCACCTGCCCATGTCTTGTATAGTTCTTTTAGAAGATGCATATAATCTTACATCATGCCGCCCATACCTGGAGCACCGCCCATTGGCATTGCTGGTTCTGGAGCTGGCTTGTCAACGATAAGGCACTCTGTTGTGAGGAAGAGACCTGCGATAGATGCTGCATTCTCGAGAGCTACGCGAGAAACCTTTGCAGGGTCGATGATACCTGCTGCGCGGAGATCCTCGAACTCATCCTTACGGGCATTGTAACCGAAGTCACCCTTGCCCTCACGTACCTTCTGAACGACAACGGCACCCTCGCCACCTGCGTTGAATACAATCTGGCGGAGAGGCTCCTCGATTGCACGCTTAACGATGTTGATACCAGTCTGCTCGTCGGCATTGTCGCCCTTCAGACCCTCAAGAGCCTCAAGTGCTCGGATGTATGTTGTACCGCCACCGGCAACAACACCTTCCTCGATAGCTGCACGGGTAGCGCAGAGAGCATCGTCAACACGATCCTTCTTCTCCTTCATCTCTACCTCAGAGTTTGCACCTACGTAGAGAACAGCTACGCCACCAGCCAACTTAGCCAGACGCTCCTGAAGCTTCTCCTTGTCGTATGAAGATGTTGTGTTCTCAATCTCCTTCTTGATAGCGAGTACACGGTCAGCGATGAGATCCTTGCTACCAGCACCACCAGCGATGATTGTGTTGTCCTTAGAAACTGTTACCTTGTCAGCTGAACCGCACATCTCAAGTGTTGCCTGCTCGAGCTTCAAGCCCTTCTCCTCAGAGATAACAACGCCACCTGTAAGGATTGCGATATCCTCAAGCATTGCCTTACGACGGTCGCCGAAGCCTGGAGCCTTGACAGCACAGATCTTCAGACCACCACGCAGACGGTTTACTACGAGTGTTGTGAGAGCCTCTGAATCTACGTCCTCAGCAATAATCATGATTGGACGACCGCTCTCTGCTGCTGGCTGCAGGATAGGGAGAATCTCCTTGAGGTTGCTGATCTTCTTATCATAGATAAGGATGTATGGGTTCTCCATTACGCACTCAAGCTTCTCAGTATCAGTTACGAAGTAAGCTGAGAGATAGCCACGGTCGAACTGCATACCCTCAACAACGCCGATGTGAGTGTCACGGCTCTTTGACTCCTCGATTGTGATAACGCCATCCTTGCTCACCTTACGGAAAGCATCTGCAAGGAGCTTACCGATCTCTGGGTCGTTGTTAGCAGAAACAGTTGCAACCTGCTCAATCTTGTCGTAGTTGTCGTTAACCTGCTCAGAATGAGCCTTGATATAGTCAACAACGGCAGCAACAGCCTTGTCGATACCGCGCTTCAGATCCATTGGATTAGCACCTGCGGTTACGTTCTTCAAGCCCTCTGTTACGATAGCCTGTGTGAGGATAGTTGCGGTTGTTGTACCGTCACCTGCATCATCACCGGTCTTGCTTGCTACGCTCTTAACGAGCTGAGCACCAGTGTTCTCGAACTTGTCCTCAAGTTCGATTTCCTTTGCAACGGTAACACCATCCTTAGTGATCTGTGGAGCACCGAACTTCTTCTCGATAACTACGTTACGGCCCTTAGGACCAAGTGTAACCTTTACTGCATCTGCAAGCTGATCAACACCTCTCTTGAGGAGGTCGCGTGCATCAATATTGAATTTAATATCTTTTGCCATGATTGAAGCCTAACCAAGCCTTCCCAAAGGGAAGGATGTTTTTATAGTATTTATCCTTCACAAGGGGCAGTTCTTGGTTTTATTTTTAATTGTTTGTATTTAATATGTTTCTATTGTAATATGTGAAAAGCTTTTTTGCCTACCAATTTCCCTTACGGAGATGGGATGTTATCTTAAAATGTATCAAACATCCTTCCCTTTGGGAAGGCTTGGTTAGGCTAATATCGCGATAACGTCGCTCTGACGCATTACGATAAACTTCTCGCCCTTATACTCGATCTCCTGACCGGCATACTTGCCGTAGAGTACGTTGTCACCAACCTTGAGTATCATCTCCTCGTCCTTTGTGCCGTTGCCTACAGCAGCTACGGTACCCTGAAGAGGCTTCTCCTTTGCTGTGTCTGGAATAATGATACCACCGATCTTCTCTTCTGCCGGTGCTGGAGTAATCAGCACGCGGTCTGCTAATGGTTTAATGTTCATTGTCTTAATGATTTTATGTTGTTATTATTATTGTTTTAGCGTAGAGGTCTATGGAATATAGACTCGCGTTGTTATGATGCTCTTAGCGAAAAACGTGCCAAATGTCATAAATGCAAAAAATGTCAATATTTAACGACAAAAATGTCAGTCGGGAATTCTCGACTGACATTTTGGCGTTTATCTTTCTCTTTTTCTTAAGTATGGAAATATTGTAATTCCGTTGATAATCCAAATAAAACACCAAAACCTTACCATTCAATTACCTTAATAATACAATAGTTTATGGTATTATAATGGTAATATAATGGTATTATAATGGTAATATAATGGTATTATAATGGTATTTACATGGGAGGAAGAGCGGACTTACAACGGATTTACAACGGACTTGTAACTAATCTTTCACCTTGTCGTAAACATCATCCGTTACAGGTTCAAGCCATTCGTTTGAGGCTCCTTCCTGCACGTCCTTGTGATAGGTGAGATGTTGGAACCATGAATCCTTGGCTGCTCCGTGCCAATGTTTTACTTCAGCAGGAACGGCGATTATTGTGCCTGGAGTCATCTCGATAGCTTCCTTGCCCCATTCCTGATACCATCCACGACCGGAAACGCAAATCAGCACCTGAACCTGTTTATGGTGGATATGCCAGTTGTTGCGGCAGCGAGGCTCGAAGGTTACGTTAGCCATTCCGCCCTCCATCTGAGCCAGATAGCTGTTGCCTGTGAAATACTTGGCGTATGCTGTGTTAGGCTCGCCCTTAGGCCATACGGAGAAATCAACAGTTTGCACGGGTGTGTGTGTGCCGCCAAGAATTGCGGCTAAGGCACCACGCAGTCTTTCTGCCTCTGCCATACCTATGTTCTTTTCGAGTAAGGCAGGCATTTCCTTGAGAGCTTCGTCGGAAACGCCCATGTTTCTTGCCCCGGACACATGAGCTTGCAGTTGTGGCTCACAGCCGGGTAGGGCAGAGATGGCACTTACCGTCACTACCTCACGGTCGGCAAAGGAAAGGTTGTTACGGGCGAAGATATCGCCGAAGAGATGCGCCTTCAGATAGTAGTCGGTTTGAGGTGCGAAGGTGTAGGTGAACGGTTTGCCTCCGCAGAGTTTTGTCTGTACCTCAGTACCCTGTTTTAGGGCATCGTACTCCTTTGGCAGAGGGGCAGCCTCGTTACCTTCATCTATACGGAGTCCTGCTTCTGTACGTTCCTTTATTACCTGCTGCAATATGCCGAGAGCGTTGAGCGAGCGCGGAAAGCCTGTGTAGGCGTAGAGGTGTGAAAGAGCCTCCTTTGCCTCGCTAACAGTAAGACCATTGTCTAATCCTTTGTTAAGGGATGTTTTGAGCTGTTCAAGATCACCCTTAGCCTCGTTGGCTGCTATTGCCACGAGAGCCTGCTGTTTAGTTGTTAGTGCCATATTCTGTCCTTTTGTTTGTAGCGCCATCATGAATAATGCCGCAGCAAGCAGAATTGTTGTTTTCTTCATATTTATCTCTGTTTTCTGAATATCAGTTTCATCGTCTTAGGGTCGAGAGGCTTCATAGTTGGGAGTTTCAGACTCTTCACCATGTGGAGCGTGCCTTGCTTGTATTTCTGGAAGTGATCGGTCTTCAGATGATTCTGATACACCTCTTCCGACGCGTAGATTTCGAGAATACGGATTTGGCATGAGTCTTCGGCACTCTGCATAGGGTATAGGCATACCACACCGGGTTCACGCTCGATGCTGAGGCGGTCCACTTCGTTGGCATATTCCATATACTCCTTCAGATGCTGCGGATAAACCTCTATTTCTGCTATGCGTACAATCATGTTGTGAGCAGTTGTCTCTGCCTTGGGCTTTTCTTCCGTCTTACCGAACAGCCACTTGGCATTCTTCCACAAGAACATATCCTTGAAAGGTGCAAGGTCAGGTTCTTCCGACAGATACTGCTTCATCCTTGCAAGGCTCTGGGTGAGTACCTGAGGGGCAACGTATGGATAGTCAGAGCCATAGAGCAGATGGTCGGGAGAGGTGATGGTAAGCATCATGCGGATAACCTCTGGCGAGTGTGCTCCTGCGAGGTCGTAGTAGAGGGCGCGAAGATTAGCCTCCCAGTCAATCTCGCCAACCATTTTGTTGGCTTGCATCACGGGGGTAAGCGATTTCATGCGAGGCACAGCCAAGGGAAGGTATGCTCCGCAATGAGGCACCACCACCTTGACGTTTGAATAGCGTGCCAGAACATTACGGCTGATCATATTGCTAACGGCGCGTGTGGTCTCTGAAAGATACTCCTGCATGGCGAGAGGTGTCTGAGACATCACCTTACGATTTACTGGTTCCGGGCGATGAGGATGCAGAATGACGACAGCCTTACGCTCGTTGAGTATGGCAAAGAGCTCGTCTAACTCAGGAGAGCCAAGATATTGCCCGTCAACATTTGTTGCCAGCTTTATTCCGTCAGCCCCCAGAGTATCAAGTGCATATTTCGCCTCCCGGATAGCCGCTTTCACATCAGGAAGGGGTAGGGCAGCGCAGAACAGGAATCTGTCTGTGTGTTTCTTCTTTAAGCGTGCGGCTGTTTCGTTGGTCTTTCTTACCACATCGGGCGATGTAGGCTGTGGAGCTGCCAATGTCAGCACAGAGGTCTTGACACCAGCCTCGTCCATCCATTTCAGATGGTTTTCCACATCGTATTTAGGTAAGGGGAATCCCTCGTCCATCAATCGTCCTTCTTTTTCAAGGGATGACACGAACTCTTGTGGGATGATGTGACTGTGTACGTCTATCACCTCTTGTGCAAATGCTGTTGTGGCTAATACCATAGTAAAAAATGTTGCCTTGAATCGCTTCATAGATGCTTGCTTGTTTGAGTGAAGAGTGAAGAACTAAGAGTGAAAAATTTAAGTTAGTATTGCCGTTAATGGTTGTTCATAGCCTTTCGCGATAAAATGTAATTTAAATTATTCACTCTTCACTTTTCACTCTTCACTTTTCAGGTTTTCTTTGAAGAAATCAGCCAGTTTATCCCAAGGAATCATGTTCTTAGGCTGTCCCTTGCCCTTCAGCTCAGTATAGCCGCCGTCGTAGAGGTCGCAATGTGAGGCTCCTGGAATGATTAGCAACTGCTTGTTGGCTGGGTTTGGATTAGGCTTGCCGATAAAGTTGTAGCCTTCAGCCTTGCCCTCTACCATATATTTATAGGCAGCCTCACCGAAATAGCGAGAATGGGCTTTCTCTCCGTGCATAACGAGAACGGCAGAGCGAATCTCGTTGATGTAGTAGAGAAAACGGCTGTTTGAATAGCCTAAAGTGCCGATTGTGCGCCATCCGTCGGTAGAGTTTCCGCTACGCTCATTGTAGCCGCGTGGGGTCTTGTAATAGTCGTAGTAGTCCTTAACGAATTGAGGAGCATCGTCGGGTAGGGGATCAATAACACCGCCAGCCATAGCCATAGGGTCGGAAAGGCGTTGTTTGGAGAGAGATTCGCGAGCTGCGTGGCGCGTTTCCTCCTTGTCGTCGCTATCGTAGTAGCCATTACCGCTTACGCGAGTCATGTCGTACATGGTTGAGGCAACGGTAGCCTTGATGCGAGTGTCGGTAGCCGCAGCATTTAGGGCTATGCCACCCCATCCGCAGATTCCTATGATGCCAATCTTGTCAGCATCCACATTATCTTGTTTTGACAGGAAATCAACAGCAGCCATGAAATCCTCTGTGTTGATGTCGGGAGAAGCCGTGCGACGTGGTGTGCCGCTACTCTCACCGGTATATGAAGGGTCGAATGCCAAAGCCACAAAGCCTCTCTCAGCCATCTGCATGGCATAAAGGCCGCTCGACTGCTCCTTGGTAGCGCCGAAAGGACCAGATACGGCTATGGCAGGCATCTTTCCGTTCTCAGCCTTCGGAGTGTAGAGGTCTGCTGCAAGAGTAAGACCATATTGTGTTTCAAACGTCACCTTGCGGTGGTTCACTTTCTCGCTCAATGGGAATACCTTGTCCCATTCCTGTGTGAGATTCAATGTTGTCATATTCTCTTCTGTTTTAGATTGTTCTTTGTTTGTGCAGCCTATGAGCATTCCGCCCAACAAAACTGCGGCTAATATTGTTTTTCTCATAATATCACCTTTTTCCCGTTTTTGATGTATATGCCATGTTGCGCGTTTGTTGTCACATTGCCATTAAGTGAATAGTATTTTTCCTCCTTGGCATTAGTGATCTTTGAAGAGTGGATGGCGGTGGTGACTGAAGATAGCGATAGCGTAACGCTGATATTGTTTTCTCCTGCCTTCAGGAATGTGCGTAGCTCGTTTTCCGAGAGTCCGTCAATCTTGCCAAGTCGGGTATAGCTCCATGAGTTGGTGTCGTAGAACATGCAGATATTACTACCGTTATACAGTATTACATCGCCAGGCTGAGCCGTTGTCTGCTGGTCGCTTTTGGGGAGAGAGAATCCCAGCGCCCCCCAGATCTCGAAACCTCCGCTACTGTTGAGCGACACGTTTACCGGGGCATTCTGCAATTTCTCCACCAAAGCCTTTGTTGCGGCATTATCCATAAGAGTCACGCTCTTGGTCACTCCATCGATGGTGATATACATCTTGTTCATAGCATTTTGCTTTTTGTCGAAATTCTGCTTGTCAAGCCAGTTTCCGGTTAGCACGGAACGGTTGGCATGATTACTTGCATTTATCCATAGGGCATCACCACTCCAAGTAACGCCGGGCAGTAGTCGTTTGGCATCGTTTACCACTCCGCTTATACCGCTCGAATGACTTGAAACGATGAGTCCGACGCGCTTTCCTGCCATCTTTGAACCGTTGTTGAACAGGTATGTCTGCATAGGAGCTGCCATCTGACTCCACCAAAGAGGTGTGACGATAATGATATTCTGGTATCCGTCTGCGGAAATCGTTACAGGGTCAATGGCAGGATAGCTGCTTGCATCATTAGGATTGGCCTTTATGGCATTAAGCAGCTGTGTGCCGAGGGCATATCCGTTAGCCTCATATTTCAATCCTTTCTCTGCTGGCTGAATCTCCAGCACGTCAGCCTCAATCTGAGTTGTAAGGTCGTTTACAATCTCGCGGCAGTTGCCTGTGTAGCTATAATATACCACAAGCGTCTTGCCAATCTCATTGATAGGCGACTTTTCCTCAGCCATAGCCTCGTTGTCAGAAGAGCAGCAACAGAGCAGCATAGTTATAAGTAGTAAAAGAATATGTTTCATAACTTATAGGCTGTCTTTCAATACCTGTATTACCTCGTCACGATTCAGAATATGGTAGCCGCCCTGACAGATAGGACAAGCATCAGCCATACCCTCGATAAGCTCTGGCTTAGCGCCACATTCGGTGATGTTCATAGCCAGTCCCAGTTCGCGCATCCACTTTTCCATAGTCTCAAGTCCTTCCATAGCTATCTTCTCGTCGGATTTGCCGTCAGGACATACGTTCCATACATTAACAGCCAAGCGTCTGAATTTCTGTACTGCATCGTGTGACTTGCTTATGAGCAGACGGTAATAGGCACCGCTTACGGCTGCAAGCGTATGGCCGTGGGTGGCATCTGTGAAAGCTGCAACTGCCTGTCCCAGCATGTGAACCATCCAGTCGGTAGCCTTTCCACGGTCAATGAGGGTGTTGAGTGCCCATGTGGCAGTCCACATAATGTTAGAGCGAGCCTCATAGTCCTCTGCGTTTAACAGAGCCTTGCGTGAGCTGACGATGAGCGAGCGCATCAGTCCTTCGGCTATGTAGTCGCTTGTATTATCATCAGTACCAGAGAGATACTGCTCAAGAATATGGCTCATGATATCGTAGATACCAGCCACCATCTGGTACTTAGGTACGGTGAACGTGAAGCGTGGGTTAAGAATGGCAAAGTCAGGATTGCGGAAGTTATAGAACATCTTGCGGTTCTCCGTATGACTGGATATTACAGAGCAACTGTCCATCTCCGAACCTGTTCCTGCCATAGTAAGTACGCATCCCACAGGAATCCAGCGGCATGTCATAGGTTGCCAGTTCTTGAAGTAATATTCCCATGGATCACCGTCATACCAAGCGCATCCAGCCACAGCCTTGCAGTAATCAACGGTAGAACCGCCACCTACACCGAGGATGAAATCCACGTTCTCCATACGAGCCGCACGAGCACCCTCAAGTACCTTTTCTATAGTAGGGTTAGGCATAACGCCTGATATTTCAACCACCTCGCAACCTGCCTTCTTCAGCTCAGCAATCACCTGATCGTAGATGCCGTTACGCTTTATGCTGCCACCGCCATAGCAGAGCATCACCTTCTTGCCGTATTGCTTCAGTTCTTCACTAAGTTTACTCAAAGCATCCTCACCGAAATGCAACTTCGTAGGATTGTGGAATGTAAAATTGCCTAGCATAGTCTCTTTTTTTTTAGTTCATAATTCATAGTGCATAGTCTTATTCAGTTCAGAATTCATAGTTGATCCATATGTGCCAACCAACTATGAACTATGCACTAACTTATTGTTTCTGTGTGCAAAATTAGTAATAATTTTCAAAATGAGTATTACACAAATTGACTGTAATTATACCAATTTCGCAGAAAATGCTTAAAAATCATAAAATATATACCCTTTTTAGCATCTTTTTTGTAATTTTGCATGGAAAAAGTGAAAAAGTGAAGAACTAAGAGTGAAGAATTTAAGTTTGTATTGTCGTTAATGGTTGTTCATGACTTTTTCTCGATAAAATCGTAACTTAAATTTTTCACTTTTCATTTTTCATTTATTCAAGTTTCGCAAGCTCTGAACTGTCTGGAAGACAGCACTATGCGTAACCGTAGGCATACTCGACGAAGGAGAGGATGCCCACGGATAGCAAACAACTACTACATTCCCAGCCTGGAAGGCTGTACCTGATTATCTATGTACTGCCCTCCAGGCAGTTAGGCGGGATTGGCACTATATCCCCGCACATCCTCGTTTCACTCGTATGTACGGGGTTACTCATAGTACTGTCTTCCAGACAGTTCTCAACTTGCGAAACTTGAGTCATTTATAATTTATATTTCGTATGAAGAAGATCCTGAAAGTTGATAATCCAAATGATTATGCACGCTTTGTTGATGCTCCCGTGCTGCATCCGTTGTTAAGCATCATCCATTATGACGAGCTTGCCCCATTCCGCCACAGCCTAAACAACTATGGCGTGTATGGGCTCTTCATCCAGCGTCAGTTCCCCTGCATCCTTTCCTATGGCATGAAGACGCTACAGGTGAGCGATGCCTCTATCATAGCTGTAGAACCAGGGCAGATAGGCGGACTGGAGGATAATGGCGAGCGTATATCGCTGAGCGGATGGGTGCTTCTTTGGTCGCCCGAACTCATGCACGGCTCAGAACTGGAACGGCAGATAGACCGCTACCAGTTCTTCTCCTATTTCTTTACCGATTCCCTGCGTATGCAGCCTGACGAATGGCTATGCATAACGCAGTTGGTCACACAGATGCGCCAGGAACTGACATCGCACGACGATTCTCCCTCACTAAGAAACATCCTGCTGGGCTATCTGCATCTCGTACTGGAATACTGCAACCGCATCTATCAGCGTCAGATCTCTGAAGAAGACAAGGATGGCAACTACATACTGAAACGCTTTCACAATCTGCTGCAACAGTATTTCCGTGAGAACCGCCAGCTCTCTCTCGGTCTGCCCACCGTAACCTATTGTGCCTCTGAACTGGCTTATTCCCCACGTTATTTTGGCGATATGGTGCATAGGGAGACAGGCGGTACAGCCATAGGCTACATACACACATACGTTATCAACCAAGCCAAGAGTCTGCTGATGAACGGTCACAACATAAGCGAGACATCTCGTCTTCTCGGTTTCGACTTCCCACATCATTTCACCCGTCTCTTCAAGCGCATAACAGGCATAACGCCAAGCGAGTTCTTAGGGAAATAATCAGCCGTAGTTCTCAATTAGGTATTTCACAAACTGCGGGTCGTTGAAATTGATGGTGCCTGAGTCGTGCTGGTTCATTTTGCCTATCTGAGCCATATCATCGTCAGTCAGAGTAAAATCGAAAATGTCGATATTCTGTGCCATACGCTCCTTGTGGGTGGACTTTGGTATAGCGACTATGCCACGCTGGGTGAGCCAGCGTAAAGCCACTTGTGCGGCACTCTTATTGTATTTCGTACCAATGGCAGTTAGTTCTTCGCTCTTCACTATGCCCTCTACGCCTTGTCCGCCGAGAGGTCCCCACGCCATAATCTTCGTGTCGGGCTTTGGCTTTCCCTTCGGCCGCCGACCTCTTCGACGTTCAGCCCTCGCAGTCTTGAATTGTTCGCAAAGCTCACCAAGCTGAAGCAAGTCG
>CACZCN010000009.1:0-83535 GCA_902779665.1 uncultured Prevotellaceae bacterium | reverse complement strand
TAGGTGTCGGGCTTTGGCTTTATTCGCAATGCTCATCAAGCTGCGCAAGTCCCTTCGGCCGCCGACCTCTTCGACGTTCAGCCCTCGCAGTCTTGAATTATTCGCTGAAGCTCATCAAGCTGAAGCAAGTCGTCGAACTCACGTTAATCTATGACATTAATGAGCCTTATGGCTTAAATCCTCATAAATTTTTGTCTAAATTAATGTTTTAATTTAAGTCTTAATTAATGTTTCAAAGTAAAGCGGAAGCGTTTATGTTTTTGTCGAATTTACGTTAGATTATATTTGGGGGGCAAGTAAATAGGTTGATTCTCCGCTCTTCCTCCGTAGATACTCCATCGATACTCCATCGATACTCCATCGATGGTCCATCGTTTCGATGGAGTATCGATGGACTAACGATGGACCAACGATGGAGGAAGAACGGGGTTAGCGGTATCTATGTCCGTTCATGTGGATAGGCATAAAAGCGAATTAACAGCTTTTTGGGGTGAAAAAACAGACATAGGGATTCCATAATTGGTTATTATGCAGAATTATAAACAATTAGTCAGGAAAAAAATAATAAGCAAATGTTTGGCTGTTCCAGATATTTTGATTAATTTTGCATCCAGAAAAATTAAAGCGGTATTTTTTTACTTCAAAACTGTAAGAATAAGACACAGAAAGAATCCTTTATAACAACCACAGACGCGGACGTACAGATGTATCGTTCCATCCTTATTGATGATAATCTCAGATTGTCTCAAATAACAAATCCCATTAATTATTAACAACTGGGTGATTAACCATAGATTTTTCATGAAAAATGAAACTTATCTGGAAGTTGCGCCCTAAATCTAATTTATATATGAAAAAAAAGAAATACTCATACCCTGCAATAAAAGTAAAGCACCTCAGGATGCGTATATACCTTATGGCGGGTAGCACACAAGCTACGGTTCCAGGTTATTCATGGGCAAAATATACCAATTCAGCTTTTATAGAAGAAGATGAAGAAGATATAGACGAGTAATATTTACTGTATAACAATTAAACTAATATATTATGACATTCAGACAAATCCAATCTGTAACATTGGTTTCTGCAGTATTTCTTTGTGCATGTAATAATGAGACAGAAGATTCATCTGTAGAAAATGAATATGTAAGCTCTGTTCGAGTAACAGTGGAAAGTTTCAAGGATGATCTTCCTTCCACTCGTACCACTCATACCTTAACCCCAACAGGTGTGGATATAAATTGGGCTGAAGGTGATGCCCTTGGTATCTATCCTATTGGTGGTGATCAGGTTAAATTCCCTCTATCTTCTGGTAGCGCCTCTGCAACAGCTTCTTTTGATGGTGGCGCATGGAAAATGCGTTCGGAGCTTCAGTATGCTGCATACTATCCATTCTCTAAAGATAATTATACTATTTCTCAAACAGAAATACCTGTAAAATACTCAGGTCAGACACAGAATGGCAATAATACTACCACACATCTTGGTGCATACGATTTTCTTGCATGTGCGGCAAGCTCTCCAAACTCTAAAGGAGAAATAAATCTCCAAATGCAGCATTTAGGAGCTATCCTTCGTCTGCAACTCACAATGCCAAACGCTGATTCATACAATAAGGTTGTACTTGAGAGTGGTAGCGCAAATTATTGTTTTGTAGAAAAAGGACGTTTCGACCTTACCTCTGCAACTCCGACTGTAATTCCTACTGCGAAATCAAATGCTTATACAATTAATCTAACTAATGTCTCAACAACAAAGAATAATGAGACAATAACCATCTATGCTATGGCCGCTCCTGCCAAAGCTGACAATATAAAAGTAACCGTGTGTAGCACAGATGGATGGACCAAATATTCTGCAAATGTAGGAAACAAGGAATTTGTGGCAGGCGGAGCATGTACCATAACAGCAAACCTCACTTTGGCTGATCACGATTATGTTGACCTCGATTTGCCAAGCGGTACTCTTTGGGCTACTTGTAACGTAGGAGCAGAAAAACCTGAGGATTATGGTTATTATTATGCTTGGGGTGAGACTTCTACAAAGAGTTCATATTCAAAAAGCAACTACAAGTGGTATAATGGTAGTGATGACTCATTTACTAAGTATGGTGATATGGCCACTCTTGACCTGTCAGACGATGCTGCTTATGTAAATTGGGGTAGCAACTGGCGTATGCCAAGTGATGCTAATTTAAGAGAGTTGATAAATTCCAATAATACTACAACTGAAGAAACAACACTGAATGGAGTAAAAGGCTTAAAGATAACAAGTAAGTCGAATGACAAATCTATTTTCTTGCCGACTGCTGGTTATATGAATGGTTCTACGCTCGTTGGTGCTGGCTCAAATGCATATTATTGGGCTTCAAAAGCTTATAGTCAAGGAAGTGTTCGCTATTTAAAAATTGAGGACGGCAAAGCTACTTATGGCTATTGTAGTCGTTATATGGGACAATCTATTCGTCCTGTACGTAAATGATGAATAGTCGCATGGAGAGATCTTAGGATAAGTTTTTCCCTACAATTTCATATACAGATTTAGGTGGGCATCTCACAAAAAAGTGGGGTGCCCATTTTTTTTCATCACTTTATGTCTAAAATAACGTGAATTCGATGATTTGCTATTGCTTGTTGAGCCTTGCGAAAAATTATTGTCAGTTAAAAGTTTCTTGCTGCCAATTTCACGTTAAATATGTGTTTCCGTTATGCTTCCGTTGTGGAGCCGTTGTACCTCCGTTTAAAAATCCGTTCCGGAACTATAGGATCAACGGAGCTAGAGCGAAGGATCAACGGAGGATGAAGGGAGGCAGAAGGGAAGAGAAAATTCCAGGTAAAAACGCATCTCCGATGCTGAACAAACAATAATCTTTCGCAAAGCTCAACAAACTGTGATAGTTCTTCGCTTAGGCTCATCAAGCTGAAGCAAGTCATCGAACTTACATAAAAATAAATATTTGAAATGAATTTTTGTTTGATGGTTTAAAATTAATGAACTGGAAAAATTGAACAATTTTACTTAGATTTTAGGATAGTGCGAAAATAAAGAAATAGATAAAAATGATAGTCGAAAAATGGGCGAACAATAATGAAAGACGGAAAAAATGTTAGCGTAAACAAATGTATTTATTGCTCCCCGATTGTTGCATAAATCTGCATAAATGTTGTATATGTTATGATTCGGAGTTAAAAAGCGTTAAATAATTGTATTTTTAACACGAAAACTTTGCCTATTTTGTCAATTTATAATACTTTTGCGGTTGAAATGAAGGAGAAGAGTCGCTTTTATAAATAAAATAAAGTTGATTTTATCCGGAAGAATGTGTAAAACGAGGGGAAAAAGGGGATAAATTTTTTAGTTATTTCCATCCTTAATTAAAAGAATCTTTAAAATTATAACAACGTGAAAAAAATCTTTATTGCACTAATGCTGTGCGTTGCAAGTTTGTGTTCTTGGGCAGCGCCAAAGACAACCACATTTGGAAGTGGTTCTACTTGGACAGTTGATTATTCTACCGATGTCGATTTGTATATCGATATCAAAGATCAGAATGACTGGAATAGTCTCGTTCTTAATTGGAATGATCCTATCAACGTAAAATATGGAAAAGGAAAGAGAGTTGTGATTGTAGGTCCAATCACAGTTGATGTGTTCCAGAAATTTCTTTCTGTAGACGAGTATAACCAGTGTTTTGCCACTTCTTATTCTTTGAATATGGCAAATGCTTCTTTTGTTGGTGGTAGCGATTCTCAGTGGGAGGCACTAAAGTCACAGATGAATGAGCTTTGGTATGGTAGTTTATCATGGGCACATAGTTCTGGTAGCAATCTTGTTACTGGAAAAATTTATTATCCAGGTGATGCCTTTGTTCATAATACAGATCATGTAACGCTTTCATCTTCATTTGATGCAGACGATGTTTGTGATATTCATCCATGTGGTGTAAATTGTAAACATAATTTTACAGAGATTCTTTTAGAGGCTGGTATTAATGAAAAGACAAGGTTTGACCTCGTTAAAGTGAGTCTTGACTATTATAAGAATACGAAGTTTACATCAGGTGTAAAAAAAATCAATGCATTTGCTATTGATTTGACTGGTGTTACAAATTTTGATGAATGGCGTGATATTACTAATCAGTATGTTAGCAATATTATTTTCCCTCATACTGTAAAACTTCCTTTAGATCAGCCTACACTTAATCATAGTACAGGACGTATTATATATGATGATAATCCTCTTGACAAGGAAGTACCGTTTAATTTCAATCAGGATAAGCTTTACAATGTGATTGTTGTGGAGAATTGCGTTGAATGTCAAGAGATTCATATTGATGCTTATGTAAACAAGCCTGGTTTCCTTGCTACAGGTCTTCAGTATGTTCCTGCTTTGGAGCCAGTATATAACCAGCATGAGACTCAGTGGTATAACAAAGGTATAGAAAATCATGAGGGTAGGGGCTATAAATACGACACTAGCATCGTTACACGCTTGAAGTTATTGGGATATGTGTTTGCTCGTGACCTTAAGGGAACATCATTTGAGAATATTGATGCTAATGGACATTTGATTCCATTTGGAGACTATGTTTACCAGAATTTAACCCACTTTAAAGCGGGAATGTGTAATTGTGAATTGGCTCCAAGTAAGAAAAACCCAAATTGCAAGTCTGGTGTACATGTTAATTATCTTCCAGAAGGTACTAAGGGCTATTCATATCAGACCTTTATGTCTGAGAACGCAAATGCAGGACAGGTTCATACTTTCGATTTGACAGAGGCAGAATTTGGTTACTACGATAATAATGGAGTATTCCAGTACTATCCTGCAGATATGACTCTCTCAGAACTTCAGTATTTTGACAGTTGGCGTTCTGTTGCACATATCGACCTCCCAACTTCAGATACTCAATTTATTATTCCTGAGGCATTCCTCCAGAGATCAAAGTATGTTCGTGAACTATGTATTCCTTACAACTATACTGAGATTCACAGATATGCATTCCTTGGTGAGGGCTTGGTAGAAGAAAATGGCCATAAAAAAGGTGGTATCAGCCAATTTACTACAACAGCTGCATCTGATGATGAGGTTCTACTTCTTCGTCAGGGTGAGCTTATAAACTATGGTGATAAGACCGTTACATTCCCTTCTACAACTAAGTTTGTAGGTTGTGGTGCTTTCTCAGGTTATGATGGCGCAGCTCTTTTCGAGGATGTATATTGTCTTGCTCCTGAGGCTCCAATTTGTGAGATGTTTGCATTTGACCAGAAGACATACGTAGGAGATAATTACCATCATAAGGGACACCTTATCAAGAAGGGAAATTATGTGACTTATAATATGGCTATGCTCCATTTCCCAAATACCAAGTTTGCAGATGGGCGTTTGAATAGGATAGAGATGATGAACTACTCAGACATGACTCGTAAGTATCGTCTTTATGATGAAACTGGTCACTATGATAACGTAGGTAACATTCTTGTATGGCCAACACAGCAGCAGTACAACCGTTCATTCAATCAGGCTCTTGCTGGTGTAACATGGCGGGCTTGGAATGAGAATACTGACGGAACAGATAACCCTGAGACAGCTTTCTCTGCTGGTACAGTTGCTGGCGGTGGCTATCAATTTGCAAATCATGAGTATATGTTCCCTTATTCTTTGTCTTGTGATGGCGGAAGTGGTATCTCTGAGGCATTTATTAAGGAGTTCAACGGCTTTTTCGATGGTTCTGAAGCAAAGGGTTCATTGGGCTTGACAGAATGGGATGCAGCATTGAAAGCAAAGAGTCATGCAGAAAAACAAACAGACCGTCCTCTTACATACGATTGGGTAAAATATGGCGGTTGGCATCAGTTCGTTCTTGCTGAGCTTTATGACTTCATGCTTGACGATCCAGATCCAGATAAACCAAAGCCTGATTATTTCAACTTTGCAAAGTACAACAAGAATATCTGGTATACCATCTGTTTCCCATTCAACCTGACAAAGAAACAGCTCTTGAAGGCATTTGGAAATGAGAAGGAGGGTGAGTATCCATATCTTTCTACTCTTGCAAGTGTTGTTCGTGACACAAATGGTCCGAAGATCAAGGTTGTAATGAGTGGTAACCTTCTCAAGAAAAAGCTCGTATATGAGGATGAGTATCCAAATACAGTAAAGTATAAGAACTTCAAGCCAGAATATACAGCAGTCGAATATGGTGATGATGATATCGTAATTGAGGCAAACAAACCTTATTTCATTCTTCCATCTCTTCCAGAAGAGGAGATTGTTAAGGCTGCTTTCCTTGGAGAGGATTACAGCAGAAGAGGTGAGATTACAACTGTAAAGATGAAGGAAGGTGATAGCCCGTTGTTCCCTGTTCCAACTCATGTTCATGCAGTTAATGGTACATATAGTTCATTCGTTGACGGTCAGGACAAAGAGGTATCAGATACAACATACGCTTATAACTATTACTTCGTAGGTAACTACATTCCTCAGGAAATGCCAGAGAATGCTTACTACCTTGCTCCTTCAAAGAAGAGTACCGGCGAAGACTGGTCTTCATTCTACGTAAATACTCCAAAGAAGAATGGAGTTATGTGGACTGAGAATAGCTGTATCGTTATGGCTAAGGTTGATGATAGGAATGGAAATCGCGGTAAGGGTAAACTCTATCCTGTAGAGAAGAAATATAATGATAATGATAATGATAATGATAATGATAATGATAATGATAATGGTAATCAGCCACAGTCCTTTAACTACATTTGGAAAGCAAATCCATATAATGATGGCATATTCTTCGCTGGTACAGGTCATGAGGTTTATGCAAAGAGTACGTTCGGAATGCAGTTGGAAAACAACGTTACAACAAGCATCCAGCTTCCTGACGATTTCGTAAACTCAGAGGACAACAAGGTATATAACCTCAATGGTCAGTTTGTTGGACTTAAGTCAGACAATATGGCTAAGGGTATCTACATTGTTGGTGGTAAGAAGATTGTAGTAAAGTAATAAAACTAATTCGATATATATTATTAAGCAAGAAGAAATGAAAAAACTTTATTCAGCTCCAATTGCTGATTTAATAGAGGCTGGAATGGATTTCGTTATGGCTGGTGTAAGTAGACTTGTTGAAACTAGTGACGATGTTGAAGGACCTAATTTCGGAGAAGTTAAACCGGGAGAAGGCGAAGGCGGTGCCTTTACTGGCAGTTTTTCAAAGTCAACAAGCATCTTCGATTACGAATAGTTTCCGATTCTGGTTTCTTCGTTGAAAAAAGGGGAAGTGACTTCCCTAGTAAAATTAACAATAAAGAACACGTAATAAAGATTCTGCGGGTGGCATGTTGTGAGACATGTTGCCCGCTTTTTTTCGAACACAGGGCACGAGTCTTTCCCTACTTTCCGTTTCTTTCATGATTTCTGTAGTCAAAAAAGGAAACAGATCAAGACGTGCTCATAATTCCAAACAATTGTTTGGAGGTGTCGTGAAAAAGTTGTACCTTTGCATCTTGAATTAGGATAACGCATATATAAGCAAATGGATTTTCAGGTAATTGCAACAACGATGTGCTCGTTGATAATCATCGTTATAGCCGGGTTTATATCTCATAAGCGAGGGATAATCAATGAGGAGTTTGAACGTAAGCTTTCGGGTTTCGTGATAAAGGTGACGTGTCCAGCACTTCTCATATCATCAACTATGGGCGATACGATGCCGGACAGGGATCATATCCCGATGCTTCTCCTTGTCAGTTTGTTGACATATGTGATCCTTATCCCTCTTGCATATATACAACCGGTATTGATGAGGGTGAAGCCTGATCTTAGGGGGATGTATAGTTTTATGCTTACGTATAGCAACGTTGGCTTTATAGGGTATCCTGTAGTGGCATCAATCTTTGGAGCGGATGCTGTTTTCTATGCCTGTATTCTCAATGTCTTCAATACTATTACAGTATTTATATGGGGTGTGATGTTCATATCGGGAGAGAATCTGAAGAACGGCTTCAGGTTTCGTCTCTTTGTGTCTCCGGCTATGATAGCGACATATATCTCTGTGATTATCGTGATTCTTAATCTCCATACCCCCAAGGCGATAGCCATGCCGTTTTCCATTCTCGGTAATATGACCGTTCCTTCATCCTTGATAGTCATAGGAGCGGCATTGGCAGAGATTCCGACACGTAAGATGGTGGGAACACCACATATATTCATAATGTGCTTCCTGAAACTGCTTGTTCTTCCGTTACTTGTGTATTATGCTATGATTATGATTGGTATAGACACCCGTATTTCTTCAATCAACATGATATTGATTGCTATGCCGGTTGCAAGCTTCGGTACAATGTTCTGTATGCAGATGGGCAAGGATGAGACCACTATGTCGCAAGGCACTTTCTGGACGACCTTGCTATCGGTTGTCAGCATTCCGCTATTGGCAATGCTGGTTGCGTAGAAACTGAAAATTTAAAATTTTATGCCCCCTATGCAAGGGGATATGATAAATAAAATGGGTCAGTGGATTGTTCCGCTGACCCAATAATGTTTTTCAGATTGTTTTGTGTGTATTGTATTAAGGATTATAGTCATTTATCTTTCTTCTTGTCCTTACGCATTTCAGTCTTTGCCTTCTGTCTTTCGACTTTGGCGTTATGCCTTTCTATTTTGGCATTCTGGCGCTCTAATTTATGAGCCTTATGCCTTTCGACCTTGGCATTATGTTTCTCGGTCTTTATGTTACGCTTTTCTACCCAGATATTGTGGCGCTTTAATCTATGGGCCTTATGTCTTTCAACTCTGGCATTATGCCTTGCAGCATGAGCTTTGTGTCTTGCGTTTCTTGCCTGTATTCTTTCGTAATGAGCCTTATGCAACTCGCTTTCCATCTTACGGACTTCGACCTCCATCTTGCGGACTTCCTTTTTGGTGAGATGGCATTTCGTACAGACATCACGATGCCATTTGTGGTTGCCTTTCAAGATATGGTGACGTAGCCGCTTGTTCATTCCGGGATATACCCTTGTGCGATCGACCACATACTTTCCTCCGCACTCTTCGGTGTGTATATGTAAGAGGGTGCATTTCTTCTTTGGACCGACTTCTGTGTTTTGAGAAGTCAGACGGTCAGCCAGTAGAGTGTTGTCGGCATGGATTTTAGCATCTGCCGAAACATTACCGATAACCATCATTATGACGATTAGTAGAGTTCTGAGTATTGTTTTCATTTGGTATCTTGTTTGTGGGCGTGTTTGCCTAAAACATGCCGTAAGTTACTATTTCATTTGCAAAGTTATGTAATTTATTGAGAAATGCAAAGAAAATCTGGAAAAAAAGTAGAAAAATACATTTTTTGCGACAGTTGGGGTAATATTAAAAAAATAAAAATTTCGCAATGGAAAGAATTGGCATTCAATTATTTTTCGTATTTTTGTAGTCAATTAAAATCAAATATAACCTATGAGAAAGATATTGTTCTCAATCCTATTTGTGGCAGGCTGCATGACGGTTTCTGCCCAGCAGAAATTCATGCTCCCGAATGCTAATCCGCAACAGAAGGATACGGAGCGCGAAATTGAACAGTATGGTGGCATTTCCATACTCGGCGTTGTTAATCCTTCGGTCGAAGTATATCTTCCTGACGCATCCAAGGCAAATGGTTGTGCGGTTATACTTTGTCCTGGTGGCGGTCTTAGGGCTTTATCATGGACGTCGGATGTGGTAGAGATGGCTAAGCTGCTTAATGCCAATGGCTATGCTGCTATCGGCTTGAAGTATCATCTTAACTCAGGGACAATGCAAATGCCAAAGGGCATGAAAATGCCGCCTATGGTGGATGTTACAGGCTTTGCCAATTTCAAGGAGGCTGATTGTAATCCCGCTCATTTCCCTCAAGGTGACAGTATTCTTGCCTTGGCTGCTGATGATGCAAACGCAGCCATGCGTCTTGTTCGTGAACATGCTGCGGAATGGAAAATCAAGAAGGTTGGTTATCTCGGATTCTCTGCTGGCGGTGGTGTTGCTTTTGCTGCTACGAATATTGCGAAACCGGAAGAGATGCCCGATTTTATCTGTACTAATTTCGGTCCTGCGCTCTGTCCTGTTAAGGTTCCAAATCCTGCACCTCCGTTGCTTATCATGTCACGTGTAGATCATCCTAATGTGGCTGCCGGACTTGTAAGCCTCTTTATGGAGTGGAAGAAGGCTGGTGGAAATGCAGAGATTCATCTATATGGTGACGGCAAAGGTCCTTATCAGCTTATGCCACAGAATGGAACTACCACGACAGAGGCTTGGAGTCAGCAATTCCTACTATGGCTGAAGGCAAAAGGATTTGGTGATGACAAGAAATAGTTATCGTAATCTTAAAAAAACGTAACAAATTATTGTATTATCAGATTTATTAGTAATTTTGCGCTCATATATAAGCGAATAACTAAAACAAAAAGGTAAAATGAATTTGAAATTTAAGCTGGTCATGGCTCTGACTCTTGGAGTGTTCTCCAATAGTTTTGCACAGATGCCAATGAGACCTTACAAATCCACGGTGGTAAATGAAGACGGTACAGTAACATTCCAATATCGTAACAACAAAGCGAAGAGTGTGAGTGTTGATGTGCAGTTTGCCGGTAAGAACGAGATGAAGAAGGATGAGAGAACAGGTATGTGGTCGGTTACTCTCGGTCCTGCTGCTCCTGATATGTATCCATACAACTTTGTTGTGGATGGTGTCAGCATAATGGACCCTCAATGTGAGCAGTATTTCCCTAACGAGGGTTTCAAGAACAGTCTTTTGGAGATCCCAGGAAAGACAGCTCTTCCACACGACATAAAGAACGTGCCTCATGGTAGTATGGAGTACGTGAACTATTTCTCAAAGAGCCTGAACTATACGAATAATGCTCTTGTATATCTTCCACCATCATACTATAAGGAGCCAAACAAGACTTATCCTGTGTTCTATCTCATCAGCGGAACGACTGATACTGAGGAGGTTTACTACAAGGTAGGTCGTGTGAACTATATCCTTGACAACCTCATTGCCGAGGGTAAGGCAAAGGAGATGATTGTGGTGTTGCCTTACGGTAATCCATATAAGCTGCTGCCTGCAAATCCTTCTGATGGTATGCCGGCAACACGATTCGGCAATGATGTATTCAGCAATGACCTTATTGGCGATTTGATGCCATATATAGAGCAGACATATCGTACTATCAATGACCGTGAGCATCGTGCTATCGGCGGATTCTCACGTGGTGGTAATCAGGGTCTCTACAATGGTCTTAGCAACCTTGACAAGTTCTCTTATCTCTGCTCTTATAGTTCATTTACATCAACCGATATTCCCAAAGTATATGATAATGCAAAGGAGACAAACAGCAAGATAAACCTCTTCTGGCTTGGTGTTGGAACAGACGATTTCCTCTATGGAAATGCCCGCGACTATTCTGAGTTCCTTGACAAGAAGGGCATCCGTAGTGTTAAGGAATATACCCACGACAAATTCGGTCATACATGGATGAATGCCAAGTATTTCCTCGACAAAACCCTTCAGCTTCTCTTTAATCCAGAAGCATCAAAGAAGGCAATGGAGAATGCAAAGCCTACGCTTGCCAAGACAGGAAAGGAACAGCAGTTCACCCCAACGGTTATGGCTCGTCTCTTCCCAAAGCAGATTGTCTCTCCTGAATACGGATCTTCTGACGTGACATATAATTTCAAGGCACCGGAAGCAACGACCGTTCTTTTTGAGAGTGAGCTTCTTCCTGAGCCTCTTGCTATGCAGAAAGATGCTGAGGGTATATGGAGCGTTAAGGTTAATGGTGTGGCAAACACTTCGTTCAAATACTGCTTCGTTGTTGATGGCATGAAGGTTGCTGACCCTAACAATATGTATCTCTCACCTGACAAGGGCTTCAAATACAGCATTTCCAAGGCACAGATCAAGGATTTGGGCAATGTGAAGCATGGTATTGTGACCTATAACTATGGCGAGGGTACGGCTGTATATCATTCTGCAGGTTGTAAGGATGCTCCTACGATTTCCCTCATAATTGGCAGGGATGATACTTATGAGAGCTGGTTTAAGGTTGGTGGTGCTGATGACATAGCTGACCGTCTCGTAGCAGAGGGAAAGATTAAGTCATGCTCATTCTTTGTTGGTGAAACAGCCCTTCCTGGTACGAAGATTCTTCGTGCTGATGATTTCAATACATGGGACAAGCGCAGTAAGGCATTTGAGGATTTGCTTCTTGGCAAGACCGTTCTCCCAACTGTTGATGCATCTGCATTCAAGGCTACAATCGACGGTAAGGCTGTTGACCTCTATACTCTTACAAACGGCAAGGTGACGGTTCAGATTACGAACTATGGCGGTTTCATCGTGTCAATGCTTGCTCCTGACCGTGCAGGCAACTATACAAATATCGTAACTCACTACAATTCTATTGGTGAGTACCAGAAGTACAATCTCGGCATGGTAGGTCCTGCTCTCGGACGCTTTGCCAACCGTATCGCAAATGCAAAGTTCACTCTTGACGGCAAGGAGTATAACCTCACAAAGAATAGTCGTGAGCATATCCTTCACGGTGGAAACAAAGGCTTTGACCATGTTGTATGGGATGTTGTAAGTAGTGACAGCAAGAAACTTGTCCTTAAGTGCGTTCTTCCTGACGGTGCCGATGGTTTCCCAGGAAATCTCACAACCGTTCTTACATACTCTCTTACTGATGATAACGGATTGTCTATTGCATACGAGGCAACTACTGACAAGCCAACAGTAGTGAACCTCTCAAATCATTCATACTTCAACCTCAACGGAACTGGAGTAGGGGATATAATGAATCACACTCTCTATGTAGAAGCTGACAAGATTACAGAGACTACTCAGGACGGTATTCCTACTGGTAAGTTTCTTGATGTTGCCGGTACAGCCTACGATTTCAAGATCGGATGCCGCATAGGTGACCGTCAGATGCAGTTCAAGGGTGGTTTCTTCCCATTCGGTCAGAGAATGGAAATCCCAGAAGGAAAGGTTATGCAGTATGACAATAACTTCTGCGTAACGCATAAGGGAAAGGCTGTTGAGAAGGTTGCTACTCTTTATTCTCCAGAGTCAGGTCGTGTTCTTGAGGTATGGAACGACCACCCAGGTCTTCAGGTATATACTGGTGCTCGTACTGCTATTGCTCTTGAGTCACAGATGTACCCAGACTCTCCAAACCATAAGGAGTTCCCTTCAACGGTTCTTCGTCCAAAGCAGAAATACACCCATACCTGTATCTATAAGATGGGGGTGAAGTGATATTTGAGTGAATAGTGAATAGTGAAAAGTGAATAATACATAATACTGGTGGACACCATTACGAGGTCTCGCTATGCATTCCATTCTGCGATAGCAGTATTTTTTCACTAAGTATTATTCACTATTCACTTTTCACTATTCACTTAATTATTCTTCACTTTTCACTCTTCACTCTTCGTTTATTTCGAAGCCATCTTCAAGAAATACTCATGTATCCTCGTATCCTCATTCAGTTCCGGGTGGAATGATGTAACGAGTTGCTTGCCTTGTCTTGCAGCAACGATATTGCCATCAACCTCAGCAAGAACCTCAACACCATCTTTAACAGCGGTGATATAAGGTGCTCTTATAAAGGTCATTGGCACTTTGCCTATACCTTTCACTTCATCTTGTGTATAGAAACTCCCGAGCTGTCTGCCGTATGCGTTTCTTTTTACCTCGATATCCATTGTTCCGAGATGTTCAGAGTCGAGCATTATGAGACCTGCACAAGTGCCGAAGACGGGCAAACCCTCAAGAATTGCCTTTCTTACAGGCTCAAGAAGATTCTCATCGCGTATTATCCTCATCATTGCCGTACTCTCACCTCCGGGAATGATAAGTCCGCGCTTATCCGTATTCTTTATAAAGTCGTTCCAATCGTCAAGGTTACGTATTAGAACGCTTTCCTCTCCTAATCTGCTGAGCATCTGCTGATGTTCCGCAAATGCTCCCTGTAATGCTAATATTGCTATCATAAAGCCTAACCAAAAGCCCCTCACCCGTCCTGTGGACACCCTCTCCCCAAGGGGCGAGGGGGGAAATTACCTTTAATTGTTTATTTGGGTTTGTTACTAACTTTTCCCTCGCCCCTTGGGGAGAGGGTGCCCATAGGGCGGGTGAGGGGCCGATTCCTTATTTCCCTCTCTCCGCCATCAGCAGTTCTATCTCACTTTCGTTGATACCTACCATAGCCTCACCAAGATCCTCGCTGAGTTCTGCGATAATCTTTGGGTTGTCGTAGTTCGTAACTGCTTTTACGATTGCCTGTGCACGCTTTACTGGGTCTCCGCTCTTGAAGATACCGCTACCTACGAATACACCCTCGGCACCCAACTGCATCATCAATGCGGCATCAGCTGGGGTAGCAACACCACCTGCTGCGAAGTTTACTACAGGCAACTTGCCATTCTCGTGAACGAACTGCACAAGGTCGAAAGGTACACGCAACTGCTTTGCTGCCTCATAGAGCTCATCCTCGCTCATAGATACAAGACGGCGGATCTCGCTCTGCATCATTCTCATGTGACGGACAGCCTGAATAACATCACCAGTACCAGGCTCGCCCTTTGTACGGATCATCGTAGCACCCTCGTTTATACGGCGCAGAGCCTCACCAAGGTCCTTTGCACCACAAACGAAAGGCACGTTGAACTTACGCTTGTCAATATGATATACATCATCAGCAGGACTGAGTACCTCGCTCTCGTCTATATAGTCAATCTCGATAGCCTCAAGAATCTGAGCCTCTACGAAATGTCCGATACGTACCTTTGCCATTACAGGGATTGATACAGCCTCCTGAATACCCTTGATCATCTTTGGGTCGCTCATGCGTGAAACGCCACCAGCAGCACGGATATCAGCAGGAATACGCTCTAAAGCCATTACAGCACAGGCACCTGCCGCCTCTGCTATCTTTGCCTGTTCAGGAGTTGTCACGTCCATAATAACACCGCCCTTAAGCATCTGTGCAAGGTTGCGGTTGAGAATAGTTCTATTTTCCATTTTTTTCTTTATACTTTACATTTTCTACTTTATTCTTTAATCTTTTTTCGGCTGCAAAGGTAGATACAAAAAAAGGAACGGACAAAAGTCTGTTCCTGTATAGTAAAATAGTGTTCCGAAAATGGCAAACGACTATCATCTCCTATATTCTGTTGGTGTATATTTCTCCTGCCCCTTGAAGAACTTGCAGAACATTGTCTGAGAGGAGAATCCGAGACGATTGGATATTTCCTGAATAGTGAGCCTTGAATTACTGAGAAGTATCTTGGCTTCATTAATAAGGTAGTTTGAAATAACCTGTTTTGGCGATATTCCAACTGTCTTGTCTGTGACCTGAGACAGATACCTCGTCGTGATGTTGAGCTTGTCGGCATAGAAGGCAACGCTGTGCTCTTTCTTATAAAACTCAGCCACGATACTAATGAACTCATTATAAATGTCTTTTGCACGAAGGCTCTGTTTCTCATCGCTAACTGCATATACCACACAGCTATGAACGTATTCATGGGCATTCTTTATGGCTGTAGGAACATCATCACCCATACCAAGTCTTGTTGTGATAGCTGCAGACAAGGCACTACCAACACCATGCTTTTTCCATCCTTGAATGTTGTATGACGTAAAGAAATGCTTGGTGTTTTCGCCGTAGAGTAGGGCAGTAAGGCGACCTTCTGATAGCTGTCCTCCACGTAGCATAACCCATTCTGCCCCCATGTTTTTCAGTTCTTGAGCAGCTATGAGCATGTCATCGTCAGAAGTTATCTTTTTGTTAAGAATTTTCTCAGCCTCATTACATCTGAGCATCAGCAAAGTTGATTCTGGTATAAGATAGGTGGTGATAGCGCGAATTGATTCATCGTCAATAAGTTGTGAACCGTCTGACGCGAATATTCCTGGGGCACATACAATCCTTTTGCACCCGACGATTTCATCTCTTATGTTCTTAATCGTGAGAGGATCGCGGATAAGTCCCACCTTTACCGCCTTTGGGTGCATAGTGCCCATTATCGTCCTTGCCTGATCCGTTATTACATCCTCATGAAGCGTATGCCATTTCATGCCTTTGCCGTCGTTAAGAGCCATACAGGTGATAACGGTCATAGCATCTCCACCAAGACTTGTGATAGTCTTGATGTCTGCCTGAATGCCTGAAGAACCAATGCCGTCAGAGCCAGAAATCGTCAATATCGGGGTTATTATCTTCACGTCGGGCAAAGTTAATCAAAAAATATGACAACTCCAAATGTCCCACGTTTTTTTGCATTTTTCCTTTGTCATGTTAGGATTTTTGTTTATTTTTGTCCTCAGAATGTAATTTATTAATCGTTATAAAAATCCTTTAAATTAAAAGCAAGTATATGAATTATCCAGAAAAAGAACATAAAAAGGTTTATTGGCTCATTTCTGCTAATGACAAATATTTCAAATTGGAGGAGTGCTTGTCTGAAAACTCTGAGGTTGATTGGCATGCAAACTGCAATCCTAAAATTGGCGATATAGTATTCATATATCGCTCGAAACCTATTCAACGAATTTGTTATATGATGGAAGTTACAAAGGTAAATATACCCGATCAGGAAGCAGAAACTTTTGGTAAATACTGGGGAGAAAAGCATGCTCATGCGCCTTATCTATCTCATTCAAAAGATTCTTTTCGTTTAAAAAAGTTAAAAGAAACGACTTCTCAATCTTTGCATTTGAAGGAATTGCAAAAATGTGGGATGAAGGGAGTTCCTCAAGGTCCGAGGAAATTACCAGAGAATCTCGTGAAATATATTTTTTCTGTTTTTGAATCCGAGGAGAATGTCTATGATGAACTTGATAATGATGAAGGATATTTCGAGGGAGCCTTAAAGAAAGTATATGTAAACCATTATGAACGTGATCGTGAGGCAAGGAATAAGTGTATAGAGGCTCACGGATGCAAATGTAGCGTTTGCGGTATGGATTTTGGGAAGATGTATGGCGAACTGGGTAAAGGTTTTATTCACGTTCATCACATAGTTCCTATTTCAAAGATTGGCAAAGAATACAAGATAGATCCTATTAACGATTTAGTTCCTGTGTGCCCAAATTGCCATGCTATGTTGCATAGATGTAAAGATGGTAATGTTTATACAATAGATGAACTAAAGGAAATGATTGCATTAAATAAGTAGAATAATAGGAAATTTGTAGTTCATCCTTCGCTCATCCTCCTAACCCAACTCGATATGCCTCCGCTTTAGATTCGCTCTAAGAACGCACTCTCACCGACTTTGCACCGACTTTGCACCGACTTTGGTACGGAGGATCAACGGAGGATGAGCGGAGGAAGAACGGAAGAATAGCGAAGGAATAGCGAGCCTGCTTTTGACCTTAAACGGAAAAAGTGGCTTTTTTTCTTGGGATATTCAAAATATTTAATTACTTTTGCATAAAAAACAAGCGTAATGACAAAGATAAAGATCAATACAACTGAGGGCGAAATCATCGTTCGCCTTTACGACGAGACTCCAAAGCATCGAGATAACTTCATAAAACTGGCAAAGGAAGGCTATTATGACGGCACTCTTTTCCATCGTGTCATCAAGGACTTCATGATTCAGGGAGGCGATCCTAACAGTAAGGATGCGCCTGCCGGCAAGATGCTCGGAACGGGCGGTCCTGGCTATACCGTTCCTGCCGAGTTCGTATATCCACAGCTCTTCCACAAGCGTGGTGCCCTCTCTGCTGCCCGTCAGGGTGATGAGGTGAATCCTAAGCGTGAGAGCAGCGGTTCACAGTTCTATATCGTATGGGGAAAGACATACAAACCGCAGGAACTCAAGCAGATGGAGCGTCAGATGGAAATGCAGCAGGAACAGGCGGTCTTCAATAACCTTGTTGCAGAAAACCGTGCAAAGATCATGGATCTCCGCCGTAATCGCGATCAGGCAGGCTTACAGGAGTTGCAGGACGAGCTTATTGCTGAGACAAAGGCGATATGCGCAGAGAAACCCAAGCCGGAGTTCACTCCTGAGCAGATAGAGGCATACACAACTGTCGGCGGTACTCCATTCCTCGATAATCAATACACCGTATTCGGTGAGGTGGAAAGCGGTCTTGACGTGGTGGAGAAAATCCAGAATACGGCAACGGCATCAGGCGACAGACCTAAGACCGATATTTCCATGACAATGGAAGTCGTACAATGTTAAATAATGCTTAAACATACTTTCATTCTACTTTTTTTATTATCTTTGCAGTCATAATTCATAGTTTTGTGATTAGAGTTTAGTGTTTAGCGATTAAAGCTGTCAATATTATACATTACACTCTACACTTTACTTAAAATATTGGAAATGAAAAAGTTTGTAGCATTCATATTCATCCTTGCAACTACACTTTCCGCAAGTGCTCAGGGAACATCCGATGGGGAGCGAACCCAGCGCCGTGCCCTTTTCGAGCGTAAGGACAAGGAAATACCTGCTAAGTATATGCAGGGTGGGGTACCGGAGGTTAATGGCAAGGTGACATGGGAAAAGACCTATAAAGTGGAAGGTATGCCAGCTGACAAGGTTTACGAAATGGCTCTTTCATATTTCAGTTCCCTTGTAGAGGGTGAGGAGCAGACCGAGAAATCCACTCTTGCCGTTGTTGACCGTATAGGACATAAGATTCTCGCCCGTGCACAGGAATGGCTCGTGTTCAGCGATAAGGCATTTTCTCTTGACAAGACAAAGATGAACTATGCTGTGTCTGTCGAGTGTACTGACGGAGAATGCAAGGTGATTATCACCAATATCAGCTACCACTACGAGGAAGGACGCCCTACAGAGGCACATTACACCGCAGAGGAAATGATATCCGACAAGGTGGCATTCAACAAGAAGGGAACTGGTTTTACCAAAGGTGGTACAAAGAAGTTCCGCATCTGTACAATAGACCGTATGGAGAAGATTCTCAAGCGGTTTGAACTCTCTCTTAAATAAATACTTTAATGGAAGAAATCAATAATTTCGCAGAAGAAGAGGAGGTAACTCTTGCCAAACGTCCGGAACGTCATCACCGTAAGCCGGAAGATGGTAGGGGCTCTTTCTTTATGCTTCGCCAGATTTTCAATATCTTGTTTATGGTTTTAGGCGTGATAGGTGCCTATATGTATTTCAAGGGAAATGAAGCTATGGGTATAGTGGTGTTTATCATAGCCATGGCTTTCAAGATGGCGGAGTGTGCCCTGCGATTTGTGAAGAAATAGATAATACTTGTTGATGAAGAGATATCTCTCGGTCATAGTTCTCAATATAATGGCATTGACTCTTATTCATGCCCAGGATGTTAATTATCGTGGCTTGGATAATGATAATCGTTATGATGACATAGATAATCCGTATAATGAGTTTGATGCCAATACCAATACCTTCAACCCGAACAAAAAGACTAAGGGAAAGGAAGAAGGAAAGGAAAAGAAGGAAATACCTCGTGGAATGTATGTCTGGACGGTGGATCCTCTTTTCGGTGATCGCATCCCCGTGGAGAGGGATACGCTTCAGCATCTCTTCATGAATACGGTGTTTACCTCAGGTATGCATGGAGAGTACAACACTACTGGAAACCTCGGTGCTCCTCGCCTGAACCGTATCTTTATGGACCGTTCGCATATACCGGCATTCCTGTTTACTGATGCGTTCGATTTCTTCCTCACACCGATAGAGAACCTCCGTTTCACCAACACGCTCTCACCGATAACAAGTCTCAATTTCTACACTTGTGGTGACCGTACGGACGGAGAGGACTATTTCAAGCTTCTGTTCGCATCTAATGTGAATAAGCGATTGGGATTCGGAATGAAGTTCAACTATATGTACGGACGTGGCTATTACAATTCCCAGTCTACTGCATTGTTCGACTATACTCTCTGGACATCATATCTAGGTGAGCGATATCAGGCTCATTTCGCGTTCTCTACCGACCATATGAAGAATACTGAAAATGGCGGTATTACCGATGACCAGTATATCACTAACCCGTCGAATTTTGCAGACTCGTACATCTCGACGGAGATACCTACTAACCTGTCGTCAAACTGGAATAAGAACAACGCGCTGCACTTCTTCCTGACGCATCGCTATAGCGTGGGTTTCTACCGCAAGGTGCCTATGACAAAAATGGAGATCGAGGCAAAGAAATTCGCTATGGCTGCACGTAAGGAGGCTGAGGATCGCGAGAAGCGTGAGAGTGGCGATGTGGATGCGAAAGGACGTGTTAATGAGACATTGACCGGTCGCCCTGCTGATGCGAAGATAGAAGGTGACCTGCCAAGTGACACTCTTTCTACGGCTTCTGCTGGCCGTATCAGCGTAGATAATGAGGCGATGGCTGACTCTCTTATTGCTGCCAAGACGAAGGAAGCAGAGGATACTTCATGGCTCAAGGATGAATATGTGCCTGTTACAAGTTTCATCCATACGGCATCAGTGGATAGGCATACACGTAACTACATTGCCTACAGAACTCCAGCCAATTACTATCAGGCCTCCTATGGTGATTCTGTATATTGGAAAAATCTGGGCGTGGGAATTGATAGTATAATGGATGTGGCAAACTATACCAAGGTTGAGAATACATTTGCTATTGCCCTGCTCGAAGGTTTCAACAAGTATGTTCCTGCCGGACTCAAGGCATTTGCCACCCACAATTATGGCAGATATGAGTATGTTGGAACCAAGAGTGACGAGAGCAGCTTCTATATTGGCGGACAGCTCACCAAGACACTCGGCACTACTCTCCATTACGATGTCCAGGTAAGCTATTGCGTCAAAAGTGATGCTGATGACATGACCGCTGATTTAACCATTGACGGAACGGCAGATGTCAATGTACCGATCTTCGGAGATACGGTACGTGTGGATATGGAAGGCTTCTACCATTCCCTTGCTCCTGATTTCTTCCTTACGGAGTATCAAGGCAGGTACTATTCGTGGAATCATCAGAATTTCAACAAGCAGAAGCATACGCACATAGGCGGTGCCGTATCATTCCCGAGGACAAAGACATCACTCCGCATAGGAGTTGACAACATCAAGAGCTATACGTATCTGGCAACCGGCCACGAGCTCTCGGAAGCAAAATTGCAGATAAACCACTGGGCCGATGTGCTTCAGTCAAGTAACGATGTGAATGTCGTGACCGCAGAGCTTGAACAGAACTTCAAGGCAGGAATCCTCAACTGGGAGAACCGTGTCACATACCAGTTTTGCAAGCAGGATGATGTACTTCCATTGCCGAAGCTCAATGTATGGAGCAATCTGTATATTGATTTCAAGATTGCAAAGGTGCTGAAGTGTCATTTCGGAGCGGCTGTAACATACTTCACAAGGTACTATGCTCCTGAATATGTGCCGGGACTCGCACAATTCGCTGTTCAGACAAACCCCGACACGGAAGTAAGGAAAAAGATAGGCAACTATCCATTCGTTGACGTGTATGCCAACTTCGTGCTCAAGGGATGCAGATTCTTCGCGATGATGAGTCACGTCAATGCGGGACAGGGCAATATGCAGTATTTCACCGTACCGCACTATCCGATGAACGAAAGAGTATTTCGTCTCGGTATTTCATGGAATTTTTATAATTAACATTTTATTATACAACCTTTTAACAATAAACTTAATATGGCAACAAGCGAAAACATTTGTGGTTTGAAGCGTGAAGACTTCATGACCACCGTCCAGGGAAAGCAGACAGATCTCTATGTACTCCGTAATTCAAACGGTGCTGAGATCGCAGTAACAAACTTTGGTGGTGCTATTGCAGCTATCATGGTTCCTGACAAGGACGGAAATATGGCCAACGTAATCCAGGGACATGATAACATCAATGACTATATCAATACAACTGAGCCGTTCCTCTCAACTCTCATAGGTCGTTTCGGCAACCGTATCAAGGAGGGTAAGTTCATCCTCAATGGCAAGGAGTATAATGTAGCCCTTAACGACGGTCCAAATCATCTTCACGGCGGTCCTACAGGTTATCATGCTCGCGTATGGGATGCTCTTCAGATGAACGACAGCACCCTCGTACTCAACTACGTAAGCTCTTACGGTGAGGAAGGCTTCTCTGGTGAGGTTCATGTAACTGTTGTTTATACATGGACAAACGAGAATGAGCTGATCATCGAGTATCTTGCTACAACAAACAAGAAGACTATCATCAACCTCACTCACCACGCATTCTTCTCACTCAGCGGTATTGCTAAGCCAACACCTACAATCGAGGACTGGGATCTCGAGCTCAACGCCGATTTCTATCTCCCTATCGATGCTGTCAGCATCCCAACTGGTGAGATCCTCAAGGTTGAAGGCACTCCATTCGACTTCCGCAAGCCAAAGAAGATCGGTCTCGAGATCAACGCTGACAACGAGCAGATCAAGAACGGTAGCGGTTACGACCACAACTTCGTACTCAACAAGAACGAGGTAGGCGAGCTCTCATTCGCTGCACGCGTTAAGGATCCAAAGACTGGTCGTACACTCGAGTGCTACACCACAGAGCCAGGTCTTCAGGTTTATACAGCCAACTTCGCAAGCGGTAAGGAAATCCAGTTCGGTTGCACAGCTCCAAAGCGCTCTGCTATCTGTCTCGAGGCTCAGCACTTCCCAGATTCTCCAAACCGTCCTTACTTCCCATCTGTAGTCCTCAACCCAGGCGAGCGCTACAAGCAGAAGACTATCTATAAGTTCGGTGTAGAAAAGTAAACACTTTTAGTGAAGAGTGAAGAGTGAAAAGTGAATAATTTGAATTACAATGATAAACGATTAATGTTTGCGATAAAATGTAACTTAAATTCTTCACTCTTCACTTTTCACTCTTCACTTTTTTACTTTAGGAAAAAAATCATGGATATTGAATTCGTAAGAAGTCGCTTCATTAAGCATTTCGACGGACTAACCGGAAACATCTACCATTCTCCGGGACGTATCAACCTCATTGGCGAGCATACCGACTATAATGGCGGTTTTGTATTCCCTGGTGCTGTTACTCAGGGAGTGATGGCTGAGGTGCGCCCTAATGGTACTGATACCGTAATAGCATATTCCATCGACCTCAAGGATAAGGTGGAGTTCAAGGTTGACGACCCAAAGGGGCCGTCAGCACAATGGGCTCGCTTCATCTATGGCATGGTACAGGAGTTTCGTCTCCTCGGTGTCGATGTCAAGGGCTTCAACGTGGCATTCGCCGGCGATGTGCCCCTCGGTGCAGGAATGAGTTCTTCGGCTGCTTTGGAAAGCTGTTTCGGATGTGCTCTCAACGACCTTTTTGCCGACAACAAGATCAGCAAGTGGGATATCGTTCTTGCTGGTCAGGCAACTGAGCATAAGTATATCGGCTGCAACTGCGGTATTATGGACCAGTTCGCAAGCGTCTTTGGACAGGCTGGTAAACTCATGCGCCTCGACTGCAACACACGCGAGTTTGAGTACTTTCCTTTCAATCCGCAGGGCTATAAGCTCGTATTGCTCAATTCATGCGTAAAGCACGAACTTGCAGGCTCTCCATACAACGACCGACGCAACTCTTGCGAAAACGTTGCGAAAGCCGTACAGAAACGCCATCCTGAGCGCACCATAGATACTCTCCGCGACTGTTCTTGGGAAGACCTTCAGGAAGTCAAGGCTGATGTAAGCGCAGAGGACATACAGCGTGCCACTTTCGTACTTGGAGAGAAAGACCGCGTACTTGCCGTGTGTGACGCTCTTGTTAAGGGCGACTATGAAGAAGTAGGCAAGCAGATGTATCTCACCCATCAGGGACTCTCAAAGGACTACGAAGTGAGCTGTGAGGAGCTTGATTTCCTCAACGACATAGCCAAGGCAAACGGCGTGACAGGCTCCCGCATCATGGGCGGTGGTTTTGGCGGCTGCACCATCAACCTCGTCAAGGACGAGCTCTACGACACCTTCATTGCTGATGCAAAGAAGAAGTTCGCAGAGAAGTATGGACACGAGCCAAAAGTCATCGATGTCGTTATTGGCGATGGTTCCCGCAAGATCTGCTAAAAATTATTTCACGCGTACCCGAAAGGTAACCATAAAGGGCAAAAGCATAGCTCCATGTTATGACTTTTGCCTTTTTTCCTTGTCGAAAAATTAGGGTAGGGGAGATGCTCACCCAGATTTTTCACTTTTCATTTTTCATTTATTTTCACCCCGATTTTAATCTCAGATTTTCTCTAGATTTCTGAGCGAGGCACGAGCGAAACAAAGAAAGAATATCCCTCCCACTATTTTCTGCCCAGATTTTTTCTAGATTTTCAGCGAGGATTTTAAAATCTATTCAAAAATCAGGATGAAAATCTACACGAGAATATCATGAGAAAAAAATAAATCCCGTTTCAGTTGCAAGCTCCTTCAGAACGTCGAAGAGGTCGGCGGCCGAAGGGAAAGCCAAATCTAGATAAAATCTATGCTAAAAATCTTGGTGAAAATCTCCCCGTCGCTCTCAATTGTATCTACTTCCCCTGGAGGGGGTGAGGGGGGGGAGCTTGTCACATACTCCGATGTTATCAACATCGGACTACCCATTTTGGGAAGGACTGGTTAGGCCGTAGGGGGTGGATGTATGGTGGGGATGGGGCCTTCCCTTGGGGAAGGACAGGGTAGCCACAAAAAAGGCTAACGGTGACTCACGTCTCGATTAGCCTAAATTATTTGATTATGAAAGGGGGAAACTTTTTTACTAAATCCATTGCAAAGATAATGAATAATTATCAAAATTGCAATGATTTACATCAAAAATATTCATAAATAAACAACCTTTAACACAACAAGGCGCAGATTAACAAAAAATGATTGTTGAATGGGTTTACCTCCTTGGCAATATTGTTACTATCGCTGTTTCACATTTCCATGAGCCTTTGTCAGCATTGATACTCAAGCACATCAGCCACACGAGCCTTTTCACTCTCCTGGAACTTATGAGTCGACTCCTGATAGAGCTCCACGAATCCTTCCAATTTACTTTCCCCCATCGACGCAAGTCGGAATTTCTTTCTTCTCCATGTTAGTTTTTTACTTGTTAGTTTTTTTACGAATGAAATCCTTGTAAATTACTAATATCACAACTGATTGATAGACTGCAACTTGCACTCTTTTAAAAGAGTAAAAACTAACAAACAAAAAACTAACATCATGGCTCTCCGAGTTGCTTTCGCCATTTAGAAAAACCAATAAAAACAAAAGAATATAAAGTAAAACATTTTGTTTTATCGTTTTTTGTTTTGATATGTTTTTATTGGTTATGCTCTGTTTTTTAGATGGCGAAAGCAACTCACCACTCATTCTGCATAGATAAAAAAAATATCGAGAAAATACGTATTTTTTCGTATCGTAAAGTATTAAAGTATCGAAAAGTATTTTTTCGTATTCTGACAATTTCTTTTTTCGTAACTTTGCACTCGAAAGATTGAAACATGCACCGGCTCTTAGCCGACGTTCGTTATCTTTCGAGTGCGAGGTGCTGTGCACGTTGTCATCGTGAATCAGTCAAAGGTCAAAAGACAAAGGCCAAGAGTTGAAGGTTGAGAGTTCCTGACGGCAAGGGCGCCAATGCCGAACGGTGTAACTTAAATTTTTCACTCTTCACTTTTCACTCATGACTGGTTCTGCCTTCGCTCTCCCTTCGCTATGCCTTCGCTCTGCCCTCGCTATTTAGAGTTGGGGATTAGCGATGGAACAGGGGGAGGATGACAAAGGCATAAATCCGATTCGGTTTTTGAAATGATGATACAAACAGGAAATAGCAAATATATCAAAATGCGTTCCGTGTCTCGCTTGGAATTGAGAATACGGATGACCTGATAGCAGACTTCATGAATGCTTTAGGATAGTGATATACTTATGAATCTAATTCAAGATGCGTCAAAAGTTACGATACGCCGATAGAGTTGACTGTTGTGCTAACAGCCATAACAACAACTCTCGGAGTAACCTTCTGTATGGGGTATTAAGATATCAAGTTATTAAGACTTGCGAAGCTTGATGAACTTGCGAATAAACTAAACGCGAAGACGCAAAGGAAAGGGGGTAAGGATAAAAACTTTGTGTCTTTGCGTTTGTATTTTAATTGAAAATGTAAAAGTTTAAAAAGAGAACTCCTTAACTATTTACTATTTACTATTATTTGCTGAAACTCATCATGCTAAGGCAAGTAGTGGTGATTGAGTTTTTTTTTCTTTGGTTTCGCTTGGTGGATTGGGAGAAACTTTGTATCTTTGCACACTGAAGACCTGAATCTTTTAAAAAATAAGAGATAATGAAGAAGTATATTATAGCTTTTCTGCTCTTTATGGGCGGTGTTTCTGAATACTGCGCAGCACAAAATGCGGCGCATACCTTTGTCGTGGATAAGGGACTTAAGCCTGTGGGGCGACTGAAAGCTAATAAGACTGCTGACAAAGTTGCAGAGGAATGGGCGAGGGAAGATGATTCGGGCTGTGTTGTGACTAAGAGTTGGAATGACTCTCTTTACTTGAGGACCTCTTCCGTATTCTTCGACTGCCTCGTGGAAGCCTATATGCAGCATCACTCAGTGGTGTTGTCGCCTGATATTATATGGACGATGATAAGTCAGGGATTCTGCCAGTTCGTGAATGAAAAGCCTGAGAATTTCAGGAGTTTGCTGGTGAATCATAGTGGAAAGAAGTTGCTTAAGGTTAAGATTTATAGGGATGATGATGTTCACTCGCCTTCTTTTAACTGGGAGGAGGTGTTTGACGGTTTCGACAAGCAGATTGGCGCTAACACTAAGGGGAACCTTGCCGATTTGATGAGGGCTGATTTCTCCACAACGGGAAAGACGGAACGCATGGCATCGCAAATCACGCTGATGAGTACCGTGAAAGCGTATTTTGACTATTTGGTGGTTGTTGGTGTCTGTGGCATACCTTCCATCACTATAGAGGGTACGCCTGATGACTGGAGAAAAGTGTTGGATAAGACAAGGAGACTGAGTGTTTATGGTATTGAGGACTGGGTTGAAGAACTTGAGCCTATATTGGAAGAGTTTGTTGCCGCTTCCAAAGGTAAGCCCAATGTCAGGTTCTGGCAGGATATAGTGAAGCGTGATAGAATTGACGAAATAACCCGTAGTAGTTGTGTGGGTCGTGACAAACCTACGAAACTGGACGGTTGGTTCCTGAAACTGATGCCGTTTGACAAGAAGGGCCGTACCCCGGAAAGTGTGAACTACGATACTCAGGATATGAAGCCTAACGTGGTGAGCGCACCTTTTATATGCCAAAGAGAAGGGGAGACAGAAACGTTAAGAATGTCGGTGCATGCAGGTCTTGTTGGCGTGGATGTTGACGGTGATGCCAATACCATGCGTCCGAGAATAGGGTGGATGGTATGCGAAGAGATGATGGAATCGGAAATGACCATGCGCGACTTGATGACTAAGGACGAAACGTATGCTAAGCCTGATTTTGTGCTTACTGAGGTGCCTGAGTTGTTCAAGGATATTGAATTCATGAAGAATCTGCATCTGGAATTCATAGGTGAACCTGATTTGCCCGACTGGTTTGCGGACGTGAAGGTCGATGAAATCGTCATTGATGGCGGTTTCACTTCGCAATACGTGCGTCAGATAAAGAATCTGTTTAAGGCTAATGGCAGGAAGGTGTCGGTAAAGAGAAACGGTGGTGCAGTTCAGGTGTCTATCAAGGCGCGTAATTCGTTTGACTCTGGTGATATGACATACACGTATGGAATGATAAATGGCGATATGGCTTATATTGAGGCGATGCCTAGCAATGGCTATCGTTATTTCGATGAATACATTGACAAGAACCGCCGTATTGCCGTTTCGAAGGATAATTACGTTAATGCTGATGCGGAGAAGGTGCGCGACGGAAACTTCATCCTCGTTGATTTCACAATAGAACTGGACGGTTCGATTACCGATGTGAAGGTACATGAGAATAATAACCTCAGGAAGGAATGCCGCGATGAGGCGGAGCGACTGATAAAGGCGATGCCAAACTGGAAACCGGCAATAAGATTAACCTCGCATGGGCATGTAGCCGTAAGGTATCGTGCAATGGAAAAAGTCCGGTTCTAACGGCATTTTTCGTGATAATTCACAAGAAAAAAGGGTTTTCGTGTTGCAATCCGTATTGTGAATCTGTAAAAATGTATTGGTTTCGTAATAAACAACATTTTTTCTTGAAAAAAATTTGGTTGAATTGACAAAAATACTTAATTTTGCAACAGTAAAACTGTTATAGCTGAGAAAAAACATTCAAGATAGAGCTTGAAGATGCAACTAATTGAAAAAGGGGAATAAAAACTCAGCAGACGATAACTATCTAATTAGGAAATAGAAATGAAACGTATTATCTCATTCGTAGGGGCAACTTTGCTTACTGTAATTCCAGCATTTGCTAATATTGCGGAAGGCGTATCTGGAGACTGCACATGGGTTATCGACAATGATGGTAACCTTAACATCTCTTCAGAAGAGGACTATGCAGTTCTCGGAACATGGGAAGGCGATGCCGCTCCTTGGAGCAACTTCAAGGACGCGATTACCACGGTGGCTTTCTCTACTCCGGTGGCTGCAAAGACATGCACCTATATGTTCAGCGGCTGTACTAATCTTAATGCGGTGTATCTCGATAACTTCTATACGAATGAGGTGACTGATATGAGTTGTATGTTTGCTAACTGCACTTCGCTTGAGGTTATAGAGTTCGGTATGGCAACAGCTTTACAGGATGAGGAGGCATTCTATGCAAAGGGAATGTTTACTCCATATCGTGACAACTTCCTAACAAGTAACGTTACAAGCATGGCAAGTATGTTTGCCGGTTGCAAGTCATTGGCAACATTCACGCTTTTCGACCTTGACACACATAACGTGACCGATTTCAGCCAGATGTTTGCTGACTGCACTTCTCTTGAGGATATGGACCTTACAACGCTTTCGGTGAACAAGAACGCTAACGTTGAGGATATGTTCAGAAACTGCAAGAACCTTATGAACATCATCAATCAGAATATATTCCCTTCTGAGATTGAGGATGAAACTTTCATCTCGCTTCCTACAAGAGGCATATGTACAGTGGATATTCCTTCAGATTGTCTGGCTGACTATCAGACGGCAAATGGTTGGAGACACTTGTTTGTTACTGCTGCTGACGAGATGAAGGCTAACAGTTCTTCACTCACAGCAATCAACAGCATCACAGAAGAAGAGAGCAAGGCATCAGTATTCAGTTTTGCCGGCGAGCGCCTCACAGCTCCAGTCAAGGGCTTGAATATCATTGACGGTAAGAAGGTGATGGTGAAGTAAAGATAAAAGTAAAGATAATTCAAGTAAAGACAGATTGCAAGGCTCTCAGGGTTGCTCGGTTCAGATGCACTCTGGGAGTTTTTATTTCACTCCATATTGTGAATGTGGCAATAAATGGGTAGAAATTGCGTTTTTTTAGTAGAATATGAAATCGAAGCTCGAACTTGTAAACTTGATTGTGCTCAATGTCGGATATGCGAAGACACAGCATAGATGGGGTGGTACGGATATATCATCGCCATTTGCACGTCTGTACTATGTCACGGCAGGGAAAGCCACACTTCATTTTAACAGTCATGATATAGAGTTGAAGCCTGGGTATATGTATCTCGTGCCGAGCTTCATGCCTCACAGCTATGTTTGCGAGCCGGGTTTTGAATTCTATTATCTGTTCGCTTATGAGCGTTACGGCGATTCTACGGGCTTCTTCGATATATACCGTTTCCCTTACGAGGTGAAGGCGAATGAGGCTGCTAATCTGTTGTTTGTGAACTACTGCAATCTGTATCCGCAGTTGTCATTGCCTTATTCAAGTGCGGAGGATTTCAACAACCATCCTGCGTATCGTGACTATGCCACCCGTTATCAGGCAATGGAACGATATGAGAAGATGCAGTTGCAGGGATTCGTGTGGATTGTCGCTTCTTATTTCATGAAGCATGCTGAGAAGATATCCGACAATACCGATGAGCGTGTGTTCAAGGTTTGTATGCACATAAAAGAGCATATCAGCGATAAGCTGACGCTTGATGAGCTTTCCGACGTGGCTTGTGTGACGAAATCGCATCTGGGCAGGCTTTTCCGTTCAGCCTTTGACATGTCGCCGATACAGTATGCTATCCGTTGTAAGATACAGTATGCACAAGGTTTGCTGCTCACTACGGATATGAGTGTGAGGAGCGTGTCGGAGAAGATTGGTATTGATGATGTGTCGTATTTCATCCGTATCTTCAAGAAGATCATCGGTTTCACGCCGCTGGATTATAGGGAGAAGTTGAAGTATTAAGTTAAGAGTGAAGAAGGTTTGGCCGCCGAGCTAAACCTTCTTCACTCTTCGTTCTTAACTCTTCACTTTATCACCACTTTCTTTCCGTTTATGATATTCACACCTTTTCGTGGTGCTGTGAGGCTATGTCCTGAGAGGTCGAAGACTGGTGTTAGGTGTTGGGTGATGGATGTAGGCACGTTGGTGATGCCTGTTGTTTCCGTACCCTCTATAATGGTGAAGTTCTTCCAGATAGGAGATTGGGAATAGGCATCCTTGCTGCCTTCAGGAACATATAACTTTCCGAAGGTATCGAATGTGTCGTTGAATAAATCTATTGGCGTAGGCGATTTTACTATAATAGATTTTAAACTGGAGCATAGGCTGAAAGCCTTTGGACTTATGAATGTTACCGAACTTGGGATAGCAACAGACTCAAGAGAAGAACAGTTGGCAAATGCTGACTCAGAGATGATTGTCACGCCTTCGGGAATTGTTACTGACTTGAGAGACTGACAGGCAGCGAACACACTACGCTCAATTTTCGTGATGCCACTTGGTAATGTGATAGATTTGAGTTTTTTACATCCCGAAAATGCGCTTGCACCAATACTTCTTACTGTTTCCGGAATAGAGATAGAGGTGAGGTTTTTATTTAACTGGAAAGCATCTGCGCCAATCACTGTCACCTTATACGTTTTGTTGTTGTAGGTGACTTCTTCCGGGATATTGATGGTAGATGCTGTGTATGAAGGCTCTATGTTATTGCTTTTTTCATCTTTTACAACCATAGCCTCAGAGGTTTCGTCGAAAAACTCGTAGTATAAACCATCAATAAGGATGCTTGCATAGGATGCAGTCGATGTGATTAGCGCCAATGCTATCGTTACAATGCTTTTATATATAGTTTTCATTCTTAGGAACTTATTTAGTGTTTACTTTTTTTCCATCGATAATATTTATACCCTTGCGTGGTGCAGAGAGTAGTTTGCCCGAGATATCGAAGATAGGTGATGGGTGTTGTACATTGGATGTTGAGAGTGTTGCGATGGCAGTTGTTTGAATTGCAACATCATCGATTATTGTGAAGTTTTTCCACAAATCATTGTTCTCATACACATCTTTATATCCTACAGGAACATGGATTGTTGTATTGCTGTCTAATCCCATGTTATCCTTTATGATAGGAGGATTAGTGGATAGGAAGTAAACGGATGTGATTGGGGTGAAAGAAGCAGAAAAAGCATCTTCTATCGATTCCACAGAAGCTGGGATGGTGATAGATGAAAGATTGCACGAACTAAACGACCATAAAGGTAGGGATGTCAGAGATTCTGATAATGTTATGTTTGACAGATTCGTACAGTTATCAAATGACCATATCCCGATATATACTACAGAGTTTGGAATAACTACTTCTTTTAATCCTGTATGCATGAAAGCAGCCTCTCCTATATTTGTAACGGAGTTGGGAATATCTATTGATGTGAGACTTGTGAAACCTGTGAAAGCATATCCGCCAATTCTTTTTACTGTGTTTGGAATGATTGTTTTTGGGCATCCCTGAATCAGTTCGTTGGTCTCTGTATGTATTATGGCGTTACAGTTGTCTCTGCTATCATAAACTTTGTTCTCCTTATCAACAATGATAGATGAGACAGCATCGCAACCTTCCAAGATTGCCTTTCCTATATTTGTAACAGACTTGGGTATGGTGATGGATTGGAGTTGTGGACAAGACCTGAATGCATTGTCGCCAATGTGTGTTATGGAGTTCGGAATTTTAACATCCTTGAGTTCATCGTTGCCCCAAAAGGCTGCTGTGCCTATTGACGTGACATCGTATGTAACGCCTTTGTAAGATACGGTTTCCGGGATGGTAACCACGCCTTTGTAGGTCTTTCTTGCTTCGTCGGATGAATTTTGAACAAATGAGTTGTCAATAGTGACTTCGGCTTGTTTCTTGCTTGCATCAAGTTCGTAGAAGATACCGTCAATGCATACTTCTGCAAAAATTGCTACTGGAACAATCTGTAACAGTAGAATCATTAGTAATAGTAGTTGATTTTTTTTCATTTTCTTGTAATCTTTTAAGTTATTGTTATTGGTTTTATATATTTATTCCCTTAATAAAAGTTGGGTTTTGTAATATATACCGTTTATTCTTTTGCAAATGTATGAAATCTTTTGCATTATACAAAATAAAATGGTGATTAATTAACAATTAATAATCTTTATGCATAAAAAAAGACTGTCTCACATCGTGAGACAGTCAATATGATTCATTAATTAAGCAGCGGGGCTGCTATTTGATTTCGATACACTGGCATTCCTTTGCCTTTTCCTCTGGCGTCATCTTTGGGATGTCGATATATAGAACGCCATCGGTCATCTGAGCTGTGATGTTCTGTTTCTCAACATTGTCAGGTAGAGCCAGACGCTGTTCGTACTTGCTGTAGCTGAACTCGCGGCGGATGTACTTTTTCTCCTTGTTCTCATCCTTGTTCTCGTTTTTCTTCTCCATGGCAATAACGATGTCACCATCGGAGATAGAGACGTTGAAGTCTTCCTTTGTCATTCCAGGAGCAGCAATCTCAACCTTGTAGCCCTTGTCGTCCTCAGAGACGTTGATGGCAGGTGATGTGCTGTGGAACTGTGGGGTTATCCAACTGTCGTTGAAGAAGTCGTTGAAGAAAGAAGGGAAGAATCCCTGATTACTTGTTTTAGCATAAATTGGTAACATAATTAAATCCTCCATTTAGATGTTAATAAATTAAGTTCTAAAAAGGTTGTGGATCTGCCTCATGTCAACTGGGTGTAGGTCTTTATGCCTTTCACCCACCAAAATGCAAACAAAATGCCAGTGGCAATGTGACTGACAATGAGTGTCAGCGGATTTAAACTATCGTAACTTCCGTTAAACAAAGTGGGGCGAAAATTAGACTATTTCAACTTTGTTAAACTTTGAAGACGTTGTTTTACGGTGACAGATTGTCAGTCGGGAGTGACATTATTTCTTCCAGACGTTTACGATCTCACCGATATACATCATGTGAACGCCAAGTTTCTGCTCATCGTACCACTGACGCTGCTCAAGAGGCATCAGTTCCTTCTTGAACTGCTCAGCGTAGATCTTCTTACATTCAATGGCGAGGTTAGCCTCCTTGTAGATAGGGTTTCCGAGCTTTGTGAACTCAGGGGTAAGGCCGGAGCCCTTCACCTTGTCCTCGTCACGTCCTGATACAGAGCCGAGATACTGGAGTTTGTCGCGGAATTGCTCTGGGAAGGCGGTTACTGTGAAGTACTCGTTTTCTTCAAGGAACTTGTACGTGTAGCGGTCGGTTGAGACATATACGGTAACTACAGGCTTTCCCCATAGTTCGCCAAGAGCACCCCAAGCAATGGTCATCATGTTCATACAAGTGTCCTTACCGGCAGAAAGGAGCATCCAGTCGTTAGCAAACAGTTTGACTGCGTTCACGTCAATCTCCTGTGGCTTTATCTCCTGCCACTTGTCTGATACCTGAGCCTTTGTTTCCTGTTCATCTGATTTGTTACTATTGCCACATGCTGTGAGAAGCATTGCAGCAAGAATACCGAAAGCTAATGTTTTGATTTTCATACAACTTTAGTTTTTAGATAATTAATATTTCATTTAAAACGATATTTATTGTTCCTTCTTGAAAGCCAAAGCAAGTAATGCTGATATTGTTGAGCCCACGAAGGCAAGTGCCATGTCTTTTTGCGCATCCCACATATCGCCTTGTTGACCGTTATAGTTGTTGGCAGCCTCGGAAGATACGATAATAGTGAGAAGCCACTCAAAGAGTTCGTATATCATACTTCCTGTCTGTATCATCAACCATGCCATGAAAATAGTTGCCACTTTGAAACGCAGTTTCATGAACTCAACAATCTGAATGCAGATAGGTATCATTACTAATCCGAATGAGAAATGTACGAATCGATCGTAGTGATTACGCTCGGTATCAAGGAATGCATTGATGTCGAATCCGGTGATTGAGATTGACCATTCATTGTAAGGCACGTATGAATAGATGTATCTTGCTCCGATGATATGGATAAGTGTGAAGAAAGTAACTCCACAGAATGAAGCTGTAGAGAGGTAGTCCTTTCTTAAATCACTGATTAGTATCACACCAAGCAGGAAGGTGCCTATATGTTGAAGTGATTGTTCTGTTGGATATATAGGATCTATGCTCGTAAGCACTAATACGCATACGAGAAAGAGAATCGTTATGAGTTTGTATTTTACAGCCATAATGATTTACTGCCAATGGTAGTTTGACCATTCGATTTCGGTTGAAGTAATGGTTTGTTGGTCGTTGAATTCCACGATTATTTCTTCACCGTAATGCTTTGGCCAGCCATTGAAGAAGTAAGAGTACTCCTCTGTATCAGTACGAGAGAGGTCTTTCATATTCTTTGCTTTCTCCATTATTTCCTGTTCGTCAATATTCTTTTGGGCATCTTCCGACAATGTCTGCTTAACATTTCCTATACCGAGCTTCATAGCATCGGTAGCAGGGATAACAGTCTTTGATACAGATACAAGTGAGTAGTCTCCGGCATAGGCGACTTCCTCATCTTCCTTTGAATCTTCCTTGTTGATGGTAGTAAAGCACGTTATGTCAGTAGGGTAGCCCATAGCTTCGCCTTTTGCTTTTGTCTTACCCAGGGTAAAGCTGTAGCCATACATGCCGAAAAGCTTGGAGAGCATAGGAGAGGCGTTGACGTATGCTTCTTCTGAGTCGAATGTGGAATGAAGCATATTCTTTATGCCTTCAGCATTAATAATCTTATCTCCAAAATCAGCCACCATTGTTTCTGCAATAGTGTTGATGCAAGTGTTTAGATCCTTTCTTACCTCATCCCAGTTTGTGATGCTCTTGAAAGCACCTAAAGAATCCACCTTGAAAATCAATGGTATATGATTCGTTTTCTCCCAGATGGTTCTTGTGAGCAAATCCTGATAACTTGGGATATCGGTAAGGACATGGAAATCGACATCCTTACATTCTATTGTATATTCAGTAGCTGTAGAATCGCGTACTATAAGCATATATTCCTGTTCCACAGCCGATTGCACGATGGTGTCGTTGCCTGTAATCTTGCATTTAAAGATAGTTTCCTTATAGGATACTGTATCATTTTTCGAGAAATACGCTATCACGTTTATGATACTATCTGCTTTCTCCGTATTCTGGGCAAGACATGGAATAACAGATGCGATAGAGAGGCATAAAGTCAGGAATGTTGTTTTCAGATTATTCATTATTCATACAATTTACTTATAGGAATATTACTTTGCCCATGCCTTGCCTTCTGCTGTGCGACGCCAAGTGAAATATGTGTCGAGCACCTTGAGGGCTTCCTCACTTGGTACTTTGGTGGCAGATGGGTTAGGGTAGGTGAGGTGCATAGTATGAGGATTGGTATTGTTGAAAGCAGGCCATTTTGGAAGACCTTCTCCGTTAGGATCACCATACTTTGCAAAGTTAATCCAATACTTGCCCATGAGCTCGGAGAGAGGACGGTCAACATCCGGACGCTCAAACTTATCCATGTGCTGGAATACGAAGTTCACGTCCTGACCATGATAAGAGCCTTTTCCGAAGTCGGGAGAGCCTTTAGGATGGTCGGGATGCTGGTCGAAGTAATACAGGAACACCTTTGATTTGCCAGTTTTTGTCTGGAGACGTGCCCAGTTCCATGTCTGCCAACCGAAAGCAGCATCGCGCATGAGGTCGCGTGACTGCTTGCCACCATCTTCCTCGGTGAAAGGATAAGCCTTGATAAGAGCATCGGCAAACTTACCGTAACGAGTCTTTGTGCTGCTCTCGTAGCCTTCCTTTGTGGAAGTGTTGCCGAAAGAGAAACTTGCGCCCTCATCGGAGTTATAGCCGATGAGAACAGGTACGTCATTATATTTGCCGTTGGCATAGAGAACAGACTGATCATCGGGGATGACACAGCCGTCAACGACAGGCCAGCTGCAGGTGCCGAGACCTTGTGCGGAGAACTTGCTTGCATCCATTGCGCGAAGCTCAGCGAGAGACTTGGCACCGAGTTTCTGCATGACCTGAGTACCATCCTTCTCGGCATCAGCGAGAGTCTTCATGTTCTCGCCAGGGTAGGTGGTAGGGCGAGTAGGACCGAAAGAACCGCCACTTTGGGAGATAGCGCCTTGGAAGAGCCCCTTTGCCAAAGGAGAGGCGCAAAGCATGCTTACGGAGATACCTCCGGCAGATTCTCCGAAGATAGTGACCTTGTTAGGATCACCACCAAAGCGTGCAATGTTATTCTTTATCCATTGAAGTGCAACAATCTGATCCATAAGACCATAGTTGCCTGAGATATGCTTGTCGTTCTCGGCTGTAAGCTCAGGGAGAGTGAGGAATCCGAGCTGTCCTACACGGTAGTTGACGCTTGCAAGAATGATACCGCCTTTACGTGCAAGTTCCTCGCAGTCGTAGTTAGGGTCGGCTGTAGAACCGAACACGAAACCGCCACCATAGATCCATACGAGGACAGGCAGCTTCTCGTCAGTATTCTTTGCTGGGCTCCACACGTTGAGATACAGGCAATCCTCGCTGTATTCGGCAGAAGGAGCGCCTTGGATAGGTCCTGGAGCGTATTTCTTTGTCTCAAGAGTCTTTGTCCAATGCTTCACCGGCTGTGGAGCCTTCCATCTGAGTTCGCCAACAGGAGGTGCAGCGAATGGAATTCCTTTGTAAATCATTAAACCATTAGCCTCGTAGCCCTCGATAGGACCAGCCTCGGTTGTCACGTTAGTAGTGAGAGGACCTTGTGCAGATGCTCCCAAGCAAAGTAATCCGCATAGGATTAGTGATGCTATTTTCTTCATTTTTGTTGTCTTTTTATTTCTTTTGCTTAAAATTGTTTATGCTATTGAATAGTTCTTGTAAAATAACCTCAGTTCGACGAATTCTACGAATGGCAGCAAGCTGCCTTATCCATTGCGTGGAGCTACACGAATTACCATTAATGCTCACGAATTTTTCCACGAATTATTTTTTCTCTGTCCCGATTTTTCGAATATTCGAATTATTCGGGATAAAAATTAACGATAAATTCGCGATAATTCATGGAAATTCATGTAGCCAAGCGCAGCGTTTATTTTCGTCGAACTCACGTTAACTTATATTCTAATGATGGGATTTGGAACGGACTTACAACGGATTTACAACTGACTCGTAACGGATGTAAAAGGGTGGGGAGGTTATTGGTTCTTCTCCCAGTCTTCCCATTCCTTGAGAGCAGCCTGCCAGTCGGTAGCACCATTCTCAATGGCTTCCTGCTGTTTTGCGGCTTCATCACGGGCTTTGTCACGGGCACGTTTTGCCTTCATATCGGCGATTGTGGCATCATCGAGGATGACGATGGCACCACGTTTTATTGCCTCCTGTAGTTCCACATCGCCGAAAGCCTTGCCCTGCTCGTTGAAATCGGATATATTGAACTCGAAGTTCACACGCAACTGATGGCGTATCTCCTTCTGTTGGAAACGAGTACCGGCATTCTTCTTGCGAAGAAGCATGGCGATTATGTCTATCTCATGCTGAGAGAATTTGTTTCTGCCCATTGAATTTCTTTACTATTTAGCTATTTACTGTTTACTATTGGAAATTGAAAATGAAAAATACATATTGCCTTTGACTGTTTCTGTGTAACTTGTATTTTTCATTTGTCGTATTTCATCGTGCAAAGATACAAATTTTTGACGGAAAGACCGATGAAATGGTTTAAAAACTTACTTTCTGCTCTATTTTTTCGTAATAAAGAATAGATTTGTCTTGTTTTCGGATATTTTTTATTATCTTTGCACTAAGAAAATAAGTCAAAATAGTCAAAGGTCAAAAAAAGCCAAAGGCTCTCAGACCTTAGTCCTTAGACTTCGGTTCTGAATAAATAATTAAGACCTATAGGTTACATGAATAAATTATATTTAACATTGTTGCTCCTTTTAGGAGTCTCTCTGACCAAGGCGGAAGATGGCCATTCTTTGTGGCTGAGAATGTCAAAGAATGATGTTCCTGCGAATGTCAGAACACAAGGAGTAAAGAAATCAGTAGTTGTTACTACCGCTACAAATGAGTTGAAGCAATACTGGAAAGGTGGACAGGTAATTCTCTCTTTAACAGGTAAATCAACGGACGATACATATTCCATCAGTAATGATAATGGTGTCGTTACAGTATTGTCATCTACAGAGAACGGTATTCTGTATGGAGCATATACTCTGTTGAGGTTGCAGCAGACAGGAGAGACTGTGAAGACCATGACAGATTCGCCTACTTCAAATCTCCGTATTTTGAACCATTGGGATAATCCAAATGGTACTGTAGAGCGTGGATTCTCGGGCAAGAGTATCTTCTGGAAGGAAGGTGGCATGGCAGACCTTGGGATTGTCAAGGAATATGGTCGTGCCTGTGCTTCGGTTGGTATCAATGCTACTGTGCTGAACAACGTGAATGCCAAGCCACTTATGCTTGACAGCAAGAAACTCGCAGAGACAAAGCGTATTGCGGACGCCTTGCGCCCATACGGCATAAGGGTGTTCCTCTCAATCAATTTTGCCACACCGAAGGTTATCGGCGGTTTGGAAACAGCAGATCCACTTGACAAGAAAGTCGTGGAGTGGTGGAATAGGAAATGTGTTGAGATATACAAGATGATTCCTGACTTCGGCGGTTTCCTCGTGAAGGCAAACTCGGAAGGAGAACCAGGTCCTATGGATTATGGCCGGAATCATGCCGATGGCGCGAATATGCTTGCTGATGCACTGAATGTGGGCTTTAAGGCTGTAAAACACTCTGCCAATACTCCTAAGCCGATTGTGATGTGGCGTGCATTTGTATATTCACCAAAGGGAACGGATCGTGCTTCACAGGCATACGATGAGTTTATGCCGCTTGACGGTCAGTTCCGTGAGAACGTGATTATACAGGTAAAGAATGGTCCTATAGACTTTCAGCCACGTGAGCCGGTATCTCCATTGTTCTTCTCATTGGAAAAGACTCCTGTGATGCCAGAGTTCCAGATTACACAGGAATATACGGGTGAGAGCATCCACACTTGTTTCCTTGCAAGTATGTGGAAGGAGTTTTTTGACATGGTTAAAGGCTATGCCCGTGTGAAAAAATATGATGCTGTGGCAGGTGTTGCCAATGTCGGTGACATGAGGAACTGGTGCGGAAGCGATATGACACAGGTGAACTGGTATGCCTTTGGTCGTATGGCTTGGAATGATGCTATCACTCCGCAGCAGATAGCCGATGAGTGGCTGAAAATGACATATACCACGGATAAGGCATTCGTTGAGCCTATGACAGATGTCCTTATGGAGAGTAGGGAAGCGGTGGTTAGGTATATGATGCCTCTCGGACTTCACCATATCTTTGCAGGAGGTCATCACTATGGTCCTGAGCCTTGGTGTGATCCAAAGGGATGGCGTGAGGACTGGAAGCCTAAGTACTATCACAAGGCAGACAAGGCAGGAATCGGCTTTGACCGTACTATGAATGGTTCGCAGAATGTAAGGCAATATCCAGATGCCTTGTTCAATATATATAATAAGGTGGATGAATGTCCAGAGCAGTTGCTGCTTTGGTTCCATCATGTGCCTTGGAATCACAAGATGCACAATGGTGAGACCCTGTGGGAGGCATTATGCCATACATACGATCAAGGTGTGCGTCAGGCAGAGGCATTTGCCCGTATTTGGAATCAGATGAAGCCATACGTGGATTCAGAGCGCTATGAAGCTCAGAAGCTCAATTTCGACCGTCAGGCAAAGGATGCGTGGTGGTGGAGAGATGCCTGTCTGCTGTATTTCCAGCAGTTCTCTGGCATGAAGCTACCTCTTGACTGTCCTGCACCAAAATATAAATTCGAGGATTTACAGAAGTACAACCTGCCTATAGATAACTATACAAGGGCACCGTTTGACAAGCTCCCTTAAATGATATTTACTATCTGACAATGTACTATTTACTGTATATTTACAATTTCCTTTATTTGCTATTAAAATAGTAAAAGCTTGCAGATAATGCAAAATCGTAAATATATGGTAAATAGTAAATAGACAAATAGTACATGAAATGATGAATTTGTTTCAATTTAATATTTTTTTTCAATATTGACTTTGCAGATAAGAAAGAAATACTTATCTTTGCACGAAAATCTTTAAACTATAAAAAATAAATTCTACACAATCAAATGACAACAAACGAATCAAACGGCTTTTACAAGCTATCATGGGCTCAGCGCATCGGTTATGGATCGGGCGATTTGGCACAGAATTTGATATTCCAGACGGTGGCATGCTACTTGATGCTTTACCTTACTACAGTTTTGAAAATCAATCCAGCATTTGTCAGCGGACTCATTCTCTCAGTTCGACTCATTGACTGTTTCTGGAGTCCTGTAGTTGGACGATATATTGATAATCGTAATCCTAAGTTAGGAAAGTACCGTGCTTATCTTCTTTACGGTGGTATTCCTCTTACTGTAGCAGCATGTTTGTTGATGCTTCCTCAGGCAGCAGAATGGTCTACAACAATGAAGATTGTATATGCAACAGTGAGCTATACAGTTCTTAGCATGATATATTCAGTAGTGAATATTCCTTACGGCTCAATCATGGCAAGTATGACCCGTGATAACGATGAGGTGCTCAAGCTTACATCAACCCGTATGGTATGTGCTAATATCGGTCAGATTGTTGTTCAGGCTGGTTTCCCTATTGGTCTTGCTATGGTAGTTCACGAAGCAATCAATTGGAATCAGGCTATTTTCATGGCTATTGGTACAATTCCTGCTTTCGTTATCCTGCCATCTTTGCCAATGTTGAAGAGCTGGCTGGGTAAGAAGGGTCTTTACTACATGCTTCTTGCTATCGGTTTTGTAGGATTCTGCATCCTGTATATCATAGGTAAGTTCTTTGATGTAGAAAGCTGCAATACGCTCGTTCAGACAGCAAAGGTAATGACTGGTGTAGGTCTTCTCGTAGGTTCTCTTATGTGGGCTCTTGTTCCAGAGGTAATCACAGAGGCAGAATATCGTACAGGAAACCGTCCTGCTGCTACCGTTAATGCTCTTGCAGGTGTTGCTTTCAAGGCTGGCTTCTCAATAGCTGGTTGGATTACACCATTGGTAATGGGTATGATTGGCTTCGACTTGGCAAGTGAGGCATCAGCCTTGCCTATAGCACCTAACGCTTGGTTCGTCGTTACATGTATCTTCGCAATCGTTGGTTTCTTCCTTTTGCTTTTCTGTTTCTCCGGCTGTAAGGAAAGAATCGCTACAACACCAGAGAAACCTGTTACATACGGTGAGATGTTTGCAGAGTTCAAGGCTAACAAGTGCCTTCAGCTTGTGCTCAGTATCTTCATCGTTGTATTCCTTGCTTCATTCATAAGTGCACCGGTAAATGCATATTATATCAAACTTGCAGACTATTCTGCAACAGCACAGAATGCAATTCTTTGGTTCACTTGTATCATTCCTGCCATGCTCCTTATCGTTGTAGGATACCTTATCTATAAGTATCCTCTTACAGATGAGAGACTTGACGAGATTAACAAGGAAATTGAGGAAAGACATAAAAAGTAAATGAAAAAATGAAAAGTGAAAAATTATAAAATACAGATTGCCTTTTATGGTATTACGTTACATGTATTTTACTTTTTCACTTTTCATTATAAACATCGTATTTAGGAATCAAACGGAACGATATTTATAACTAAATGAAGAAAGTTTTTTTATCAGCAGCGTTGCTTTGCTCTTTCAGCATTAATGCCCAGAACATGCAGCTTCGCAAACTGATTCCTGCAGAAAACATACTCATCGGTGCTACTGTCAACCAATGGCTTGTGGCTGCCGATTTGGGGCTTTCGGAGCATCAGTTAAATGATCCAAGCTATAAGCTCGTCGGTAATCGTGATCAGATGACGATTGAGATGAGCGTAGTACCGGGTGAGTTTAATTGTGTGACTGCCGAAAACTGCATGAAATCGGAGGTTATCTCACCGAAGAAAGGCATTTATGATTTTGTTTTGGCCGATCAGTTTGTGGAGTATGCGCAGAAGCATAATCTTGCAATTATAGGCCATGCTCCTATATGGCACTCTCAGTGTGCAAGTTGGATTTGTCACAATGAGGATGGAAGTCTGGTAAGCAAGGAACAGCTCAAGGAGAATATGCGTAACTATATCAATACCGTCTATGGACATTTCCGCGGAAAGATCAAGGGGTATGATGTAGCCAACGAATGTATCGAAGACGATGGCTCTTACCGTAACAGCGACTTCTATAAGATTATGGGGGAGGAATATATCGACTGGGCTTTCCAATGTGCACAGGAGGCCGATCCTAATGCAGAGCTTTATTACAACGACTATTCTATGGCTGAGCCAGGAAAGCGTGCAACTGTGGTAAAGGTTATCCAGCGTCTCAAGAGCAAGGGAATACGTATAGATGCTGTTGGTTTGCAGACCCATATCGGTATGGATTTCCCGGAATTTGAAGAATATGAGAAATCAGTAAAGGCATTCATTGATGCCGGTGTTGACGTTCAGCTAACAGAGACGGATATGTCAATTCTCCCGAATCCTTATACTGGTGCCGATGTGGCTACCCGTTTCCAGTATTCACCGGAGAAAGATCCTTACAAGAATGGCATAACCAAGAAGCAGTTGAAACCTTGGCAGGATCGCTTCAAGCAGCTTTTTGACATCGTCAACAAGTATTCAAAGAACGTGAAGCGTGTTACTTTCTGGGGTGTAACGGATGCATCTTCTTGGAAGAATGATTTCCCAATCCCCGGTCGTACAGACTACCCATTGCCATTCGATCGCGATGGAAAGTTCAAGTTTTAAACAATAACATGTAAAATGAAAAGTGAAAAATAAAAATAACGCAGAAGCCTTAACGGGTAATCCGCATTCCGTTATTCATTTTTCATTTAAAAAGTAAATTTTTAATTAACAATAACAACAATGGAAGGAAAATTCTATCTTTGGCCAAAAGACTATATGGCTGACCCATCTGTCCATGTTTGGAATGGCAGAGTGTATATATATCCATCTCACGACTGGGATGCCGGTGTAGGTGATGACGACTCAGGCGCAGAGTATGAGATGAAGGACTATCACGTGTTCTCTACTGACGACCTCGAGGCAGTATGCCGTGGTGAGAAGGAACTCGTGGATCATGGTTGCATCCTTGACCTCAAGGATATTCCATGGGCAAGCCACCAGCTTTGGGACAATGATGTTCAGGAGAAGGACGGCAAGTATTTCATGTATTTCCCAGCAAAGGACAAGACTGATATCTTCCGTACAGGTATAGCTGTATCAGACAAGCCAGAAGGTCCATTCGTTCCTTTGAAGGATCCTATGCATGGTTCATACTCTATCGACTATGCTGTGTTCAAGGATGAGGATGGTAAGTACTATTTCTACTTCGGTGGTATCTGGGGCGGTCAGCTTCAGTGGTACAAGGACAACAAGATTTCATTCAATGAGTCAGGTGTCGCAGCTCCACCTCCAGGAGACACAGATCCTATTGTACCAGCAAAGAAGTCAGAGACCGACGCGCTTCCATCACGTGTAGCACGTTTGGCAGACGATATGCTTGGTTTTGCTGAGGATCCAAAGCCTGTAATCATTCTCGGTGAGGATGGCAAGCCATTGAAGGCAGACGATCCACATCGTTTCTTCGAGGCTTCGTGGATGCACAAGTATAAGGGCAAGTACTATTTCTCTTATTCAACAGGTGACACTCACATGATTTGCTATGCAATCGGTGATAACCCTTACGGCCCATTCACTTACAAGGGAGTTGTGCTAACTCCTGTAAAGGCTGGTTGGACAACTCACCACTCAATCATTGAGTTCAAGGGCAAGTGGTATCTCTTCCATCACGACTCAGCTCCATCAGGTGGTGTGAACAGTCTTCGTTCATTGAAGGTTGCAGAGCTTCACTACAATGAGGACGGTACAATCCAGACAATTGAAGGATAATAATAATTCGTATATGATAATCGCATTCCCATCGATATTTTGCGTGTCGATGGGAATGTTTTTTGTATATTTGAACCAATATACGTGTTTTTACACTAAAAGACTGCTTTTTTTGTAATTTTATTCTACTTTGTGAATTAATTTTATTAATTTTGCAACCAACCCCAGTTAAGTAATAATTCTTGCACAACTTGAAGAGGTTCATACTAACGATAATAAGCATAGTGTTCTTAATGCCATTGCTTGCCAATGACAAGAAAGATGTATTGGTTGTGTGTCCATTCCCAATGTCGGGCACATGGGCAGTAAACACGCTTGAACCGATACACATGCTTGAGAACACCCGACCAGATCTCAGAATATGGTCGGCTGTTATGCGAAACTCTTCTTTCAGAAGTGTTAAGGAGTATGATGAGCAAGCCAATACAATATTTAATCATTTTTCTTCAAAGCGACCGGATCTTATCGTGATATTCGGTCCAGGAAACTACATCCTCGCTGATGACTTTGACAGGGCATGGCCAAATGTGCCAATGGTTCTTCTTGGAGAATTGAACTATGTCTGTACGAAAGACTATGTGTGTGACTCGTTGCCAAAGATAGGCACTCATAGAATTCCTATGAAGAACTTTGCAAGGGGAAAGAATATGACATTCGTGTATTCGCCTGTGTATATGAGTGAGACTATTGATCTCATCAGCAAGAATCAGCCATACGTCAAGAATCTCTATTTCATTACGGGAGAAGAATTCGTTGCCCGTGAGATAGAGTTGAACATGCAAAAGGTTTCAAAGGCTCTGGGATACAGTTTCACACCTCTTCATCCTCGTGAAATCAACTATCGCAACCTCTATTCTCTTGCTTATAGCAAAGATAAGAATTCCACGGCATTCATATATTGCAACTGGCATACAAAGTCTGATATGCACGACCGTACTATGCCATATATTGGTGTCAGACGTTCGTTGGAAAGGTCCAGCCTTATGTATAGCATCTATTATACGATGATGGATGCAGATTGTCAGACGGCAGGTTTCGTATCATATAACCATGAAGAATTCAAGAATACCTTACAGAGTATGGTATGTGCGGTAATAGATCGTGGAGAGAGTCCTCGTAACATACCTTTTGTAACCATTTCCAGGGATAAGCCTACAGTAAACTATCAGGTGTTAAGTCACTATGGATTCGACCCTCGTGGACATGAGGGAGAATGGAATATAGTAAACCTTCCACCTACGATATGGCAGGAGTATCATGTTGTGCTCCTGTTGCTTGTCGTGCTTGCCCTTTTAGGCTTTACGGCACTATTTTTCTTCCTCTACAAGAAGCAAAAGGCTTTGTGGGATTCATCCGAACGATACGACACGCTCATCAAGAATGCTCCGTTCAATTACAGTAGTTGGGAGCTTATCTACAACGAAGAGGGTGAAATAGTGGATCTGAAGGCATTGAAGGTGAATCTCGCCTTTGAGAAGAATATGGAGAAGATGAATGTGCCTGTGGCATACGACGGAATGATGAATGTTTATCCTGGATCTACGGAGGTGCTGATACGTCATATTTCCGAAGGCTTGAGGGAAAAGAAGAAGGCGATACGATTCTCATACGAGATGAAGGAATTGCAATGCTTCCATGAGATGCTCGTGCTGCTCGGTAAGGACGATAATGTGATTCACATCTTCGCCATCGACACCACGGAGCTGATGAATACGCAGAATGAACTTCGAGAGGCAAAGGAAAAGGCTGAGCATTCTGACCAGTTGAAGACGATGTTCGTACAGAACGTGAGTCATGAGATTCGTACTCCGCTCAATGCCGTGGTAGGATTCTCGCAGTTGCTCTCAATGCCAGATTACGTAGTTACGCCACAGGAGAAGGAAGAGTATGTGAAGTATATACAGAATAACTCAGAGCTGCTTATCATGCTTGTGAACGATATCCTCAGCATCGGTGATGTGGAGCGAGGACAGTTCCTTGTGACAATTTCTGACGTGAGATGCAATGATGTATGCCGACAGTCTATGAAGACGGCAGAGACACGCTTGCCTGACGGTGTGAGATTGTACTATACCAGTGACGTGGATGACGACTATACTATAAAGTCGGATGAGCATCGTATTCAGCAGGTACTCGTAAACTTCCTCACCAATGCTTGCAAGCATACGGAGAAAGGTGAGATACACGTGCATTCTTCATTAACGGAGAAGCCTGGCATGATTACGTTCTCTGTTACCGATACTGGTACTGGTGTGCCAGCCGACGAGGCAGAGCATATTTTTGAGCGTTTCACCAAACTCAATGCCTTCAAGCAGGGAGCAGGACTTGGTCTTAGCATCTGCAAGACTATTGCAACCATTCTCAAGGGTGACGTTCATCTTGACACATCATACACGAATGGTGCAAGGTTTGTATTCCAACTGCCTTTAAATAACTGAAAATTAACAATAAAACGCTATTAAGAATCAACATGCTAAACAAGCAAAACTTTGGGAAGGCTATGTTAGGTCTTTCTATCGCGATGATGACAATGACAGTCTCAGCGCAGAATGTTTCAACAATCAAACAGTCAGGTAACATTATTCCAGCAACAGACGGTAATATTCAGTATGTAGGTCGTGTAAGTTTCCGTAATCCGCAATCGCCTTCTTTCACATTCCCAGGCGTACAGATTCGTGCTGCCTTCACCGGTACATCCCTAAAGATGATAGCCAAGCCGAAGAGTGGTTATTTCATGGTGCGCATAGATGGTAGCAAGGCATTCAAGGTCGGATTCAACTCTGAGCGTGACTCTGTCGTATCTCTTGCTGCTGCTCTTCCAGAAGGACGACATGAGGTGAACGCTATGTATGTCACAGAGGGCTATGAGCGTATTGGAGAGTTCCGTGGTTTTATACTTGATGAGAATGCGAAGATGCTCGAGGCTCCTGCTATGCCAGAGAGAAAAATAGAGTTTATTGGTAATTCCATTACATGCGGCTATGGGGTAGAGGACACAGATCGTGCGGACCATTTTCAGGATGAGACATGCAACCATTACTATACATACGCAAACCTTACGGCACAGGCTCTTGGCGCTATCCATCAGGTAGTGGCACGTAGTGGTATTGGTGTGTATCGTTGCTATGACGGTCCTGTTACGGGTGATTCCATCAACATGAATACGGAATATACGCATACTCTTCTCTATGACAAAACAGAGAACTGGGATTTCTCCCGCTATACTCCGCAACTTGTTTGTATTAATCTCGGAACTAACGATACAAGTACCAAGGGTGCTGATCCAAAGCTTCTGAAGCAGGGATATGTAAATCTTGTTAAACAGGTGCGCGACCATTATCCAAAGGCAAAGATAGTGCTTCTGAGTGGTTCTATGATGGGAGACGATGCTCTCATACTTGCTAAGAAGACTATGGATGAAGTTATGAATGAAGCGCACAAGAAAGGTGACAAGGAAATCTATCGCTTTGATATGAGTTTCCAGACAGGCGACCTTGGCTATGGCGCTGACTGGCATCCAAGTGTGGCACAGCATCAGAAAATGGCATCTGAGCTGATTCCGTTTTTGAAGAAACTGATGGGGTGGTAAATAAGTAATTAATAATATATGAGTGATAGAAACATTTCGCCTTCCAGCTCCCTCCCTACGGGGGAGGGCGGGGGGAGAGGCCGCAACGCAATCATAATGGGCGCTACGTCTGGTATGGGACGTGGTATAGCCCTCGGTCTTCTTGAAGAAGGATATACTATTGGTGTGTGTGGCCGTCGCAAGGAGGCACTTGATGAGATAAAGGCAATTGCGCCTGACAGGGTGTTTTCCAAGGTCATTGATGTGACAAAGGAAGAAGCACCTTCATTGCTTATGCAGCTCATTGAGGAGATGGGCGGTATGGATCTGTATTTCCATAGTTCTGGCTATGGAAAACAGAATCTGAATCTGGATTTGTCTATTGAGAGTCAGACAGTTCTGACCAACAGTTACGGATTTACTCAGATGGTTGTTACTGCCTTTAACTATTTCAAGAATGAGAAACGTTCAGGAAGAATTGCCGTGATTTCAAGCGTTGCAGGTACCAAGGGACTTGGTGCTGCTCCTTCATACTCAGCTACCAAGCGTTTTGACTGGACATATATAGAGGCTCTTGCGCAGCTTGCCCACATGCAGAAACTTGATATTAAGTTTACTGACATCCGACCGGGATTCGTTGCTACAGACTTTATTGCTGGAGACAACTATCCAATGACGATGCCGACCGACTATGTCGTCAAGCATATCCTGAAGGCTGTTAGGAAAGGCAAGCGTAAGGTTATCATTGATTGGAAGTATCGCATCCTTTGTTTCAATTGGAGGCACATACCTTCATTTATATGGGAAAGAATGAATATTAAGTAAGTTGCCGTTACGTCCACAGACTTGTGATGAACATAGGACTTGCATCGTCTGCTTTTTTGAATCCGCATGCCCCGTAGAAGTTCAGTTCCTCGTTGTATGCAATGATAGCGATGCGCAGATAGTCCTTATAATGCTCTTTCATCATTTCAACCAACCGACGGCCGATACCCGAATCCTGATATTCAGGACGAACGAGCAGATAATGAATATAGGCGGTCATTATGCCGTCATCCATTGCGCAGATAAGTCCCACGAGATTATCACCATCCCACGCTGTATAAACAGTTTGGAAATTACGCATAGCAACTACCAGTTTGTCTGGATAATGTCCTGATGACCATTCAACCGATAGGAATAAAGACTCAAGGTCTTCTTTCCTGAATTCATGTATGTCTTTATATGTTATCATGTTTTGTAAGGTGGGTTCTATAAATTAGATTTGTTATATTTTGAGACTATTTCCGAGTTCAGTTTGCAAGTAAACGAAAGAGTTATGCGGGCATAACGACTGAGTGAACTTGCGGATTGAACCGAAAAGAGGCCAAAAGATAACAAAACGTAACCCACGGTTATCTTTGTATTTTTACGGCGGTAATTAGAACCCACCGTATATGTTTTGTTTTGCAAAGGTACATATTTCTTCTTGTAAGAAAAAAGAATTATGAAATAATTTTTGAAAATTTAGGGTGTTACTTACAGTTTCAAACTTACGCTAATTTATTTATACCAACCCGCGGTCATTTGGTCATTTGTCATTTGGTCAAAATGATTTCAGAGTTGTCAAAATCCTCCACTATATATAAATATTTAATATTTATATATAGTGAGCAAATGACACAATCCGAAAATGAAAATGACCATTTTGACCTTGACCATCTTGACCACATTTTGGCAATGAGTCCTGCAGAAATGTTAACGAGCTGAAATCTCAGCCAGTTGAATATCAAGACCAATTGTTATAGGTCCGTTCCACCTCCGTTTCAGGTCCGTTGTAAGTCCGTTCTGAATCCGTTCCCTAAAAAGAGATTACAAAGCCCCTATAAATTCCCTTGCACAGAGGAACATGGAAAGGAAAACGGATTCATGCGATTTATCAGAAATTAAAACGAAAAAACAGAATTTTTACACTACTCGTCAACTCGTCATCCATGGCTTTGTAAAGCTTTAAGTGTCAGAAAGTTGTGACGGTGATTCATTTTGTTTCACTCGTCACCCACCCATCACCATTAAGTGGTATATCATACTGATATAGAGTATGTTGCATAGCCAATTCACTCGTCACCCTAAAAAAAGTGACGAGTGGGTGATGAGTGAATAAACCTTACAAACATCACATTATCAACAAGATACAAGACTTTTGGATGATGAGAGGGTGACGAGTATTTTGAAATGAATCACCGCTGTAACTAAAAGAGTCACAATAACTTGCAGCGTTGAGGGTGACGAGTTGACGAGTAGTATGAAAATTCTTTTTTTTCAGCGAGATGTCTTTTCCTGATTTTAGTTTACAGTTTGGGTTATTATTAAACTGCGTTTGTTGACATAGTTCTGAAATCGTTGTCGTATTCCTTAAAAGGTTCACACATTCAAGAAATGAGTGGAAAAATTTGGAGATATGTATAAGATTTTGTATTTTTGCACTCAGAACAAAAACTTGGTATTATGAACAAGAAATATGAAAAAATAGAGGAACGTCCCATGCTTGTCAACGATTCGCTGACAGTTCCTATGACTAAGCCTCAAACGGAACAGCTTGAAGCTCTATGGACTTTGATTAAAAGTCAAGGTAGCCAAGTTCAGAAGATACTACTTGACAGGCTCAACTCTCTCTTCGATGATGCCTCCATAGAAGTGGAAACATCACAGCATCTCTATGTTAAGGAAAGTCTTCACCGTGCGTTTGAAAATATGCGCAAGGCAGAAACTACAGGAGAAACAGAAAAGACGCTTGATGAGTTTCTCAATGAACTATAGATCCCAAGAATATGGATGTAACCATTATACCAGATCCAGAGTTTATACATCAGGCAAACAAACGTTGACTCCGAAATTGTGGCGTGGTGAGAGTCATTGACGAAAACGGATAAATTGGGTATTAGACGTTTGCTTTCGTGCTATTAATACTATAAATAAAACCTTTAATTCCATCATTATGAAATATCTAAGATTATTGTTGGTGTTTCTTGTAATTAGTGCCGTAACTTCAGTTATGGCTCAAACCGACACCGAGCCTCATGATTTTGTATATTTGTTGCCAAGCAAGGAGATATCCGAAACAGGCGAAGACCTATGGTTTAAGGCATATCTTATAAACAGTCAGACCTTGGCACCGTCAGACCGCAGCCACACACTTTACCTACAGCTTCGCACAGCATCCGATAGCGTGGTTTGGAGTGAGAAATACCCTTTGGTTTTTGGGCGATCCAACGGCCACATATACATAGGCACAGAATGGCCTCAGGGAGAATACTTCATGGAAGGATATACCAAGACTTCATTCTCCTCCGACTGCAGCCAAGCCATTCTGCCCCGCCGTATCCGCGTGGTTGACCGCGTATCACAGATGGATAATATTTCAAAACAAGCTATTAAGAATGATGCCAACCAAAAACTATCCTCAAAATACCGTTTTGATTTGTTCCCCGAAGGCGGACACCTTATCTATGGTATCAACTCTGTAGTAGCATTTAAAGCCACTTACGGAAATGGATTGCCAGAAGATGTTTCGGGAATTGTGCTTGAAGACGGAAAGAAAATAAGTACAATCAAAACCCTTCATGATGGCATGGGATGCTTCTCTCTTACTCCGAAATTAGGCAAAGAGTATAAGGTCTTTCTTGATAATGGAAGAACAATTCCATTCCCATCTATAGAACGTGAAGGAATATCGCTACGTGTTTCAAAAAACAATGCGAAAGGAATATCCTTGTTAGTTTCTTCATCTGAAGATGCTCCGCAAAACATTTTAATAACAGCCAAGCAGAACGGAATGTTGTGCTGTACAGCAGAGGGTATTGTTAAAGGAAAGCGGGTCATAAAAATCCCAACAGAGTATTTTACCCTTCAAGGCATTGTAGAAATCACGCTATTTGATGCTCTAAAACGACCTGTTGCCGAAAGGTTGGTGTATGTCAACCCTGAAAAGAAACTTTCCATAACTGCTACAACCGACCAAAAACAATATAACAGTCGCGATACGGGCAAGGTATGTCTTCAGGTAACCGACGCTTCTGGAAACCCCATCAAGGCTGAACTCGCTGTTAGCGTTTTCGACAAGGCGTATCTCTACCAGCCGGGACACGAAAACATCCTATCTCACTGCTTCCTTTCTGAACAAATTCGTGGCAATATCTTCAACCCTGCATATTACTTTGATGAGCAGAATGAAGACCGCCTTCAGGCACTCGATCTGCTGATGCTGACGCAAGGCTGGAGAAATTATGTATGGGACTGCGAACCAACGCCAAATCGTCCACTGTTGGCTGATGGTGTGAGTGGAATGCAGGTAACCAAGCGTAATATTAACAGTAAAACGCAGATAATCAAGACTTCCTCTGCAAACGGAGACTCTCGTTTTGTTTTTACCGATTCATTAGGTAGATTCGAGATTGCCCCGCAGTTAATGGAGGAAATGCCAGGTCAGATCTATCTGAAACCCATGTTGACAAACAAATACAAAGCAAAGATTTCTGTTGAAAATCCGTTTGATACAATCAACGTTTATCGACTTGCTAGGCCGCATTATCTGACTCAAAATCAATTTCTTGAAAGTAATGAAGACGAGCTAACTATTAGTAGCGACGACGATGCGGTTCTTTTGAAAGAAGTAGTTGTCAAGGCTAAGCATAAGTCCGTTCGTCGCGATAAAATGATGGGATATTTGGATAGTCTTGCGAATGCGGATAGTCGCGGGCCTGAATGGGTTTGTGTTCATGTTAATGAAAAAGATAATACGGAGAAGCTTCGTATTCTAAATGATTATATTTCAGATTTTACAGTTCATCCCGGAAGCAATCATTGTGATGGAGGAAAAGAAGAAATTCCAATTCCTGGTGAGACATATTGGGTGATAAAAGCCGAACCCTATATTGATGGCAATGGGCGTGAAAGGTGGAGTTGGACAAGAATGATGCAAATTGTTTACCCAAAACGCACATTTACTGATGAGCAACTGCTAAAAATGTACGGTATTGTTAAAACGCAAGGCTACTACCCCAAGCGCGAGTTTTACCAACCCGACTCTTTCGACCTTCAGTCTTCTTCGCCCGACCCTCGTAACCTTCTTCAATGGCAACCCGAAGTTATAACCGACAGCAACGGCATTGCAGAAATTCCTCTCGCCACATCTGATCTCAACAAGGAGTTCATAGGTTTGGTGGAAGCCATCGACGGTACCGGATTAATGGGGTGTCAGACGTTTAGTTTTAGGGTGTTAAAAAGATAATCTGTTTTTCTTCTCATAATAGTTTATCTTTGCTGCCTGTCAGTAACTTGCTTTCACAAAAAAAAACTATACATTGATTCCATACTTGTCTTTGGGAGACATTCTTGAATAAGGATTTAATGTTAGGGAAAGAAAAAAGCCAACCTTTATTTGGTTGGCTTTTGTGATTCGTGCAGGATTCAAACCTGCAACCTTCTGATCCGTAGTCAGATGCTCTATTCAGTTGAGCTAACGAACCAATAGTGCAAAATCTCGAAATCATAACCTTTGAAAGTGATTCGTGCAGGATTCAAACCTGCAACCTTCTGATCCGTAGTCAGATGCTCTATTCAGTTGAGCTAACGAACCAATTCTTCAGTTATTTCTGATTTGCGGGTGCAAAGGTAGGCATTATTTCTGAGAATCCAAAATATTTCAGAATAAAATTGACTGACTGTTTTCGGATGATTGACTTATGTCAATTTATGGCACCTGAAGTCATCTGCTTTAATGCCTTGCTTAGCTGATCTGGACAACTTGTGCCCTTGTTTCCGCATTGTATGCCTTGCAGACGATTTATCACATCTTCTGCCTTCATGCCCTTTATCAAGGAGCAGATGCCATTGGTATTTCCGTTGCATCCGCCAAAGAATCGTACCTCCTCAATGACGTTATTGTCATTAAGGAGGACACGAATTGCCTTTGCACATGTGCCTTGTGTTTCGTAAACGAGTTCTTTCATTACTCTTCTGCGCCTTCTGGCTTCATGTTGGTATATACGTTCTGAACGTCGTCGAACTCTTCGAGCTTCTCAACCATCTTGTCAATAGTAGCACGCTGCTCGTCGTCAACGTCCTTGATGTCGTTAGGGATATAGGTGAACTCACCACCGATTTCCTCGAAGCCCTGCTCCTCAAGATACTTCTGAATCTGAGCGTAAGACTTAGGATCACCGTAGATAGTGATTGTTGTCTCGTCCTTATCCTCGTCGTAGTTCTCATCGTACTCGTCGTCAACGTTGAAGTCGATAAGCTCAAGGATGAGGTCGTCCATATCAACACCGTCCTTCTTCTTGAAAGTGAAAACACACTTGTGGTCGAAGAGGAATGCAAGTGAGCCTGTTGTTCCGAGATTGCCGCCGAACTTATTGAAGATTGAACGAACATCAGCTACGGTACGTGTTGTGTTGTCGGTAAGGGTGTCAACAAATACAGCGATGCCGTGAGGGCCATATCCCTCGTATGTAACCTCTTTGTATGCGCTCTTGTCCTTGCCGAGTGCGTTCTTGATAGCACGCTCGATGTTATCCTTTGGCATGTTCTCACGCTTACATGTAGCGATGATAGAACGGAGTGTAGGGTTGTTTTCTGGCTCAGGACCGCCGCTCTGTACTGCGATTGCGATCTGCTTGCCCAGACGTGTGAATGTCTTTGCCATGTGGCCCCAACGCTTCAACTTGGTAGCCTTACGGTATTCAAATGCTCTTCCCATGAGTTTTTATAAAATTATTTTGTTATTTTGTTGTTAATTCTTTTGTCTTAAATAATAAAGGTATTAACGAAGCTCTGCCCCAAGCTGCTTTTTGAGATTAGAAATAATCTTATTCATCACAGCCTCGATCTGCTTGTCGCCCATTGTCTTCTCAGTATCCTGAAGGATGAAGTTCACAGCGTATGACTTCTTGCCCTCTGGGAGGTTCTTGCCTTCATATACATCGAAGAGCTCAACGTTCTTGAGGAGCTTCTTCTCTGACTGACGTGCAATCTGCTCAACTTGTGCGAACTCAATGTTCTTGTCGATAAGAAGGGCGAGGTCACGGCTAACTGCAGGGAACTTGCTTATTTCCTTGAAGTCAACAGAACCGTTCTTCACGGCCTTGGTAACGAGAGTCCAGTTGATGTCTGCGAAATAAACCTCATGCTCGATGTCAGCCTTGTGCTGAATCTTCTTGCTAACGATACCCATCTCTACGAACACCTTACCACCACGGTTCTTGAGTGTGAGACCGGTAGAGAAGATGTCGTTTGTGGTCTTTTCGGTAACAAGCATACCCTGTGGCATACCGATACGACGGAGGATGTTATCAACGAATGCCTTGAGCTCGTAGAAACTTGTGTCCTCATCAGCATGAATCCAAGAACCCTCAACGCGCTTACCTGTGAGCCAGAGGCTGAGGTGGTTCTCTTCCTTGTAAGCCTTCATAGGATTCTCATTGTCGCGCTTCTCCTCGTCGTGCTCGTAGCAGTTACCGAACTCGAAGAAACGGAGGTTAGGATTCTTGCGGTTTGCATTGCGCATGATAGATTCAAGACCACCGAAGAGCAATGTCTGACGCATTACGTTAAGGTCAGAGCTCAGAGGGTTGAATATCTTTACGCACTTTTCCTCTGGATATGATTTGAGTTCTGTGTAGTATGCTCCCTTGGTGAGTGAGTTATTCAGAATCTCGTTGAAACCGGCACCTACAAGCTGCTCAGCAACGAGGTTTGCCATCTTGTGACGCTGATCCTCGAAGCCCTTGATTACGAGTGAAGACTTCAACTGGGTTGGAATCTCTACATTATTATAGCCGTAGATACGAAGAATATCCTCTACAACATCACATGGACGCTGCACGTCAACGCGGAAAGCAGGAACGGTGATGTCAAGTCCCTCTGCATCCTCCTTGTTGATCTCGATTTCGAGAGAAGTGAGGATTGACTTAATCATGTCGTTGCCAATCTCCTTACCGATAAGGTTGTTAACGTATGAGTAGTCAAGACGAATCTGTGGGTTAGCGATTGGGGTAGGGTACTCGTCGCGAATCTGCATGCTTACCTTGCCTCCTGCCAGTTGCTGACAGAGTATAGCAGCCTGCTTGAGTGCGTAGATTGTGCCGTTTGGATCAATGCCACGCTCGAAACGGAAACTTGCATCAGTAGAGAGACCGTGACGGCGAGCTGACTTACGAATCCATGTTGGGTGGAAGTAGGCAGACTCAAGAACCACATTCTTTGTTGTCTCGTATGTACCGGAACCCTTACCACCGAATACACCGGCAATACACATTGGTTCTTCTGCGTTGCAGATGGCAAGGTCGTGCTCACCGAGAATGTGCTCAACGCCATCGAGGGTAACGAATGGAAGACCTGCATTCTTGTCCTTGACAATGATCTTGTTGCCCTTCACCATGTCTGCATCGAAGCAATGGAGAGGCTGGCCGTAAGCCATCATTATGTAGTTGGTGATATCAACGATGTTGTTGATAGGACGAAGACCGATTACTGTGAGCTTTTCCTTGAGCCACTCTGGCGACTCCTTGACCTCACAGCCAGTTATGCTTACGCAGGCATAACGCTTGCAGGCTTCTGTATTCTGTATCTCAACCTCGATAGGAAGAGACTCGTTGTCAACTTTGAACTCGTCGCAATTTGGATGATGGAGACTTGTCTGATAGCCGTTACGCTTGAGCCATGCATACAAATCGCGTGCTACACCATAGTGAGAAAGGGCATCGGCACGGTTTGCTGTGATGTCAACCTCAATGAGCCAGTCGCTCTGAAGGTTGTAGTATTCTGCTGCTGGTGTTCCGACCTTTGCGTCTGCAGGAAGAACGATGATACCGTCATGGCTTTTACCAACGCCGATTTCGTCCTCTGCGCAAATCATACCATTGCTCTCAACACCGCGAAGCTTAGACTTCTTTATGACAAATTCCTTGTCGCCGTCGTAGAGCTTGCAACCGAGGTCTGCAACGATGACCTTCTGTCCGGCTGCTACATTAGGAGCGCCGCAGACAATCTGTGAAGGTTCGCCCTTACCGAGGTCAACGGTTGTGACATGCATGTGGTCAGAATCTGGGTGAGGTTCGCAAGTGAGGACCTCACCTACATAAAGTCCCTGCAATCCACCTTTGATTGCCTGAACCTCCTCAAGGGAGTCAACCTCAAGACCTGTGCTTGTAAGGGCTGCTGCCACTTCCTCTGCAGAAAGGTCGAAATCGACATATTCCTTAAGCCATTTGTAAGAAATGTTCATTTGATATTTTCTATGTTTGTTTTTATTGTATTCTTTACTTTGTATTCGCCATAATTGCGAAAAGTCATAAATTGACGTGCAAAGGTACAAAAAAATGGTGACTTTTGAAAAAGTTTTGCGTTTTTTTTGTAATTTTGCAGGCCAAATGAGGTATTTTGTTTATTTATCATACGATGGAACCCGATTTCACGGGTGGCAAATCCAACCAAACGGTATTTCCGTGGAAGGCGAGATTGAGCGTTGCCTTAGCACTATTCTTCGAATCCCGACGGATATCGTTGGTGCAGGAAGGACGGATGCGGGTGTTCACGCAAGTATGATGGTAGCTCATTTTGATGTTCAGGAAATATCGTTGCCTGATGGCTTTCTCAAGGAAGGGAAATTGGATTGCGAACAGCTTGCCTACAAGGTGAATCGTATGCTTCCGCCGGATATCTCAATTTACAAAATAGAGCAGGTTGACGACGAACTTCACGCCCGATTCTCGGCTACTCTCAGAACTTATAATTACTTTGTTCATACCAATAAGAATCCGTTCAAACGACACTATTCGTATGAATGTCATTTCGACTTGGATTTCAATAAGATGAACGATGCGGCTAAAGTTTTGCTTGAATATGAGGATTTTGCTTGTTTCTGCAAATCTCATACAGATGTAAAGACCACTCTCTGTAAGGTTACAGAAGCAAAATGGAAAGACTTGGGGGATGGCTGTTGGGTGTTCGTTATAAGTGCAAACCGATTCTTGAGAAACATGGTCAGAGCCATTGTTGGTACGCTTGTTGAAGTTGGTCGTAAAAGGATGACAATAGACGAGTTCCGTCTCGTTATAGAGGGGAAGAAACGCACTCAGGCAGGCGAGAGTATGCCTGGGAATGCACTTTTCCTCGTTGACATAAAATATTAGGATAACAAATAAATTATTGATTAGAAAGCATGGTTTGGTTATTATTAGCTTTCACATCCGCAGCATTGCTCGGATTCTATGATGTATTCAAGAAACAGGCACTTAACGGTAATGCGGTGCTTCCGGTACTTTTCCTCAACACATTCTTCTGTTCGCTGATATTCCTTCCTTTCATTCTCCTGAGTGCCTACGGAACATGTCTCGACGGCAGTATGTTCTATGTACCCGTAGTAGGGTGGGAGGTACATAAGTACATTCTGATGAAGAGTCTCATCGTACTAGCCTCTTGGCTTCTCGCATATTTCGGAATGAAGCATATCCCGCTCACAATCTACGGTCCTATTAATGCGTCACGTCCTATTCTCGTGCTTGTTGGTGCATTGCTCATATTCGGAGAACGTCTGAATGTGTATCAATGGATTGGTGTTGCTTTGGCTATTGTCAGCTATATAATGCTGAGCCGTACAAGTAAGAAGGAAGGCATTGATTTCAAGCATAATAAGTGGATATTCGCTATCGTTGGAGCTGCCATATTCGGTGCTGTAAGCGGACTTTACGACAAATATCTCATGGCACCTGTTTCAAATGGTGGAGTAGGGTTAAATAAGATGGACGTACAGTCATGGTACAATATCTACCAATGCTTTATCATGGGTGCTATGGTGATGATTCTGTGGTGGCCAACCCACAAGAAAACGACACCTTTCCATTGGTCTTGGTCAATCATCCTTGTTAGCGTATTCCTGTCGGTTGCCGATTTCGTGTATTTTTATGCACTAAGCATTGATGGGGCAATGATTTCCATCGTCAGTATGGTACGAAGGGCAAGTGTAATAGTCAGTTTCCTCTTTGGTGCTGTGATGTTCCATGAGAAGAATCTGAAATCTAAGTTCTTGGATCTTTTCCTTGTTCTTCTCGGACTTGTCTTCCTATGGTTGGGAAGCTTGTATAAGTAGAATAGGTAAAGTGGAAAGGGTAAAGTGGAAAAGTAGAAAAATGTTACGAATGCAAAAATAGTTAGTGTTTTATGCACGAATATAAAGAAAAAATGCTAACTTTGCATCCAAATTGTAATTTAGGTAAGAAAATCAAACAATATGAATAATATCTTCCGCGGTCTTGGTATCGCACTAATAACACCTTTCACTGAAGATGGAGCCGTTGATTACGAGTCTCTTTCTCGCCTTATCGACTATCAGTTGGATAACGGTGCCGATTTCTTCTGTATCCTTGCAACTACAGGTGAGACCCCATGTCTTACCCTCGCAGAGAAGGCACAGATAAAGAGTGCTATCGTAAGACAGGTGGCTGGTCGTGTGCCTATCCTTATGGGCTGTGGAGGCAACAATACTGCTGCTGTTGTTGAGGAACTCAAGAGTGGCGATTTCTCAGGTATTGACGGAGTATTGTCTGTTTGTCCTTACTACAACAAGCCTTCTCAAGAAGGGCTCTATCAGCATTTTAAGGCTATTGCTGCTGCAACTGAGCTTCCTGTGGTACTATATAATGTTCCTGGCCGTACAGGTATCAACCTCAAGGCTGAGACAACTTGTCGTCTTGCAAGAGACTGCAAGAACATTGTTGCAATCAAGGAGGCTTCCGGTTCACTTGAGCAGGTTGACGAGATCATCAAGTACAAGCCAAATGATTTCGAGGTTATCAGCGGTGACGATGCTCTCACCTTCCCAATGATTGCCTGTGGTGCTGTTGGTGTAATCTCAGTTATCGGTAATGCACTTCCAAAGGAGTTCTCTCGTATGATTCGTCTTGAGTTCAATGGCGAGTTTGAGGCAGCGCAGAAGATACACCATAAATTTACCGACCTCTATTCACTTCTCTTTGTTGACGGTAACCCTGCCGGTGTTAAGGCACTTCTCACCGAAATGGGCTTCATCAAGAATCAGCTCCGTCTGCCACTCGTTCCAACACGTGTGACAACATTACAGAAGATTTCAAGCATTATAAAGGAATTGAAACTGTAGTTCCTTTCAGACATATAGAAAAAAGGCTCGCGTTTGCGAGCCTTTATTCGTTAATGTCAGAGTGTTTCTTTTATGCCTCCGTTGTAGCTCCGTTTCAAATTCGCTTCTAAATCGCTTTTCCTCCTTTCATGTATAGGATCAACGGAGGAAGAGCGGAGGAACAAGGGAGGATGAAAGGAGGAAGAAGGAAATTGTATTCTGGCGTTTATTTTAGTCGAACCATAAGGAAAATGTTTCCCTCTATAATTTATTTCTGTGTTTTATCATAGCTTCATGAGCCAACTCGTGTGCCTTGGGTAACAAGTGATACTTGTGGAATGGAACGAGTTTTACTATGACGGAATTATGCCTTTCCTTTTCTGACAAACACTCGCTAATAAGGTCGGCATTGGCTGATTTGTCGGTTGGATGCCTGTCCCAGTTTTGCTGAATATACGACACGTTGGTAAGAAACACTATGTCGGAATCTGCAGGCAATACTTGCATGGCATGAATCATGGCCGAAAGAATCATGCGGAACTCCGTGGTGTGATCATCAGAGATGGCATAGCTCTCTATCGTCTTGTCGTTCAGTTGCATGAGATACGCACCTCCGCTGCATCGTTCCTCGTGTGAATAGTCGCAACTGCCTGCCACCCATACGTAATGAGTGCCAGGATTGGTTCGCAACTTATATTCCTTCTGCCTTATCATATCCTTAGCTAAGTGCTATAATCACCCAATAAGTTTGGCAATCTGCTTGTCGGTGGCTTTAGGGAGAATTGACTGAATATGCTCAAAGATTCTCTGATATGATTCTTCGGGTGTTCTTGAACAATGACATGAATCCTTTCCGTATAGGCTTTCGGGAGTATTAAGCAACGACCATCCCCATCCGTATTCCCTATTGTGCTTGTCGCGTGGATATACGAAATCCTCAGTCACGATGTAGGTTGCCATTTCAAGTCGGGTGAGATAGCCGTCAAACTTACTTCGCATTCCCTTGCCGTTGAATCCGCAAGCAGCACGAAGTTCCCGTGTTATCATACTTCCATTCATCATCAATGTCTCGATGATAGCGCCCTCTATGGAATCTTCATCAGGACGGGCATACTTGCTGCGACGATAGTTACAGAAATCAGCCCACCATTCTTTGCTTATGAATCCAGCCTTCTTGTTGAAAAACTTACCGTATATACACGGCAACTCGGTAACTATCTGACCTTTCCATTTCCACAGAAGCCATTCCCATCCACCGTCAGGGAAAGTGACGTAGCGGCAGTCTTCGTCAACGATATCCTCAGCAGCATAACCCTGTATGCCGCTATCGAGTAGGGGAAGGAATCCTATCTCGGAGATAAGTTCCATCAACTCCGTACATGAATGAACTTCGTGGAAGAACGTGTCTATTTCTTTAGCCATGTCATGTTGATATGGGGGATATTTTCGAGTATGTAAGTGTCGGATGTTTGCTTGAAGCCTACATTTTCATAGAAGCCCTTGGCATATTCCTGAGCCTGAATATCTATGCGAGTTGCATTGAGAATCTCTACTGCTGCGTTAATGGCATGAATCATTATTTGCTTGCCATAACCCTTGCCACGCTCGGTTGCTATGACTCTTCCTATGGAGATTTCTGGAAGATGAGTTCCCGCAGGGCATAGACGAGCCATTGCTACCAATCTGTCATCGACGCTTAGCCATAGATGTATAGCAGTTTTGTCATCATTATCCAGATCCTGATATACGCAGTTCTGACCTAACACAAAAGTCTCACTACGCACCCTGAGAAGTTCGTATAGTTCGTCGGTAGTTAGTTCACGAAAGGTCTTCTTATGTAATATGGCACTCATTTCTTTTCTGTCTCTATGACTTTCATTCCTTTCATCACGTTTTGGGAAATAGACAATTTTTTACTTCATGAACACGAAGTAAACTGCGGCAATGAGGCAGAGGAATGCAACGAGGTGATTCCAATGTAATGACTGGCCAGTAAACATGCATTGGGCTATTACCGTGAATACAATCAGACTTATAACTTCCTGTATCACTTTTAATTGCACAAGGTTGAAAGGACCGCCATTCTCGATGAATCCTATGCGGTTTGCAGGTACCTGACAGCAGTACTCAAAGAATGCTATTCCCCATGAGAAAGCGATGGTGGCTATCAATGGCCAGTTTGATGATATGCCAGTCTGCTGTAATTTAAGATGCCCGTACCAAGCAAATGTCATGAAGATATTGCTTAGTACGAGCAGTAAGATTGTGTAAATTGAGTTCATTATTTAGAAAGTTGCTCATGCATATTTGCTGCAGCGCGACGACCGTCACCCATTGCGAGGATTACGGTTGCACCACCACGTACGATGTCACCACCTGCGTAGATGTTAGAGCGTGATGACTGCATGGTTTCGCTTACAGCGATGGTGTTCTTGCGACCAAGTTCTAGACCTTCGATTGACTTTGGTACGAGTGGGTTAGGACTTACACCTACTGCCACTACTACCTGATCAACGTCGATGGTGATGCGCTTACCTGTATCAACAGGAGAACGACGTCCAGACTCATCAGGCTCGCCAAGCTCCATAACAGCAAGTACAGCCTGCTTAACAGCACCGTTCTCGTCTGCGAGATACTCAACAGGGTTGTGGAGTGTCTTGAATTCGATACCCTCTTCCTTTGCATGCTTAACCTCCTCGGCACGTGCTGGGAGCTCGGCATCAGAACGACGATATACAAGGGTGACCTTTGCACCGAGACGTTTTGCCGTGCGGCAAGAGTCCATAGCGGTATTACCACCACCTACAACGAGTACGTTCTTACCGAGGTTGATAGGTGTATCGGTCTTTGGGTTGGCTGCATCCATGAGGTTCACACGTGTGAGATACTCGTTGGATGACATTATGTTGATGAGGTTCTCGCCTGGGATGTTCATGAAGTTTGGCAGACCTGCTCCGGAAGCTACGAAGATACCCTTGAAGCCTTGTGCCTCGAGTTCGTCAACAGAGATAGACTTACCCACGATGACATCAGTAAGGAAATGAACACCCATCTTGCGGAGATTCTCTATCTCAACGTCAACTATGGCATTTGGAAGACGGAACTCAGGAATACCGTACTTTAGCACACCTCCAATCTCGTGAAGTGCCTCGAATACATATACATCGTAGCCCTTCTTAATCATATCGCCAGCAAAAGAAAGTCCAGCAGGACCAGAACCAACAACTGCAACCTTGATACCGTTTGAAGGTGCGATATCAGGGAGAGAAATGTTACCGCTTTGGCGCTCGTAGTCGGCTGCGAAACGCTCGAGATAGCCGATAGCAACAGCAGGCTCGTTCATCTTGAGATGGATACACTTAGACTCGCACTGCTTCTCCTGTGGACATACGCGACCGCATACTGCAGGTAGGGCAGAGGTGTTCTTAAGTACCTTGGCTGCGGCAAGGAATTGTCCGCGCTCGATATTCTTGATGAATGAAGGAATATTGATATTTACAGGACAGCCCTCTACACATGATGGCTTAGCGCAGTCAAGACAACGCTTAGCCTCTGTGAGCGCCATTTCCTTTGTCAAACCCTTGTTCACTTCCTCAAGACGTGTTGTTGCACGATATACAGGATCAAGCTCGGGCATCTTAACACGCTCAATAGCCGTGCGCTCCTTTGGCTTCATACTCTTACGGAGCTCTTCACGCCAAGGGGCATTGCGGTCAGTAAGCACCTCGATAGGATCGTTTGTTGGATCGTTGTCCATCACTACATCAGTAGTTTCCTTGATACCGTTCATCACGTCCTCGTAGATGTGTTCATCAATATGCTCCATCTCTTCAAGCTCTGCACGCTTGAAAGTGCCCATGCGCTTGAACATCTCATCCCAGTCAACGAGTGCTCCGTCGAACTCAGGACCGTCGATGCAGACGAACTTGGTCTTTCCACCGATTGTGAGACGACAAGCACCGCACATACCGGTACCGTCAACCATGATGGTATTGAGGCTGACATCAGTAGAGATACCGTATTTCTGTGTCATGAGGCATGAGAACTTCATCATGATAGGAGGACCAATGGCAAATGCCTTGTCGATATGCTCCTGCTGGCAGAATTTCTCGATACCAACTGTCACAACGCCCTTCTCGCCCTTTGAGCCGTCGTCGGTCATGATGATAACCTCATCAGAAGACTCACGAATCTCATCTTCCATGATAACGAGTTCGGCTGTACGCCCAGCGATAACTGAGAGCACACGGTTTCCGGCAGCCTTAAGGCCGCGGATGATTGGCAGCATAGGAGCAGCGCCAAGTCCACCGCATGCGCAGATTACAGTACCGAAATTCTCTATATGTGTAGGATTTCCGAGAGGACCAACGAGGTCTTCGATGGTGTCACCAGCCTCCTTGCGACATAGTTTTGTTGATGACATACCCACCTCCTGAATTACAAGGGTGATGGTGCCACGCTGGATATCAGCATCGGCAATGGTGAGAGGCATACGCTCTGAGTGCTTGTCAACACGCACGATGACGAAGTTGCCAGGCTTGCGGCTCTTGGCAATCAGCGGAGCCTCAATCTCCATGCAGAATACCTTCTCGGAGAATTGTTTCTTTGATACGATTTTGAAAGCCATAAGTTTTTGTATAGGTTATTTAATAGTTATTGGCGTTTAGAAATTGTTGGATAGAGGTTAATGGAAGAGCCAAACATTGAACTCGAACCACTAACCTCTAACCTTTATTATTTACTTAATTATCTCACATCCCATATAAGGAACGAGTACCTTTGGCACGCGAATGCCGTCCTCTGTCTGGAAGTTCTCAAGAATAGAGGCAACGATACGTGGGAGAGCGAGAGCTGAACCATTGAGAGTGTGGCAAAGCTCTGTCTTCTTTGTCTCGGCATTACGGTAACGGCACTTCAGACGGTTTGCCTGATATGTATCGAAGTTTGAAACAGATGAAACCTCAAGCCAACGCTTCTGAGCCTCTGAATATACCTCGAAATCGTAGCATATAGCAGATGTGAATGAAGCATCACCACCACAGAGACGGAGGATGCGATATGGGAGCTCAAGTTTCTTGAGAAGTCCCTCAACGTGTGCAAGCATCTCCTTGTGTGACTCTGCACTATGCTCTGGCTTGTCAATGCGCACGATCTCAATCTTAGAGAACTCATGCAGACGGTTAAGACCACGTACATCCTTACCGTAAGAACCTGCCTCGCGACGGAAACACTGTGTGTATGCGCAGTTCTTGATAGGGAGATCCTTCTCGTCGAGGATTACATCACGATAGATGTTTGTTACTGGAACCTCTGCTGTTGGGATAAGGTAGAGATCGTCAATCTCGCAGTGATACATCTGACCTTCCTTGTCAGGAAGCTGACCTGTGCCGTAGCCTGAAGCAGCGTTAACTACCGTTGGAGGCATGATCTCTGTATAACCAGAGGCACGAGCTTCGTCGAGGAAGAAGTTGATGAGGGCGCGCTGTAAACGAGCACCGAGACCTATATATACAGGGAAACCTGCACCTGTAATCTTAACACCGAGGTCGAAGTCGATGAGGTTGTATTTCTTCGCAAGTTCCCAGTGAGGAAGCTTGGCTGTCTCAACAACAGGATTTGCATCCCAATTGCCTACGGTATCCTTACCGATGACACACTCCTTGAGGTTTGACTTTACAACCCAGTTGTCCTCGGCACAGTTGCCTTCAGGTACCTCGTCGTAAGGGATGTTTGGAATCTGGCAGAGTAGGGTGGTGAGCTCCTTCTCGGCAGCCTCCATCTCGTCCTGCATCACCTTTGACTCATCCTTGAGGGCTGTAACGGTCTTCTTAGCCTCTTCGGCCTCGTCCTTCTTGCCTTCCTTCATAAGACGTCCGATGTTGCCGGCAGCCTTTTTCTGCTCTGCAAGAAGACTGTCCATCTTCTGCTGAGCCTCACGACGCTTCTTGTCAATGGCGATTACGTTGTCGATAGCCTCACGAGCACCCTTGAAATTCTTCTTCTCAAGACCCGCAATAACGCGCTCGGTCTCTTCAGTTATAAGTTTCAGTGTTAGCATTTTTGTATTTTATTGTTGTTATTCTATTTTTAGTTTTACTTTTGCTTTTATATAATAAGGTGCAAAAGTAATGATTTTTTTTTATAATCAAGCAATTTTCTGCGAAAAGTTACACGAGATAGTCCATTTCGAGCGGTTTTAGTGCACCTCTTGCTATTGTTTCGTGCATTTCACCCAATGTAGCGAAGCGTTGGATGCTGTTTAGGGCTGCGTGTCGAAGTGACAGGGATTCGTCCTTGAGAGCTGTTATTGCCTGATCTATAAACTCGTTGATATCGCGCTCGTTTGGTGACATATTGCGTGAGAAAAGACGGGCGAGGATGTTGAGACCGATAAGTCGGGGTAGGGTAGCCTGTTCTGCAAGCAACTGGAAAGCCATGTCACTTGCATAGTTTACGTGTTGCAGAAGGTTCATGACGAGCAGTTCGGCAATCTCCTGTGAGCGTACCTGTTCTATCCACAGGGTTGCGAGGTCGCTTTCAAACTTCTCTGCGGGCATGATGAGAGTTGCAAGGATCTTACATTCACGTATATCCTCTTTCCATAGTGCTATGGCAAGATCGAAGTCCTTTCCGTAAGGTTCTGCCATCTCCTTGAGATGCAATAGGTTAGCACCCCAGTTAAGGTGGTATTCAAGTCCTTTGTCTCGCAAAGACTGTGCAGTCACGCCATTCATCAGAAGTCGGAAAGACTGCTTTATATGCTTGAGTTTTTCTTCTGTTGTCATTTTTCTTTCAACTTTACTCTTTACACTATACACTATACTCTTCGCTATATCTCAGCATCTGCTCATCAAGTGCCTCGTCGTATGAAACAGTGACATCTTTGATTGTATCGCCGTCCTTAACGAGAGTGAGACGAGGATTGAGGAATCCCTTGTATGGAGCTATGTTCAGATGCTCATAGCGGTCAAGAATCTCCTTATGGAGTTCTGGGTTCAACTTCACTCCGTAGGTCTCCACTATATTTCTTGCAGCTTCAAGGTCGCCCTCGCTCTTTATACGTTGGATTTCGGCTAGGAGAGTGGCGAAGAGTTCACGAAGACGTGAATAGTCATTGATTTTGAGATATGTCTTTGTCGTATTGCCTTCTGTGCGCTTTGTCAGTTCCATCGCACCATTGGCGTGAGCGTAAGTCCAGTTGGCTATCAACGCACGGTTACGCATGTGCGCCTCCTCTATGTTATCGCCGAGTTTGATACGGACGCTTTGTGTTAGGAGACCGTTCATCAAGTATGTGTAATACTGCGACTTGTATGCCTCGTCATCATCAAGAAGATTAAGCTCTACAAGCTTCGTATCTGCTATGTAATAAAGACCGAAAAGATCTGCGCGAGCTTCCTCTATAGTGCTGCTGTAATTCTTCAAAGCGTTTGGATCTGTGTCAGGAAGAAGTTGGCCACTTCCATGGCCGAGACATTCGTGAAGGTCTGTATGTAGATCGTCGCAACGATCTCCGTATTTACGTACCATAGCCACCGCATCCTTGTCTATCGCAAACTCATCAAGAAAGCCGTTTCCCTTTCCTGCCTCGTTGTAGGCATGGGTGATGTTGCTTATAGTAATGCTCTTTGAACCATACTGAGCACGAATCCAATCTGCATTTGGCAGGTTTATGCCTATTGCTGTAGATGGATATTCATCTCCTCCGAGCATGGCCGCACAGATAACGTTGGCTGTCACGCCCTTTACCACCTTCTTGCGGAAACGTGGATCAACAGGAGAATGGTCTTCGAACCACTGTGCGTTCTGGCAGATTGTCTGAGTACGATGACAAGCCTCCAAGTCCTTGTATTCCACGATTCCTTCCCATGAAGCCTTGATGCCGAGAGGGTCGCCATACACCTCTATGAATCCGTTGATGAAGTCGATATTACCTTCAAGTTCCTTCAGCCACTCAATGGAATAGCGGTCGAAGATGTGGAGGTCGCCTGTCTTGTAGTATTCTATGAGCAGAGAGATAATCTTGCGTTGCTGGTCGTTCTCTGCATATTCGGAAGCCTTTTCGAGATTCTCAACAATATGCTCGATGATGTCAGAATACTTTCCGCCAATGCGCCAAATTTCCTCATGAAGTGAACCGTCAACATCCTTTATAAGCGTTGAGTTAAGACCGTATGAAGGAGGCTCAGGATCGTTCTTGTCGGATAGGGCGGAGTAGTAATCCTCCACTTCCTGTTGCGATACGTTCTCGTAGTAGTTGCAGGCAGAGGTCTTGATAAGGTCTTCGTTGTCAGCCTTGTTTACTCGTTTAGGTAAGATATTCGGATTGAAGATGATAGGAGTGATTTGCTTTAGTATTTCTTCTGCATCTTCTCCGAGAGTTTTACGGGCAATATCCTCAAAGAAAGACTGCGAAAATTCAGGTTTGAACTTCTCGCAACCATAATGATGATAGATGCCGTTAGAGAACCAAACACGCTTCAGATACTCCGTGAGCTTGTCGAACTCTGGAGTGCCTGTAAGTTCATTCTTATGAGTGGTATAAACTTTCTCAAGAGTGCTGCGGATAAGCAGGTTATACTTGCCGAACTGGTCGAAAGTGATATCCCTTCCCCAAAGCGTTGCCTCTGAGAGATAATATATGTACAGTTTCTGATTTAACGACAATGCCTCGAAACCAGGTAACTGGTATCTGAGCATCTGTATGTCGGCGAAACGCTCGCCTTGATATTGAAAGTTGTTGTTCATTTTTTATGTTTGTTTCGAGGAGCAAAATTAAGAAAAAAAAATGACACTACCAAAATTTTTCATGTTTCCTTGGCTTTATCAGGGATTTTGATTATTTTTGCAAACAAAATCGAATTAGACAAAATGAAGACAAAACATAAAATATCATTAGTAATATTGGGCATTTTAATAGTAGGTGTTGTAACATACATTACTATTCCATTCTCAAAACTTGAGCAAATTCATGTTTTTAGAGAGGATGTGACACCTGATGATAAAGTTGGGGTGTTTGTTGATCGATTAGTCGCTTACAATCATTATAGTTATGTTTACAAAGGTGTTTCATTCGATGATATACCATGTTATAACAATGATGGAGGAACATTTACTATTAACATAAGATTCAATTGGGATAACAGTATTACTATTTCAGAAAACAATAAAGACATAACATTAAACATAGATAGCATTGATTTTGAACCAACATTATCTTATGGTGTTGTGCCTGATTTTAATGACAGAGATTATTTCTTTGAGAACATATCTTTTTTTGATACTCAGCAAATGTGTGACTCAATACCATCTTCAATAGTTCTTTATAGACAAACAAGTTCCCTTCGTAACGGACCACATAGATATGGATTTGAGTTGTTTGTAAACAACCATCATCTTTCAACAGGAAATAAGCACAATAAACATATTTTTGAATATTGAAACCATTGTATGCGCTTCTTCTCATTCCCACACTACCGAGAAAATTCCTTGGTTGTGTGGGAGTTTTCTTTTCTCTATTTTCCCGTTATTCCTCCTAAGATACTCCATACATACTCCATAGATACTCCATAGATACTCCATAGATACTCCATAGATGGTCCATAGTTTCGATGGAGTATCGATGGACAAGCGATGGAGTAGTAACGGAGGAAGAGCGGAATCAGAGCGGAGGTAAAGCGAAAACAAAAAGAGCATGGAGCAATGAACTCCACACTCTTCTATAGGGACGTTATTGTTTCTTGTCTTTATTCTTTGTTGTTTTTCTTTCCTCTCCCGGAGTTATTCCATAAACCTTGAGGTACATTCTGTGCATAGTCATGCGGTTGTTGAAACCTGACTGTAAGGCAATATCCTCAAGAGTGTCATTCTTGTGAACAGCAGATTTAAGCAAGCGGCGTGCATAGTAGGTGCGCTGCCTGTTTACGAAGTCATAGAATGACGTGCCGATTTCTTCCAGAAAAATAGTAGATACCCTTGCTGGGGATATCTCCAATTCTTTGGCAAGGGTTTCTCGTGACAGGTGTATGTCACGAAAAAGATGATTGTCACAAATCATCGTCTTTATCCTTGCTGCAATTTCCTTATGGTTATATACCTTATGCACGCTATACACTCATTTTAACCGTGCCGTCGGTGTTGTTCACCACGATGTTTATCTGATATGATGTATAGGTGTCGGGGGTGCTGAGAATGGCAACAAATGTAACCTCGTCAGCGGTAGCCTTCTCTATGACAATATCAGAAAGGATACAATGGTCTATGTATTCCTTTGGAACGAATGCTGAAAAATCCTTCTTGCGATAGTCGCGGTTTATTATCTTCCTTGCACCGTCGTACAGGGCTATGTGTACGATGTTGTCAAAATAGGCGTGATCTACCGATACGCCATCATCATTGACTGTAGGATGATATACCTTATATGTTGTAGGGTTCACCTGAACGTATGCGTGGAAACGCTTGTTGCCAACTGACATTACAGAGTCACGCTTGATAAGCTCTCCCTGATTGATATGGTCTATTGACTTCTTTATCTTCTCAAACAGATTCAAAAGGTTCTTGTCATCCGACTTGACAAGTGCAACCTCATCGCCATCGTTGTTTACGAAGCGAAGCACATGGTCGGAGAGCTTGTTGAGGTGATACTTGGCTGGGTGTGAACTTTCAAGGTAAAGAGTGTCAGCGCAGATATGGAACTTCACAGGCTCACTGAGAGAATCGGTATAGTAGATGGTGTCTCCTTTTGCCCTAAAGACACAATCTCCTTCCAGTTCATCTACCCAAATGCCCTGTATAGTTTTCTTCGCCTCAAGGTCTTCGGCAGGAGTGTTGTTTTTCTCTGGAGTGTTTCCACAGCTTGCCATAAAGGCTATGACGGAAATTCCTATAATAAAAGTTTGTATTTTTTTCATATTGTGGCTGCAAATATAATAAAAAGATTCTGAAAGGAAAAATGTTTTGCGAGTTTTTTTCATGAAAAAAATATTTCTTGGTTTTATTCCCCAAATATTTGTTTTTTTCGGGAAAAATTTCTATCTTTGCAACTCCAATGGTAGAACTGGCAAAACATATCGAAATTCTCCTCCTAAACAATGATTGCGTCATTGTTCCTGGCTTTGGTGGGTTCATGGCTCATCATGTGGATGCCGTATATGATGAGGAGGAGAGACTGTTCTTGCCACCAAGTCGTACCCTTGGATTCAATCCCAAACTTCATATAAACGATTCACTCCTTGCCCTTTCTTACGTAGAGGCATACGATATCAGTTATCCTGATGCTATCAAACGTATAGAGGCAGAGGTGTCGGAGATGCGTCAGTTAATCAACAATCAGGGTTTCTTTGAGCTTCCTGATATTGGCGTAATTTTGACCAACGACGAGGGTAATCTTGAGTTTGAACCTTGTTCTGCTGGTATTCTTACTCCTGAGTTGTATGCTCTTTCGTCATTTGAGTGCAACAAACTCAGTAAGCTCTCGGAAAAGCAGGAGGAGACAATCCCTACTGTCGGGGTGGCAGCTCCGGAGGCACAGAAACCTGTTGAGGAAGAGCCTGTGAAGACCGTTGTTGTTGAATTGCAGCAGGAACAGCAGGAGGTCGAGAGTGAATATGAGGATTATGAGGATGATGTCGTAACAATAAAGGTCTCAACCTTGAAGAAGATAGCGGCGGTTGCCGTAGTGCTTCTTGTAGTAGTATTTGCTATCCTTCCATTTGGCGGGTATAACTATTTCGACGGACTTCAGAAGGGTTCTATTGACACAGGCCTTTTGACAAAGGTGATGCCTAAGGCTCAGACAACAACTCCTGAGGAACTTGGAGCCATAAAGGTGATTAACGGTGCTGCGGTTCGTATTGACCGTACAGAGGCAGAGAACAAAGTTGTTGCCGATGCTGCTAATAACACGGCTTCTGGGACTGTAAGCCAAGTGGTTGAGAGCAAGCCAACATTCGTCGTCGTCCTTGCAAGCCGTGTCACAAAGAATAATGCAGAGAGATACGTTTCATCACTTATAAAAAAAGGTGTGAAGGATGCAAGAGTCATTGGTGCAAGCAACGGCAGCAAGGTTATCTGTGGCAAGTATTCTTCCGAGAGCGAGGCAATGAATGGAGTTCATGAACTCAGGGAAATGTCATCAGAATTCAAGGATGCTTGGGTGATGGAGACAATGGATTAGTAAAAAGAATAATCACATGAAAAGAGTAAGATGCCCCAAGTGTGACAACTATATCACATTCGATGAAACAAAATACACCGATGGTCAGTCACTGGTATTCCAGTGTGATTCTTGTGGCAAAGAGTTTGGCATACGCATAGGCGTGTCGAAACTCAGGAAACAGCAGAAAGAAGAGAATCCTACAGCAGAAGAAGCAGATGAGGGATGCGGTGCTATCATCGTGATAGAGAACGTGTTTCACTATAAGCAGGTGCTCCCGTTGAAAATGGGAGATAATATCATCGGCAGGTATATGAAGGGCTCGAAATGCAACACGCCTATTGAGACCAACGATCCTTCGATTGATATGAACCACTGCATCATAAACGTTAGCCGTGACAAGCGTGGCAATCTTAAATACGTGCTTCGCGACGGTCCGAGCTATACAGGCACTTTTGTTGACAATGAGATTCTAGGCGACCGCGAACGAAGGGTTATAGAGAATGACACTCTCTTCACTATAGGTGCCACTTCTATTATCCTAAAGACAAAAGGCAACGAAAGCGAATAGGTGTTAGGTGTTGGCGGTTTGTAATATTCGCGAAAATACTATACACCACCACCCATCACCCACCACCCAAAACCAATATATTATGATATTCTATTTCTCATCAACAGGCAACAGTAAATGGGCGGCAAAGAAGCTTGCTGACAAGACTTGTGATAGACTTGTCTCTATCGTGGACGTACTGCGTGACGGTGTGTCCTGTGAGTTTACTCTCAAGGCAGGTGAGAAGATAGGATTCGTGTTCCCTGTGCATGGCTGGCGTGTGCCAAGTATCGTGCGTGAGTTCATTTCCCGTGTCAAGTTGCAGAATTATCACGAGAGTACCTATACCTATGCTCTCTGTTCCTGTGGTGATAGTGCCGGTGAGACAATGAAACTCCTTGAAGGACATCTGAAGGAAGTACATATGCATCTCAATGCCTCTTATACTATTATAATGCCAGAGAGCTATATCGGGCTCCCTTTCATGTATCTTGACAAGGATCTCCGAGAAGCAGAGAAAATAAGGAATGCAACCATACGACTTGATAAATTCTCTGAATGGATAAGTGAGAGTCGTGGTGGTGAGCATCTTGACAAGGGCGCTTTCCCGAGTCTGTACAGCGGTTTCCTTGGCGGTTTCTTCCATAATCACCTCGTTACAGATAAGCATTTTTCTGTGGATAAGAAGAAGTGCGTAGGCTGCGGAAAATGTGAGAAACTGTGTCCTGTAGGTGATATTGAATGTCAGGAGGCTGACAAAACTCCTGTATGGCTTCATAATAATAGATGTATGACATGTTATGCCTGTCTGCATCATTGTCCTGCCAACGCTATATCGTGGGGATGGTTTACTTCTGGAAAAGGACAGTATGTGAAGAAAGAATAATCCGACAAGGAATAATTTTGTTACACTAAACTCCGCCTAAACAAAAAAGACTTAAAAGAACTAACAGCTACGCAATGCAGAATTATAAATCTTACATCGTATATTGCGCTTTATTCATGTTCCTGCCTCTTGCGTCATTCGGACAGACTAATCCTAATGATGGTATTTGGCGCGATATTAATGGCGTACACGATGTGACAGAGGATTCAATTGACCTTGCCAATGAGGCTCGACCTGTCCCTGGTTCTACCCGTAAGGGTAATAATCCGGTGATATTCCTTGTCGGCAACTCCACCATGCGTACCGGTACTCTAGGAAACGGCAGTAATGGACAGTTGGGCTGGGGATATGTAGAACACAGATTTTATGATGCTGATAAGGTAACTGTTGAGAATCATGCTCTTGGCGGCACAAGTCCGCGCACTTTCTATAAGAACCCGTCTTTGTGGAAACGCACTCTCAGCGGAGTGAGGAAGGGTGATTTCGTGTTCCTCGAACTAGGACACAACGACAACGGACCTATTGACAGTATCAGGGCACGCTCAAGCTATCGTCCTGACGGCAAGTTGAGTTTGGCTCATGACAGCATAGTGTGCTTTAACACCGTGACACATCGTCAGGATACTGTATATACATTTGGCGGATATATCCGGAGGTTTGTTAATGAAACCCGTGCACAGGGCGGTATTCCTGTGCTCTTTACCCTCACACCGCGAAATGACCGTGAGAAAGACTCCAACAGAATACAGCGTAAACTCACATCCTTCACACCTGCCATATTTGCGTTGGGTAAGGAACTGAAAACGCCTGTCGTTGACTTGAATGATATCTCTGCCACAAAACTGGAGAAATTCAGCCAATGGAAAGTCAATTACCATTTCTATCTTGACAAGATCCACACATCTGCCTATGGCGCCCTGCTCAATGCTGAGTCTGCTGCAGAGGGTATAGAGAATCTCAAACTCGATGATTCCTACGATGCGTTTGAACGTGCCGGACTTGAGAAACTCAAGACATATCTGCTCAAGAACATGCTCCACAGAACTGATTCCATTGAAGCTAAGCTCATGTCTTTGGAACCTGATAACTTCGACGCTAACGGCTATGTGATTCCGAAAACCAAGTCTGAGGAGGAGAAGAAGCAGAAGCCTCGTGTGTTCCTGTGTGGCGATTCCACGGGAAAAAACAAGGACAGGGAAGCTGACGGTATGTGGGGATGGGGCTCACAGGGCTATACCATCTTCGACGAGAAAAAATGTACTTTCATCAATGCTGCCCGTGCAGGGCGTTCCCTTCGCACCTATAACCTTGACGGTTTGTGGCAGGAGGTCTATTCTGTCCTGCGCCCCGGTGACTATGTGCTGATACAGTTTGGACATAATGACATAGGTCCTATAGATAAGCAGAGGGAACGTGGCGAGATTGCCTGTTCCAAGGATACTTCTAATGTGTATCGCATGGCAAGTTCCGGTAAGTATAGGGTGATATATTCATTTGGCTGGTATCTCCGTAAGATGATTGATGACTGCAGGGAAAAGGGCGCAATACCTGTTATCTTGTCTTTCACCCCTCGTAATGAGTGGGATGACGGTGATGGAAATGTGCATGGAAAGTTCTATCCTATAAGGCAGAAGAAGGGTAAATTTTATATTGAGCGTCGCAATGACGACTACATACCTCAATGGTGTAGCGAGATTGCCAGGGAACAGAATGTGGATTTTGTTGATATCCATAATATCACCGCCGACTGGTTGGACAAGTATTGCGGCTTGAAGGTTCGTGCTATGTCCTATTTCAATAATGACCATACCCACACCAGCTTGAAAGGTGCACGCCTCAATGCCAACAGCCTTGCCAAGGGACTGAAGAAGATAAAGAGTCCATTAGCTGCATACTTGAAGAAGAATCCAGGTCTCAATGTCATGCCTATAAAATATAAGTAGACAGAAGCCCTCGCTTACGCGAGAGGACAGAAAACAAATTCTACAACAGCAAGCTGTGGATTTAGAAAGTAAATTATCAGTAAATTATATTCAGTAAATTATTTTTTTCCTGTAATTTACCCAGCGGCGGATGCCGCGTTTAATTTACTGATTCTAATTTACTGGTTCAATTTACTCCCAATTTACTTTCCAAATCCCCCGCGCAAGCGGGATTTACTTTCTAAAAAACTCTTCACCGTCTCTCTCAAATTTCCCTTCGCCACGTCAGGCTGCATTAGGGTGGCAAGAGGTCGCTCGTCCCCTTCGTTTATGCTCTTTACCACGGCAAAGTGGCGGGCGAGCAAGTCTTCGTTTTCAATACCGCCAGATATCAGCCATACGGGAATATCGTGTTCCTTACCATGTTTCAGCACACCATGAGGAACCTTGCCCATAAGAGTTTGCACATCCGATTTTCCTTCGCCTGTTATAATCAGCGATGCACTATTGATTGCATCATCGAATGCGTTGATATTCAGTATTATCTCTATTCCTGATTTTAGTTCGGCTTTAAGGTATGCCATAAGACCATATCCGAGTCCTCCGGCTGCTCCTGCCCCTGGGTACAATGCTAAATCCGAGGTGGCAAGTCCTGAATTCTCCGTCTCCTTCGCAAACTCCCTGAGTCTTTCATCGAGTATCTTCACCTGCTCGGGTGTCGCTCCTTTCTGTGGTGCGAATACATACGCTGCTCCGAGTTCTCCGTAAAGAGGATTGGTAACGTCAGAAGCCACCGTGATATGCGGTAGTTGGGTGTTAGATGTTGGGTGATAGGTGTTGGCAAAGGGTAGGGCATAGCCATTGTCCTTGAGGCATTGTATCATACCTCTGCCTCCGTCGCACGTAGCACTTCCGCCTATTCCCATCACTATTTCCTTGCAACCGCGTCTTGCTGCATCCGTAATCATGTCGCCAACTCCGTATGTCGTGGTAATCATCGGGTTACGCTTCTCATAAGGCACGAGCGTCAAACCGCTTGTAGCCGCCATTTCCATATATGCCGTCTTGCCGTCGTTCGAGATTACATAGCTTGCATCTATGATATTCATAAGCGGATCATGCGCTTTCAGATACACACGCTTCACGCTGAGCATCTTCTCCACGCAGTCCACCAGTCCCTCGCCACCATCGCTCAATGGGCATTCCACGACCTCTGCCTGTGGCAGAACCTCATGAATTGCCTCCGCAGCCGTATGACACGCCTCCTCTGCCGTCATACAGCCCTTGAACGAATCAAATGCAAGAACTATCTTTCTCATTAACTATTAACTATTTAAGTGATTGGTTGCTTTCGCCATTTAGAAAAACCAATGAAAACCAATGAAAACAAAAGAAAACATCTTTGTTTAATGATTTTCTCTAGATTTTCTCCTAAGATTTTTATAGATTTGGCTTTCCTTTCGGCCGCCGACCTCTTCGACGTTCTGAAGGAGCTTGCGACTGAAACAGGCTTTTTTTCCTTAAAATATTCTCGTGTAGTTTTTCATCCTGATTTTTGAGTAGATTTTTAAAATCCTCACTGAAAATCTTGAAAAAATCTAAGCTGAAAATAGTGGGAAGAAAATTTTAACCTTGTTTCGCTCGTTCCTCGCTCAGAAATCTTGATAAAATCTCAAGTCAAAGTCTGGGTGAAAATCTGTTGCCTTCCAAGTATTTTCGCGGCAAGCAACGGAGTTGCACCACCTATTGTTTTTATCTGTTTTAATTGGTTTTGTCTTGTTTTTTTAGAAGGCGAAAGCAAACTTGTTATTTCCCCAATTTCTCCATCGCAAAATACTTCCACAGCGGCGCAGCCATCATTGCCTGATGGAACTCGTCATTCTTCAGCATACGAAGGACCTCCTCCTTGTCGAGAAGCACTATCTTAATGTCCTCCGATTCCTCAAGATGCTGTGTAGATACAGGCTCAACGCCCACGGCAAGATACGTATGGCTATAGTTGGTGCATGCTCCGGCATTCGGACTAATGGTCATCAGCTTACTCCATTCACCGCCTGCATAGCCAGTCTCTTCGTATAGCTCACGCTTGGCAGCCTCCATCGGGTCCTCGCCTTCCTCCACGCATCCCGCTGGAATCTCAATTCCCGTGAAATGCTGTGCATGACGATACTGCCTCTCCATGAGGAACTTACCCTCCTTCGTTATGGCGATAACGTTGCAGAACTCAGGATATTCCAATACATAGAAATCCTGTATCTCCGCACCCGTAGGCAGTTTCACATGCTCACGTCTTGCCGTTAGCCACGGTCTCTTATATAGGTACTCGCTTTCAAGCACCTCCCATTCCATTGGGTCTTTCTTGTTATTCATTCCTTTTTATATTAAAAGGCTAAGGTCTAAAGTCTAAAGTCTAAGGTCTAAAGTCTAATCTCTAACCTCTAACCTTCTAACCTCTAACCAAGGCTGACCTTCTAACCCCTAACCCCTAACCTCTATGCATAGGGGGAGGGTTGTAGCGCGATGAAAGTCCCCCTATGCAGGGGGATTGAGAGGGTCTAATGCCCCCTCACGAACACTCCCTCCGGTGCTTCTTCACTCATGTCACCGGAAATCAGTTCGTCCATGTCCTCTTCCTGTTGCTGTGCCATCATCTGACAGTATTTCTCGTAATCCGTCAGTTGGCTATTGTTGTTGTCTTTGCTCATAGTCGTATGTATTAATCTGGTTTCCGACTGCAAAATTACTAATGCCTTTTCATAATTCCAAAACTTTTCGACTTTTTTTGTCCATGAAATAACGATGCCCTTGTAATGCGTTTGCCTGTAATGCGTTTTTTCCGCTTTTTCCTACTCTTGAAGAGATTTTTTACTGCAAATGCCTAATAAAATTTGCAAAATATACGCATAATACGGAAAAAATCCGTAATTTTGTCTTCGGCTTTTAATTTTGCAAACCACATATATATATTATGAGAAAGAATATTTTTACTGCATTCATCCCGTTTCTTGCCATTTGCCTTATTATGGCAGGATGTACGATTACAAGTGTCACAACAATGCCGATGGCTGGTGTCTTGGAGCAGCCTATGCAACCTGACTCAGTCCCTGCCAATGTGCAGAAGGCAATGGACAATGCCGTTAAGTTCCATTCACAAGAAATCATGAGCGATTCTACCACAGGGATTGCCGTGTTCTCTATTGGTGAGATTGACCAGACACCATCCGAGGGCTTTGGCATAACGGTGACAAAAGGTGCTGTGACAACCAATTTCCTAAATATTCACAACTCTCGTGAGCCACAGGCAAGGTATAATGCCAAGACAGGCGATTTGTGGCTTACAGCCGTCGCAATGTCAGGAACGGGCGTTCGTGTGGAATGGCTCTATCAGATACGCTTCCAAGACGACGGGAAGGCGTACATCAAGACCGAGGTCAATCCGTATGATGTGCAAAAAAAACTGCTCAGGCGCATGGGATATACTATTGATGGAGAAAAGGTTACTCTCTATGATGAAGACCATGTATTGACAACCGTAACCAACACAGTTACCGATATGGGCGGATTCGACGATGAGAAACCGTTGTGGATTGGTGAGCAGCTTTACTACGACCTCAGCGGCGAAGAGCCAAGAGTGGTCTTTGTGCCAGGCGTGAAATTCACAACAGGCCTTGCACTTACCTATGATGACATGCCTGACCTGTCAGCTCCGTTTACCGTAGATGACAAAGGGGATTGCAAAATCGATGAAATCACCGTGCAAGAAACTAAATAAACAATAATTATGGAATTATCAAAGATCATTGAAAACAGATACAGCTGCCGAGATTACACCTCTGAGGCTGTTAGCAACGAGCAACTGGAGTATATAAAGGAATGTGTGCGTCTTGCACCATCTGCTGTTAATAAGCAGCCGTGGCGCTTCCGTATCATCAAGAGCGAGGAAGGCAAGCGCAAGCTGCGCGAATGCTACGACAGGGAATGGTTTGCCACAGCTCCTATGTATATCATCGCATCCGTACTCCACGATCAGGAGTGGGTACGCAAGGACGGCAAGAGCCACGGCAACATCGACATCTCCATCGCCGTAGAGCATCTGTGCCTCGCTGCCACAGAACTAGGTCTCGGCACTTGCTGGGTATGCAATTTCCATCCTGCACATTGCAAGGAACTCTTCAATATGCCGGAGGAGGAAGAGCCTGCCGTAATCATACCTCTCGGACATCCTGCAAGCGACATCTCGCCAAAGAAACGCAAGGCCATCGACGAGGTATTTATCGAAGAATAACCATTGTGTGCGCACACATTCGTTTGATATGTATCAATAAAACACCCCGAAATCTATCATTTTGCAAAAATTGTTTGCGCACACAGAAAAATTGTCGTAACTTTGCACTCGGAAATCAGAAATGATTCCCTAAGCGCAGGTTTGGAAATCAGAAATGATTCCTTCGTCATAAGGAAAAAGGGAGTACGCTCCCGGAAACATTCCGATGGCGATATGAGAAAGGCAATTGTTTAGGTTAGCAGAATAATAGATTTTTTTAGGTTTTAGTTATTAGGTAAAAAGATTCATGCTTGACTCATTAGGATAACACTAAAAAGCGAAGAGCTTCCTTCTTAGAAGGTTTTATGAGTTAACATAAAAAAAATGCTCCAATGTCGTGATGACAATGGAGCTTTTTTTTGTACCCTAACCAATGGTGGGAAAGTAAATTAAAGGTTAATAAAATTCTGCTTGCGCTGAGGGATAAGTTTCTGCTTACGCAGAAGGTGGGGTGGAAAGTAAATTAGAAGAAAATTATAGTCAGTAAATTACACGCGGCATCCGCCGCTGGGGAAATTGAAATCTCAGAAAAATAATTTTAAAAATTTAAATTTACTGGTCTTAATTTACTGGTTCAATTTACTCCCCATTTACTTTCCACCCTCACCGACGCAAGTCGGGGTTAAAGTCCTCCGCCCTCACCGCCACCGGAAGGTGGGTTGTCATTTCCACCGCCAGAGGTGGTGTTAGAAGCGTTTAAATTGGAAAGATGAGTAACCGAGGCGCATACTTGACGAAGGAGAGGATGCCCTCGGATATAATGCTCGCTATCCTTAACAGCCTGGAAGGCTGTACCTGATTGGCTTTCACGCATAACCTCTCACGATGTACTGTCCTCCAGGCAGTAGAAGGGATGTGGGTTGTAATACCCCGCACATCCTCGTTTCACTCGTATGTACGGGGTTACTCATAGTACTGTCTTCCAGACAGTTCGTGCCTCCCCAAAATCAGAAAATTATTTCCTTGAACTTTCAATTTTCCCAGCGGCGGATGCCGCGTGTAATTTACTGGTCTTAATTTACTGGTCTTAATTTACTGGTCTTAATTTACTGGTTCAATTTTCTCCCCATTTACTTTCCACCCTCCCGACGCAAGTCGGGGTTTAGAGACCACCGCCGCCCCCTTCCTCATCATCACCATCACCGCCTGCGGTTGCGCCTGTTGCGTTGCCGTCAGGAACGAGGAATGACTCTACGCTTGAGCCGTAAGAGCTCTTTGAGAGGTTGTAGGCAGCATCGCCCTTGTACTCTGCCTCCTGACTGTTTGCAGCGAGAAGTGACTGAGAAGAAACGAGTGTCTTGCCGTCAGACTTGCGAGTGTGAACCCAAGCGTAGGCGCAATCGCCATCGTTGCCTGAGTGACCGAGTTTGCCATCGACGGAAGCGAAGCCGTGTGAACTGCCTGTCACGTCAGCGAGCTTGTCCTCGTTGGCAGCATCGAGGATAACCTTTGCTGCTGAGAACTGGCAGTAAGGGATGCCTGTCTCCGCGTTCACCATCTGCTTGACGAGGAAGAACGAGATCTGATCGCCATAGCGGTAGTCTGCGTTGTTCTCCACAACCTTCGTTGAGAACTGTGCCACGGTAGTGTTGCTTGTGATGTCGAGAGAGCCAAGACGGATGTCAGTCACGCCGCTCTGCCCTGTGCCAGTCACCACGATTGCAGGAAGCGAGCCCTGTGAAATCTGATACGCTGTTGCTACGCAAGCACCGCCCGCAACCGCCTGCTTGGTGAGGTAGATTGGTGTGCGCTGCATGTTCAGCTTCACGAACATGTTGTAGTCGCTCAGCGTCTTCGGCTTGTTCTCGAAACCGTAGTTAAGGAGCGGACGGATGCCCTTGTACATCGCGATGATGTTGCCCCACTTGGTGCGAGTCTGCATCTGCGCATTGGTGCGAGGGTTGCGAACCTGTGTGACCTTCTCTGAAACGATGGTTTCGCCACTACGCAGCTTGAACGTAACATTTCCTGCTGAGCCTGAAATCTTACTGATAATACCTGTTAGTTTACCCATAAAAGCCCCCCTCTAACTCCCCCGAGTGGGAGAATTTTTATATAGCATTAGAGCCATAACCGCCAAGGGGTAGTGCGGGTTTTAAGTGTTAATAATGAATGAAGTTAATAAATCATAGGCTTGAAGCCTTTTGTTTGAATGTCATTGCTCCCTGATTGCTTGCTCAATAGCCTGCAGTACTATCTTCAATCCCTCCCCCTCGGGGGAGTTGGAGGGGGGTCGTAGGGGAACGGACTTGAAACGGTCCTGAAGCGAAGGTGGAACGGAGGTATAGTGACCGCCATCACCTAACACCCAACACCTATCACCCGAATGACAAGTGCAAAGTTACAACATTTTTCTGAAGCCTGCAATAGTTGTCGCGAATGTTGAAAGCGTTTGTCGCGAATGTCGTGAATGGTGCAAATGAGAAATAACTTTCAGATAACATGTAACATATAACATATAACGCTTTGCGTGCTTTTAACTATCACATAATCAGCCTATTACAAAATAGGTGTTATATGTTATACGTTATATGGCATATAACATTTTTTATTATCTACTTATATATATTATTCGCGCACGTAATTATTATATAGGATAAAGAATAAAGAGTATAGAGTAAAGAATAAAGTAGAAAGTAGAAAGAAGAAAGTGGGAAGATTGAAGCGTTATATTTTTTTCGCATATAACATGTAACATATAACGCTTTCTCTTGTTAAAGGCAAAAAGCAATGGTAATATTTGCAAGTATCGGAAATTTTGTGCGGTAAGGAAATCTATCCTGAAAAAACTATACAAAACATTTGGAGGTTACGAGTTTTTTGTGTATTTTTGCAATCGTCACAATCACTTATTTCCGCATGGTAAGCTATGGCTCTTCATATCGTCCGCATAATCCGGGGCATGACTACTACGCTCCGGGCGTGTATCTCATCACTCTCGTGGTGAGGAACAGGGAGCATAACCACTCACTCTTAGGCACTCTGAATGATGATGTCAAAGCCCCTGCGGTAGTGCTTTCCGAGATAGGGAAGGCGGTGATGGATTGCTGGCATCTCATTCCCGAGTTTCAGGCAAGGCATGGAAGGAAAGTGAAGGTGCACGGGGCTGTCTGTATGCCCGATCACTTCCATGGCGTGATAGAGGTGCTTGAGCCAATGGACAGGAGCGTTGGCGAGGTGATTTGTGGCTTCAAGATAGGCTGCACAAAGGCATGGCGAGAAATTAATGGCATTGGGAGCCAGCCATCTACGGCTGACTTTGCGGCTGATTTTGCCTGTTGCCAAAGGCCGTATATGGTCGTTGACCTCCACCGCCTCTCCAAGCGCCAGCGCGCTGAATACTACGCCGCCCACCCTGAGGCGTGCCAGCCCCTCTGGGATGATAACTATGACGATACCATCTGCTTGCGTGATGAGACAGGAGGCATTGACATGCGGCATTTCTCCGCCATGATTCGCTATGTGGAGGACAACCCTCGCCGCGCCATCATTCGCCATGCGCGCCCCGAGTTCATGCGCCGATGCCTCCATGTGGTGATAGGCGGAAGGGAATACGCCGCCTTCGGCAAT